>JBGALY010000060.1:0-20968 GCA_044223435.1 Nakamurella sp.
GGGGCCGGTCGGATGGTGACCCGCCGGTCGGTGACGGCCCTGCGGGCGCGGTCGACGGCACCTTCGGGGTCGAGGCGGTGCGCCCAACCGCGGGCCTGCCGCGCGGTGTGCTGGTCGCTCCACCCGGCCAGGTGGGGAGCCAGGGCGGCGTCGATCCGGGCGTGGTCCTCGGTGCTGAGGTGGGCGGTTTCCCGGGCGACGAGGGTGGCCCGCCATTCACTGCCCTCACCGCGTTCCAGCACCTGCAGGACCCGCGGCATCTCGTGAACCAGGGTGTGGGCCAGGCCGACGTGCCGGTTGCCCCGGTGCGGGCTGTCCCGGCGGGCCAGCGCGATCTGCGCGCACACGGAGCGGCGGGCGTCGACCGGTTTGACGCCCGCCTTGATAAGGGTGGCGCGGTGGGACACCGCGAACGCGTCGGTGAGGCGGGCCTGCCGGGCGCTGATCGCAGCTTTGAGTTGTTCCAGGGCGGTGATCTCGTCGATCCGCTCAGGGTCCGTGCCGTTGGTGTCGAGCGCGGCCAGCGTCGCGAGGAACGCGACGGCCTGCTCGGTGCTCGACATGTGTTCGATTGTACCTGAAACCGATGTCGCGAACAACACTTGAACAGCATCTCAGAGCTTAATTTTCGAACACCTGCATGAGTGTCCATCGGTCGGGCCCGCCGGCGTTGTCTGCGGCGTCCTGGGTTGCTGCGAGGTGAACCCCAAGGCGGTCAGCCTCGGTACCGGGCGGTCAGGTCAACGTGCACGGCACCGGCTGCGCCGTACACCGCTCAGTCGGTCGCAGGCAGCGACACCGCGGCAAGCAGAACCCGATCGTCCAGCGCCCATCGCCCCTGGCAGTGCGCGAACGGCCCCGAATCGACCGTCGGCGCCAGCAGCCGGCAGGAAATCCACCCGTCACGACCGAGCTGCACGTCGACCTCGTCGAGCCCGAGCCATCGCCGCTGCACGGGATACCAGGCCTTGTACAGAGCTTCCTTGGCGCAGAACAGCAGCCGTCCCCACTGCACCGTCGGGTCCGCGGCGGCCAGCGGGTCGAGACGGGCGATCTCGGCCGCCGAAGCGGTCAGTCCGAGTACACCCGCCGGCAGCGGCTCGTTCGGTTCGGCGTCGATGCCGAGGGTCAGCACCCGGGGTGAACGGGCCACCGCGGCCGCGGCATATCCGGCGCAATGGGTGATGCTGCCGACCACCCCGACCGGCCAGAGCGGCTCGCCGGCCGAGCCCTTGGGGATCGCGCCGGCCGGCGCATCCAGCCGGCGCAGCGCCTGCCGGGCGCAGGACCGGGCGACGAGGAACTCACGGCGCCGCTGGGGCACCGCCCTGGACACGGCCGCCTCCTCGCCCGGGTACAGACCGAGATCGCCGTCGGGCGGCTCGTCGCCGAACGCCACCGCCACGGTCGCTGCCGGGAGGAGCGTCTGGAGACCGGGCACCGGCTCAGCCTAGGGGTGGTGCGCCGGCCGGCCCGGTGCGGAACCGGACCGGCCGGCACGGCTGGGTGGTCAAACGGTCGCGTCGAGCGACCGCTTGATGTCGGTCTTGAGCACCTTGCCGACCTTGGACCGGGGCAGGTCGGGCCAGATGTGGATCTCCTTGGGTGCCTTGACGCTTCCGATGCGCTCCTTGACGAACGCGATGATCTCGGTGGGCTCGACGACGACGCCGGGTGCCGTCTGCAGCACGGCGACCACCCGTTCACCCCACTTCTCGTCCGGCAGGCCGACGACGGCACAGTCCCGCACTCCGGGGTGCTGCATGATCGCCTGCTCGACCTCGGTCGAGTAGACGTTGAAGCCGCCGGTGATCACCATGTCCTTGGCCCGGTCGACGATGAACAGGAACCCGTCCTCGTCCAGGTAGCCGATGTCGCCGGTGTGGTGCCAGCCGAACCGGGACGCCTCCGCGGTGGCCTGCGGGTTGCGGAAGTACCCGGGAGTGACCAGCGATCCGCGCACGACGATCTCACCCCGCTCGTTGTCGGGCAGCAGGGCACCGTCGACGTCCATGATCCCGACGATGACCAGCGGGGCCGGCCGGCCGGCCGACGCCAGGCGTCCGGTGGCGACCGTGCCGTCCGGGTTGAAGTGGTCGGAGGGGGCCATCGTCGAGATCATCATCGGCGCCTCGGTCTGCCCGAACAGCTGCGCCATCACCGGTCCGATCCGGGTCAGCGCCTCCTCCAGCCGGGCCGCCGACATCGGCGCGGCGCCATACCAGAAGCATTGCAGCGATGACAGATTCGTGGTGTCCAACGAGGGTTCGGCGAGCACCATGTAGATCAGCGTCGGCGGCAGGAAGGTGTGCGTGATGCCGTATCGCTCGATGTGCCCGACGAACCCCGCGACGTCCGGCTTCCGCATGATCACGATCTCGCCGCCGCGGCACATGATAGGGAAGCACAGCACCCCCGCGGCGTGGGTCAACGGCGCCAGCGCCAGGTAGATGGGCCGGCCCGGAAACGGGTAGCTCATCAGCGTGATGGCCGTCATCGTCTCCAGGTTGGTGCCGGTCAGCATCACGCCCTTGGGCCGGCCGGTGGTGCCGCCGGTGCCGACGATCATGGCCAGATCCCGGTCGGCGGGACGGTCGGGGGCGGCGTGCCCCCGGTCATCCGCCCCGCCGGCCAGGAAGTCGTCCCAGCCGAGCACGCCCCCGTCTGCGGGCTCGTCCGGGTCGAGGCATACCCAGGTGTTGACCCCGGGCAGTTCGTGGCGGATCTTGTCGACCAGCGGCGCGAAGGACGCCTGGAACAGCAGCACCGAACAGTCGAAGAGATCCAGCAGTTCGCGGTTCTCGGCCGCCTCGTTGCGCGGGTTGATCGGGCACCAGACGGCCCCGGCCCGGCTGATGCCGAACACGCAGCTGAATGCGACCGGGTCGTTGGCCGACAGGATGGCGACCTTGGCCCCGGGGGTGACGCCGACGGCGACCAGCGCCGCGGCGACGCGATACGAAAGGTCTTGCACGTCCCGGTAACTCAGGCTGACGCCATCCGTGGTCAGGCAGGGCCGGTCCGGGCCGAGCGAGGCACCCTTGTCCAGATAGTCGACGAGGCGCACGACGTCACCGCGCGACGGTCAGGATCGGCTCCATCACGAAGCCGAACGAGCGCAGCACGCCGAGCAGCTCGCGGTGGCCGAACGCCTGACAGCCGGACGCGAACCCGGCCCGGAGCGGCGGCTGCTGCAGCAACGAGTACGCCGCGTACGCCTGCAGCAGGCCGGTCTGCTTGTAGTTGCTGTTGCCGTGGATCACGCAGTGCGCCCGGCCGAGCGGACCGGAGGCGTGCACCGAGTCGAGCGACCGGTTGATCCGGGTGTGCTCCCGGGGCGGCATCGTGTTCATCACCTGGGCCGCGGTGGCGAACAGGGCGGCGTCCCGGTCGTCCGGCGCCATGTCCTTGGTCGCCTCGATGGCGGCGGCGACGATCTGCGGCACGCCGTTCATCAGCGCGGCGTTGAAGACCCCGCCCTGTGCCTTGACGTTGGCCACCCGCGGGTCCCGCTTGAACCAGACCGGATGGCTCGTGCCACCCCACGGCAGGGACAGCGCGAGTTCGTGCTGGCCCGGAATGACCAGCGGCAGTAGCCCCTGACCGGGATCGAAAGGCACGTAGGCGTTCTGCTCCAGGTAGTGCGCCTGGGACGTGGCGGCGTTGATCAGGATCGTCTGGGTGGAGGCGATCGTCGGGCTGCCGCCCCAGAACACGGCGATGTCCAGCGTGTCCAGACCGGGCTGCTCCAGACAGATCTGGGCGGCGATCTCGCCGGTCGTGTACATCTGCGCGATGCCCGGGGCGAGCAGCAGGCCCCGCTCGGCGAAGGTGGCCCCGTACTGCCGCTCGCAGGTGAGCAGCCAGTCCTGCTCGCCGGTGGTGTCGGTGTAGTGCGCGCCGGCGGCCAGGGCGGCCTCGACCACCGGTGGCCCCCATTTGGCGAACGGACCCACCGTGTTCAGCACCACCGCGGCGCCGGTGAACAGCTCGCTCAATGCATCGGCGGTGTGCTCGACCGCCTTGATCTCGTAGTCGGCGGTCTCGACGCCGGCCACATGGTGGGCCATCGACTCCTTGAGCCGGTCCTCGTCCCGGCCGGCCGCGACGAACGGGACGTGGTACTCGCGCAGGTATTCGCAGATCAACCGGCCCGTGTACCCGGAGGCCCCATAGACGACGACGCGCTTCTCGGTCATTGGCTTCTCGCTTCCCGTGAGTCCGTCACATGCCCATGCCGCCGTCGACCGGCAAGCCGGCCCCCGTGATGAATCTGGCCGCGTCGGAGGCGAGGAACACCACCGCATCGGCCATGTCGTCGACCTGGCCGAGCCGGCCGGCGGGGGTCAGCTCGACGACCGCGCCCACCGCGGCCTCGGCCGATGGGTAGATGCCGATGGTGGCCATGTCATTGGCCAGTCCGATCCCCATCGCGGTCGGCACCAGGCCCGGATAGACGCAGTTGACCCGTACCCCGTAGCCGAGCTTGCCGGACTCCATCGCGGCCACCCGGGTCAACCGGTCGACCGCGGACTTGGTCGCCGAGTACACCGAGATGCCGGGGAATGCGATCGTCGCGGCCACCGACGAGACGTTGATGATGGATCCACCCCGGCCGGCGGCGCCGCCCGGCCGCATCGCCCGCAGCCCGTGCTTGAGACCCAACGCGGTGCCGACAACGTTGACGTCGAGCATCGTGTGGACGTCAGTGACCTCGAGTTCGGTGATCAGGCAAGAGATCTCGACGCCGGCGTTGTTGACCAGGATGTCGAGCCCGCCGTACTCGTCGACGGTCGCCCGAATGGCGCCGGCCCAGTTCGCGTCGTCCGTCACGTCCAGCCGGACGAATCCGTGCGTTTCGCCGAGAGCCTTGGCGGTCTGCTCACCGGCCTCGTTGACGTCCGCGATGACGACCGTCGCCCCGGCGGCGGCCAACGCTCCGGCCATGCCTTCGCCGAGGCCCTGGGCGCCACCCGTGACGAATGCGACGCGGCCGGTGAGATCGATCGAGGTCATGCGCAGGCTCCTTTGCCCTTGTCTCCGGCACTGCCGTCGCCCCGACGGTGCAGTCCGCGATGCCAGGCTGCGGCAATATCTTGACAGTTGTCAAGAGTTATCTGGACACTTGTCAAGACGACGCCGGACGTAACCTGAGGGGTGGCGGGTGGCATTCATCCGCGTGCGCGGTGGTCCGCGGCAGGGAAGGAGGCCGGTCCCGCAGATGGGGACGCAGCTGGAGACGACGCGGGTCATCGAGCCGAGCCGGTTCGATCGCCGCAGCGTCGACAAGTTCGATGCGCGCCGGAACGAGCTGGCCGACGCGGCCCTGGTCACCCTGGGCGAGCTCGGCTACGCGCGCACCAGCCTCCGGGAGATCGCCCAGAAGACGTCGTTCTCCCACGGCGTGCTGCACTACTACTTCCGCGACAAGATCGAGTTGATCACCTTCTGCGTGCGTCGCTACAAGGCCACCTGCGTGACCCGGTACGACGCCGTGATCGCCGGGTCCGGAACCGCGGCGGCGCTGGCGGACGACTTCGCCGAGGCGCTGGTCACCACCATGCGCGAGGATTTCGCCCTGCACCGGCTGTGGTACGACCTGCGGTCCCAGTCGACGTTCGAAGACGTGCTGCGGTTGACCGTCGCCGAGCTGGACGCTCAGCTCGAGGCGATGATCGGGCGGGTCGTCGAGCGCTACGCGATGCTGGCCGGCGGTCGGCCGGTGGTGACCCCGCTCGTCGCCTACGCCACCTTCGACGGGCTGTTCGAGAACTGCCTGGTGCGGCACATCGGCGGCGACGCCGGCGTCGCCGAGGAATTGCGCTCCGGCGCACGGTGGCTCATCGGCACCCTGGTCCGGCCGGCCTGAGCCTCGGCCGGCCTGGACCTCGGGCGCCCGACGCATCCGGGCACCCGAGGCAACCACTACGACAGGCTGGCGTGGAAGCGCTGCCGATCGACGTCGTAGCTGACCACGCGGACGCGCACGGTCTCACCGATGGCGACGGTCACGCCGCGAATCAACCCGGGCACGCCCGCCGACGACTCGACGAGCACGCCGAACGGCAGATTCCTGGTGACGGTGACCTCGATCAGGTCGCCGTCGTGCATGGAGGGTGCATTCAACCGTCTCACCCCCTTTCCTGACTACCGGGGTGGGCCGGGACCGATCGGCTCCGCGGCCGCCGGTCACTCCCTCTTCTTCGGGGCGGTTCGCGGGCCGGGTGTCGACCCGGCATCACGGCACAATCCTGCCACGGGGAGCGGTGCCCCGGCCATCCTTGCCCGGCACCGAATCCGACGTCCGCGTTCACAGGGTTCCTACAGCCGGGGAACAGGCTACGGCCGGGTAGCCCGGTCAGCGTGGATCACAGCACCACCAGCCGGCTCACCACCGCACTGATCCGACCGACGTTCCGCACGACCAAGGAGTGTTCATGCCTGCCCAGAATCACCCGACCTACGAGGGACGCCCGCTCGACCGTCCGGACGAGGAGCTGGTCGACCAAGGGTTGTCCTTCGACGTCAGCACCCTGCTCAGCCGGCGCCGGATACTGATGGCTTTCGGTCTCGGCGCCGCCACGGTGGGCCTGGCCGCCTGCGGCGTCAATTCGACCGCGTCGGGGTCCTCGACCTCGGGTACGGCATCATCGTCGTCGGGGTCATCGGCCTCGTCGAGCGCCGCATCGTCCGCCGGTTCCTCGACGAGCAGTGCCGCAGCCGCCGGCCCGCTGACCGAGATCCCGGACGAGACCAACGGTCCCTACCCGGGCGACGGCACGAACGGTCCGGACGTGCTGACCGAGAGCGGTATCATCCGGAGCGACATCCGTTCCAGCTTCGGCACTTCCACCACCACCGCCGAGGGCGTGCCGATGACCCTGCGGCTGAACCTGTACAACATCGAGGGCGGCCAGCAGGTTCCGTACTCCGGCGCCGCCGTCTACGTCTGGCATTGCGACCGGGACGGCAACTACTCCATGTACTCCACCGGCGTGGAGAACGAGAACTACCTGCGCGGCGTGCAGGTCGCCGACGCGAACGGCGTCGTGGAGTACACCAGCATCTACCCAGCCTGTTATGCCGGCCGATGGCCCCACGTGCATTTCGAGGTGTACCCCGACGCGGCCAGTATCACCGACCACGACCTGAGCGTCTCGACCTCGCAACTCGCCTTCCCCACCGAAATCAACAACCTGGTGTACGCCACGACCGGTTACGAGAAGTCGGTGCAGAACTTCGCCCAGTTCACCAGTATCGACCAGGACAACGTCTTCGGCGACACCGGCGGGGCCAACCAACTGGCGACCGTCACCGGTGATGTCACGAACGGATTCCTGGTCACGCTGAACGTCGGGGTCGACCCGACGACCGCGCAGACCATGAGCGCGTCCCCGGGCGGTGGCGGCGGCGCGGGGGGTCCGGGAGGTGGTGGCACACCGCCGTCCGGCGGCATGGGCGGCACCCCGCCGACGGGGTCGCCGGGTTCCGGCGGCTGACCGCGCCACCGGCGTCCCCGGGCGCCGGGCATTCCTGTTCGTCCGCACTCATCCCTGGCCGCCCGTCGACGGGCGGCCCCCAGTTCTGGAGGTAGATCGTCATGGGCGGATTGTCCTGGTGGCACTGGCTGGTCATCGGTGGCGCGTTCATCCTGCTGTTCGGCGCCAAGAAGCTCCCCGACGCGGCCCGCGGAGTCGGTCGCTCACTGCGCATCCTGAAGTCCGAAGTGTCGGCCATGCACGAGGACGACGCAGCGACGACGACGGCATCCGCAGTGGCCGGCACCGGCGAGGCGGCCACCGCGGCCCCGTCCGCGACCGTGCCCCCGCGCCCGGCGGCGCCGGTGCCGGCCACCCCCAGCTGACATGCGGCTCGCGCGTTCCGTCCGGATCCGGTTCCCCGGACGCCGCCGTCGCCCGAAACCGCCGGCGGACGGCTCCATGGCCCTGCTCGACCATCTCCGCGAACTGCGCCGCCGGCTGTTCATGGCCACCCTGGCGGTGGTGGCCGGCTCCGCCGTCGGGTTCGTCTGGTTCGCCCACGGTATTCCCGCGGTCGGACTGCCCAGCCTGGGTGACATCCTGACCGGTCCCTACTGCGCGGTCCCCGCCGAGAGTCGGGTGTCCTTCGGCGATGACAGCACCTGCCAGCTGCTGGCCACCGGTCCGTTCTCGGCCGTCGACCTGCAGCTCAAGTCCGCGCTCATCGCCGGCAGCGTGCTGTCCGCGCCCGTCTGGCTGCACCAACTGTGGGCGTTCGTCACCCCCGGGCTGCACTCCCGGGAACGCCGGTACGCCATCGTCTTCGGTGCGACCGGTGGGCTGCTGTTCACCGCGGGGGCGGCGCTGGCCTACCTCGTCATCCGCGAGGGGTTGTCCGTCCTGCTCGGGTTCGGTGGCGGAACCACCATCACGGCGCTCTCGCCGGAGAGCTACTTCTCGTTCCTGATCGCGATGCTGATCATTTTCGGCGTGTCCTTCGAGCTGCCGCTCCTGCTGATCTTGCTCAACGCGGCGGGCGTGCTGACCGGCGAGAAGCTCGCCCGGTCGAGGCGGTACGCGATTTTCGGGCTGGTCGTCTTCGCCGGCCTGATCGTGCCCGGCAACGACCCGATCACCATGACGGCCCTGGCCGCCTCCCTGGTCCTGCTGTACGAAGTGGCGGTGCAGGTCACTCGGGTGCACGATCGCCGCGCCGCACGGCGCCGGGTCGGGCCGGAACTGGCGGACGGCGAGGCCGCACCGCTGGCGACCGGCAGCTCGGTCTGACCGTTCAACCACCACCTCACCAGCGCAAAGGAGAACGCAGCCATGTTCGGGCTGTCCTGGGGTCAGATCGGCATCATCCTGCTCGTCGGCATGTTCGTGCTCGGGCCGGAGCGGATCCCGACCGCGGTCGCCGGCACAGCGGGCGCCCTGCGCAAGCTCCGCGCGCTGGTGGCCGGCGCACAGGCGGACACGTGGGGTCAGGTCGGCCCGGAGATCGCCGAACTGCGCCGGCAGATCGCCGAATTGCAGGCCGCCGCGGGGATCTCGGACCTGCGCGGGCTGCACCCGCAGGAGCTGATCGGCACCGCGCTGCGGGCCGATCCGGTGGCCACCGGATCGGCCACCGACCGGTGAACCGTCGTTGCGTATCCGTCGGGGGTGCGCAGCGGCGGTTCACCCGGGCCCGTCGGGCGACCGAAGCAGCACGACCAGCTGCTGGGTGGCCCGGGTCATGGCGACGTACCGATCGACGGCACCCTCGATGGAGCCGGGCAACCCGCTGCCGAAGGAGTCCGGATCGACCAGCACGACCAGATCGAACTCCAGCCCCTTGGCCAGCTCGGGGCTCAGGGAACGCACCCGCGACGTCGCGGTGAATGAGGGATCGCCGATGACGCAGGCGATCCCGTCGGGATTCTCGGTCAGCCAGGTGTCCAGCACGGCCGACCGTTCGGCGGCGTTCCCGTACCGGACCGGGCGGCCGGTGCGGCGCACGGACGTCGGGACGTTCGCGTCCGGGATGGCGGCCCGGATCACCGGCTCGGCCCGTTCCATCACCTCCGCCGGCGTCCGGTAGTTGATCGTCAGCGACGCCACCCGGTGCCGGGCGAGGCCGATCCGGTCGAGCCGGTCCGACCACGATTCGGTGAAGCCGTGCCGGGCCTGGGCCCGGTCGCCCACGATGGTGAAGCTACGGGACGGGCAGCGGGCCAGCAGCATCTGCCACTGCGCGTCAGTCAGTTCCTGCGCCTCGTCCACCACGACGTGGGCATACATGCGGGTCAGCCCATCGGGGTCGCCGCCGGGCACAGCGTCCTCGTCGACCAGGGCCTCGCGGAAGTCCTGCCCCCGCAGCATCGACATGACGGCCATCTCGGAGTCGTCGGTCTCGATGAGATGGTCGACCACTCGGGCCATCTCCTCGTTCCGGGCGGCGATGGCCGCCTCCCGACGGCGGGCCCGCCCGGCCGAGGCCGGGTCGCCGAGCCGGCGCCGGGCCGCGTCCAGCAGCGGCAGATCGGACACGGTCCAGGCGTGCGGGTCGGTCCGCTGCAGGGACCGGACCTGCTGCGAACCCAACCAGGGCGCGCACAGCCGCAGGTACGCGGGGACCGACCACAGGTCGGAGACGAGGTCGGCGGCCTCGATCAGGGGCCACGCTTTGTTCAGCGCGGCGGTGAGATCGCGGTTGCGTCGCAAGGACTCGCGCAGCGGCGCGGCCGGTGCCGACCCGCCGTCCTGGTCCAGCAGGATCGCGACCAGCGCGTCCCGGATCGTCTCCCGCGCCTGGTTGTGCGGGGTGCCGGGTTCGACGGCGTCGTAGCCCTCGGCCCAATCCGCGGCGGTCAGGTGCAGTTCGGACCACGGCGTCGACACCGTCAGATCCTCCGTCGGGGGTTCCTCGTAGAATCGGACGGCCGTCTCGATCGCCGCGACCATGTCGGCGGTCGACTTGAGCCGCGCCACCTCGGCATCCCGCTCGAGCCCGGCACCTGGCCCTTCGGCGACCAGGTCGCGCAGCGTGCAGGTCTGCACCCCCTCCTCACCCAGGCTGGGCAGCACGTCGGACACGTACGAGAGGTACGGCTGGTGCGGTCCGACGAACAGCAGCCCACCTCGCCGGTGGCCCAGCCGCGGATCCGCGTACAGCAGGTAGGCGCAGCGGTGCAGCGCGACCACCGTCTTGCCCGTGCCGGGACCACCGTCGACGACCAGGGCGCCGTTCGAACCGGCCCGGATGATGGCGTCCTGATCGGCCTGGATGGTGCCCAGCACGTCCCGCATCCGGTCGGATCGGGTTCCGCCGAGACTGGCGATGAATGCGGACTGGTCGTCGAGCGCTGCCTGGCCGTCCAGCCGGTCGGGGTCGAACACCTCGTCCCAGTAGTCGGTGATCCGGCCGCGGGTCCAGCGGTACCGGCGGCGGCTGGCCAGACCCATCGGGTTGGCGTGGGTGGCGCCGAAGAACGGTTCCGCGGCGGGTGACCGCCAGTCGACCAGCAGCGATCGACCCGCGTTGTCCCGCAGGCCGAGCCGCCCGACGTAGACCGGCTCGGCACCGTCCGCGGGCACCATCCGGCCCAGGCACAGGTCCAGGCCGTAGCGGCGCAGGGTGCGCCGGCGGGCGGTCAGCCGATGGATTTCCTGGTCCCGCTCCATCGCCACCTGCCCGGATCCGCCACGCTCCTGGCGGGCGGCGGCCAACCGTTCGGACAGCTCGGCGATCGACCGCTCCAGGGTCGCCGCGACGGCGGCGAAATGGGTGACGTCGTCCGCGATCGATGTCCGGTCGGCCTTGCCGGCGAGCCGGTCGGGGAGATCGAACACGTTGCCGGTCAGGGCCTTCGCATCGGACGTCACGTCGATCGGCATGTCTGTACTCCGCTTCACCAGGGGCCGGTCGTCCCCGCGCGCCGGCCTCGGTCCGCGATTCTGCGCCCGCACCGGGGTCTTGCCGCAAGCCCCCGGGTGCGCTATACGTTGAAGTGGGAACAGGGTCGGGAACTCCGCGACCGCGTTAGGCGTTCACCGTGCGCCATCCACCGACGACCGAAAGTGACATGAGCGTTCCCACCGACAGACCCGGCGCCGGGCTCGAGCCCGGCAGTCACCACTCCACGCCTTCCTCCACGCCTTGCACGGTGCTACCGGGATCGGCCCGATGATCTGGCCCCTTTCCCTGCTGCTCGGCGTCCTCGTCGTGCTGCTCATCACCGCCGCGACCGCCTATTTCGTGGCGCAGGAGTTCGCCTACATGTCCGTGGACCGCGCCCGGCTCAGGGCCGCGGCGGCCGCCGGCGACGCCGGCGCGAGGCGAGCGTTGTCCATCACCCGGCGCACCTCGTTCATGCTCTCCGGCGCGCAACTGGGCATCACCGTCACCGGCCTGCTCGTCGGCTACGTGGCGGAGCCGCTGATCGGAGCGGCGGTCGGGACGGCGTTGGGTGGAATCGCCGTGCCGGCCGCCGTCGGCATCACCATCGGTACCGTGGTCGCGCTGGCCCTGTCCACCTTCGTCCAGATGCTGCTGGGCGAGCTGTTCCCGAAGAACCTGGCGATCGCGCGGCCGGAGCCGGTCGCAACGGCACTGGCCCGGTCGACCGGCATCTACCTGACCGTCTTCGGCTGGCTCATCGGCATTTTCGACAAATCGTCGAACCTGTTGCTCCGGCTGCTGCGCATCGAACCGGTGCACGACGTCGAGCACTCCGCCACGCTCCGCGACCTGGCGCACATCGTTGCCGCCTCCCGGGACAGTGGTGATCTGCCGAGGGATCTGTCCATCCTGCTCGACCGGGTGATCGATTTCCCGAACCGGACGGTGGAGCACGCGATGATCCCGCGCGCCCGGGTGGGTGTGGTACGTCCCGACGCTGAGCTGTCGCGAGTGCGAGAGATGATGAGCGCCGGGCACTCCCGTTACCCGGTACTCGACGACGCGGATGACGTCGTCGGCGTGGTGCATCTGCCGGACGTCCTGGATCTGGCGGATCGCGTCGACGGACCGCGGACCGCAGGCGATCTGATGCGTCCCCCGCTGTTCGTCCCCGCAGTGCTCAACCTGCCCCGCGCGCTCGCCGGACTGGTCGGTTCGGGAAACCAGCTCGCCTGCGTGCTCGACGAGTACGGCGGATTCGTCGGGGTCCTCACCGTCGAGGACCTCGCCGAGGAGCTGGTGGGCGAGATCGCCGACGAGCACGACCCCACCGGGCCACCCGTGCTCGTCGCGGATCCGTCACGGGACGGCTGGGCGTTGCCCGGTGACCTGCCGGTGGACGAGGTGCAACGGTTGATCGGCCGGCCGATGCCGGCGGGCGACTACGAAACGCTCGCCGGGCTGGCCATCGCCCGCTGCGGAGGCTTCCCCCGGGTCGGCCACCGGATCGAGGTGCCGCTGCCGTCCGATCCGGCCACATCGGACGGATCGGAGCGCCCGGTGTCGACGACGCTGTGGCTCACCGTGGATCAGATCGCCCGGCACGTACCGTCCCGGATCACTTTGACGGTCACCGACGCGGCGCGGGGGGATGGCTGATGTCCGGGAGCTGGTGGGCGATCGTCGCGACCATCGTGCTGATCGCGCTCAGCGCATTCTTCGTCGCCGTCGAGTTCGCGCTGCTGGCGGCCAAGCGGCATCGATTGGCGGACGCCGCTGTGCACAGCCGGTCCGCCCGGGCGGCGGTGCGGAGTTCGGCCGAGTTGACCGTCGTCCTTGCGGGGTCGCAGTTGGGCATCACCGCGTGCACGCTGGCCCTGGGGGCGGTCACCAAACCGGCCGTGCAGGACCTGCTGACCCGCCCGCTGACGTCCATGAGCCTGCCGGTCTGGCTCGCGGACGCGGCCGCCTTCGTGCTGTCCCTGCTGATCGTCACCTTCCTTCATCTGGTCATCGGCGAGATGGCCCCCAAGTCGTGGGCGATCGCCCATCCGGAGCGGTCGGCGATCCTGCTGGCCCTGCCGATGCGGGCGTTCATGGCGGTTTTCCGGCCGATGCTGACCGCGTTGAACTCGTTGGCCAACGCCTGCGTGCGGTTGGTCGGCGTGCAGCCCGTCGAGGAACTGGCCAGCGGGCAGAACCCGCAGACGCTGCGCCAACTCGTCGAGCACTCCGCCGACGCCGGCACGATCGGGGTGGACTACTCACGGCGGCTGGCGACCGCGCTCGACCTGCCGAACCTGACCATCGGCGCGCTGGTCCGCCCCGACGTCCGCCCCACCCAGGTGTTTCCGTATTCCACCGTGCAGGACGTGCAGCGGGCCGCCCGGGACTCGGGACATCTGCGAATCCTCGTCGGCGACGGCCCGGACGTCACCGGCATCGTGCACGTGCGGGACACCCTCATCGCCGACGCCGGCGCGCCGATCGGCCGGTTCGTCCGGCCCGCCTTCGACCTGGCCGCGAGCACCCCGTTCGCCCACGCGTTGGACGCCATGCGGCGAGATCGCGCCCATCTCGCCGTCGTCCATGACGAGGACGGGGCCTACGTGGGCGTGGTGACCCTGGCCGATCTGCTGCGGACGCTGTTCCCCGAGACCGCGACGCGCTGAGGGGCGTTCCGCACGACGGGACAATGTACTAAGCCTTACCTATCTTAGGTTAGGCTCACCGAGTGCCAGCGATTCGCTTGACCGCCACCGACCTGGTGCTCGCCTACGAGCGCACCGAGGTGGTGCACGGCGTCTCGGTCCGGCTCGAACCGGGCCTGGTGACCGCGTTGGTCGGCCCGAACGGCAGTGGCAAGTCGACGCTCCTGCGCTCGCTGGCCCGGCTGCATCGGATCGGCGCCGGCCGGGTCGAGCTGGCCGCGGACGGGGTCAGCCGGGACGCGGCCATGCTGTCCGCCCGCGAGTTCGCGACCCAGGTGACCCTGCTGTCGCAGTCCCGTCCGCACCCGTCCGGGCTGGCCGTCCAGGATGTGGTCGCGTTCGGCCGGCACCCGCATCGCAAGCGGTTCGCCCCGCTCCGCGACGCCGATCGGGCCGCGATCGACCGGGCCCTGCGGCTGACCGGCCTGACGGCGATGGCGGGCCGGGCGGTGGACCAGCTCTCCGGCGGTGAACTGCAACGGGTCTGGCTGGCGACGTGCCTGGCCCAGCAGGCCGATGTGCTGCTGTTCGACGAGCCGACGAACCATCTCGACCTGCGCTATCAGGTCGAGACCCTGGACCTGATCCGCGATCTGGCCGAGGAGCACCGTTGCGCGGTGGGGGTCGTCCTGCACGATCTGAACCAGGCGGCTGCCGTGGCCGACCGGATCGTGCTGCTGGGCGACGGGCAGATCCGGGCGTCCGGTGCGCCCGCCGACGTCCTCACCGGCGAGCACCTCACCGAGGTCTACGGACTGCCGGTCGCGGTCGCCGTCGATCCGGGCACCGGCCGGCTGCGGGTCGAACCGCAGGGCCGGCATCACCTGCGTCATCACCGGGCCCGCACCACCGCGGGCCGTCGTCCCGACGAGAGGAACCAATGAGAACCCGCACCACCGCAACCATTCTCGGCTCGGCGTTGCTGGTCGCGCTGGCCGCGTGCGGCACCACCCCGCCGGCCGCGTCCGGCGGCCCGGCCAGCTCGTCGACGGCCCAGGCGACCGTGTCGGGGTCGGAATCCCTGGCCGCCCAGGAATCCGCGGCCGGGCGGACGGACTGCGCCACCGACACCACGACCACCGCGACCGGACCGGTGACGCTGACCGATGCCTTCGGGCGGACCGTCGAGCTGGCCGGGCCGGCGCAGCGCGTCGCCGTGCTGGAATGGCAACAGGTGGAGGACGTGCTGAGCCTGTGCGTGGACCCGGTCGCGGTCGCCGACGTCACGGGCTACACCCTGTGGGACACCGCAGAGGCCCTGCCCGCCGGTGTCGCCGACGTCGGAACGCGGGGTGAACCCAACCTGGACGCGCTGTTCGCGACCGATCCCGACCTGGTGATCATCGAGGCGTACACCGCGCAGGACGAGATCATCGGGCAGCTGGCCACGTACGGGGTGCCGGTGCTGGCCACCAAGGGGGCGGACACCGCGGACCCGATCGGCCAGCTGAAGAACACGTTCAACCTGATCGCGGCGGCGACCGGCCGGCAGGAACGCGCGCAGGTGGTCGTCGACGAGTTCACCGAGGCGCTGACCGGGGCGAAGCGGGCCGTCGCCGGCACCGACGCGGCGGGGCAGAAGTTCGTCTACTTCGACGGCTGGGTGCAGGGCGGCAACGTCTCCATCCGGCCGTTCGGGCAGGGTTCGCTGGTCGGGGAGCTGGGCGAGGAACTCGGTCTCACCAATGCCTGGACCGGCGAGGTCGACCCGGCCTACGGGCTCGGCCAGACCGACATCGAGGGGATGACGGCGGTCGGTGACGGACTGCTGTTCTATACCGGCACCGAGGATCCGGACAGCGACGTGATGGGCGAGCTGGCCAAGAACCCGATCTGGACGTCGCTGCCCGCCGTCGCCGACCGGCACGCGTACGCCTTCCCGCCCGGGATCTGGACCTTCGGCGGCCCCCGATCGGCCCAGCAGGTGCTGGACGCGTACGTCGCCCAGCTGACCGGCTGAGCCTGCCCGCCGTGTCCGATCCCGCGACCCGGCCGGTCGCCACCCGCGACCGGCCGGCCCCGTCGGAGCCCGCCCAGCCGGCCGGGTCGTCAGCGCCGACGCCGATCGAGAAAGTCGGGCGGGCCGGCGTTCTCGGCTCCGTGGCGGTGCTGGCCGGGCTGGCCGGCGTGCTGCTGCTGGCGGCGGGCGCCCACCTGACCCAGGGCACCTCCGGGGTCGGCCTCGGCGAGCTCTCGGCGCTCCTCGGCGCGGCCGCGGACGGACCGGCGGAGGTGACCCGGGAGATCCTCATCGGCTCCCGGCTGCCCCGGCTGGCCGCCGGCGTCGCGGTGGGCGTCGCGCTGGGCGTCGCCGGGGCGCTGCTGCAGTCGCTGACCCGTAACTCGCTGGCGTCGCCGGACACCCTGGCGGTCACTGCCGGTTCGTACCTGGCCGTCGTCGCGGTGGCCGCGTTCGGGCTGTCCATTCCGCTGTGGGCATCCGGCGCGGTGGCGTTCGCCGGCGGACTGGTCGCCGCGGTGCTGGTCATCGGCCTGTCCGGTGCGGGGACATCCAGCACCCGGATCCTGCTGGCCGGCTCCGCGGTGGCGCTGGCCCTGCAGGCGGCCGCCGCCACGCTGCTGATTCTGTTCAGCCAGAACACCACCAGCCTGTTCGCCTGGGGTTCGGGGTCGCTCAGCCAGCTCGGCCTGACCGCCTTCCTGCACGCCGCGCCGGTGGTCCTGGCCGCCACGGCGGTCGGGTTGCTGCTGTCCCGCCGGCTCGATCTGATGGCCCTCGGCGACGACACCGCAGTGGTGCTGGGCGTGCCGGTGCGCTCCACCCGGATCGTCGGCATCGGGCTCGCCGTGGTGCTGACCGCCGCCGCGGTCACCCTGGCCGGACCGATCGGTTTCGTCGGGCTGTGCGCGCCGGTCGTCGTCCGGCTGCTCGGCCGTCTCGTGCCGGCCCTGAACCGGCACGCCGTGCTCATCCCGGCCGCCGGCCTGGTCGGTGCGCTGCTGGTGATCCTGGCCGATGTGCTCGTGCGGGCCCTGCTCGGTGCCGAGGCGGGTATCGCGATCCCGACCGGGGTCGTCACGACCATCGCCGGTGCGGTGGTGCTGGTGCTGCTGGCCCGCCGGTTGTCCGACGCCGGACCGGCCCGGCGGCCGCCGCCCGCCGGAGTCGGGGTGCGCAGCCGCGCGCGTTTCCTGATCGTGCTGGCCGCCTGCACGGCGCTGGCCGCCGGCACCCTGCTGGTCGGACTGCTGGTCGGCAACACCATGCTGCGGACCGGCGACATCGCGCTGTGGTGGCGCGGGCAGGGGCCCCCGCTCGTGCGGTTCGCGCTCGACGAGCGGGCGCCGCGGGTGGTGGCCGCGATGGTCGCCGGCGGCGCGATCGCGCTCGCCGGCACCCTGACCCAGGCGACCAGCCGCAACCCACTGGCCGAGCCGGGTCTATTGGGCATCACCGCCGGGGCCGGTCTGGGGGCGGTCATCGTGGTGACGGCCGGCGCCTTCGGCACCGAGGGATCGTCGAACACGGCGATCCTGACGGCGGCAATGGCCGGTGCGCTGGTGGCTTTCGGAGTGGTCTACGGGCTGACCTGGCGCGGCGGGCTGAACGCCGACCGGCTGGTGCTGGTCGGCATCGGCGTCTGGTACGGGGCGTCGGCGCTGACCACCCTGCTGCTGCTGCGGACCAACGCGTGGGACACCCCGCGGCTCTACACCTGGCTCTCCGGCACCACCTACGGTCGCACCTTCGAGCAGATCCTGCCGGTGGCGATCGCGCTGGCCGTGGGGTTACCGCTGGCCTTCGTGCTGCGCCGGGAGCTGGATCTGCTCGCCCTGGACGAGGACACCCCGCGGCTGGTCGGCGTCCGGTTGGAGCCGGTCCGGCTGACCGTGCTGGTGCTCGCGGCGGTGCTGGCCGCCACCGCCGTGGCCGCGGTGGGCGTCGTCGGCTTCCTCGGGCTCGTCGCCCCGCACGCAGCCCGGGCGCTGGTGGGCGGCCGGCACGCCCGGGTGCTCCCGGTTGCGGTGCTGCTGGGCGCGGTGCTGCTCGGGCTGGCCGACGCGGCCGGCCGGTGGGTGATCGCCCCGGCCCAGATTCCGGCCGGCCTGGCCGTCGCGTTGCTCGGCGCGCCCTATTTCGTCTTCCTGCTGGCCCGCTCGCGGGTCCGAACCTGATCCCGGACAAGGAGTTCGACTCATGATCCCCGTCGTCGTGCTGGCCACTGTCGACCCGGTGCTGCGGGATGCCGCGCTGTTCTCGATGCTCACCGACCTGCCGGGGACCGGGTTCGTGCGCCAGGACTTCGACTCGGCCGCCGGCACCGTCCGCCGGGTCGTCGGTGACGAGCACGGGCTGGTCGACGACGTGACCGAGACGATTGCGCACGGTTGCCCCGGCTGCGTCCAGCGGGAGAACGTTCTGCCGGCGATGGAGGCGATGGTCGAGCTGGGGCGGTGGCAACGGATCGTGCTGGCCCTGCCGGTGTCGGCGGCGACGGCGTCGGCGGCCCGACCGCTGTCCGATCCGGCCGTGGCCCGCCGGCTCCGCATCGACCTGGCGACCGTGGCCTGCGCCATCGACATCGACCGGATCGAGCCCGATCTGATGGGCGGGGACCGGCTGGCCGATCGCGATCTCGGGCTGACCGCGGACGACGCCCGGGCCGTCGGGGAGGTGCTGGCCGCCCAGCTCGCACATGCCGACATCGTGCTGACCACCGGCACCGACCCCATCGGGCGCACGTTGACCGATCACCTGCGCGGGCGGCGCAGCGGCCGGCGAGACCTGTTCGACAGCAACCCGCGAGAACTGTTCGCGGCCCGCCACTGCGCCGGGAACGCCGCCTCCCGCATCGACCCGTATTGGCTGTCCCGGTCGGCCACCCCGGACGCGCACGGTGTCTGGACCCTCGACCTGATCAGCGAGCGGCCGGTCCACCCGGAACGGTTCCGGCACCTGCTGCCCGACCTGGCCGGCGGGCGGGTCCGGACTCGCGGCCGGTTCCGGCTGCCCACCCGGCCGGACCGGCTCGGCGTGCTCGACGGCACCGGGGGACACCTGTCGATCGGCGACGCCGGTCGAGCCGCCCGGCCACTGACCACCCGGATGGTGATCACCGGGATCGGTGGCGGCGCAGCCGAGCGGCGCCGGGCGTTCACCGACATCCTGCTCACCGACGCGGAACTCGACTCCGGTCCGGACTGGTCGCGGCTGGACGACGGACTGGACGAGTGGTTGGGGGTGCGAGCGCCCGGCCGATGACACAGGGGGGCCGGCTGGCGCGGGGTCCGACGCCGCCGCTCACCGGCGGCCGGCAGCATGGCCGGGCCCCGCACGGCCGAACTGGCGGCGGCATTCAGCTCCCGCCACCGACAACGTGCGCTCGCCGGTGTCGCGCTGGTAGCCGACGAATCGCACGCCGCGACGCGAGCCACACGCAGGTTCCGGTTGGTCGGCACCTGCTTGTGGGGCTCCGCCCGGCGGTCGGGCCTGGGTGTGCTCAGCCGCGCACCCGGAGTGCCGGGATCGGCGGGAACATCCGGATCGCCTGGGTCGCTCGGGGTGCCGGGGTTGCCCGGGCCATGGCAAACCGCATCGGTGTCACCGATCAGTCCAACGCCGATGCCGCAGGCCGTGACCGGCACGGTGAGCAGCGGGATGCCGGTTTCCGGTCCGGTGCCGCCCGGGCCGGTCGGGTCGGCGGTGGTGCGGCAGTCGCTGCTGGTGTCGCCGAGGATTCCGGCGCCGACGCCGCAGGCGGTGATGGGTGCGTCGATCAGTGTCGATCCGCCGGCTGATCCGGCCGGCCGGAGCCTTGGGCGTCGAGGACATCGACATCGACCCCGGAGACCTGCACCGGGACCGACACCAGTGTCGCGGCCGCCGGCCGGTCGTCGGCGGCGCCCGGCCCGTCAGCGCCCGGGCTGCTCAGGACGTCCACCGTCAGGTCGGTGACGTGGACGGGTGCGGACACCAGGCCGCCGTCGTCCGGCGCTTCCCCGGCCGAGGCCATCGCGGCCCCGCCCAGCAGTGTTCCCGCTCCGAGGGCCGCAACGACGAGCCCCCGCTTCAGCCAATAGTTCATTTCATCCCACTTTCGAAAGAATCGCGTTCACATGCCTGGCGCGCCCTTTTTCGGGCGCCACAGAATTCACCGTGACGGCGCACAAGCCGTCGGCGTGAAATGGGGAACGGCGCGATTACCGGCCGGCGGCCGGGTCGCGCAAAGGGGGACAGCTCAGTCGGGCGAGCTCGCCGGGTCGTGGGGGCGGTGGCAGGGACCCACCGAGCTACCGCCGGCCGCCGGGTCACCGGCCGGGAGGAATGCCGACGGTCGGGCGGAGGGCAGCGCCCAGGCGGCGCCGCTGGTTCCGCCGCCCGCACCGCCGGTGGAGTTCGCGCCGCAGCCCGGCCCACCCGCGACGATGGCGGGGGGCGACCAGGGATCAGGCGACCAGGGATCAGGCGCCCAGGGATCAGGCGCCCAGGGATCAGGGAGGTGCGGGCCGGCCGATCCGGCCGCCCCGCGCCCGGGGCCGGCCGAGGCGGAAGCCGGCGCCGTCCGAACGGAAGCACCGACCCCGCTCGACGCCAACGGTGCCAACCTGCGGGTCGACACGGTGTCGACCGGTGCGGTTGGAATCGGGTCAGGCGAATGGGCGTCGGCCCGGGGGTTGCCGGCCACGGGCGGCGCGGCCGGCCGGAGGGCGGTGTCGGATCGTTCGGTCGAGGCCGTCCCGCCAAGGGGTGGGATGACCGGCCGAACCAGCTCGAGCACAGGTTCCGACGCCTCGGTCACGGGTCGCACGGTGCCGGCAACGGGTTGGACGACCGGCTGCGCGGCCGCGATCACGGGCTCGACGATTGGTTCCAGGGCCTCGGCCACCGGTTCGACGACCGCCGGCACCGAGGCGGCTACAGGCTCGACCAC
>JBGALY010000015.1:0-117845 GCA_044223435.1 Nakamurella sp.
GGGCTACCTCGACCGCGTCGCTGCCGAGCTGAACAACCGGCCCCGTAAGCGCCTCAACTGGGCAACCCCGGCCGAAGCGCTAGACCGGCTACTGTCCAACCCAACAGAAGAAGCCGTTGCGTTGACCGGTTGAATTCACCGCCCCCGGAAGCCGCACATCTGGCGAGTCGACGCGGATGAGGGGGCCGCCGGACCGATTGGCGGGGCGCGGGTCAGCCGGAGGGGACGAGCCCGCGCCGGCGCAGCAGCGGCTCGATCTCGGCGTCCCGGCCGCGCAGGTTCCGGAACGCTTCCAGCGCCTCGACCGACCCGCCGACGGACAGCAGCGTCGCGCGGAGGTGGTCACCGTTGGCCCGGGTCAGGCCACCGTTCTCGGTGACCATGTCGACGGTGTCGGCGTCCAGCACCTCGGACCAGATGTAGGAGTAGTAGCCGGCCGAGTACCCGCCGTCGAAGATGTGCTGGAAATAGGTGCTGCGGTACCGCGGCGGCACCAGGGCCAGGTCGATACCGGCCGCGGCCAGCGCCGCCGCCTCGAACGCGCCGACGTCGTCGGGCACGGCATCCGGGGCGAGCCGGTGCCAGGCCTGGTCCAGCAGCGTGGCGCCCAGATACTCGACCGTGCCGAACCCCTCGCCCCACAGCTGCGCGGCCTGGATCTTCTCGACCGTCTCGACCGGCAACGCCTCACCGGTCTGCACGTGCCGGGCGTAGTCGGCCAGCAGCGAAGGCCAAAAGACCCACATCTCGTTGACCTGGCTGGGGTACTCCACGAAGTCCCGCGGCACGCTGGTCCCGGAGAAGCGCGGGTACCGCACGTCGGAGAACAGCCCGTGCAGCGCGTGCCCGAACTCGTGGAACAGGGTGCGCAGCTCGTCCAGGGTGACCAGGGCCGGCTCCCCCGCCGCCGGGCGCGGGATGTTGAGCACGTTGACGATCACCGGCCGGGTGCCGTGCAGGTGGTTCTGGTCGACGAACGAGCTCATCCAGGCGCCGCCGCGCTTGCCCTCACGGGCGAAGTAGTCGCCCAGGAACAGCCCGATCGGCTGGCCGGAGGCGTCGCGGACCTCCCAGATCCGCACGTCCGGGTGGTAGCCGGTCAGGTCGGGCCGGGGCACCAGCTCGATCCCGTACAACCCGCGGGCGGCGGCGAACACCCCGTCGGTCAGCACCCGGTCGAGCTGAAAGTAGGGGCGCAGCTCCGCGGTGTCGACCTCGTACCGGTCCCGGTAGATCCGGTCGCTGTAGTACGCCCAGTCCCAGGGTTCGAGCTCGGTGACGCCGTCGGCGGCGGCCGCGACCGCGAGCTGCTCCGCCTCGGCGCGGGCGTTGGCCACGGCCGGCCCGACCAGCCGGCCCAGGAACGCGTCCATCGCGGCCAGCGAGCCGACCGTCTGGTCGGCCACCGTCGCGTCCGCGTGGGTGGGAAAGCCCAGCAGGCGGGCCCGCCGGGCCCGCAGCCGGACGATGTCCAGCAGCACCGGCCGGTTGTCGTGCTCGCCGCCATCGGCCCGGTGCAGCGAGGCCTGGAACAGCCGGCGCCGGACGTCGCGGTTGCGCAGCACCTTCAGCAGCGGCTGCCCGGTCGGCAGCACCAGGGTGATGACGAACCGGCCGTCCAGCCCGCGGTCGGTGGCGGCCGCCGCCGCGGCGCCGATCGCATCCGCGGAGAGCCCGTCGAGCTCGGCGACGTCCTCGATCACCACGGCCGCGGCTTCGGTCGCCGCCAGCAGGTTCTGCCCGAAGGTGGTGGTCAGCGTCGCCAGCTGCTCGTTGAGTTCGGCCAGCTCCCGCCGACCGTCGGCGTCGAGCCCGGCGCCGGCCAGCACGAAGTCCAGGTGGTACCGCTTGAGCAGTTGCGCGTCCTCGCCGGCCAGCGTGGGCGCGGCGGCTTCGGCCCGGTGGATCGCATCGATCCGGGCGAACAGGGCGGGGTCGAGCCGGATCCGGTCGTGGTGGGCGGTCAACGCCGGCACCACCCTGGCCTCCACCGCGCGCAGGGCCTCGGTCGACAGGCTGATGGTGAGGTTGAAGAACGTGCCGGACACCCGGTTGAGCGGGACGCCGGCGCGCTCCAGCGCGACGATCGTGTTGTCGAACGACGCCGGATCGGTCCGGTCGGCGATGGCCCGGACCTGGGCCAGATGGTCAACCATCGCGGCGTCGAACGCCGGCTCGAAGTCTTCGACGCCGATCTCGGCGAACGGCGGCAGCTGGAACGGCAGGGTGGACGGCTCGGCGAAGACGGGCATGCCGCCGATCATCCCCGAGCCGGCCGCGGGCCGGACCGGAGAGGGCCGGACAGGGCACCAGGCGACTGCGGCGGCGCCGGGGCCGACGAGCCGGTGGGGCGCGCCGGACCGGTCTCAGCCCCGCCGCTCAGGCGTCGTGGGTGACCACCTGGTGCGCGGCCCGGCGCGGTGACGCCTTTCCGGGGCGGGCCGGCCAGCCCACCCGGAACACGCACAGCACGTGAGCGGCGTCGTCGCCCAGGATCTGGGCCAGCCGGACGCCGATGCCACCGGGATGCCCGGCCGCCCGATCCCGGTCGATCCGTTCGGTGATCTGGTTCATGTGCTGCAGGGCCAGTTCCATGGTCGTCGCCCTCAGGTGCACCCGCTGGGCGAGCCGGCCGCCGGCCAGCTGGTCGGCCCGGGCGGTGGGATCCTCGACCAGTACCACGCCGTAGGCGGCCGCGGTCCTGGTGTGCACGTTCCTGGTGTGCTTCACCCACGCGGCGTCGGCCATGGACCGGGAGGCCAGCGACGGGACCAGCTTGGCGGCGGCCCGCACCGGCGCGGCCAGACCCTGACCATCAAGGGTGAGCCCGTCCCGGTGGGCGTTGACGGCGGCCTCGGTCGGCCGGAACCAGGAATAGCCGTCGCGGGACATCGCGTCGTCGTCGGCGATCGCCTGCGCCGCGTCGACGAGCAGATCGCCGAGCGCCTCCCGGGCGCCGGCCCGGACCACCCACCGCACCGTGGCCGCCAGATCCCCGGCATCGCTCAGTTCGGCGAGCAGTTCCGGGGCGACCGGGTCGGGACGGTAGGGGCCGCGGTTGGTCCGCCGGTTCGGGATCGCCCGGGCCAGCGGGGTCAGCTCGACGTGCGCCGGGCGCACCTCGATGCGCGCCATCAGGTCGGACCCGGGGCCCTCGGGCAGCAGCGTCACGGTCGGCGCCAAGCCCTTCGCCGGTGCCGCGACAACGGCGTTCTCGATGGCCGCGCCCAGCGCGACGGTGCGTTCGCGCCGGTACGGGTCGACGGCCGGCATCACCCGGGCATCGTCGGCGTACACCTGCAGCCAGCTGGGTCCGGTGGTGAACCGCCACGGCTGCGTGTTGTGCGGGCTCGGTGCCAGGATGGCGGCCGCGACGAGGCCGAAGATGCCCTGCGCGTCGGCCTCGGCCTCCCACGGGTGCAGCCCCGCCCCCCGAAGAACCCCTGCGGCTGCGTTGCCCATGACGGTGACTCCCCTTCTCCGGCGGCACATCACGTGCCGATGCCGTGACGCTAGGCAGCCCGTCGGCCGGTCGGCAGAGTCGAAGGTCCCGGCGCCCAGGTCACGCCCCGTTCACCGCGAGCGTGGCCCGGTGTGGGGCCGATGAACGATCGGGCAGCGTCCGGTGCCCGAAGGTCGGTCCGGCCGCGCCGGTTCGCGGAACCCGGATGGTCCACCATCGGGAGAGGTCATCGAGGTGGAGCCGGATGTCGACGCAGCAGCACGAGCCCGGGAGGTCTGGTGGTGCCGGACCCGGGGCGTCCGCCCGCGATCGGGCGCGGCCCGCACCGGTGCACCGGCTCGTCAAGCTGCAGCGCTCCGCCGGCAACACCGCCGTCACCGGGATGCTGGTCATGCGCCATCCCGTCGCCGGCACCGCGGTGCACCGGCACACCCGGGCGGACCTGTTCGACCCGCCGGGCACCACGCTCAGCGAGTTCGTCTCGTCGCTGAGCGTCCAGGCCGACTGGTTCGCCGAACCCTCGCTGACCGCCGCCGATCGCACCGACCTGCATGCCCTGCTGGTGCGCGAGCAGGCCGGGCCGCACATTCAGGCGGGGGTGGGTGACGTCAAGCTCACCGATCTGCGCGCGGTGGCGGCTGCGGACTGGCCGGCCCTGGAGGAATACGGGCGGGGCCGGCGCAACGCCGGCGAGACCGTCCGGCTGATCGACCCGGCCGCCCGGCCGCTCGCCGATCGGATCGCTATCGGCCGGACGATGACCGCGCTGCAGGCGGTCATTCCGGCGGCGACCCTCGCGTCCTGCGTCTCCGAGGCGCAGCTGCTGGACGTGCACGGCAACGCCGCCCTGATCCCGGCCCTGACCGCCTACTTCGCGGCGTACCACCCCAACCTCGAGATGACCTACGAGCCGGGGCCCGGGGCGCGCCCGCTGGAGTTCCAGAACATGCTGGATCTGCTCCGCGGGCCGGGCATCGCGCCCTTTGCGACGCTGCTCGGCCGGGTCCGCGACCTGCACCGATTCCCGCCGGCGATGCTGACCAACCTGGTGCACAACTTCGCCGACACGTCGCGCCGCCGGCCGGTTCACCTGATCCTGCACGGGTCCCACGACGCCGCGGGGGCGTTCCAGCAGAGTGCGGGACTGTTCGCGGACCTGGTCGCCGATCCGCGGAACCTGCACCTGATGCTGGAGGGCCGGGACACCGTGGCCGACCTGACGGCCGCCGTCCCGGGCATCGCCGCCACCTACGGCCAGCCCGACGGCGGCGGCACGCCGCGGATCGGCCAGGTGATGATCGCCGGGCACGGCGAGTCGCAGTCGGTGGACGTCGCGCAGAACGACGAGATGAACCTCGACCCGGCGAACGCCAAGCAGAAGAAGGACACCGAGGATCTGCTCGACGCGCTGATGGCGAACATGGATCCGGCCACCGCTCGAGTCGTCTACGCCGGCTGCCTGGTCGGTTCGACCCCGGTGCCGGCGGGGACGCCGGGCGCGGCGATCGGCGGTCACCTGGCCGGGCACCGCAACCTGGTGGGTGCCACCGAACAGGCGGCCGCCGCGCACGGCATCGCCGCGGGCCGCACCCAGGGCGCCCGCGCCTCCGTAGCCCTGGGCGCCTCCAGCTCCCTGATGGACGCTGCCGGCAACATGGCGATCCAGTACCCGTTCGACCCGAACGCGTACGGCAACGCCCTGACCTACGTGGCGACCGGGCACGAGCCGGAGGGTCTGTTCCGGGCCGCGGTGGAACTGGCCGCGACCGCCGGGCCGGCCGTCGCCGAGACCCAGTTGCGGACTCGACTGGCCACCGGGGTCACCGCGGGTCATGAGTGGTTCGACGAGATCATCGTCGCTGGCATCACCGTGGCCCTGGCCGGCGTGGCGCCGGGCACGGGGGTGCCCGCCGAAAAGCTGAACATGCTGGCCCACATGGTCGGGCCGCCCTTCCTCGTCGGGAACTCCGAGGACGGGCACGGCCGGACCGTGGGCACCCTGGTGGCCGACGTGAACAGCCAGCCGCTGGCCGGCGACCTGTACGCGCAGATCGGCGTCCAACCATCGTTCCTCGCGCCGGGGAACGCGGCGTTTCGCAACGGCCGGTTCATCATCGATCAGGCCTGGCTCGCACAGGGCGGTGCCCGGGCCGCACCACTGGTCGGCTGGCTGGACGGCACACCGACCGCCACGGTGGGCTGGATGGGCAGCCGGCTGGACGCCGGCCGGCTGGCGGCCGGCGCGGCGGCCCTGTTCGGCGGGCCGGCGCCGGCCACGTCGGGACGGATCCGGCTGGCGCTGGCCTGGCTCCGCCAGATTCCGGGCACCGCGGAGGTGCGCACGTTCCTGCTCGGCCAGGTGCTGCGGCCGGCGACCGGCCCCGAGCTGACCCCGGCGGTCACCGCCGAACTCGACGGCGCCGCGCCGGACGAGGTGCTGTCCGCGCTCGGCGTGATCGCGACCGCACCCGCCGGCGGCGGCGGCCCGGAACTGCCCGCGGCCAACGCGCAGGTCCGGCCCGGCCACGGCAACGAGGTGCGGGTCGAGCCACACCCGTACGTGGCCACCGTCATCCCGGCCGCGCTGAACGTCCGCGGCCTGCCCGGCATGCACGGCGCCCCGTTCGAGGTGGTGCACGCCGGCGATACCCTCCAGGTCACCGGGTTCACTCACGACTGGGCCGCGGTCGATCGCGGCGGCCGGCTCGGATTCGTCCATCGATCGAAGGTGACTGCGCCGTGACCGAGACGGATTGGGCCGAACTGCCCGGCGGCGTGGGATCGGTGCTGGCGGTGGCCGGCGAACTCCGGATCGCCGCGCAGGCGTCCCGGCTGCGGGCCTGGCGTGGGCTGGCTCCGTTGTGGGCGGTCGAGGTGGCCGAGCAGAACCCGGCCCGGCCGGCGATCGTGGGCGATCGGGTGCTGTGGGGTCCGTACGCCGTCGACGTGGGTTCGGGCGTGGTGACCCCACTGTCCTTCGCCCGGCCCGCACCGGGCTACCTGCAGACCGCGCACGCCTGGTCGCCGGACGGATCGGTGGCGGTCGCGGCCGGGCGGCGCCGGGACCCGGCTGGATCGGCCCCGTCCGCCGGCTGCTGGCGGTTGGCGGCCGGCGGGTCCGCGACCCTGTGGACGGGCGACGACGTGCCCCCCGTTGCGGTGTTCCTCGACGAGGACCGCATCGTGGTGGGTCACCGCGATCCCGCGGTGCATGCGCTCCTCCCGGCCTCGGCGGGGACGCCGTTGGTCCTGGCGGCGCCGGTCCCGCCGGTCCGGATCGACGGCCGGGCCGGCCGGCTGCTGGTGGTGGAACCCGGTGCACTGACGGTCTGGGACGCAGCCACCGGACGGCTGCTCGGCCGGGCGCCGGGGACATGGATGGATGCGTGCCTGACGCCGGACGGGCAGCGCGTGTTCGCGGCGGACGCAACGGGCGCCCTCGTGCGGTTGTCGGTCGGGCGAGCCCTGTCGGATCCGTCGGCCGAATCGATGACCGCGCCCGTCACCGCGGTGGCGACCGACGGCCGGGTGCTGCTGGCGGCCTTCGCCGGGTTGCCCGGCCTGCAGGTGCGGACCGTGGGCTGATCGGAGCCGCGTCGACCGGACCGCCGGCTTCTTCTTGCCCGCGGCGCGGGCCGGACACGACCGGCGCAGAGAAAAGGGCCGGCGCGTCCACCCGGGGGTGTTCGCGCCGGCCATCGACAGGCGGTGCTCTCGCGTGCACCGATCCCCCTGGACGGATCGCACCGGGAGCTGGGCTCTGTCCCCGCCGCGGGACGTGAACCGGTGTGATCCGACGGGCGTCGCTCCTGTCGAACAAGGTTAGGCTAACCTACACCAACCCGACCGCGCAAGCCGATCATCGAATTCGATCACATCCGTCGCATGGCGATCGCTGCACAGGCTGAGGCCACCCGGGTGCCGATAGGCTGACCGGCGTGCCGGACCAGGATCAGCCCGCAGGTGGCCAGGAGCCGCTCGATCGGACCCGGCGCATCGACCCTCCGCAGGACGGGGACGGCGCGGGACCCGATGCGGCGGCCGGGATGCCCGATGACGGCCCGCCGACGCAGCACGGCGCACCGCAGGACTGGTTCGACGACGACACCGCCACCGGCGCGGCCGCCGACCCGACCGCGGGCGAGTTCACCCGGCCGTACGACCCGGCCGCGGACCCGACCCCCGGCGTCGTGCCCGGAATCGTACTCGACAACCGCTACCGGCTGGAGGAGCTGCTCGGCCGGGGCGCGACCGCCGAGGTCTACCGCGGCCTGGACGAGCTGCTCGGCCGCCAGGTCGCCATCAAGGTGTTCCACCGGGGTCTGAGCGACCCGACCACGGTGGCCCGGCAACGCACCGAGATGCAGGTGCTGGCCAAGCTGCATCACCCCAACCTGGTCACCGTGTACGACGCCAAGTTGGGCGTCGAACCGCCGGCCGGTGCGCCACCGGCGGCGGACGACTCCGACCTGACCTACCTGGTGATGGAGCTGGTCCAGGGCGGCACGCTGGCCAACCGGATCACCCCCACCGGGATGGCCCCGACCGACGTGGCCCGGATCGGCGCGGCCGTCGCCGGCGCCCTCGCCGCCGTGCACGCCCACGGACTGGTGCACCGGGACGTCAAGCCGGCGAACATCCTGATGTCCACGCAGGGTGACGTGAAGCTCAGCGACTTCGGCATCGCCCGCGAGCTGGCGGCCGAGCGCCTGACCTCCGCGGTCGACGTCATCGGCACGGCTGCCTACCTCAGCCCGGAGCAGGCCCGCGGCGCCGAGGTCGGCCCGCCGACCGACGTCTACGCGCTCGGCCTGGTGCTGCTGGAGGCCCTGACCGGCCGCCGCGAGTTCCCCGGGCAAGCGGTCGAATCCGCGGTCGCCCGGCTGCTCCGCGATCCCGTGGTGCCCGCCACGCTGCCCGGCTCGTGGCCGGCCCTGCTCCGGGCGATGACCAGCCAGGATCCGGTCCGCCGGCCGACGGCGGCCCAGGTCGAGGCGACCCTGACCGGCCGGGGTCAACCCCCGGCCGCGCCGGCCACGCCGGCGACCGCGACGCTGCCGCAGCCGACCCCACCGCCGCCGGAACCGCGGAAGTCGACGGCGGGCAAGACCTTCGCCATCACGCTGCTGATCCTCGCGATCGCCGCCCTGGCGGTGGTCGGGGTGATCGCCCTGATCCAGCGCAATTCCGAGACGCCGGCGCCGAACGTGCCGACCCCGACCCCGTCCGCGACCAGCTCCGCCCCGCCGTCCGAGGTCACGGTGACGAAGACGACGGAGCGGACGACCGCCCCGTCGACCACGACGACACCCTCCACCACCACGACGCCGTCAACCACGACCACCCCGACCACGCCGACCACCCCGACGACACCGACCACGCCGACCTCCACCGCGACGACACCGACCACCCCCACCACGCCGACGACACCGACCACCACCAGCGAGCCGGCCGGCCAGACGGCGACCGGCGCCCCGACACCCTGACGCCACGCTCAGTTCGGCACTCCTTCGTCGGGCTCCGGCGGGCGCCACGGCACCACCAGCACGGGGCGATGGGCAACCTTGAGCAGGTGGGTGGTGAAGGAGCCGGTCAGCAACCCGGCGACCGCGCCCTTGCCGTGGTTGCCGGTGACGATCAGATCCGCATCCTGATCCTCCGCGAGATCGGCGATCAGCTGCGCCGGGTGAGCGCCGTCGTTGGTCGTCACCACCAGTTCGGCGTCGATTCCGTCGGACCGCAGGCCGTCGACGCGATGCCGCAACTCCAGCTCGATGGGGCGATGGTCCTCGACGAGCACCGGGTGATGACCGATGTGCCAGTCCCGGTGCACGCACGCCAGCGTCACCCCCGCGCCGGACGAGGCCACCAGGTTCCGGATCACCGGGAGGGCCCGGTCGGCCGCCGGCGTCCCGTCGTTCGCCCAGATGATTCTTTTCATGACAAGGCCTCCGATCGGACCGGTGATCGACCCACGTGCGATCACCTGAGTTGGCCGGCCGCGTGCGGATGCTCCACCGTTGCAGCACCCGAACGCTGGCCGTGCCCCGAGCCTGCCCAGCCCGGTGCACCCGGACAATCGGGTCCAGCACCCATTTCCGGGCCCGCCCCGGACCGACGACAGGGGCTGCACCGGGCGCCGCGCGGAGCTGCGGGACCGAACTGGGCGCGGAATTGGGGCGCAGCCACCATGGACAGGCCGGGAAGGTGTGGTCACTCTGGGTAGATGTCCGTGACTCTCGACCGGCCCGCCGGCGTCGAGGAGACCTTCGAATCGAAGGCGCGCCGATCGACCACCCTGTATCAACGGCTGCTGATCTTCAACGCCGCCGTGGTCGTCCTCGGCGGGCTCGTCCTGATGCTCACGCCGGTCACCGTGTCCGACCCGGTGCGACTCACCGAGGTCGCCGTGCTGGGCGTCGGCGCGATCGTGATGGTCGCGGTGAACGCGATCCTCGTGCGCGCCACGCTGCGCCCGCTGGACCGGTTGACGGCACTGATGGAGCGGGTGGACCTGCTCCGGCCCGGCCAGCGCCTGTCGATGCCGGCCGACCGGGATGTCGCCCACCTCGTCCGCGAGTTCAACCGGATGCTGGATCGGCTCGAGCACGAGCGTGGGGTCAGCAGCGCGCACGCGCTCGCCGCCCAGGAAGGCGAACGCCAGCGCATCGCCCGCGAGCTGCACGACGAGATCGGGCAGAGCCTGACCGCGGTGCTGCTGGTGCTCAAACGGACCGTCGACCGCGCTCCGGAACACCTGCAGGACGAGCTGCACGTCGTGCAGGAAACGATCCGGACCTGCTTGGACGAGGTACGAATGGTCGCTCGTCGGCTGCGCCCGGGCGTCCTGGAGGATCTCGGACTGCGCAGCGCGCTGATCGCCCTGGCCGGTGAGTTCTCCCGGGCCGGCGAGGCGCGGGTCACCGTGGCCATCGACCAGCCGCTCCCGCCGCTCCCGGCTGACGCCGAACTCGTGATCTACCGCATCGCGCAGGAGGGACTGACCAACGTCGCCCGGCACGCCGGGGCCGGCCGCGTTGAACTGACGCTGATCGCGGAGCCCGACGGGGTGCAACTGACCATCACCGACGACGGCCGGGGCATCGGCGCCCCCACCGGCGGCACCGCCGAGGGCGCCGGGATCCGCGGCATGCGGGAGCGGGCCATTCTGGTCGGCGCGACCCTCGGCATCGACCCCGCACCGGCCGGCGGCACCCGACTGCGGTTGCGGGTGCCCGACCGCCCGGGCCCCGGGGTTGCGCCGGTCGAGCTCGCCGGGCCGGTGTCCGGGCCGTCAGCCCCGTCCGCCACCGGGTGGTCGGGGGGCGCGCCGTGACGGGCGCCACCCGGGTGCTGCTGGCCGACGACCACACGCTGGTCCGGCGAGGTCTGCGGCTCATCCTGGACGGTGAGGCCGACCTGCAGGTGGTGGCCGAGGCCGGTGACGGTGCACAGGCCGTCGATCTCGCGACCCGGGGTGGGGTCGACCTGGCCATTCTGGATATCGCGATGCCCCGGATGACCGGGCTGCAGGCGGCCCGCGAACTGGACCGCCGCGGCAGCCCGGTGCGGGTGCTCATGCTGTCCATGTACGACAATGAGCAGTACTTCTACGAGTCGCTCAAGGTCGGCGCCTGCGGGTACGTGCTCAAGTCCGTCGCCGACCGGGACCTGGTGCACGCCTGCCGGGCCGCCGCGCGCGGCGAACCGTTCATCTACGCCGGTGCGATGTCCGCGCTCATCCAGGACTACCTGCGACGGGAGCGCGCCGGCGAACGCATCCCGGACCGGATCCTCACCGTCCGCGAGGAGGAAGTGGTGAAGATGATCGCCGAAGGGCACTCCTCCCGGGCGATCGCCGACACGCTCGTGATCAGCGTGAAGACGGTGGAACGGCACCGGGCCAACGTGCTGCACAAGCTCGGCCTGCACGACCGTCTGCAACTGACCCGCTACGCGATCCGAGCCGGGTTGATCGAACCATGACACCACTGCAGTCACCGACCCGGAGACGAAGGAGCCCCGATGCCACTGTCACGTGAGGATCAACAGAAGCTGGCCGAGATCGAACGGGAGCTGGCCCGCCTCGACCCCGAGCTGGCCAGGACGATTACGACGGGCCGCTTCCCGCTGCTCGTTCCGGTGCTCTACGCGGCGGCCTTCGTCGCCGCGGCCGCGGTCCTGGTGGGCGGCCTGGTCACCACGCACGCCTTCCCGATCACCGGGGCGATCATCGGCGTGGCCGGTGCGGCGGCGATGGCGTGGGCCGCCGGCCGGCTGCTCCGGGAGATTCGATCGGTCCTTCCGATGACCCCCGCGCGCCCGGCCGTCGACCCCGACCGGCGCCCTCGACCGTGAGGCAACGCACGTTCCGGTGACTGCGGATCGACCCCGGCACGGCGCCGGTTCGGTCAGCATGGAAAGGATGCCTGCGCCGATCGAACCCCCGACCCCCGCCGTGCCGGTCGCCCCGACCGCTGCCGCGGCGTCGCCGGCCGGCGGACGCGACCCCCTGATCGACGCGCTCCGCTCGGTGGCCCTGGCCCGCGTCGTGCTGTGGCACGCGTTCGCCGCACCCTGGCTGAGCTGGATCTTCCCGGCGATGCCCGTCATGTTCTTCCTGGCCGGCGCGGTCCTGGCCGGCGCCGGATCGGCCGGCGCCGGATCGGCCGGCGCCGGATCGGCCGGCGGAATCCGGACGCTCGCCCGGCGGATGACCCGGATCCTGCTGCCCTTCTGGGTGTACTCGGCCGGCGTGGTCGCGGTGACCACGCTGCGGCCCGCCGTGTTCGGCGCCGACGGCGCGTGGTGGCCGTCGTTGCTGGTGCCGCTTCCCCAGGCGACGGGCACCGACCGGGACTGGTTGACCGGTCACCTGTGGTACCTCACCGACTACCTGGCTCTGCTGGTCCTTCTGCCGCTGGCGGCGCTGTTCGCCCGGCGGATCGGCGTGACGATCGCCGGCGCGGTGGTCGGTCTGGCCGCCATGGAGCTGGGGCCGCTGCTCGGCCTGCCGTCATTGGTCGGTCCGGCCCGGATGGCTGTCGGCGACCTGCTCTGTTACGGCCTGTTCGCCGTGCTGGGTATCGCCTGGGCGGCCCGGCGCCCGGCGGCCGCGGCCGGCCGGATGGTCGCCGGGCGAGCCGGGGCCGGGCTGGCCCTCATCGCCGGGACGGTCGCCGCATCGGCCGTGGTGCCGTTGCCCCGGGGGGCGCTCAACGAGTCCTACCTGCTGCTGGCCGCCGCCGCACTGGGCTGGCTGCTGCTGATCGGTGCTGCCGAGCGGCCGCTGCGCCGGCTCGCCGGGTCCCCCCGGGTCGTCCCGGCGGCTCGCGCGGTGAGCGCGCGGGCGCTGACCATCTACCTGTGGCATCCGGCCGCGATCCTGATCGCGCTGGCCGTGGCGCCGGAGGGTGCCCTGGCCGGACCGGCGGTCCTGCTGCTCACGGTGGCGTTCACCGCCGGCGCCGTGGTTGCCTTCGGCTGGGTCGAGGACGTCGCGGCCCGGCGTCCGGCGCGATGCTGGCCGGGACGACGTCGCGGGGACCGACGGGGGTCGGGTCGGGTTCCGCTGCGGCTGGGCCTGGTGGCCGCCGCGACCGCCGGGCTCACGCTGCTCACCGGCGCGGTCTGGATGGTCACCACCGGCCGGACCGAGACGGCGGTGGCGACCCTTCCGCCGCCGTCGGACCGGACTGCCCTGGCCGACACCGCGTTCGCTGCGGCCGCCCGCGAACGGGCGGAACCGGAGCTCGGACGGCAGCTGCGAGGCGAGGAGCTGCAGGCCGCGTTGGACCTGTGGATCACCGCCCAGCCCGATATCAACGACGCCGTGGTCAGCGTCGCCGCCGGTCCGCAGGTGTGGAGCGGCAGCGCCGCCCGCGCCGACGGCGAACCGCGCGCCGCCGAGTTCAGCGTCGGCATCGCGTCGATGACCAAGACGTTCACGGCGTCACTGGCGGTTCAACTGGCCGAGGAGGGGCTGCTGGACCTCGACGCACCCGTCCCCGCGCTGCCCGATGTCGCGCCGCTGCCGGACGGCGACACCGTCACCCCCCGCCAGCTGCTGCAGCATTCCACCGGCCTCATCCAGTACACCGACGCACCCGGCTACGACGCCGGTCGCGGGTACACCGCGGGGGAGCTGGTGTCGCTGTCCACGCAGGCACCGCGGCAGCATCCCAGCGACGCGGGCGTCACCTACAGCAACAGCAACTACCTGTGGCTGGGGCTGGTCCTGGAGTCGGTGACCGAGTCGACCTACGGGACGCTGCTGGCCGACCGGATCGCCGGCCCGCTCGGGTTGTCCACCGTCGACCTGCCGGTCGACGAGCGCACCGGCTGGGTGGGCTCCGCGTCCGGCGGCGTGTCCGCGACACCCGCCGACGTGGCCCGATTCTTCGATGCCCTGATCAACCGCGGCGAGCTGCTCTCCCTCGACGGGCTCCAGCGGATGACCGACCTGAGCCACCTCAACGGCGGGCTCGGCATCTGGCCGTTGTGCCCATGCGGGGAGACCGTCGACGGCGTGAAGTGGTCGACCGGCCTCGGGCACTTCAACGGCGACGGCGCCGCCTTCGCGTTCCCGGACGATCAGCTGGCCGTCTACCTGCGGATCGGCGGCCCGGGGGATGCGGTCACCGCCGAGCGGATGGTGCAGATGCGCGACGAGCTGATCGACCTGATGCGCAGGACGGCGATCCGGACCGACGACATCGGACACTGACCCCACGGCACCCGGCCGACGGTTCATTCACGGATGTACCCTGGGCGGGTGCAGACCCTGAGCCAGGGGGAGGTCCTGGCCCGCTTCGGGGCGGCATTGTCCGACCCCACCCGGGCCCGCGTCCTGCTGGCCCTGCGGGATTCGCCGGGGTACCCGGCCGAGTTGGCCGTTGACCTGGGGGTCTCCCGGCAGAGTCTGTCCAACCACCTCGCCTGCCTGCGCGGGTGCGGGCTGGTCGTGACCGTGCCTGAAGGCCGCCGGGTGCGCTACGAGTTGGCCGACGCGCGGCTCCGGCACGCGCTCACCGACCTGCTCGGCGTCGTGCTCGCAGTGGACGCCGACCATGTGCCCACCCCGCCGTGACCGGGCCTGGCCCGGAACGGCAAACGCAGCTCCACTTCGAGGATCCGCGCGCCACCTCGAACGGTGGCGGCGACCCCCGGAGTGGAGCTGCGTGGTCGTGCCGGTGACTGCCGGTCAGTCGGCCGCGCGCAGCCGCTCGCGGAGCTCGGCGACGTTGCCCGACTTGGGCAGCCCGCGGTTGACCAGCTCCTCCTGGAGCTGCACCTTGGTCCACCCGGCGTAGTCCTCGGCCCCGGCGGCCTCCTCGGCAGCCTCCTCGACGGCTTCCTCGAGGTCCTCCGCGACCTCGGAGTCGGTGGCCGCCTCCACCGCTTCCTCGACGACCTCCGCGGGAGTGTCCGCGGACCCGGCGCCCGGGGTCACCGCCGCCCAGGCCTGCTCGCCCGCCTTGGTCATCTGATCGGCGATGTCGGTCAGCGGAGCAGCCAGCGTCTTGGCCTGCTTCCGGGCCAGCTCGAGGATCTGCTCGGCCTGCTGGCGAGCTGCCGCCAACACCGCTTCCGCCTGCTCCTTGGCCTGCTTGCTGGCCGCCTCGGCCCGCTCCTTGGCCTCCTCGAGGATCGTCTCGGCCTGCTTGCGGGCGGCCTCGGTGCGCGCGGTCATGTCCTCGCGCACGGACTCGGCCGCCTTACGGGCCGCCTCGGTGCGCGACTCGACCTGGTCGCGAACCTTCTCGGTCGCGGACTCGATCTCCTCGCGGGCGGCCTCGCCGACCTTCTCGGTGACGCCGAGCATCCGATGGGCGAACTCACGCTGGCCCTCGAGCATCTTCTCGGCGAAATCGAAGACCTGGTCGATCACGTCGTCGGGCTTGGGCGCCCGCCCCGGCGCATCGCCGATCTTGCCGAATGCATCCTGGGTGATCTTGGTCCAGGTCTCGACGGCATCGACAGCCTGCGCCTGGGTGGAGCGCACGGCTGCCGCGAACTGTTCCTGAGGGGAGGACATCACGTTCCTTCCGGTCGACGCCGCATCCTGCTCAACACCGTGGCGCGGCGGAAGATCAAAGGTGCTGGCCGGGTCAACGCTATCGAGATTTCGACGGGGCGAAAACCATATGAGCCGCACTGATCGCCCGATTCTTTCCGTCCGGTTCCGTCCGACCGGCGATCGGGCCGGTTCCGCCGGCGCGCCGGCCGGCCGGCACGGTCGACAACCCGCTCGACGGGTGGGCGCACGCCCCCCGCGAGCGATTCGGCCGGCGGTCGGCGGTGGCCGGCCGCGGCCGGGGCGAGGTCGAAAGCTGCCGCCGACGCCGCCTTTTCATGCCCGGCTTCCGGCACCGGTGGGTGCCTGCCGTCCCCCGGGGCCGCGAGCCGGACCCGATCGGGGCGCACCCCGATGCCGAACGGGGAGAACGGGGCCGGGCGTCGGGGGCGCGTCCGCGGCCAGGGGGATGCCGGCTATCCCGCGATTGGGGGGTGGTGCGCGTCACGATTCCGGAACGCCGAACCCGGGAATGTCCGGTCATCGCCGCGGTGTCGGGAGTCACAAGCCGATTCGTTAGCTAGTTAGCTGGGTATCAGCTAACGTTGCTAACGAGGGCGCCGGGCTGGCCGGTGCCTGCACAACGTTGAGGAGTGCCCAATGGCTACCGCCACCAAGGCTGCGGCCGAGAAGGCCGAGAACGCCGTCGCGCAGGTCACCGAGACCGTCTCGTCCACCGTCTCCAAGGCCACCGCGGTTGCGAACGACCTGGTCACCAAGACCACGGACGCCTTCGCGCCGATCGTGAAGTCCGCCGAGGAGAAGACCCAGGAGCTGACCGCCGCCTTCGCCGACGAGGTGAAGAAGGCCGAGGCCAAGGGCCAGGAGCTGACCGAGCAGTTCGCCGCCGAGTACAAGAAGGCGGAGGCCAAGGCCCAGGAGCTGGCCGAGGCGTGGACCGAGGAGTACAAGAAGGCCGAGGCCAAGGCCAAGGAGTACACCGAGGCGTTCACCGCCGAGGTCAAGAAGGTCGTCGTCATCTCCGTCGACACCTACGCCGAGGCCGTTCAGAAGTACCTGGACCTGACCGTCGAGTTCGTCGAGACCTTCAAGAACGACGCCGTCCTGGATCTGACCAAGAAGAACGCGAAGGCGATCACCGACCTGGTCGAGGCTTCCGTCAGCCAGACCAAGGACCTGCTGAAGTAAGCAGTTCCCACGGGATCTCACCAACGGGCGGGTGGCCACGGCCACCCGCCCGTTGGCGCATCCCGGACCGGTTCACCCCGGTGGCTGCGCGGACCGTGCGCGGATCGCCAGCGGCACGGCTCCCCACAGAACCAGCAGCACCACCGCGGCGCAGCCCGCCGCGATGGTCCCGGCGGCGCCCCCGAGGACGAGGTCGAAGATCAGCATGACCACGCCCACGATCGATGCGCCCAGCAGGACAAGGCCGATCTGGGCCAGCCGGTGCGCCACGTCGACGGTGACCTGCCGGGCGTGCCGGCGGAACAGCAACCGGTGCAGGCTGACCGGGGCGATCAGGAACCCCATCGCGAGGACGGCCAGGCACAGGGTGATCAGGTAGATCGTCGTCTGCGCGGTCGTCAGTTGCTCGAAGCGCGACTGGAACGGAAGCACGACCAGGAACCCGGTGAGGATCTGCACACCGGTCTGCACGACGCGCAATTCCTGCAGCAGATCGACCCAGTTGCGGTCGAGCCGTTGCAACGGTGTCTCCCGGCGCTGGTCATCGACGCTTTCCCGGTCCGGTACCGCGTCGTCGGCCACGCCCCATTGTGCCCGCGACCGCAGCGGCCGACCCCGCCGATCCGGGCTGGCGCGATCAACCCAGATGCAGCGATGTCTCCTCGGCCAGCGAGATGATCGGCCGGGTCGGCAGGAAGCCCTGGTCGCCGGCGACCCGGCGCTCCACCCGGGCGGCGGGCCGGCCGAAGTCGTCGCGCCGCCACTCGCCGGTCCGGGTCCAGCCGACGGCGCGCAACGCGTCGTCCGCCGCATGGTCGCCGGGCGCTGCCATCGACCCGTCGGCGACCCGGGCCCCGGCCCGATCGAGCACGAACACCCGCCCACCGAAACCGGAGTCGGCCGATGGCGGGTCGAAGGTCGGCCAGTCCATCGTGAACGACGCGGGGTCGTCCTGCACCGCAGTGAAACCGGAACCCGCACCGATCATCTCGGCTCCCCTTCCGACCTGCCACCACCCCGTCCGCCCCGGCAAGCGGGAGCTTTCGCCCATATCCGGCGGTGTCGATCACCCTACCCTCGGTGATTCCGCGGGGGGAAGACGGTCGGGCCGATACCACTCGAAGGCGTTGGCGAAGAGCACCCGATCAAGGTCCGGGCCCACCGCGTCCGCGACGAGTTCGACATCGTCGGGCGCGAACGGGCGCGGCGCCCGGGTGCCGGGCAGATCGGTGCCGAACAGCAGCGCGGCCGGGTTGACCCGGTGGATGCGTCGCATGACGTCCACCAGACGGGCCGCCCCGCCGACCCAGCGGCCGAAGCCGGTCGCCTTGAACCGGACGCCCCCGGCGGCCAGTCGCAGCAGATCGGCCAGGCCGTCCGCGGTCAACCCGAGATGATCGATGCTGGCCCGCGGGAGCCGACCGATCACCGGGCCGACGGTCGCGAGGTCGTCGCTGCGGACATAAAACTCGCTGGACCAGCCGGCGGTGTCGTAGGCCAGCCGGCCGAGCGTGTCGACGTCGTCCAGTCCGGCGGAGCCGCCGCGGACCAGATTGAACCGGACCGCCCGTACCCCAGCGGCAGCCAGACCGGCGATCGTGTCTGCCGTCGTCGCCGCAGGCAACTGAGTGACGCCGACGAAGCCCGGACCGAGCAATGCCAAGGCGTCCAGCAGGTAGGTCTGGTCGAAACCCTGGAAGGACCCGGACACCACGGCACCACCCCGCACACCCAGACCGTCCACCGCGCCCCGGTAGTCGGCGACGGTGAACACCTCGGGCCGGAATCCCTGATTGGGGATCAGCGGGAACCGCGGATCGACGATGTGCAGGTGACTGTCGAACACGACGCCCCTTCCCGGCCGGCGCCGACCGACTCGTCGGTCGAGCTGCGAGGCCACCCCGCAACAGCGGCCGAACTCGTGAGGCCCACCCCTGGAACACCCGAGGCGGCCCCGGCGGGCACGCCGGCGACCCACGAGGCGGATTGCGCGGTACTCCTAAAGGATGTCCCCGGGACGGTAGCGGGCGGCGTCCGGATGCTCGCCGCGCAGCTCACCAATGCGGCGGATCACCGCGGCCGTCTGCCGCTCCGCCAGCCCGGTGAACGACAGCGGGTCGGCCAGCAGCTCGTCCAGCTCTGCCCGATTCAACGGAAGACGGGTGTCCGCGGCCAGCCGGTCGAGCAGATCGTTGTCCACCTGACCCTTCTCCCGCATGGCCAGCGCGACCGCGACGGCGTGTTCCTTGATCGCCTCGTGCGCGGTCTCCCGGCCCACACCGGCCCGGATGGCCGCCATCAACACCTTGGTGGTGGCCAGGAACGGCAGGTACCGCTCCAGCTCCCGCTCGATCACGGCCGGGTAGGCACCGAAGTCGTCGAGCACCGTCAGGAACGTCTCGAACAGCCCGTCGATGGCATAGAACGCGTCCGGCAGGGCGACCCGGCGGACCACCGAGCAGAAGACGTCGCCCTCGTTCCACTGGGCCCCGGCCAGTTCGCCGGTCATCGAGGCGTACCCGCGCAGGATCACCGCGAGCCCGCAGACCCGTTCGCAGGACCGGGCATTCATCTTGTGCGGCATGGCCGACGAGCCGACCTGGCCCGGCCGGAAACCTTCGGTGGCCAGTTCGGCGCCGGCCATCAGCCGGATCGTGGTGGCCAAGGAAGCCGGGCCGGCCGCCAGCTGGACCAGCAGGGAGACGACCTCGTAGTCCAGCGACCGCGGGTAAACCTGGCCGACGCTGATCAGCGCCCGCCCCGACGGCGAGATCTGGCGCACCACCTTGGCTTCCAGCAGATCGACATCTTCGGGTTCGCCGAGCAGGTCGAGCATGTCCTGGGCGGTGCCGACCGGGCCCTTGATGCCGCGCAGCGGGTACCGCTCCAGCAACTCGTCCACCCGCTCGTAGGCGAGCAGCACCTCCTGGGCGGCCGAGGCGAACCGCTTGCCCAGGGTGGTGGCCTGGGCCGGTACGTTGTGCGAGCGGCCGGCCATCACCACGTCGGTGAACTCCGCGGCCCGCCGCCCGAGCCGGTCCAGCACGGCGACCGTGCGGTCCCGGACGAGCGCCAGCGACCGGACGATCTGGCCCTGCTCGACGTTCTCGGTCAGGTCCCGGCTGGTCAACCCCTTGTGCACCTGCTCGTGCCCGGCCAGCGCGTTGAACTCCTCGATGCGCGCCTTGACGTCGTGCCGGGTGACCCGCTCCCGGTCGGCGATCGAGGCGAGGTCGACGTTCTCGACGACCCGCTCGTAGTCTGCCAGCACCTCGTCGGACACATCCAGGCCGGCCGCCCGCTGCGCCCGGAGCACCGAGATCCAGAACCGGCGCTCGGCGATGATCTTGTTCTCCGGCGACCAGATCGCCACCATCTCCGGCGACGCGTATCGCTGGGCCAGCACGTTCTCCACGGCAGATGCACTCACGTCTACCCATCCTTCCAGCCGCCGGCCGAACCCCCGGCCCGGCCACCCCGCGCCGGCCCGGCCGACGAAGGCCGCACCCGGGGACGGGTCACGCGCGGTCGACCGGGAAACGGAATTGCCCGCCGGCCCGGCGGCCCGTCATGATCACCGTCATGACGACCCGACCGACGTCCGCCGTCCGCTTCGCCGCCGGCGTGGCGCGGCAGCAGCCCCGTTCGGGTTCCGGGGCGGACACCGTTCGGCAATGACCTCCGCGCTGACGGCCGGCCTGCTGGCCGGCTGGGGCATCGCCATCCCCGTCGGCGCGGTCGCGGCCTACCTGGTGGGCCTGACCGCGCGATCCGGACCCCGGGTCGGCGCCGCGGCCGCGGTGGGCGTGGCCAGCGCCGACGGCATCTACGCACTCGTGGCCGTACTCGGCGGGGTCGCGTTGACCGGGGTGATCGCGGCGATCGCGACGCCGCTGCGCTGGGTGTCGGTGATCGTGCTGGCGGTCCTGGGCGGCCGGATCATCTGGTCCGCGGTCAGCGACCACCGCGCCCGGACCGAGCTTGCCGGCACCGGGTCGGTGACGCGACCCGGTCGGGCCTACCTGACATTGCTCGGCATCACTTTGCTCAACCCGCAGACCATCCTGTACTTCGCGGCCCTGGTCGTGGGCAGCACGGCGACGGCCGCCCTGGACGGGTCCGGGCCGGTCTGGCTGAACGGCGCCGTCTTCGTCCTGGCCGCGTTCTGCGCCTCGGCGAGTTGGCAGTTGCTCCTGGTCGGCGGTGGTGTGGCGCTCGGCCGTGCCCTCACCGGTCGTACCGGCCGGCTGATCACCGGGCTGGCCTCGGGCGCGCTGATCATCGCCTTCGCCGGGGTCCTGCTGCTGGCCGGTTGACCTGCGCGACGCGGGGCCGGGTCGTCGACACCGATACCGGCCGGCTGATCGTCGACACCGATACCGGCCGGCGATCGAGGCGTCGACCGGCGCCTACGGTCAGGCTTGCACCGGCACCCGGACCGGCGTGCGCGGGCGTTCGGATCGCGGCATGGACGACCGGCGGGCCAGCTGCGGCCCGGCGGCCTGGTGCCCGCCGACCACCGGTGCCGGCCCGGTCTCCAGGTCGAAGAGATCGTTGGGCGTACACCGCAGCGCGGTGCACAGCGCGAGCAGGGTGGACAGCCGGACCTGACTGGGCTCGCCGGTGAGCAACGCCCCCACCGACGGAGCGGACAGCGGGTAGTCCGCCTCGTCCGCCAGCAGCTGTCGCAACTGCGACGCTGTCCACACGCCACGCTCGGCGGCCGCCATTCTCAGCCTCCACTGGATCATCAACGCTCGCGCAACCCCTCTCCGTGGTGCCTGACTCGACCGTGCCGGCAGGCGCCGAACGTACCACCCTGGGTCTCGATTGTTCTACAGTTCTGGCAAAATTGTTTGACATTCTCTATGTCATTGTCCGACAATCTTGCCCACTAGGCTGCCTCCATGGACCCGACTACCGCAGCTGCGCCCGCCGAGCCGGCGGATGTGCGGGGCCGGGACCATCCGGGGAAACGCGGGGCGTCGTCCACCCCGGCGCGGGTCGCCCAGCAACTGCGGGACCAGATCACCGCCGGTCGTTTCCCGCCCGGCGCCCGACTTCGGGAAGAGGCGCTGGCCGAGGCGCTGGGGGTGTCGCGCAGCACCGTGCGGGAGGCCTTCGCGGAGCTCACCGCGGACCGGCTCGTGGTGCGCGAACCGAATCGCGGAGTGTGCGTGGCCACGCTGACGGCCGCCGATGTGGTGGACATCTTTACCGCCCGTCGGTCCATCGAGCTGGGCGCAGTCCGTGGCGGTGGGTCACCGGTGCTGGTCGCGAATGCGCGGCTGGCCGTCACGGACGGGTTGGATGCGTCGCGTCGCGGCGACGGCGCCGCGGCCGGCCGGGCCGATCGGCATTTTCACCGCGCCCTGGTGGCCATGGCCGCCAGCGCGCGACTCAATCTGTTCATCCGGCAATTGACATCGGAATTGCAATGGGTCATGAATTCGAACGGAGTTGGCCCGTCACTTTTTCTGGCATTCACCGATGACAACCGCCGAATCCATGACATTCTTGCGTCCGGAGATTTTGACGGCGCCGCGCAGGCGTTGGGCGAATTGCTTACCCGAGTGGAGCGGGACATCGTCACCGCCGTGCTCCGCGCCGTCGACTGACCGCCGAATCGACAGAACCGCCTGGCGGCGTTCGCCTTCCGGATCGCACCGGCCCGCCGAGTGAGGTCGCACCTTACTCGGCCAGGTGTCGCCTACTCACGAGAGGCGACGCCAGATATCGGTATCCGTGGCCTGCCGATCGGCCGAGAAACCCTTGACGCCCCGACTGAGCGGCTTATTGTTCCAGTGCGTACGGATTGCCGCGCGCCGCATTCACCGGGCGGACCGGCAGCCGACCGTCGCCGGGACGCCGACAGGAGAGACGATGACCAGGTACGTCTACGAGTTCGCGGAAGGCGATAAGGATCAGCAGGACCTGGTGGGCGGCAAAGGTGTAGATCTCGTCGCGACGACGAACCTCGGCCTACCCGGTGGGCAAGCGGATCGCGGGAGTCGCCGGATGCACGTCGGTCGGGTGAGCGTCGGTCGGGTCATTGGACCCGACGGCCCAGCCGAGCACCGACTTTCCCGTCGGACCGGGCGAGCCCGGACGGCCGATCCGGCGCGGCGTCCCGGGCGGGCGGGACGATGAGCGGCCTGCCGGACGTGTCGGCGCTGCCGGGCCCGAACGCCGACCTGTGGGACTGGCAGCTGGCCGCCCGGTGTCGCGAGCTGCCGACCGCCGTGTTCTTCCACCCGTGGGGTGAACGCGGCGACCGTCGACAGCAGCGGGAGGCCGCCGCCAAGGAGATCTGCGGACGCTGTCCCGTCATCGACGAATGCGCACGGCACGCGCTGGCCGCGCGGGAGCAGTACGGGGTCTGGGGCGGCATGGGCGAGGACGAACGCCGGATGATGCTCCGCGGTGGTGGACCGCGTGGACGCCGTTCGCGCGGCGAGCTGGCCGGCGCCGGTTCACCGGGCGGGTTCGGGTCCGACTCGGCAGGATAGAACTCCACCTGGACCGACTGGGGCGGAGCGTGGCGATGACGCAGAGCGGTTGGCTCGACGACTCCTTCACCGGACATTCCGTGATCCAGGCCTTCCTGCACAACCAGGCCGACGTCGCGGACCTGCTCGCCGAGGCGACCGGTGGCCGGCACATCCGGCTGGATGGGCTCGCCCTGGCCGATTCCGGAGGGCCGGTGATGTACACGAACCAGGCCGTGCTGCTTCGCCCGGTGCTGACGGCCGACGATGCCCTGCTCGACGAGATCGAAGGGTTCTTCACCGGCGCACATCCGGCGATGGTGCTATCCGCATGGCCGACCCCGAACCTGTCGGCCCGCGGCTGGCAACTCATCGGGCACCCGATGTTCGTGGTCCGGGCCCCCGGGCCGCACGAGACGCCGACGCCCCCGGGGGTCACCGTGGTGCGGGTGGACAACGCGGTCGAGTTGGCCATGGCCGAGCGGGTCGCCATCGACGGTTACCCGCTGCCCGAGGCCGAGGCGTTGCCGGCCTACGCGTTGCTGGGCACCTCGCTGCTCGACGGGCCGCTCCGGATCCGGGTGGCCTACGTCGACGGCCGGCCGGCCGCGCTCGGTTCCGGCCACACCGGGCACGGCCTGGTCAACCTCTGCCTGGCCGCGACCATGTCCGCCGCGCGCCGGCGGGGTGCGTGGCGGTCGCTGGTCTGGGCCCGGGTCGACGACGCGCCCGATCTGCCCGCGGCCGCCTTCACCAGCGACGACAGCCGTCCCGGGTTCGTCCGCCTGGGGTTCCTGCCGATCACCCGGTTCACCCTCTGGCTCAAACCCGGCGTCGCCGGCTGAGCGTGGCCCTCCCGCGATGCTCCGTGCCCGGCTCGGACCGGAACGCGGTCAGCTCAGCGCGCCCAGCACCGCCGCGGCCGCCACCGACAGCTGGTCAGCGGTGAGCCCCGACGGGATGGGGGCGATCCCGGTGGCCGGCCGTCCGCCGACCTCCACCTCGTACCCGTTGCCGTAGGCGTAGACGGACAGATTGCCTTCGTCGTTGGACACGTACTGGTCGCCGCCCCGCGCGACACAGCGGGCCCCGGTCTCGCTGGCGGACCGGGCGCATGCTCCGGGGTCGGCGCGGGTCACCCGGACCACCAGTTGGGTGTCCGGCGCGGTGCCGGCCGACTGGGCTCCGCCGACCGGGTCGGCCGGGCAGCCCAGGCCCAGCGGACCAAGGGCGCCGAACGCACCCGCCGGAAGGGCGCCGACCAGCGCCGCCGAGGCCGGGTCGGACAGGGCCGGCCAGCAGCTGGCGGCCGCGCCGGCGTCCGGGGTGCCGGCGGCATCGGTCGGTGCCGGGACACCCGGGACCGGTACCGCCTGACTCAACGCGTTCTCGCCGGGTGGCGGCCGGTTGGCGTCCGGGTTCGACGGGTCGATGGTCGGGGCCGCCGCGGCGCCCCCCGCCGAGTCCTCGCCGGCCGGCGCCTCGGCAGCACCCGAGGTCGCGGCGTCCGCAGCCCCCGCGCCTTCCGCCCGGGCCGCGGTCTGGTCGGCCGCGGAGCCCGCCGACGTCGTCGTGCTCGACGAGTTCGACACCGCGATCGGAATCACGACCGCCGCGACCGCCACGGCGCAGGCGGCCGCGAGACCCCCGATGATCATTGTTCGACGCCGCTTGGCTCGCCGGTCGGCATCCTGCCGGACCGACAGCACGTGCAACTCACCGACCGAGGCATCCGGGGCCGGCCCGGCGGACCGGACGGCCGGCACCCCACCGGCCGGCACCGAACCGGCTGCCGACGGGCCGGCCGATGCCCGGTCCGCCGGCGCCTTCGCCGCTGCGATCACCGACAGCGCCGACACCGACGACGGCGGCGCGCCGAGATCATCGGCAAGGTCGGTCAGCAACCGCCCCAGTGCGGCACCGTCGTGATCTTCCGGATCGGTCATGACCGGCTCCCGCCGCTGCCGACCGCACCCTGCCGGACCAGCGCCTGCTTCATGGCCGCCAGCCCCCTGGCGGTCTGCGACTTCACGTTGCCCTCCGAACACTCCATCGCGGCCGCCGTGGCCGCCACGTCCAATCCGTCGAAATACCGCAGCACCAGCATCGCCCGTTGTCCCGGCGGCACCTCGTCCAGCGCGCTGCGCACCAACTGCCGGTCGGCCACCACCGAGGCCAGGTCCAGACCGGGTGACGGAGCGTCCGGCACGGTGTCCACCGCCCGCTCGCGACGCCAGGGCCGGCGCGACTCGTCCACCGCCGCCCGCATCAGGCAGCGCCGGACGAAGGCGTCCAGAGCCGCGTAGTCCCGGATGTCGGCCCACGCTCCGTAGAGCTTGACGAACGCGATCTGGGTCAGGTCGTCGGCCCGGTGCCAGTCACCGCACAGCAGGTAGGCGACCCGCCGCACCCGATCCCGACGCGCGTTGACGTACACGGAGAACTGCGCCTCCTCCTCCGGGCTCACCCGACCTCCAGCTTCCGACCTACCCAAGACGGACAGTGACCATTGAATGGTTGCACGTGTACCGAAGGTCGGTCGTCACTCTTTCGGCTCAAGGGGAGCGACCGATCGGGCTGCACTTCGGCGGAGTCAGGCGGTGAGCTCGGTCATCCAGACGATCGGGAAGGTGGGCGAGGCCGACCCGCCGGCCGGTTCGGCGGTGATGGCGACCGCGTTCTCGCCCGGTTGCGTCGGCTGCGTGACCGTCTGCGGCTGGCCGACGGCGGCGTCCGGCAGTACGCCGAGCGACCGGGGCGCCGTCGTCGGCTGCTCGGACAACGCCCACAGCTGGTAGGTCCGGTCCGCCGGCAGTGCCGGCAATCCGGTGATGTCGACGGTCACCGCGGCACACGAGGGGGCGTAGAAGACGCTGCCCGACCCGCTCTCCGGCGTGAGCTGGGTGCGGTCCGCGGCGGTGGCCACGCACTGTTCGGGCGTCTGCGCCACCTGCTGCTGACCGCGGAACTGGTCGATCGCGACCAGCCCACCGCCGATCACGACCGCGGCCGCAGCGGCAGCGATCCAGGTGACCGGCCGCCGGTACCACCGCCGCAACGGCCGGACATTGTCCGGTACGGCGGGTTCCGGCCCGGCACCGGTTGGCGTGGCGCGGCCCGGTCCGGCCCGGTCCGGCCCGGCCGCGCCGATGGCGGCCGCGCCCGGCGCCCCGTCCGGTGTCGTCGGTCGGTCCGGGTGACGCTCCCCGAGCACGGGACCCGGCGCGGGCTCGCCCGCCCGGTCCACCGGCGGCAGCTGGGGCGTTACCGCGATGGCGGTCATCACCGCCCGTCGCAGCGACGTGGGTGGCGTCTCGGCCGCCACCGCGGCGAGTCGCACGACGGTCTCCCGGAAGCCGGCCAGCTCCTCGCGGCACGAATCGCAGGTGCCGATGTGATCCTCGATCGGCGGCATTTCGTCGGCGGGCAACGCCCCGAGGGCGAGCGCGCCGGTGTCCAGATGCATGTCCGGCGACGTCACGATGTCACCCCCTTCGCGGTCGCCTCGCCGGCTCGGCCACCCCACCGGGGGCGCCGCCGACTGCACCGACGGCTCATTCGGCAAGCCTCATTCACGACGTCACCCCCAGGCAGTCCCGGAGCCGGATCAGACCGTCGCGCAGCCGGGTCTTGATCGTCGGTAATGGCGCGGTCAGCAGCTCGGCCACCTCGCGGTAGGTGTAACCGCTGAAGTAGGCCAGCGTGATGGACTCGCGTTGCAGTTCGGTGAGAGTGCCCAGGCAGCGTTGGACGGCGCGTCGTTCGAAGCTGGATTCGACCGCTTCGACGACGGTGTCCACATCCCGTTCGGTCGATGCCTGGGCGACCCGGGTCTCCCGGTCGCTCGCCGCCTGCGCCGACCGCACCCGGTCGACCGCGCGGGCATGGGTCAACGTCATGATCCAGGAGGTCGCCGACCCCTTCGACGGGTCGAAACGGCTGGCCCGCCGCCAGATCTCCAGGAATACCTCCTGGGCAACCTCCTCGGCCTGGCTGGGGTCCCGCACCACCCGGCGGGCCAGGCCGAAGACTCGGGCGGCGAATGCGTCGTACAGCCGCTCGAACGCCTCTACCCGACCCAGCGCGGTGAGCCGCAGGAGCTCCTCCGGCGTTCGGTCGGGTTCGGCCGCGTCATCCGGCACCGCGGCCAGCGGCCGGGCGGGTCGGGCGGGGTCGGAATCAGGCATCTGCGGTCCCTTGCGCGGGGGTGATCATCGTCCGCCGGTGATTCGGCAGACGGACCCGGCCGGATGGGTCCGCACCTCCGGTCGCATCGGGTGATCGTACGTGCTCGCTGCGTGATCCGAGTTCTTACGGGCCGGTGACGGGACGTCGATGTCGGCGGGGTTTTCACCGTCGACGGGCGGACCATGGAGGGGTGGCCGTGTCGAACGAGTTTCCCGCCGGTCGGGTCGATCCCGAGGCACCCCTTCCGACTCCCGGCTGGCGGCCGGGCATCGCACTGTCCGGGCTGATCGGGATCATCGCGCTGGGCCTCACCCTGGCGCTCGCCGAACTGCTGTCCGCGGCCGCCCAGCTGTTCGGTTGGCTGGCTCCGGCCTCGTCCCCGCTGGGGTCGCTGGGCCAGACGTTCATCGCGCTGACCCCGGAGTGGCTCAAGCAGTTCGCCATCAGCACCTTCGGCACCAACGACAAGGCCGCGCTGCTGGTCGGCATGGGCCTGACCCTGGTGGTGGTCGGCGTCGTCATCGGGATCATCGGCCGGGACCGACCACGGTGGGCGGTCGGAATCGCCGGGGTCCTCGTCGTCGTGACCGCGGCGGCGATCCTGGCCCGGCCGGGCGCCTCGGTTCTCGACCTGCTGCCGCTGCTCGCCGGCGCGGCCGCCGGACTGTGGTTCCTGGTGCACGTCTTCCGTCGGCAGCTCCCACCGGAGCCGGTCGCGGCCGCCGAACCGGCCGTGGTCCCCGCCGATCCGGACAACCCGAAGCCGGACCGGACGGGCGCCGGCCACCCGATGACCCGGGCGACCGGTGCGGCGGGCGCGACCCGCCGGGACTTCTTCCGATTTGCCGGCATCGGGGCGGTGCTGGCGGTCGCCGCCGGTGCGGTGGCCCGCTGGATCCCGAGCACCGCCGAGGTCGCTGCCAACCGCGGCACCGTTGCGCTGCCGGCGGCGGCGACGATCGACGCGGCGACCGCCCCGGCGAACACCCTCGACGACGTCACCGGGATCAGTTCGTTCATCACCCCCAACGCCGACTTCTACCGGATCGACACCGCGTTCGTGGTGCCCCGGATGACGACCGATCAGTGGCAGTTGCGGGTGCACGGTCTGGTGGACAAGGAGGTCACCTTGTCCTGGACCGACCTGCTGGCAATGCCGGCGGTCGAGCACATGGTGACGCTGACGTGCGTCTCCAACCCCGTCGGCGGCGACTACATCGGCAACGCCGTCTGGCAGGGGGTGCGGCTCGCCGATGTGCTCGCGCTCGCCGGCCCGCAGGCCGGCGCCGACTGCGTGTATTCGACCAGCGTGGACGGCTTCACCGTGACCACCCCGTTGGCGGCCCTGACCGATGGCCGGGAAGCGCTGCTGGCGTACGGAATGAACGGCGAACCACTGCCGGTCGAGCACGGCTACCCGGTCCGGATGGTGGTCCCCGGGCTGTACGGGTTCGTCTCGGCGACCAAGTGGGTCGTCGACCTGGAGCTGACCCGGTTCGCCGAGGTGACCGCCTACTGGACCGACCGGGGCTGGTCGGCCCAGGCCCCGATCAAGACCTCGTCCCGGATCGACGTCCCACGGACCCAGGAGTCGGTGTCCAAGGGTCGGGTCGCGATCGCCGGGGTGGCGTGGGCGCAGCACACCGGCATCACCGGTGTCCAGGTGCAGATCGACGACGGCCCGTGGGTCGACGCCACCCTCTCCGGCGACATCGGCCCGGACACCTGGCGGCAGTGGGTCTACTACTGGCCGGACGCGACCTCGGGTCAGCACACCGCGCGGAGCCGGGCGATCGACGCCAGCGGCGCGGTGCAGACCGACGTCGTGCAGGGCGTCGTGCCCGACGGGGCCACCGGCCTGGACGAGCGCTCGTTCATGGTGACCGCCTGACCCCTGCCCCCGCCCGCCGAACCGCTGTTGATCATGGCCCTTCCGCCCTTTCGCGCCCCCCCGGGAGAGGGCGGAAAGGACATGATCAACTGCCGGTGGGGGGCATGATCGCCGGCAGCCGCCCGCCGTGGGTCCGCTCGAGCACCGTGGTGAGGTCGGTGCGCAGCGTTTCGACCGCGCGGGTGCCGATGAGCGCCGCCCAGGAAGCCTCGAGCTCGGCGTAGATCTCCTCGACCGCGGCGAGCAGCGCGTGGCCGCGGTCGGTGAGCCGGATCAGCTTGGCCCGTTCGTCGGTCACGTGCGGTTGACGGGTGACGTACCCGGCGTCCTGCATGCCGTCCACGAGCTTGGACGCCGCCTGCTTGGACACTCCGAGCAGGGCGGCCACATCGGCCCCGCGCAGATCGCCGGACCGGGCGGCCAGCAGGACGAAGCCATAGTTGACGCGGACATCGGTCCAACCGCTCTCGGCGAGCCGCCCGTGCAGCCCGTCGACCAGGACGCGATAGCCGACGGCGAACAGCCGGGCCAGCGGGATCCGCTCCGTCGCCGGATCTCTCGCCGGATCGATCACTGTGCCCAGGGCGGGGTGAACGGCTCCCCACCCGGCAGCTGCGCCTGGCCGCCCACCGGCAGCACACACAGCGCCCGCACCGGCCCATCGCCGGCGGCGGCGAGCTCGAAGGGCACGCCGGCGGGGACGACGATCGACGCGCCCGGGCCGGCGACGTGGTCCACACCGTCGAGCCGGACCCGTGCGGTGCCGTCGAGCACGACGAAGACCTCCTCCCGGGTCACCCGGTGGGGGGTCGCCGGCGTGGCCGGGTCGATCTCCACCCGCCAGACGCTGGTGTCGGTGCTGCCTCGACTGGGGGTGGCCAGCGCGGTGAAACGAGCCCCGGGCAGCTCGTGGGTGGGGGCCGGTGGTGCGGCGATGACGGGCATGACGCCTCCTTCGAAGACGGTCAATCTGATTGACGATCATCCTGCACTCGTGCCGTCGAATAGTCAACTCAATTGACCAACCATCCGGCCCGGGTGGCCCGCGACCGGATGCGGTCAGGTACCGCGTGTAGCGTCGGGGACTTGCCACAGTGACTTGTCGGGCCGGCCCGCGAGCCGATCGCGACCGGCCACATCCGTCCCGGGGAGGGCATCGTGTGCGGGCTGAGCGGTGAGTTCAGGTTCGACGGCGAGCCACCCGACCTCGAGGGGCTGGCCCGCATCTCCGCGGTGATGGAGCCGCGCGGCCCGGACGGGCACGGCCTGTGGCACCACGGGTCGGTGGCCCTCGCGCACCGCCGGCTCAAGATCATCGATCTGACCGAGGCCGGCGCCCAGCCGATGGTCGACGACGAACTCGGCCTGGTCACCGTCTTCAACGGTTGCATCTACAACTACCGGCAATTGCGCGAGGAACTGTCCGGGTCTGGCTACCGGTTCTTCTCCACCTCGGATACGGAGGTGATCGGGAAGGCTTACCACCGGTGGGGCGTCGGATGTGTCGACCACTTCATGGGGATGTTCGCGTTCGCCGTGTTCGAGCGCCGGACCGGCCGGCTGATCCTGGGCCGGGACCGGCTTGGTATCAAGCCGCTCTACCTCGCCCCGACCCCGGAGCGGCTGCGGTTCGCCTCGTCGCTGCCCGCGCTGCTGGCCGGCGGGGACATCGACACCACGATCGATCCGGTCGCGCTGAACTTCTACATGAGCTTCCACGCGGTGGTCCCGCCGCCGTACACGATCCTGCGTGGCGTGCGCAAGCTGCCCCCGGCGACCGTCCGGGTCGTCGAGCCGGACGGCACCAGCACCGACCGGTGCTACTGGTCGCCGGCCCACGAGCGCGCCGACAAGTATGCCAATCTGACCGAGAACGACTGGCAGGATCTCGTTCTGGACACCCTGCAGACCGCGGTGGAGCGGCGCATGGTGGCCGACGTCCCGGTCGGCGTGCTGCTGTCCGGCGGCATCGACTCGTCCGTCATCGTCGCCCTGCTGGCCAAGGCGGGACAGCATGACCTGCAGACGTTCTCGATCGGATTCGAGCGGGTGGGCGATCGGGAGGGCGACGAGTTCGAATTCTCCGACATCATCGCCAAGGAATTCGACACCCGGCACCACAAACTGATGATGCCATCGAGCACGGTGCTCGACGGTCTGGACGGTGCCGTCGGCGCGATGGCCGAGCCGATGGTCAGCCACGACTGCATCGCGTTCTACCTGCTGTCCCAGGCGGTCTCCCAGCACGTCACCGTCGTGCAGTCCGGCCAGGGGGCGGACGAGCTGCTCGCCGGTTACGACTGGTACCCGCCGCTGGCGGACGTCCCGCCGGAGCGCGCCCTGGAGGTCTACTCCGGCCGGTTCTTCGACCGGGACAAGGCCACTATGGACACCATCCTGCAACCGCGGTGGACGATCCCGGACGACGCCCCGCGGGACTTCGTCGCGGCGCACCTGAACCGGGCCGGCGCGGACACCGCCCTGGATCGGGTGCTGCGGCTGGATTCCCAGGTGATGCTGGTCGACGACCCGGTCAAGCGGGTCGACAACATGACCATGGCCTGGGGCCTGGAGGCCAGAACGCCGTTCCTGGACCACGAGTTCGCCGAACTGGCCGCCGCCGTCCCGCCCGAACTCAAGCTCGCCCAGGGCGGCAAGGGCGTGCTCAAGGAGGCATCCCGCAAGGTGCTGCCCTGGCAGGTGATCGACCGGAAGAAGGGCCACTTCCCGGTGCCCGCCATCATCAACCTGCAGGGCCCGTACCTGGCCCGGGTCCGGGACGCGCTGCTCGCGCCGGCGGCCCGCGACCGCGGCCTGTTCAACCCGGACTACGTGGCCGTGCTGCTGGCCGACCCCAACCGGCACCGCACACCGCTGGGATCGAATCAGCTCTGGCAGCTCGGGCTGCTCGAGATGTGGCTGCAGCGACACGGTGTGGGTTGAGCCGTGCCGCACGAGCGACCGAGTCTGTCAGCGCCGCTGCGGGAGCGGATCGAGAGCATCGCCGGTGTCGTCGGCTCCTGGTGCCCGTCGATCTCACCGGACGGGCGGCAGATCGCCTACGTCACCGACCGGTCCGGGCTGCCCCGGCTCGAGGTCGTGCATCTCGACCCCACCGGTGACGACGCCGACCGGCCGCCCCGGCAGGTCTCGCTGCCTGATCAGGAGGTCATCTCGGTGGCCTGGTCCCCGGACGGGCAGTGGCTGGCCTACCTGGTCTCGCCGGACGGCTTCATCCGGGCCCAGCTGCACGCGATCCGGCCGGACGGGACCGACCACCGGGCGCTGGCCGGGATGGCGCAGCAGGAGACGGTCTTCGCCGGGTGCTGGACGAACCTGCCCAGCACCTACGCGTTCTCACTGGCGGACGGACGGTCCCCGGACGCGGACGTCTGCTTCGTCGACGTGGTGAGCGGTCGCGTCCGGCGCGTCGCGACCGGCGGATTCCTGCTGATCACCGGGGTCTCACCGGACGCCACCCGAGTGGTGGCCCGGCGCGGCCCTCGGGGCTTCCGGCACCTGGTGCTCGCCGACGTCCCGGACGACCCGGACGATCCGCTGCCGCCGCCCCGCCGGCTGCTGCACACCGACTTCCCGGCCGGCGGCGACCAGTCCGAGGACGGCCGGTTCGCCGCCGACGGCTCGGCGGTGTACCTGCGCGTCGGTGCCGGACGGGAACATCCGGCCCTGGGCCGGGTCCCGCTCGATGCGGACGGCACCCCCGGCCGCCTTCGGGTTCTCGCGGCCCGTGACGACGCGGACCTGGACACCTACGCGGTGCTCGACCAGGGCGCCCGGGCGATGCTGGTGTGGAACATGTCCGGGCACAGTGCCATCGAGATGCGGGACCTGCAGACCGGGGCCGGGCACCGGGTGGACATCGGCCGGCGGGTGATGCCCGGCTGGTCGGTCCTGCCGGATGGCCGCTCCGGCGTCCTGGAGCTGACCGAACCGGTCGCCCCACGCAGCCTGTACCACGTCGACCTGGTCGACCACCCCGACGAAGCCCCACCCGTCGCCCGGCGGATCAACGGGCTACCCGTGCCGTGCTTGCCGGACGAGGCGCTCTGCGTGCCGCAGCGGCGCCGGTACCGCGCGCCGGACGGGCTGCCGCTGCACGGGCTGCTGTACCGGCCGGCCGGCGAACCGCCGTTCCCGGCCGTCGTCCTGCTGCACGGCGGCCCGGAGGCCGAGGAACGGCCGGCCTTCTCGATCCTGATCCAGTCACTGGTCGCCTGCGGGTTCGCCGTCTTCGCGCCGAACGTGCGCGGCTCCACCGGCTACGGCGCCGCCTTCACCGCCCTGGACGACCGGGACCGGCGCGAGGACTCGTTCCCCGACGTCCGGGCCAGCGTCGAGTACCTCATCGCGCAGGGTGTGACCAGCCCCGGTCAGGTCGCGGTGCACGGCTGGTCCTACGGCGGTTACCTGGCGATGATCGCGCTGACCCGGTTCCCCGACCTGTTCGCGTCCGGATCCAGCCACGCCGGCATGTCCGACCTGCGCACCTTCTTCGCGCACACCGAGCCGTGGATGGCCGCCGCGTCGATCACCGAGTACGGCGACCCGGTCACCGATGCCGAGCTGCTGGCCGAGCTGTCCCCACTGGTTCGGTTCGACCGGATGCGGGTACCGACGTTCTTCATGCACGGCGAGAGCGACACCAACGTGCCCGTGATCGAATCGGTGCAGGCCGCCCGCACGCTGGCCGCCGCGGGCGTGCCGACCGAGCTGATGCTGCTGCCCGGGGAAGGACACACCATCGTGGGACGCGAGGGCCGGATCGCCTCGACCGAGGGCATCGTCGACTGGCACCTGCGCTGGACCAGCCGGACGGGAGACGCGAGATGAGCCTGCTCGACGGGTACGAACCCGGCCCGCTGGACGAGGCCGTCGCCCCCGACGGGTCCGTCCGGCCCGGTTACACCGCCATCATCGACGCCCTGACCCCGGGCGGCATCGACGGTTTGCGGTCCACGGCCCGGGATCTGGACCGGTGCCGGGTCGAGGAGGGCATCTCGTTCATCGCCGAGATCGACGGTGTGCCGACCGAGCAACCGTTCCCGCTCGACCCGATCCCCCGGGTGATCGGCCCGGCCGACTGGGATGCGATCCGCTCCGGCCTCCGGCAGCGGGCCCGGGCACTCAACGCGTTCCTGGACGACGTCTACGGCGCGATGCGGATCGTGCGGGCCGGGATCATCCCCGAGGCGGTCGTCCGGGACTGTCCGGGGTTCCTGCCCGCGGCCGCCGATCTGGCCCCGGGTGGCCGACCGCGGGCGACCGTGATCGGGTTCGACCTGCTGCACGCCCCGACCGGCGAATGGGTGGTGCTGGAGGACAACCTGCGGGTGCCGTCCGGGCTGGCCTACGCGGTGGCGAACCGGCGCACCGCGGCGGCGTCGCTGCCGGCGCTGCACCCGTGGCCCGGGCTGCGCTCCCCGGAGACCGTCGGGCACGACCTGTTGGCCGCGCTGCGCCAGGCCCGGCCGCCGCGCTGCCCGCGCCGCGTCCCGCACGTCGCGGTGCTGTCCGACGGCCCCGGCAACTCGGCCTGGTACGAACACCGGCTGCTGGCCGACCTGATGGACGTGCCGGTGGTGACCCCGGCCGACCTCGCCGGTGATGCGGACGGCATCGTCGCAGCGGGGCCGGCCGGGAGTGACGGGCCGTGGCCGGTGGACGTGCTCTACCGGCGGCTCGGCGACGACGAGCTGATCGCCGGCGAACCGGTGGATGCGGCCGCGAACGAGCTGCTGGTCGCAGCCGCCCGGGCCGGCACCGTTGCGGTGGCCAATGTCCCGGGCAACGGCGTCGGTGACGACAAGGCGATCTACGCCTACGTCCACCCGATGATCCGTTTCTACCTGGGCGAGGAGCCGCTGATCGGCGACGTCGGCACCTGGGTGCTGGCCCATCCCGGCCAGTACGAGGGCGTCCGGGACCGGCTGGCCGAGCTGGTGGTCAAGCCGGTCGACGGGTCGGGCGGTTCCGGGGTGATGATCGGCCCCGACCTCTCGCCGGCCGAGGTTGCCGCGATGGTCGAGCAGGTCGACGCCGCCCCGCACCGGTTCATCGCCCAGGACGTGATCCGGTTCTCCTGTCACCCCACGCTCACCCGGGACGGACTTCGACCGCGGCACGTCGACCTGCGGGTCTTCGCGCTGGCCGGCCGGGACGGGTCGGTGGTGGTGCCGGCCGTGGCGCTGAGCCGGGTCGCGCTGGAATCCGAAGGGCTGCTGGTGAACTCGTCGCAGGGCGGCGGGTCCAAGGACACGTGGCTGATCGACCCGGACCGGTCATCGTCCGGTCACGACGTCCGGGCGGCACCCATCGGGTAGAGCCGGTCCGGCCCAAGCCCGCGGGTAGCGCCGGGCCGACCAGTTGGTCACCGCCGAATTCTGGCGCGAGCGGCCGGCCGCGACCGCACGATCGGGGCACGTCTGGTGATCGCGACCAGCGTCGCGCCGGTGCCGCTGTACCCGGCCGACCGGACGTCAGAGCCTGATCGACTACCCGGCAAGGGGTTTCCCGGCCCCCGGGGACAGCCCGTCGGCGTCGACCGGTAACGCGGTCGCCTGGAAGTAGACCAGCCGCGGATCCCCGGCGTCCGTCCGCCACACCGCCACCGCCCGACTCCGGTACGGCTCGGGCACCCCGGCCCGGACCAGTTCCGCGCGCATTTCGTGCGGGACGAGCATCGCGTCACCGGCCCGGATGAAGATGTGCTCGGCGGTTCGGATCCAGGTGTAGGCCAGGGCACCCGACTCGATGGCCGCCAGGTAACTGTCCCTGGTGTCGCTGACCCCGGTGGAATGCACGTACCGGCAATCGTCGGCGATCAGCTCACGCAGGGTGTTCAGGTCACCGGCGACCATGGCCGCCGTTCGCCGGGCGTCGACGTCCCGGATCTGCTCCTCGTCGATCACCCGTCCCACCCTACTGGTTGGCCGAGCCCGTGAGGCCACCATCGAGCACCGGAAGGCCTGCCCTGGCGGCGATTCGGCGACGAAGGAGCCGAATCCTCAGGGGATCACAGGAGTGCCGTCCTCAGTTCGCGCCCCAGATGTCCTCCAGATAGCGGTTCTCGCGGCGCATCCCGGTCAGCCAGTCATCGGCGGCGGCTCCCCCGAGACCGAGCTTGTCCGCGGCGATCCGGGTGAGCGCCGCGCGAACACCGGGCGCCAGGGTGCGGGCGTTGCCGCAGGTGTAGACGGCCGCGCCTGCTTCGAGCAGCGACCAGATCTCATCCGCATGGGCCAGCATCTCGTGCTGTGCGTACCGCCGCTGCTGGCCCGGTTCTCGCGAGAACGCCGTGTAGGTCGTCGTATTCGCGCTCGTCGCGAAGTCGACCAGCTCCTGCTCGTACAACCGGTCGTCGCGAGTGCGGCACCCGAAGAACAGCAGCGACGGCGCGACCTGGGCCCCGGCGGCGGCCTGCGCGGCCCGCTCCTGGAGGAACCCGCGGAACGGTGCGAACCCCGTCCCTGCCCCGACCATGATCATCGGCACGGACGGGTCGGTCGGGCGGAACGGGATCGTCGGTTCCCGCCGGAACACGAACACCGTGCTGCCGGCCTCCATCTGGGCGAGGTAGGTCGAACACACCCCGTCGAACCGCCCCGCGCCCGAACGGGCCGGCTCGGCCAGCACGCCCTCGGTCACGCACACGGCGTCCGGGCTGACCAGCGGGGACGACGAGATCGAGTAATACCGCGGGGCCAGCGCCGGCAGCAGATCCAGGAACACCGGGAACGGCAGGGCACAGGCCGGATAGCGGTCCAGCAGGTCGAGCACCGACAGGTTCGGCTCGCGCACCTGCGTCCGATAGGCCTCGTCATCGGTCAGCGCGCGCAACGCGGCCCGCTGTGCCGGATCCTCGGTGTGCTCGGCCAGCACCTCGAGGTCGGCGCGGGTGGCCGTCGCCTGCAATTCGACGCAGGCCCCAAGCACCCCCAGCAGCGGCGACGGCTCGTCGACGGGGAGGTGGGTATGCGTGCCGCTGTTCGCGGTGATCGTCACGTAGGTACCCATGTCCAGACCGAAACGCCGCATCACGCGGCGGATCTGGGTCTGGCTGTTGCGCGGCAGCACGCCCAGGTGGTCGCCGGCCCGGTAGGTCGTCCCCGCCGGCAGCGCCACCTCGACGTGCCGGGTCGAGCGAACACCGGGCGCACCGGTCGCGGTGAGCTCGACGTTGCGGGTCACCAACGTGGGTGTCGCGTCGTAGGAAACGATGACCGGGTTGGTCAGCTGGCGGTTGACCGTGGCGATCGTCAGCCGCGGCCCCCCGGCCGTCACCTGCGCCTGCTGCTCCGACAGACCAAGTCCCGCCGCCACATCGGCCCACAGGTCGGCGTGCCAGGCCCGGTACTGGCCGTCGAAGTCGGCCTGCGCGTCACCGGCTCCCCGAGGATGGATGCGGGTGCCGCCTCGCCGTTCCAACTCGGTGTCCAGCAGGATCGGCACCGCCTGGTAGGTGGCCGCCCAGTCGGTGTCCCCGCAGCCGAACACGGTGAACTTCACTCCGGCGAACGCACCGTCGGGCACGGCATCGCTGCGCAGCTTGTCGACGAACGCGGTGGCGTTCTCCGGGGGTTCCCCGTTGTAGGAGGCGCTGACCACCAGGACGGCGCCCTCGGTCGGCAGATCCGGGCCATGGTCGTCGAGCGCGGCCACCGTCACCACGTACCCCCGGTCGCCGCCCTCCCGACCGAGCCGGTTGGCGATGCCCTCGGCCGTCCCCAGGTTCGATCCGAACAGCACCAGCAACGGGGTGCCGTGGGCGGCCGGGACCGCCGCCCCGTCGGGCTCGGCCGTCGCCACGTCCGCCGCGACCTCGGCCGGCCCCTGTTCCCGTCGAACGCCGGCGAAACCGACCCGGGGGCGGAGCCGGATCCACATGTCCTCCGGCTTGACCGTCAGCGTGGCCCTGGTGTGCAACTGGTAGTTGCGGTGATCGATGATGTCGAACCGTTGCAGCATCATCCCCAGGACGAGAGTGGCTTCCTGCAGCGCGAACTGGCGACCGATGCAGGCGCGCAGGCCGGTACCGAAGGGCCGGTAGGCCAGCGGTGGGACGTTCTTGAACTTCTCGGGGTCGAAGTGGTGCGGGTTGAAGTCCTCCGCATCCTCGCCCCATACGCTGCGGTCTCGGTGCAGCATGGGCAGCAGCACCGAGATCCCGACGTCCTTGGGGGTCAGATACTTCCCGCCGATCACGGTGTCCTCGCGGGCGGCGCGGGTAAACATCGGCGCGGTCGGCCAGAGGCGCAGCGACTCGTCCAGAATCTGCCGCACGTACGTGAGCCGGTGGACCTGCTCGTACGTCGGCGTCGCGGTGTCGCCCAGCACCTCGTCGATCTGCACCCGCGCCTCGTCGATGTACTGCGGGCTCTTCATCAGGTAGTTGATGGCGAACGACAGCAGGCCGCTGGTGGTCTCGTGGCCCGCGACCAGGAACGTCATGCACTGCGCGATGATGTTGTCGTCCGGCAGGCTCTCGCCACTGGACTTGTCGACTCCGGTCAGCATCCGGCCGAGCAGGTCGGTGTTGTCGGCCGCGTCGCCCTGCCGGCGGCGGTCCTCGATCAGCCCCTTGACCAGGTTGATCTGGAACTCGCTGTCCTCACGGGACTGCCGGCGGGCCTGCACCCGGAGCTTGCGCTGGATGGGTAGCTCCTTGGCCTGTTTCTGCGCCTCCAGCAGGTTGCGGACCATGGCCGCGACGAACGGGTGCGGGGTGTCCCGGTACAGCGAGTTGAAGCGGTAGCCGAATCCGCACAGCGCGATGGTGTCCAACGTCAGCGCCGTCATGTCGGCCGGCACGTTGACCTCGTCGTCCGGATTCAGCCGGGACCACTTGTCCATCAGCTGGCCGGCGATGTCCACCATCCGCGGCAGGTAACCGCGCATGCTGGATTGGCTGAACGGGGCCATCAGGATGTTGTGCGCTCGGCGCCAGAGCGGGTCGCTGGTCTCGGACAGGAACAGCCCAGGGGTGCCGGTGCCGCGCGCCGCGACCAGGCCGGGGCCGAGCTGCTTGTCGAAGCGGTCGTCGTCGCAGATGTCGGGCATCAGATCGGCAGCGGACACGACGATCCGGGTAGTGCCCGGGACGGCCAGCTTGTAGATCGGACCGTACTCCCTGGCCCAGTCCATCAACGTGTCGATGGGGTGCGGGTTGTTCAGGTCCAACAGGTTTCCCAGGATCGGGACGCCGTGCGGCCCGGGCAACTCATCGACGGTGATGGGGGCGGGCATACGTCCTCCGCAGGGCGCGAGTGACCTGACCGCCTGGGTCGGTTCTCGGTGGGCGGAACTGCGGCGCACCGCCCAGCCGGGCACGAACACCTTACGACCGGACCACCGGTCCGAGCGAGGGTCCGACCGGACAAATCAGCCCAGGTGACGGGCGACTCCGGTCAACCCACGAGCCCGCCGGCCACGGTGCCCAGCAGATACGTCACGCCCATCGCCAGCAGCCCCCCACCGACGTTGCGCAGCACCGCCCGCAGCGGCGGCGCGCCGCCCAGCCGGGCGCTGACCGACCCGGTGACCGCCAGTGCGATCGCCACGGCGACCACGGTGATCCAGGCCGCCGGCGTGATGACCACCCCGAGCAGGGGGATGGCCGCGCCGATGAGGAAGGCCAGGAAGCTGGCTCCGGCGGCGTGCCACGGGTTGGTCAGGTCGTCCGGGTCCAGACCGAGTTCGGCCTCCGCGTGAGCGCGCAGGGCGTCCTTGGCGGTGAGCTGTTCGGCGACCTGGCGGGCCAGCTCCGGCTCGATGCCCTTGGCCTCGTACAGGCCGGCCAGCTCCGCGAGTTCCTCCTCCGGGGTCTCGGCCAGCTCCCGCCGCTCCCGCTCGAGAACCGCCTTCTCGGTGTCCCGTTGGGTGGAGACGGACACGTACTCGCCGGCGGCCATCGACATCGCGCCGGCCATCATGCCGACCAGGCCGGCCAGCACGATCGACCCGCGGTCGTCAGTCGCGCCGGCCACGCCGAGCACTATTGCCGCGGTCGACACGATCCCGTCGTTGGCACCGAGGACGCCGGCCCGCAGCCAGTTCAGCCGGCTCGCCAGCCCGGTGTCGTGCGGTTCATGGTGGTCGGTCCGGGCCGCGTCGGTATCGCTCACAGGATTCAGTTTGACGCCCTGACCTGGGCAGTTCCAGCCAGCCAAGCCTGCCCTCACCGCACGCCGACCCCCTCCCCTCCCCCGCGGATGCCCCACCCCTCCCGCGCGGATCGACTGCGCCCGCGCGGATCAACTGACCCCAAATGTGACTGGTGGGGCGGATGTCGAGGGCTTCATCCGCGCAGGCAGCCACCCGGTCGCCGGTGGACAACTGCACGGATCACCTGACCCGGGATGTGACCGAAGTGACACGAGTTGACGACTTCGGACGCACCGGCCCAGTTGATCCGCGCCGCAGGGGTGCGCGGCTGGCGGTGGGCTCGGCCCGGGGGCGGGGACGGAGGCAGGGAGCCGGGTCAGGGGCCGGTGGGATCGGGGTGAATCGGGCCGGGCACCGGGAACGGCGAACCCGGATTCGGATCGCCCGGAACCGGGTCGACCGGCTGCGGCTCGGGAGCCGGCGCCGGCTCCAACGGCACCGGCGGGCCCTGGGGGTCGGTCGGGCTCGGATTCGGGTACGGATCGGGCTGCGGCTGGGGCGAGCCGGGGGCGGTGGGGTCCGGGACGGTCACTGGTGCTCCTCCTTGGCAAGGCCGGCGCTCCGGTCGGCGGGCGCCGGCGGCGCGTCGAGGGCGACGGTGTGCCCTGCCAGTGCCCGCGCCGGCGCGGGGGCACACCCCCGCGTCCGGCGGAATTCCGTGCGCCGGGAAGGTTGCTGTTTCGCCGGCGACCCCCCGGGTACCCCCAGGGCACGGATCCGGCAGCGGACCGCACCAGCGGGTCGGCGGGGAGGTGTGGCGCAATGGCAATGCCCGGCCGCGGAGGCCTTCCACCGGATCATGATCCGTACGGCACGGCACCGACCCCGCCCGCGGGTCTGCCGGTAGCACCAGCGGGAACGCCCGTCCAGCCGGGGACGGTCGCACCGAGCTACCCGGACCCGTACACCCCGGACCAGTACACCCCAGACCCGTACACGGAGCCCGTGCCCTCGTCGACCGGCTCCCGGGACCCGAACACCGGTCCGGGCGCCGACCCGGACCAGGCGACCCTGCCACCGGTAACGACCGGCCGGCCGACCGCGACCAGGAAGCACTCGCGGGCCGGCGCCGCCTGGGTGGCCCTCGTCGTCGCGGCCATCGTGATGATCTTCCTGCTGATCTTCATCGTGCAGAACTCCGATCCGGTCCAGGTCCGGTACTTCGGCGTCGAGGGCACGCTGCCGCTCGGCGTGGCCATGCTGTTCGCCGCGATCGCCGGCGCGCTCACGGCCGGCCTGCTGGGCACCGTCCGCATCCTCCAGCTCCGCGCGCGGGCCCGGCGGGCCGCCGCGGGGTGACCGCCCGACGGGGGGGCACCCGGCCATCGACCGCCACGACCACCGCAGGACCGAAAGAAATGAGGAACCGACAATGAGCCAGCCCGGAACGACCGACCCGGCCGCCGACGAGACGACGTCGAGCGCGCAGGAGGCCCTGACGTCCGACGACGGGGTGGGTGCCACCACCACCGACCAGCCGGACACCTTCGAGCCCGAGGAGCCGACGGACTGACGCACATCGCTTCCGGCGCCACCGGGGTCGGGGCCCTGCTGCGCGCCGCGCACATCGGCCCCGCCGTCGCGGTCACCGTCCTCGCCGGCGCACTGTCCGCCGCCGGTGGCACACCGCCCGCCCGCACCGGGCTGATCGTCGCCGCGGTGCTGACCGGCCAGCTGACCATCGGCTGGACCAATGACCTGATCGACCGAGGTCGGGACAGCGCGGTCGGCCGCGCGGACAAACCGCTGGCCACCGGCGAACTGTCGGTCGGCCGCGTGCAGGTGGCGGTTGCCGTCGCCGTCGCCCTGACCGTGGTGCTGTCGTTGTGGTGCGGCGTCGTCGCCGGACTGGTGCACCTGGGGTGTGTGGCCGCCGGCTGGGCCTACAACCTGGGCCTGAAGGCGACCGTGTGGTCGTGGACGCCGTACGCGGTCGCGTTCGGCGGGATCGCGGTGTTCGTCACCCTGGCCGGGCCTGCCGCCGCCCTGCCACCGGCCTGGATCCCGGTCGTCGCGGCGCTGCTCGGGGTGGGCGCCCACCTGGTGAACGCCCTGCCCGACCTCGCCGACGACGAGGCCACCGGCGTGCGGGGGCTGCCGCACCGCCTCGGTCCCCGGCGGACCCGGCTGGCCGCCGTCGTCGTGCTGGGCGGCGCGTCGCTGATCGTCGCCGTTGCCAGCGACGCCGCGCCGGTGCTGCGATGGACCGCCCTGTTGCTCGTGGCGGCGCTGGTCGTGGTGGCCCTGGTCACCCGGGGGCGGACCCCGTTCTGGGCGGCGGTCGGCATCGCACTGGTCGACGCGACACTGTTGGTGCTGGCGCGATGACCCGCATCCTGGCCGTTCGCGGCGCGCTGCCCGAACACCGCCGCACCCAGGACGAGATCACCGACGCCTTCGCCGCCGCAGTCGCCGGACGCGGGCTGGACGAGCGGGTGTTGCGGACCCTGCACCGCAACTGCGGCGTCCGGCAGCGGCATCTGGTGCTGCCGCTCGCCGACTACGACCGGATCGACACCTTCGATCGGGCCAACGACCTGTTCCTGGCCCACGCGGTGGAGTTGGGTGCCCGGGCGTTGGAGGACGCGCTCAAGGCGGCCGGGCTGACGCCGAGCGACGTCGACCTGATCATCTCGACCACGGTGACCGGCCTGGCGGTGCCGTCCTTGGACGCCCGCATCGCGGCCGTCGTCGGGCTGCGGCCGGACGTCCGCCGGGTGCCGCTGTTCGGGCTTGGTTGCGTCGCCGGCGCGGCGGGCATCGCCCGGCTGCACGACCATCTGATCGGCCACCCGGACCAGGTCGCCGTCCTGGTCTGCGTCGAACTGTGTTCGTTGACCGTGCAGCGCGACGACGTGTCCATGCCCAACGTGGTCGCCAGCGGGCTCTTCGGGGACGGTGCCGCCGCGGTCGTCGGAGCCGGCACCGGCCGCGCGCCGGACGCGGTCGACGGGCCGGCCCCGGTCGAGGTCCTCGGCAGCCGAAGCCGCCTGTACCCGGACTCCGAACGCACCATGGGTTTCGACATCGGGGCGCGCGGACTGCGCATCGTGCTCGACGCTCGGGTCCCGGAGATCGTCGGCCGTTACATCCGCGACGACGTCGACGAGTTCCTCGCCGGATACGGGCTGACCCGGGCCGACATCGGCTTCTGGGTCTGCCACCCCGGCGGACCCAAGGTAATCGATGCGGTCCGGGATGCCCTGCAGGTCGGCGACCATGAGGTCGCCCTGACCCGGTCGTCGCTGGCCCGGATCGGCAACCTGTCATCGGCCTCGGTGCTGCACGTGCTGGCCGATACCCTCCGCGAGCGGCCGCCCGCCCCGGGCAGCCACGGGGTCCTGCTGGCGATGGGACCGGGATTCTGCTCGGAGTTGGTGCTGCTCCGGGCGAACGGCGGCCCGTCGTGACCTCGCTGGCCGCGTTCGTCGTCCTGGTCGGCCTGGTCGGGCTCGAGCGGCTGGCCGAACTGGTGGTGTCCACGCGCAACGCCGCGTGGAGCCTGGCGCACGGCGGGGTGGAGACGGGCCGGCGGCACTACCCGGTGATGGTCGTCCTGCACACCGGGTTCCTGGTGGCGATGCTTCTCGAGGCGTTCATCCGCGAGCCCGTGGTTCCGGGGTGGCTGGCCTGGTCGATGCTGGCCCTGGTGCTGGCCGCACAGGGCTTGCGCTGGTGGTGCATCGGCACCCTCGGCCGGCGCTGGAACACCCGGGTGATCGTCGTGCCCGGCCGGCCGGCCGTGCGCACCGGCCCGTACCGCTGGTTGACCCACCCCAACTACCTGGCCGTCGTCGTCGAAGGGGTGGCCCTGCCGCTGGTGCACGCCTGCTGGATCACCGCAGGAGTCTTCACCGTCGCGAACGCCGCGTTGTTGTCCGTCCGGATCCGGACGGAGAATGCCGCGCTGGCCGGGCTGCCGCGGGTGGGCGAACCCGCCGATGCATGACGTGATCGTGGCCGGTGGGGGGCCGGTCGGGCTGGCCGCCGCCCTGTCCGCGGCGCGGGCGGGCCTGACCGTCGCCGTCCGCGAACCTCGCCCCGGACCGATCGACAAGGCCTGCGGCGAGGGACTGATGCCGGGAGCCGTGGCCGCCCTCCGCGAGCTGGGCATCGCCCCGGCCGGCCACCCGATCGCCGGCATCCGCTACCTGGACGGGCGGCGGCGAGCCGACGCGCCGTTCCGCCGCGGGCTCGGCCTGGGGGTGCGGCGAACGGTCCTGCACGCTGCCCTGCTCGACGAGGTGGCGCGCGCCGGCGTCCGGGTCGGCGGCCCTGCGGTGCGCCGGGTGGACGACCTGGGCGACCACCTGCTCGTCGACGGCGAGCCGGCCCGCTTCCTGCTCGCGGCGGACGGGTTGCACTCGCGGGTCCGGCAGTTGGTCGGGCTGGCCGCCCCGACCCGGCCCACCGGGTACCGGCGGCACGGCCTGCGCCGGCACGTCGGCTGCGCGCCCTGGACCGATTTCGTCGAGGTCCATTGGTCCTCCGTCGGCGAGGCGTACGTGACCCCGGTCGCCGAGCGGCAGGTCGGCGTCGCCCTGCTCACCACCCGCACCGGCCGGTTCGACGACCTGATCACCTCGTTCCCCGGCCTGGCCGAGCGGCTGGCCGGCCACGAGTGGGGCCCGGTCCGCGGCGCCGGACCGTTGCGGCAGCGGGTGCGCGGCCGGGTCCGGGGACGGGTGCTGTTGATCGGTGACGCGGCCGGCTACGTCGACGCGCTCACCGGGGAGGGCCTGGCGCTCGGCCTGGCCCAGGCCCGCGCGGCGGTGGCGACGATCGTTGCCGGTGACCTCGGACGGTACGACGCGATCGCCCGCGGGATCGGCCGGCGGCACACCGCGCTGACTCTGGGTCTGCTGACCGCGACCAGGTTGCCGGCGCTCCGGCGCGGCCTGGTGCCCGCCGCCCACCGATTTCCCGGGGTCTTCTCGGCCGTCGTCGACCAACTGGCCCGGCCGGCTTGAGCCGCCTGGCAGGATCAGTCGCATCTTCGACCAGTGGAGGGCCCATGCCCAGGACGATCGCCACGGCCCGCACGGTGACCCGCGACGAGGTGCTCGAATTCGCCCGGAACAGGCATCGTCACGTGCTGCTGACCACCCGCTCGAACGGGTCGGTGCAGGCGTCCCCGGTCACTGCCGGGGTGGACCCCCAGGGCCGGGTGGTGATCGCCAGCTACCCGGAACGGGCCAAGTCTCGCAACGTCCGCCGGTCCGGCACGGCATCCGTGCTCGTCCTGTCCGACGATTTCGGCGGGGCCTGGGTACAGATCGACGGTGACGCCGAGGTGCTGGACATTCCCGACGCCGTCGAGCCCCTGGTGGACTACTTCCGGAGCATCTCCGGCGAGCACTCCGACTGGGACGAGTACCGCAGGGCGATGGTCGACCAGGGCAAATGCCTGATCCGCATCACCCCGACCCGGTGGTCACCCATCGCCACCGGCGGCTTCCCACCCCGGCTGGCCGACGCCTGAGCCCGGGGGACGGCACCTGCGCCGGTGGACGGCGGGGGTCACCCCGCCGTCCGACGCCGATGACCCGATCAACGCTTGTAGCCGACCTGGTTCTTGCGCTTGTTGCTGATGGCCGCGACGGCCCAGATGGCACCGCCGATGACGGCGACCCAGAACAGCAGGCCGATCGTCTTGCCGATCAGCCACAGCACGAGGCTGATGCCGATCCAGATCACCACGACTGCGCCCACGATCTTCAAGAACTTGTCCATCGAACTACCTCCGCTGTCCCTCGACTGCCTGCTCGACATCCACTGTCCACCTCGGACCGGCGGACCGCCTCAGGTGAGAACCCTGATCTTTGCCTCGGGGTCCCCACCGGGTTCAACGCGGCGGCGGTGTGCATCGTTCCGGTCAGGACCGCAGGAAACGCTCCAGCGCGACCAGCGCACCCTCGATCGTCTCGGTGGACCCGGCGAACGAGAACCGGATGAACCGGTGCCCGTCGACCACGTCGAAATCGACCCCGGGTGCCGCGGCCACCCCGGCCTGCGCCAGCAGCCGCGCGCAGAAGTCCGCGGAGTCCTCGGTGAGGTGACCGACGTCGGCGTACACATAGAAGGCTCCGTCGGCCGGTGCGAGGCGGTCGATGCCCAACCGGCGCAGCCCGTTCAGCAGCAGTCCCCGGTTGTGCGCGTACCGCTGGACGTGCGCATCGCACTCGGCGTAGCCGTCGAAGGCGGCGACCGCCGCGTACTGCGCGGGAGCCGGCGGGCAGATCGCCAGATTTCCGGCCAGCGCGTCGACGACCTCGACGAGATCGTCCGGCACGAGCAGCCAGCCGATCCGCCACCCGGTCATCGAGAAGTACTTGGAGAAGGAGTTCACCACCAGCCCCGACCGGTCGGTCTGCCAGCTGCTCGCCGTCTGTCCGGCATAGGTGATGCCGTGGTAGATCTCGTCGGAGACCAGCCGGACTCCGTGGCCTGCGCACCAGGTGGCCAGGGCGGCCAGCTCCCCCGGTTCGAGCATGGTTCCGGTCGGATTCGCCGGGCTGGCCACGATCAGGCCGTCCAGGCCGAGGTTCTCGATCATCTCGACAGTGGGCTGATAGCGGGTGCCCGGTCCGCAGGGCAGGTCGACGACCGTACAGCCCAAGGCGTGCAGGATGTTCCGGTAGGCCGGGTATCCCGGCCGGGCCAGTCCGACCCGGCTACCGGCGTCGAAGGCGGCCAGGAAGGCCAGCAGGAACCCGCCGGAGGATCCCGTCGTCACGACGACGTTGTCGACGTCGACGGACATCTCGTCACGATCCCGATAGTGACCGGCGATCGCCCGGCGCAGCGGTTCGATGCCGGGCGCCTCGGTATAGCCCAGGATGTGCTGGTCCAGCGAGGCATGCGCGGCCCGTCGCACCGGCTCCGGCGCGGCGGTGGACGGCTGGCCGGCGGCCAGATCCCACACCACCCCGCCGGCCCGACGCCGCCGGGTGGCGGCGGCCAGCACCTGCATGACGTAGAACGGCGCCACCCGGGACCGCTCGGAGGGACCGAAGGCCACGGGTCAGGCCGTGCCGGGCACGCGCACCCGGCCCTCGGCCGCCGCCAACGCGATGTCGGTCCGGTGATGCGATCCCCGCAGGTGAACCGAATCAACCAGGGCGTAAGCGTTTTCGCGGGCCGCGGTCAGGTCGGCGCCGGTCCCCACCACGGAGAGAACCCGTCCGCCGGCCGACACGACCGACCCGTCCTCGGCCAGCCGCGTTCCGGCGTGCAGGATGCGGTCGCCGGCGGCGCCGGTGATCACGTCGCCGGTGACGGGTGTACCGGGATAGTTCTCGGCGGCGATCACCACCGTGACCGCCGCCGCTCCGCGCCAGCTCAGCAGCGTGTCTCCCAGATGGCCGGCCGCGGCCGCGGCCAACAGCTTGCCCAACGGGGTGTCCAGCAGTTCCAGCACGACCTGGGTCTCCGGGTCGCCAAAACGGCAGTTGAACTCGATGACCTTCGGACCCGCTGCCGTGATCACCAGGCCGGCGTACAGCAGGCCGGCGAAAGGTGTTCCACGAAGTGACATCTCGGCCAGCACCGGGTCCAGCACGGTGCGTTGGACGGTGTCCACCAGACCGGCGGGAGCCCAGGGCAACGGGGCGTAGGCACCCATGCCACCGGTGTTCGGACCGGTGTCGCCGTCACCGACGCGCTTGAAGTCCTGGGCCGGCAGCAGGGGCACCGCGGTCCGGCCGTCGCAGACGGCGAACAGGGAGACCTCCGGTCCGGCCAGGTACTCCTCGACGAGCACCGGATGGCCGTGGTCGAGCACCGCGCGGGCGTGGGCGGCCGCGGCGGCCCGATCCTCGGTGACGACCACCCCCTTGCCGGCGGCCAGGCCGTCGTCCTTCACCACGTACGGCGGCCCGCAGGCGTCGAGCGCGGCGTCGATCCCGTCCGTCCCGGTCACCGGGATCGCCCGCGCGGTCGGCACGCCGGCCGCGGCCATGACGTCCTTGGCGAACGCCTTCGACCCCTCGATCCGGGCCGCGGCGGCGCTCGGTCCGAAGACGGCGAACCCCTGCTTGCGCAGCGCGTCCGCGGCGCCGTTGACCAGCGGGATCTCGGGACCGATCACCACCAGGTCGGGCCGCACCCGCTGGGCGAGCCCGGCGATGGCGGCCGGGTCGGCAACATCGACCGGGTGCGCCTGGGCCAGGGCGGCCGTACCGGCGTTCCCCGGTGCGATGTGGAGGTCGGCGACGTCGGGGTCGCGCCGCAGCGCCCGGAGCAGGGCGTGCTCGCGGGCGCCCGAGCCGATGACGAGAATGCGCACGTCGGGAGAGTACTGCCTGCCCGGCAGCCCTTCCTCATCCGCCGAACGGACCCCGTGTCAGGCTGGCGGCCATGGCTCACCGGTTGCCCCAGGCGGACCTGCTCGCGACACTCGACACCGAGGCGGCCCGGTTGGCCCGCGAGTTCGAGCGGGTCCTTCCGTCGGACCCCGTGCCGACCTGCCCGGGTTGGAGCGTGCGCGACCTGGTGACGCACCTCGGCGGCGTGCACCGGTGGGCGGCCGGCATCGTGGCGCGGGGGTTGACCACGGCCGGCGACGACGAGGCCTTCTTCGCGGCCCCGGCCGACGACGACGCGCTGTTGTCCTGGTTCGTCGAGGGCGCCGGCTCGCTGGCCGGCACATTGCGGGCGGCGCCCGACGATCTCCGGGCGTTCGTGTTCCTGAAGAACGCGCCACCGGCGAAGGTGTTCTGGGCGCGCCGGCAGGCGCACGAGACCACCGTCCACCGGATCGACGCCCAGGCCGCCCGGCTCGGCCGGATGCCGTCGACCGCCGAGGCCGGCATCCCCACCGCGCTGGCCGTCGACGGGCTCGACGAGCTGCTGACCGGATTCGTCCCCCGCCGCAGCAGCCGGCTGCGCACCGACGAGCCGTTCCGGACGGTCATCGCGGCGACGGACGCACCGGTCGCCTGGACGGTCTCGGTGTCGGCGGATCCGCCGGTGGTCGTCGAGGGCGTCGACCCGTCCGCGCATTCCCGGGTCACCGGCACCGCCGCGGCCTTGTACCTGGGCCTGTGGAACCGGGGCGACGACGTCGCCGAGGCCGGCACCGTGGACCTGCTCGGCCATTGGCGCGAGCAGGTCCGCGTTTCCTGGAGCTGACGTCGCCCGTTCAGACCCGCTTCTGCCAGTCGATGACGCGGCCCATCACCCGGTAGCCGAGCGCCTCGTTCACCGCGATCATGTGGTCGTTGGAGGCGGCGTTCCACGTCTCGAGCGTCCGGACCTGCGGCTCCGACTGCACCAGTTCCCGCACCATCGCGATCTTGAGGGCCAATCCCAACCGGCGCCCCCGGTGGGCCCGGACGACGCTCGTGTCGAGCTGGTGCGCGAACCAGGGTTGCCGGGCCGGGATGACGACCACCGTCTGCCCGGCCAGCTCACCGGTGCCGTGGTGCCGGGCAACGAGCCGGTACATCCGGCGGTCGTACGCGAACTGGGACTGCTCGAAGGCCCGGACCCGCTCCGGGGTGAACACCTCGTCATCGACCTCCAGATCGTCGGTCGGGGCGTCGTTGATGGCCGCGGTCAGCACGGCGATCGGCCCGAGCAGCCTTTCCGGCGTCGGGTACCCGATCGGGACGATGTCGTAGTCCGCGTGATGCCCGGCCGCCTCGCCCGCGAGTGCCTCGAGCCGATCCCGGTCGAGCGCCCACAGGTCCTGGGTCCGCCGGACCTCCTCGCTGGCCCGGTCCAGTCCCATCGCCTTGGCGAACCCGACGCCCGGGCCATCGTCCCGGCACGATGCGGTGATCAGCGTTCGCCCGTCGGCCATCGCCTGCTCCACGCCGGCCTCGAACAAGCGACGACCGATTCCCTGCCGACGAGCGGACGGCTCCACGGTGACCCCGACGTCTGCCACGTGATGGTTGTCGTACCGCGACAGGTGAAGGTCGAGCACCCCGACCGGCCGGCCGCGACCGTCCCGGAGCAGTGCCGTCCGGGGCGGGTTCAGCTCCCACCCGCGGGCCAGGGTGGTCCGGACGGACGATTCGGTCAACGACAGGTCGTCGGGGGCGTCGGCGGCCCGGGCCATCTCCCAGACCGCGGTGACGGCGTCCACGTCGCGGCGATCCAGGTTGTCGGGGTCGAGCCGGTGCAGGTGCATGCCGGACACGCTCCCCCCGACGGCACCCGGCGCGCCACCGGTTTTCCGCGCCCCGCCCGCCCAGCCCTCTTGCTCGTCAGGGGGTGGCGAGCACGTCGTGCAGCACGATGGTCTGATCGCGCCCGGGGCCGACCCCGATCGACGAGATCCGAGATCCGGACAGCTCTTCCAACCGGCGTACATACGCCTGCGCGTTCGCCGGTAGCTGGTCGAACGTCCGGCAGCTGGAGATGTCCTCGAACCAACCGGGCATCAACTCGTAGATCGGCCGGGCGTGATGGAAACCCGACTGGGTGGGCGGCATCTCGTCGCAGCGGGTGCCATCGACGTCGTACGCGACGCAGATCGGCACCTGCTCCAGCGAGGAGAGCACGTCCAGTTTGGTCAGGAAGATGTCGGTGATGCCGTTGACCCGGGAGGCGTACCTGGCGATCACCGCGTCGAACCAGCCGCACCGGCGCAGCCGCCCGGTCGTCACGCCGACCTCGCCACCGGTCTTGCGCAAGTACTCGCCCCACTCGTCGTGCAGCTCGGTCGGGAACGGACCGGAGCCCACGCGGGTGGTGTACGCCTTGAGGATGCCCAACACGGCGGTGATGGATGTCGGACCGATGCCGGCCCCGACCGCGGCGCCGCCGGCGGTCGGGTTGGACGAGGTCACGTACGGGTAGGTGCCGTGGTCGACGTCCAGCAGCGTGCCCTGCGAGCCCTCCAGCAGCACGTGCTCGCCGCGGGCGATGGCGTTGCCCAGCTCCAGCCGGGTGTCGGCGATGCGGTGCTTGAACCCTTCGGCCTGCTCGAGCACGTCGTCGGCGATCCGGTCGGGGTCCAGCGCCTTGCGGTTGTAGATCTTGACCAGGATCTGGTTCTTGATGTCCAGGGCGGCCTCGATCTTCTGCCGCAGGATCGAGGGATCGAGCAGATCCTGCACCCGCACGCCGAGCCGGGCGACCTTGTCGCCGTAGGCCGGTCCGATGCCGCGCCCGGTGGTGCCGATCTTGGCCTTGCCCAGGTACCGCTCGGCGACCTTATCGATGGCCACGTGGTACGGCATGATCAGGTGCGCGTCGGTGGAGATCATCAGGCGGCTGGTGTCCACGCCGCGCGCGTCCAGACCGCCGAGTTCGGTGAGCAGCACGCCCGGGTCGATCACCACGCCGTTGCCGATCACGTTGGTGACCCCTGGGGTCAGAATCCCGGAGGGGATCAGGTGCAGCGCGAACGACTGGCCGTCCGGCAGCACCACGGTGTGCCCGGCGTTGTTCCCGCCCTGGTAGCGGACGACCCACTGCACCCGCTCGCCGTAGAGGTCGGTGGCCTTCCCCTTGCCCTCGTCCCCCCATTGGGCGCCGATGAGCACCATCACCGTCATGGCACACTCCCATCCGTCGACGGCATGCCACCCGACGACGACCGGAACCCGTCGGGCGCCTCGAACCGGACGGTCCTGCCGCGATGCGCCAGAGGGAAAGGGTAAACGGTGAGCGAACGCCGTGTGCTCACCGTGCTGTGGTGCGGCGAGGATTCCGCGGGTCGCACCGGGTTCGGACCGATCCTGGCAGCGGCCGGGCCGGATGCGGTGCACCCGGTCGGCCCGCGACCGGGCAAGGAGATCGACCCGTTGCTGGACCGGCGGGTGCTGGTCGTGGGGGACGACGCCGACCTGGCCGCGGTGGTCCTTCGGCTGCTGCGCCGGGACCGGCTGGCCACGGTGGAGGTAGCCTTCGCGACCCCCGCGGCCACCCCGGTCACCCGGCTGCACCGGTTGCCGACCGGCCCGGGCGCCGTCGAGCGCGCCCGTCAGGGCACCGCACAGCCGGTCACCCTGGTCCGGGACGACGTCGGCGGCGTCTTGGTGGGCGCCGGCGAGCTCGGTCCCGTCACCGGCGGCACCGTCTACGTGGACGAGCACCGGGTGCTGCGGGGCGCGGCCGAGCTGATCCGGGTGACCCCGGACGCCGCCATGGGTCTGACCGTGACGGTGCTGCAGCGCCGGGTCGCCGGCGTCTTCGGCCCTCGCCCACGCACCGCGCGGGGCCGCGCCGTGCAGCTGGGCATGGCCCCGACCACGGTCCGCTCGGACGGTCGCGAGTACCCGCGCGCGATGGACCGGTGGACGTTCTACAAGCACACGGCGCCGCTTCAACTGGTCTGCCCGGCGCGCTGACTGGCCCTGGTGGCACCCTTGGACCATGCGCCTCGTCACCCAGAGCCTGAAGCTGCGCGGAGTCCGCTACGACGTCCGCGGACCGATCCTGGAGGAGGCCGAGCGGCTCGAGGCCCAGGGCCACAAGATCCTCAAGCTCAACATCGGCAACACCGCCCCGTTCGGCTTCGACGCGCCGGACGCGATCCTCGCCGACATGATCCACAACCTGCCCGAGTCGCAGGGCTACAGCGACTCCCGCGGCATCTACTCCGCACGCACCGCGGTGGCCCAGTACTACCAGTCGCACGGCCTGCGGCAGATCGACGTCGAGGACGTCTACATCGGCAACGGGGTGTCCGAGCTCATCTCGATGGTGCTCACGACATTCATCGACGAGGGCAACGAGGTGCTGGTCCCGGCCCCCGACTACCCGCTGTGGACGGGCGCCGTGACGCTGGCCGGCGGGACCGCCGTGCACTACCGCTGCGACGAGGCCAACGGCTGGATCCCCGATCTGGCCGACATCGAGGCCAAGATCACCGATCGCACCTTCGCCATCGTCCTGATCAACCCGAACAACCCCACCGGAGCGGTCTACAGCGCCGACATCGTGCGCGGCCTCGTGGACATCGCCCGCAAGCACGACCTGGTCGTCATGGCCGACGAGATCTACGAGAAGATCATCTTCGATGATCATGTGCACCACCACGCCGCGACCTTCTGCGGCGACGACGTGTTGTGCCTGACGTTCAGTGGCCTGTCCAAGGCGTACCGGGTGTGCGGCTACCGGGCCGGCTGGGTCGCGGTGTCCGGGCCCAAGCACCTGGCCACCGACTTCCTGGAGGGTCTGACCCTGCTGGCCAACATGCGGATGTGCGCGAACGTCCCCGGTCAGCACGCGATCCAGACCGCCTTGGGCGGGTACCAGTCGGTGAACGAGCTGATCGTGCCGGGCGGCCGGTTCTACGAGCAGAGCAAACTGGCCTGGAACCTGCTCAACAAGATCCCGGGCGTCAGCTGTACCGAGCCGCAGGGCGCGCTGTACTGCTTCCCGCGATTGGACCCGGATGTCTACCCGATCGAGGACGACCAGGAGTTCGTCATCGACCTGCTCCGGGCCAAGAAGATCCTGGTCACCCATGGCACCGGGTTCAACTGGTTCGAACCCGACCACTTCCGCCTGGTCACCCTGCCGAACGTGGACATCCTCGAGGAGGCCATCGGCCGGATTGCCGCCTACCTGGAATCGCTGCGCGAGTAGTCCTCGACCCGGCAACGCCGCACGGCACCGGTTGACCGCCGACCGCGTCCGCCGGGCGGTCGCGGGCCTGGGTATGACGGGGGACCCGGGGTGAGGTCCTCCCGGGTCAGGGCAGCAGCTCGGCCGGGATCTGCGGGTCGGCGTCGAGCAGGAACGCCTGCACCCGGGCGACCTCGTCCTTCTCCTCGAACAGTGCGGCGGCCTGCCCGAGCGCGGACAGCGAGCGCAGGAAGCCGCGGTTGGGCTCGTGCGACCACGGGATCGGACCGGCCCCCTTCCACCCGTTGCGGCGCAACAGGTCCAGGCCCCGGTGGTACCCGACCCGGGCGTAGGCGTACGCGGCGACGTCGTCGCCCCGATCGAGGGCGGCCTCCGCCAGCACCGCCCAGGCCAACGACGAGGTCGGATGTCGCCGCGCGACATCACCGGCCGGGTCACCGGCGGCCAGCGGCGCGGCCGCCGGGTCGATCGGCAGCGTGACGGGGGGCGGCCCCAACAGATTCCCGGAAGTCATGGACCGATCCTGCCACCGACGCCGGACGAGCCGGCCATGGCGTCAGCCGAACTGCGCCGCCATCGTCGCGTCGACCGTCCGGTACTGCTCGCCGGCCCGCCCGACCAGGCTCGCCAGGCCCTGCAGCACCGCCTGCCGATCCTGCGCGGCCGCATCCCAGCGGGCCTTGAGCGCCCGGTAGGCGGTGAGGGTTTCGGCATCCATGTCGGCGGTCGCCGCGATCCGGGAATCGAGCTCGGCCAGGTGGCCCTCGATCCGGTTCCAGGTGGCGACCAGACCTTCCTGGCCATCGCTCAGCGCGGCGTAGTTCACCGCGATCGTCGTCATCAGATCGCCGCCGGGATGGTCTGGGCCAAGGCCACCTCGGCCTCGCCGAAGCGGGCCGCCGCCGCCGTCAGCGCCGAGCCCTGGCCGACGAGTGCCTCCTTGAGGCTGGTCGCGTCGGTCAGGTGTCGCTCCATCGCGGCCGCGAACCGTGGCGCGGCGTCGCTGGACTGCCAGCCGGCCCGGATCCGGTCGAGCTGCTCACGCATCGAGGTGATCTCCCGGTTCAACGCCACCGAGACCTCGGTCACCGCGTCGCCGGCTCCGGCGATCCGCTGGGTGTCGATCGTCAATCCCGCCATGGGATCCACCTTCCTGTCCTGCCGGCCGCGGCGGCCGGTACGGTCGATCGTGTCCCGGGATTCGTGGCGGCGGCGCTCATCCTGGCCGAATGTGGAAGAAATTCGGACATGTGGACAAATGGCCGGAGCAGTCGGCCCGGCGGGGATTCACGGTCACCGTCCGTGGGTACCGTCGGAAAGAACGACGCCGGGACCGGCGGTCCCGGAGGAGGGGTGGCAATGACGAGTCGGCCGTCATCCGAAGCGGGGGCGGAACCCGGTAGTTCAGAGGTGAACCCCACCGTGCTCGTCACCGGCGCCTCCGGCTTCATCGGCTCCCACCTGGTACCGGCCCTCATCGAACGGGGCGTGACGGTGCGGGCAATGACCCGCCATCCGGAGACCTACCAGGGTGCCGGCGACCCGGTCTACGGCGACGTCGCCGACGTCGGCAGCCTGCGGGCGGCGTTGGCCGGGACCCGCGCCGCGTACTACCTGGTGCACTCGCTGGCCGACGACGATTTCGAGCAGCGCGACGCCGAGGCAGCGACCGCGTTCGGGCACGCCGCCGCCGATGCCGGGGTGCAGCAGATCATCTACCTCGGCGGGCTCGGCGACGTCGACGACCGGCTCTCCCCGCATCTGCAGTCCCGGCGTGACGTCGAGCAACTACTCGGCCTGGGTGGCGTGCCGGTGACGGTGCTGCGGGCGGCGGTGGTCATCGGGCACAAGGGCATCTCGTGGGAGATCACCCGGCAACTCGTCGATCACCTGCCCGCGATGATCACGCCGAAATGGGTGAGCACCCGGACCCAGCCCATCGCCCTGCGCGACGTCATCCGCTACCTGGCCGGGGTCCTGGGCGAGCCGGCGGCGATGGGCACGGTGTTCGAGGTGGGTGGCCCCGAGGTGCTCAGCTACGCCGACATGATGCGCCGGGCCGCGAAGATCCAGAACCACCGGTCACCGCCGATCGTCCCGGTTCCGCTCCTGACGCCGCGGTTGTCGTCGATGTGGCTGTCCTTGATCACCGACGTCGATCAGGCCACCGCCCGCAACCTCATCGATTCGATGAACAACGAGGTGATCGTCCGGGACGACTCGATCCGCCGGCTACTGCCGGGTGAGCTGACCGGTTACGACGAGGCGGTCCGCATCGCGCTGGAGGACCGCGCCGACGACCCGGCGACACGCGAGCCGGCCAGTCCCGGCCGGCCGTCGGGCGCCGCGCGGCCGTGAGCGCGTCCGAACCCGGGGCCCCGGGGACACCGGCCCCGCGGTCGCGGATCAAGTCATGGACCGGGCGGGCGAGCCGGCTGGTCCGGCCCGCGCTGATCGACCGGGTCGACCGGGATCACCGGCAACCCGACCACGAGTTCCGCCGCCGCCGGATCGTGGTAGCCCTGACGTTGGTGGTCGGCGCGACCCTGCTCGGCATCTCGCTGAACGTGCCGCCGGACAGCGCGGCGTTCTACCCGCTGACGTTCGCGCTGGCCGGGACCTGGGTGGTCGGCGGCTTCGCCTCCGGACCGTTGCACCTGGGGCGCATCCGGTTCCGCGGGGAACTCCGCCGGCCGGTGGTCATCCCGATCCTGCTGGGGCTGGCCGCCGCGGCCGTCTTCATCGTCGGCGCCGTGGTGGTGCGCGAGATCGAGCCACTGCGCGAGACGACAGAGAACGTGCTCGCCTTCGCCCGCTACGGCTCGCTGCCGCTGATCGCCCTCATCACGGTGGTGAACGGCATCGCCGAGGAGATCTTCTTCCGGGGTGCCCTGTTCGCGGCCATCGGCACCTGGCACCCGGTGGCCATTTCCACGGCGGTCTACGCGCTGACCACCGTCGCCACCGGGAACGTGATGCTGGTGTTCGCCGCGGTGCTGCTCGGGTTGCTGCTGGGCCTGCAGCGAAGGGCCAGCGGCGGCATCCTCGGCCCGATCCTGACCCACTGCACCTGGTCGCTGACGATGCTGCTGGTACTGCCACCGGTGTTCGCGGCCGCCGGCTGAGCGCGGCAGGGCCGCATCCGGCCGGCGAGGAGCGCCATCGCGCAGCTGGTGTTGATCGCCCGACCGGCACCGGGACGGCCCGGTCGCGAGCCGAGCCGGCGACGCAGGAGCGCCGCCCCGATCACGCAGAGAGGCCCGGGGCGGCGTGCCCCGGGCCTCTCTCAGCGCCACACGCGCGAGCTTCGCGCGAGGCGGGTGCCGGCGGAAGGCATTCCGATGCCCTACCGACAACGCTGTCATCATCTCCCCGGCGGCCGGGAGAATGCGAGCGACTTGGGCAAAGTGTTATTCGCGGTGACCCGTTCGAGTCCGCGGCGCGGACGACCCCGACCGAGGACCCGGAAAGCGACGACCCGACCGGCGGATGCGGGTGCATCGGCCGGCCGGGTCGCCCGAAGGAGCTTGACCGCAGTCGTTACTGGCCTTCCCAGGCCGCTTTCCAGGTCTTCGGACCGAGGATTCCGGACGGGTTGATGCCGTTACGGGTCTGCAGGTCCACCACTGCGGTCTTGGTGGCCGGTCCGTAGTAGCCGGTGCCGGTCAGGCCGTAGCCGCGGCTCCCCAACTGCTTCTGGAAGCACTGAAGTTCGCGCGCGGTGTCGCCCTGGACGAAGGTCTTCCCCGGCCACTCCGGCGCGGTCGGTTGACCGACCCCGCAAGATTCGTTGCTCTGCGGGGTGTATCCGGCGCCCGCGGCCGGCGCTGCCGGAGCCGGCGCCGGCGCCGGCGAGCCGGCCCATGCCGCCGCCCAGGTCTTCGGACCGATGTAACCGACGACGTTCAGTCCCGCCTTGGCCTGCAGATCCAGCACCGCCGCCTTGGTCTTCGGACCGAAGTAGCCGGTCCCGACCAGGTCGTAACCGAGGGTGCCCATCTGCTTCTGCCAGGCCTTGAGGTCCTCGGAGTAGTCGCCCTCGAAGAACTGGCGACCCGGATAGGCCGGCGATCCGGACGAGCCGGAACCGGTCGAACCCTCACTCGCTCCGCTGCCCGCGCTCTGGTTCCCGGGCTGCGGCGGCGCCACCCCGGACCGGGCGTCGCCGTCCTCGGTCAGGCCGACCAGGTAGGCACAGACCCACGGGCTCCAGCCCCGCTTGCGATAGAGCAGCAGCGCCCGGTAGTCCTGCTCGGCGGGCGACGCCTGATCGGGGCGGCCCTGTCCGTCGACCGACCGCCAGGTCGACAGATCGAACTGGTAGGCGCCGTAGTAGCCGTTGCCGGTGTTGATGTCGTAGCGATTGGACGACTCGCACATCCGCAGCTGATACCAGTCATCCGCGGACGGGTCGGCCGCAGCCGGCCCGGCGAAGGCGACGAGTGCCGATGTGGCGACCGTCGCGATGATGGCCCCGAGGGCCAGCGAACGCCGCACAAGGCGCCCTTTCCTGGTCGCGTCGCCCGCCGGGCGCACCTCACGGCGCACCGAAATCGCCGATCGTCCCGCACCGGAAAACGGGCGCGCGACACCGGCGATCGATGACGACGTCCCTTCCCCTTGCTCAACGCCGTCACGCGAATTGCGCCTCGCTCGACCATTTCTCGTGTTCGGCGGATCGGCAACGGAGCAGAGCGAGGAGCTGCGCCGTGACCGGACCGCGATCCGCGCGATCCTTCGCTTACCGTAGAGCACCAGTCACACGAGTCACAAGAGTCTCAGACGACCCTCCAATACCAGAAAGCTACAGCGGCCCCAATAGGACACGCCGAAAGTCGCCTGACCGGGCGATGGGCCACCCATTCGTCAGTCGCGCTACCGGATCCGGTACAGAAACTCTCGCCGATGCGGATCGGCCAACCGGGAAGTCGCCGTGGGAGGGTGACGTTGGCGTCAACGGCGGGCGGTGCAGCCGGCCGGACAGCGAGAGAGCGAGGTGCGGACGTGACGCGACGAGGGTGGCTGCTCTTCGCCGCGATGAGCCTGATCTGGGGCATCCCGTATCTGCTCATCAAGATTGCCGTCACGGACGTCGATCCGCTCGTCGTGGCCTTCGGCCGCACCCTGATCGGCGCCCTGCTGCTGCTGCCGATCGCGCTCTACCGGCGCGCTCTGGGACCGGTCTTCCGCCGCTGGAAGGTGCTCGCTGTCTACACGCTGGTGGAGATCAGCGGACCGTGGCTCCTGCTGGGTCACGCGGAGACACGCCTCAACAGCTCGACCGCCGGTCTGCTGCTGGCCGTCGTCCCCATGATTGCGGCCATCATCCTGACGGTGATGGGCCACGACCGGTTCGACGTCCGCCGGGTGGCCGGCCTCCTGATCGGCTTCACCGGGGTCGGGTTCCTGGTCGGGCTGGACATCCACTTCGACGACCTGATCGCCGTCGGCACGATGATGCTGGTCGCCGTGGGCTATGCGGTCGGGCCGATCATCATCAACCGCCGGCTGTCCGACCTACCGCCGATAGGGGTCGTGACCGCCTCCCTGATCGTCGCCGCGGTGCTGTATGCGCCGTTCACCGCGCTGGTCGGGCCGGTGCAGCTGACGGCCGACGCCGCCTGGTCCATCGCCGGCCTCGGTGTGATCTGTACCGCCGTGGCGTTCCTCGGGTTCTTCGCCCTGATTGCGGAGGCCGGACCGGCGCGGGCCACCGTGATCACCTACATCAACCCGGCCGTGGCCATCACGCTGGGCGTGCTGCTGCTCGGTGAGCCCTTCACCGCCGGCATGGCGATCGGCTTCCCGCTGGTCATCCTCGGCTCGGTGCTGGCCACCGCACGGGTACGGCGCCGTGGTCCGGACGCGGGGCCGGACGCCGCGATCGCGGCCGCCGACGGACCCACGCACGGGACCATCGACGGCACCATGGCCGCACAGCAAGGCGGGCCCGCCGAATCCGACGAGCCCGCCCCACGAACTGCTTAAGGTCGGCCGAGCCGGCGAGGCCGCCATCGAGGCAGGAGGACCGGGCGCCGGTCCTCCTGCCTCCAGCCTCCAGCGCCGGGGCGCCGGTCAGGCGCCCAGGGACTTCCCGGCCGAGCCCAGCTGCTCGCAGGCCTCGACGATCCGATCGGCCATGCCGACCTCGGCGAGCTTGTTGTACACGCGCGGGTCGTACGCCTTCTTGTTGCCGACCTCGCCGTCCACCTTCAGCACGCCGTCGTAGTTGGTGAACATGTGCCCGACGATCGGCCGGGTGAAGGCGTACTGGGTGTCGGTGTCGATGTTCATCTTCACCACGCCGTAGGAGACGGCCTCGGCGATCTCCTCGGCCGAGGACCCCGACCCGCCGTGGAAGACCAGCGAGAACGGCTTGGCGCCGGCGGCCAGACCCAGCTTCTCGACCAACGCGTCCTGACCGTCGCGCAGCACCTTCGGCCGCAGCTTGACGCCACCGGGCTTGTAGACGCCGTGCACGTTGCCGAAGGTCGCGGCCACGATGTAAGAGTTGTCGACCGGGGCGCCGAGCGCGTCGAGGGTCTTGAGGAAGTCCTCGGGCGAGGTGTACAGCTTGTCGTTGATTTCGGCGACGACACCGTCCTCCTCGCCACCGACGACACCGACCTCGATCTCCAGGATGATGTTCGCGGCCTTGGTCAGCTCGAGCAGCTCGGCGGCGATCTTCAGGTTCTCGTCCAGCGGCACGGCCGAGCCGTCCCACATGTGCGACTGGAAGATCGGCAGGCCGCCGGCCTTGACCCGCTCGGTCGAGGCGGCGATCAGCGGCTTCACGTAGGTGTCGAGCTTGTCCTTCGGGCAGTGGTCGGTGTGCAGCGCGACGGTGATGTCGTACTTGTCGGCGACGACCTTGGTGAACTCGGCCAGGGCCAGGGCGCCGGTGACCATGTCCTTGACCTTGGTCCCGGAAGCATGCTCGGCACCGCCGGTGGACGCCTGGATGATGCCGTCGCTGCCGGCCTCGGCGAAGCCGCGGAGCGCGGCGTTGATCGACGTGGACGAGGTGACGTTGATCGCCGGGTAGGCGAACCCGCCCTCCTTGGCACGTTCGAGCATCGCCGAATAGGTCTCGGGAGTTGCGAGGGGCATGGTGTGGTCCTTCCACTTTCTGCGGTGACCGAGCGGTCAACTCGGGTGTGGTCCGGCGCCCATCGGCGCACCTGCGTTCCGTCCTGATCCGCGGCTCAGTATTCCGCATGTGGTCCGATTGCGGGGGTCGAGGGCGCCGGCCCGGATCGACTGTCGCGCTCGGACCCGGGCGGGCGCCAGGGTCGTTCGACACCTCCTGGCCGGTCACATCGGCGTAACGTTGGCGCATGGACCGGCGAATGGCCGGCGCGTTGCTGGTGCTCCTTTCGTTCATCGGGGCCGCCGTCATGTCGTCGGTGGCCGGACCCGGGGTGGCCGGGACACCGCAGGCCGTCGAACTCCCCGGCCCTCCCGCCGTCGGAGATTGCCTGCTCGCCGACCCGCATCGCGATTCGGCCACCGTCCCCCGGTTCGGTCCGTGCCGCACGGGCGGCATGGGATCGCTCGGCGAGGTCGTCGCCATCCGGACGCTGAACGGGGCCGAGCGGACGGCGGAGTCCACCGACTGCCGTTCCTCGGCGCTGACCTACGCGGGTCTACGACCGGAGGGTGACGCGTTCGCGGTGCCGGGAGCACCGGTCGACGACCCCATCCAGTGGCGCTACTCGGTGGACGTGCGGACGACCTGGATCACTCAGATCACCGCACAACCGGGGGCCGGAAGCTGGGCCGCCTGCGTCGCCCGACCGAACGCCGGCGCGTCCGGACCGGGCCGGCTGGCCGATGCCTTCGGCGGCGGGGCCTTGCCGGGCGCATACGGGACCTGCTGGCAGTCGGACGATCTCAGCGCGGCCGCGTTGATGGTGGACTGCGACGAACCGCACGTCGCCGAACTCATCGCGCTGGGCCGGGCGGTGAGCGACGGGCCCATCGACCCCGCCGAAGTGCGGAGCTCGTGCCTGGCCCAGGCGGCGATCGTGCTGCGGCGCGCGGATCCCACGGTGGGGGGCACCCTGGCCATCCGCATCGATCCGGACGACCTGTCGACCATTCGGGTCCGATCGAATCCGGCGTGCTTCGTGACGGCCACGGACGGACGGCTCATCGTCGGGAGCCTGGTAGGGCTCGGGTCGGGCGCAGTGACCTGGGCCGGGTGACGCGGGCCGGATCGACCGTCAGGTCGAGGCCGCCGCCGACCGTCGCATCGGACCGGTGGACCGGCGCCGGATGAGTTCACAGCCGACCGTCACGGCGGTCGGGGTGTGCTGCGGATCGTTGACCTGCTCGAGCAGCAGCCGGGCCGCGATGCGGCCCTGGTCCCGGACCGGCTGGCTGATGGTGGACAGGTCGAACAGGTACGCGAAGTCGTGGCCGTCCACCCCGATGACCGACAGATCCTCCGGGATGCGCAGGCCGTGCATGCGCGCGGCATGCAGCGCACCGATCGCGACCTCGTCGCTGACGGCGAAGAGCGCCGTCGGCCGGTTGCCTTCGGTCTCGGCCAGGCACCGGTGCAGTGCGGCCTCACCGCCGTTGATGGTGAAGCCCGACGAGTACACCAACGCTGGATCCGGTTCGATCCCGGCGGCCCGCAGGGTCATGTCCCAGCCCCGATAGCGGTCGACCGCGACCGGGAAGCCCCGCGACTCCCCGGTCTCGTCGCCGAAGAAGGCGATCCGACGATGTCCCAGGTCGATCAGGTGCTGGGTCGCGCGCTGGCCGACGACGACGTTGTCGACCAGCACCGACGAGATGCCTTCGATCGCCGACCCGAGCGTGACGATGGGGACGCCGAACCCACCCAGGTGGCCGACCGACCGTTGCGCCAGTGGCACGTTCAGGGCCAGGACGCCGTCGACCCGCTTGCTCAGGGTCTGGGCGTCGACCTCGCCGTCGACCCCGAGCGGGTACAGCATGAGGTCGTAACCATGCTCGGCGAGCACCTCCTGGGCACCCTCGATGACCGCGGAGAAGAACCAGCGGGAGACCCACGGCGCGATGACCGCGACCGTGTTGGTCCGCCCGGTGGTCAGTGCCGTCGCCCACGGGGAGGGCGAATAACCGAGCGAGGAGGCCGCCCGCTCGACGGCCTCTCGCGTCTTCGCCGACACTCCGGGTAACCCTCGTAGCGCACGGGACACCGTGGCCGGAGAGAACCCGGAGAGCGCGGCGACCTCCATGATCCCGACGGGAGCAGCCCGCGAATCAGGCATGGTGAACGTCTTCCTCGTGTCCGCGCCCGTCGATCAGCCCTTCACGCCGCCGGCGAGCAGGCCGCGGACGAAGAACCGTTGCAGGGACAGGAACACGACCAACGGGACGACGATCGCGATGAACGCGCCGGCCGAGAGCAGCTGCCAGTCCTGACCTCGAGTCCCGGACAGGCCGGCGATGGCGGCGGTGACCGGGGTCAGGTTCGGGCTGGGGGCGAAGACCAGCGCGACGAGCAGGTCGTTCCAGACCCACAGGAACTGGAAGATGCCGAACGCGGCGATGGCGGGCACGAGCAGCGGCATCAGCACGACGAAGAAGATCTTGACGTGGCCGGCGCCGTCGACTCGGGCCGCCTCGATGATCGAGGACGGGATCTCCTTCATGAAGTTGTGCATGATGAAGATCGCCAGCGGCAGACCGAAGATCGTGTGGGCGATCCAGACCGGCCAGAACGAATTCTGCAGGCCGGCGCTGACGAAGATCGTCTGCAGCGGGATCAGGGCCACCTGCAGCGGCACGATCTGCAACGCGAAGACCGCGACGAACAGGAAGTCCCGGCCCGGGAAGTCGATCCACGCGAACGCGTAGGCCGCCAGCAGGGCCAGGGTGATCGGGATGATCACCGCGGGGAAGACGATGACGAACGAGTTCAGGAAGAACGGTCCGAGGCCGCCGCTGCCGCTGAATGCCTGCTGGTAGTTCTCGAAGGTGATGCCGGGGTTGGCGAAGAAGGTCCACCAGCCCGACGTGTCGATGTCGGCCTTGGGCCGGAAGGAGGTGACGAACAGGCCGAAGGTAGGGATCGTCCACAGGATGGCGAGGACGATCGCGATGCCGGACGCCCAGGGCGAGGAGAGTTTGGTCTTGGCGTCGGCCAGCCGCATCTGCTTCTTGAGCTGACGAGCGCTGACCTGCTCCTCGGGAGTGGCGTCGGTGCGGATCGGAAGCTCGACGGCTTCCCCGGACATGCTCATCGCACACCCTCCTTGATATCAACGGAGCGATGGAGTGCCCATGGCTCGCTCGCAAACTCGCTCATCGGGTTTCCTCCACGAGCCTCATCTGCCGGACGTTGTAGGCGATCACCGGGATGATGATGATGAACAGGATGACGGCCAACGCCGCACCCAGCCCCTTGCCTTCCTCGCCCTGGCGGAACGACTGGGTGTAGAACTCGTTCGCCACGACCGAGGTACCGAAGTTGCCGCCGGTCATGGTGCGGACGATGTCGAAGGCCTTCAGCGTGGCCATGGCGATGGTGGTCAGCACGACGACGATCGCCGGCCGGATGGTGGGCACCGTGACCTTCGTGAACTGCTTCCAGCCGGTCGCGCCGTCCAGTTGCGCGGCCTCGATGATGTCGTCGGGCACGGCCTTGATCGCCGCGGACAGCAGCGTCATCGCGAACCCGGCCTGGATCCAGATCATGACGACGATCAGGAAGAAGGTGTTCCAGGGTTCGGTGATCAGGAACTGGTAGGGGTCCAGCCCGATCCAGACGAGTATCTGGTTGGCCAAACCGATCTGCGGCACCCCGGCCTGCCGGTACTCGTACACGAACTTCCAGATGATGGACGCGCCGACCATCGAGATGGCCATCGGCAGGAAGATCAGCGCCTTGGCCGCCTTCTCGAACCGGGTGCGGTCCACGATCACCGCGTAGACCAGGCCGAAGATGGTGGCCACGATCGGGACGAAGATGACCCAGATCGCGGTGTTGATCAGCACCTTCTGGAAGTTGGGGTCGGTGAAGACCTCCTTGTAGTTGTCCAGGCTGAAACTGAGCTCGGTCGTGCGTTGGCCGGTGGCCCGGTCGATGATCGGTTTCCCGTTGTCACCCAGGACCACGGAGCTGACCTGGAACGAGCGCCACGCGGTCAGGGCCGCGGGATAGAACAGGCCGACCACCAGCGCGATGGTCACCGGCCCGAGGAACCCGGCCACGATGACCCACAACGGCACCTTCGGCCGATCGATCAGCCACAGGATGGCGCCGAGCACGACGACGAACAGCAGGATCGCGACCACCATCACCAACAGCTTGTCGGTGACGGACTCGGGCTTGAGGAACCAGTCCACGATGCACTCCCTTCTTTCCGGGATCGCGCCGCACCCAGGTGCGGCCCGCACGGAGGGAATTCACTCCGGCGGGCCGCACACGGGTCAGGCGCCGATCGTCACAGCGTCAGCTGGCGGGCCAGGCAGCCTGGATGTTGGCCAGCGTGGTCGCGTCGTCCTGACCGGTGATCCACGCGGTGAACTGCTTCCACTCCGCCGCCGAGCCGACCTGCGCCGGCATCAGGTCCGACGCGTCGAACCGGAACGTGGTGTCCGGGTCCTGCAGCTTCTGCAGCGCGGTCTGCAGGATCGGGGTGGAGGCGTTGGCCCCGTCCAGACCCTTGTTCGCGGAGATGTAGCTGCCGGCCTTCGCCCGCTCGTTGGCGTACTCGGGGCTGGCCGTGAAGTACATGAACGCGTTGACCTCGGGGCGATCCTGGAAGGCGGCGTAGAACGTGCCACCACCCAACACGGTCTGCCCGAACTGGTCGGTCATCGGCGGGAAGTAGAACGCGTTGACGTCGCCGTCCTCACCGAACTTGGTGCCGGCGGGGAAGAACGCGTCGCCGTTGGCCGCGAAGCGCCACATCGGGCACTCGCCGGACAGGACCTTGGCCGCCGGATCGGAGAACTGGGTCGAGGCGATCGACTGCACGTCGCCGAAGCCCGAGTTCACCATCTGCGGGTTCTTGGCGATCTCGCCGACCCCGGCCAGCGCATCCGCGATGGGCGGATCGGTGAACTTGACCTCGTTGGTCACCCACTGGTCGTAGACCTCCGGACCGGACATCCGCAGGACGTACTCCTCCAGCCAGTCCGTCATGTACCACCCGGTCGCCTCACCCGAACCGATGCCCATGCACCACGGCTTGGTGCCGGAGGCGGCGATCTTGTCCTGCAGCGCGGTCAGCTCGTCCCAGGTGGTCGGGACGGTCCAGCCCTTCTCGGCCCAGACCTTCGGGTTGTACCAGACCAGCGACTTGAAGTCGGCGTTGTTCGGCAGGCCGAACGGGATGTCGTTGACGACGCCGTAGTTCATCCAGTCTTCGGGGAAGTACTGCTTGGCGAACGCCTCGGTGTCCTCGGGCAGCGGCTTGACCGCACCCTTGTCGTTGACGATCTGCGACAGCAGACCCGGCTGCGGGAAGATCGCGATGTCCGGGGCGTTGCCCGAGTCGACGCGGACGAGGACCTGTGCCTCGAAGTCCTTGGAGTCCTCGTACGCGACGGTGGCCCCGGTGCACTCGGTGAAGAGCTTGTAGGCCTCCTTGTACGCGTCGGCCTCGGTACCGGTGATCGTCGTGTAGACGCCGACCGTCTTGCCGGTCAGGTCGCCGTACTTCTCCTTCACCGTGTCGCACCAGCCGCTGTCGCCCGAGACCGGGCCGCTGCCCGCGCTGCCGGAGGCACCGCCGCCGCCGCTGGTCGCCGCGGCGGTCGTTCCCGCCGCGCTCGTCGTTCCGCTGCTGGACGATGAGCTACCGCCACATGCCGTCAATACCAACGCAATCGCGCCGACACCGGCTACGGTCGCCGCGAGCCTTCTCCTCGTCGCCTTGTGGGCCACTCGGCTAACCTCCACCTCTTCGTAGGGACTGCGTGTGAGGGCACTCACACGCAACACGGGGAATGAAAACGTTTTCAGTGTGCTTTTGCAAGTCGAGATGGGGTTTGTGCCCGTAACAATTGAGTAACCCGTGGGCAAGTGGTCGTTACGTGGTCAACTCATGTCCGCTTTGTCGCTCGACGAGCGTTTTGGGCATTGCCAGCGCCGCGCTGCGAGATTCTTCGCGATCTCGATCCGAAGCTCCCCACTCCGTGCCAGGATCGAAGCTGCCGGATCTGCCGGACCGTGTCGCGTGGGAGGAGCCGGATCACCGATGGCCGAACAGGTCGGGTCTGAGTCCGAAGTCGAACGGACCCTGGGCACATTGGCCACGCTGAACCCGGCCTACGCCATCGATCACGAACCGCAGCCGACCGAGGCGCCACCGATCACCATCGACGACCTGTACCGGTCGCACCGGATGCAGATGGTCCGGATGGCCATCCTGCTGGTGGACGACATGGCCAGCGCCGAGGACGTGGTCCAGGAGGCGTTCGCCGGGCTGTACCGGAATTGGGGCGGTCTGCGCGACCGCAACGCGGCGATCGGCTACCTGCGCACCGCGGTGGTCAACGGCTCCCGATCGATGCTGCGTCGCCGGCGCACCGCCCGCGCCTATGTCCCGCCGGACCCGGGCACCGCCCGGTCGGCCGAGTCGCTCGCCCTGCTGTCCACCGAGCACCAAGCGGTGGTCAACGCGCTGGGCGACCTCGCGCCCCGGCAGCGGGAGGTCCTCGTCCTGCGCTACTACGGGGGGCTGTCCGAGGCGGAGATCGCCGAGGCCACCGGACTGTCCAAGGGGACCGTGAAATCCACCGCCAGCCGGGCGGTCGCCAAGCTCGGGGACATCATGCGGTCGACCCACTCATGAGTAACGGGTCCGGCGGCCCCGCGCCGGAACGCGGTCGGCCGGCCGACACCGGCTCGGGCGCCGCGGACGACTCCCGGGCCGAGCAGGTGCTCTCGCAGGCGCTGAAGGCGATGGCCGGCGGCCAGGCCTCGCCGAGCGGCACCGGGGGCCGGGCCTCGCTGCGCCTGTCCACCGCCCAGTTGGTGCTGCTCGCCGCCATCGTCGGGGTCCTCGTCGGTGTCGCCGCCGGGCTGCTCTCGTTGCTGCTCTGACCGGACCCCGCGCTCGCCCGCGTCGAACGGCTCGAACTGCCCGCTCACCGGGCTCTTCCGGCCGATCGACCCCGGCTCGGCTGGGCTCGGCGCGACCCGGCGCCGCTCGCGTCGCTGTCAGCCGCGACGCTGGGACCGCCGAAGAGTCGTCGACATCTGCCGGACCTCCGCGACCGCGCCGGCCAGGTCGTCGCGCAGCTGCCGCGGCGTGTAGCGCAGGACCGTCCATCCGGCCACGGTCAGTGCGTTCTGCCGCTCGCGATCGGAGTGGTACGCCTCGGCCTGGGAGTGCACCGTCCATCCATCCACCTCGACGCACAGCTTGATTTCCTCGACCGCCAGGTCCAGCCAGTACTCCTGGGCCGCGCCCACGCGCACCCGTACGCCTGCCGTCCACCTTTCCCGGCCGTCCCGGAGCAAGGCATGCAGGGCGAGCCGCTCGGGCGGTGACACCCCACCGTCCATGGCCGCGAGCAGCAGCCGGCGAGCCGCCGCCACCCCTCGGGCGGACCCACGCCGGTCCAGGGCGCGTTCCAGCGACCAGATCGACGTGCCGCGCTGGAGCGCGGCATCCCGGATGTCCTCCGCGTCGGATTCCCCGGCGCAGTCGAGCACGGTCCGGGCGCGATGCGTGACCGGCAGCCCGCGCACGACTGTCCGGTCCGCCCGATCCAGCCGGGTGCGGACCACCTGGACGCCGCCCGATCGCTCATGTCCTCGCCGCGGCGGCAGGATGACGACCACCCGGGCCGCGTTGGTCTTCGTGAGTCCGTGCCACCACGCGGCCGGCCGGCCGGCGATCACGGCGTCGGGACCGAGCCGCAGGACGACAGCCCGCAGGCGCAGCTCGGGGGTCATTGGGGTCGTCGCCGGCCGGTAGACCCCTGGTAGGACCGGAACGAAGTCACCCGCGGTGACCCGGCGGGCAATCGCCGATGCGCTCACCTTGAGCTCGAGAAGTTCGCGTCGGCTGATGACCCCGCCGTGGACGACCAGCAGGCGCTGGACCGCCGGATCGAAACTCGACATCCTCCGATGCTCGCGGCCCGATCCAGGACCCCGCCCGGGAAGATCGTCGAGTGTGGATGGAAATCGGACATGTGGAGGAATGAGTCGGCCGACGTCCCCGCTCGAGCCGTGGCCGTCGCGACCGGCCACGCCGAACGGCTCGAACTGCCCGCTCAGCGGGCACAACCAGCCAGTGGAGGCCGGCCGGGTCCGGCGCCGCACGATGTACTGTGCCGGCCCGGGGGGCGGCGCTTGACGGGCTCAGCGGGCGAACATCGACCCGGGGTTGAACAGATCCTGCGGATCGAGCGCCCGCTTGATCGCCCGGTGCACGCCCATGGCGACCGGACCGGCCTCGCGGGCCAGGAAGTCCTGTTTGATCCGGCCGACGCCGTGCTCGCCGGTGACCGTGCCGCCGAGCGCCCGTCCGGCGTCCAGAATGCGGCCGAAGGCGTCGGCCGCCCGGCGCACCTGATCCGAATCGGCCGCGTCGTAGACGATCGTCGGGTGCATGTTCCCGTCCCCGGCATGGCCGACCACGCCGATCGTCAGGTCCACGTCGGCGGCGATCTGCGAGCAGGCGTGGATGAGCTTGGCCATCTCGGTCCGCGGCACCGAGACGTCATCGGTCAACCAGGTGCCCAGGACCTCGAGCGAGGTGAGCACCAGCCGGCGGGCCTGCAACAGCAGGCGGCCCTCGGCCAGGTCCTCGGTGACGTACATGAACGTCGATCCGGCTTCCCGGCAGACCCGTTCGAGCTCGTCCATCTCCCCCCGGGCGACCCCCGGGCCGGCGTCGGACTGCCCGATCAGGATGGCCGCGGGGGTGTCGCCCTCGCCGAGGATGCTCGACCCGCTGTACGCCTCGACCGCTTCGATACAGGTCGCATCCATGATCTCCAGCAGCGACGGGACCAGCCCGGCCCGGATCGCGGCAGACACGGCGGCCCCGGCGCTCTCGGTGTCGGCGAACGCGGCGACCATCGTGCACGGCGCGGCCGGCTTGGGCCGCAGCGCCAGGGTGGCCTCGGTGATGATTCCCAGAGTGCCCTCGGAGCCGATGATCAGCTTGGTCAGGTCGTACCCGGCGACGCCCTTGACGGTCCGCCGGCCGGTGCGCAGCACCTCCCCGGAGGCCAGCACGACCTCCAGGCCGAGGACGGCGTCGGTGGTGACCCCGTACTTCACGCAGCACAGGCCGCCGGCGTTGGTGTTCAGGTTGCCGCCGATGGTGCACCAGTCGTAGGACGACGGATCCGGCGCGTAGAACAGGCCGCGGGACTCGACCTCGGTCCGGAAGTCCAGGTTCACGACGCCGGGCTGGACCACCGCCAGCCGGTTGCCCTCATCGATCTCCAGGATCCGGTTCATGCGGGTCATCACCACGGTGACGGCACCGTCGACCGCATTGGCCGCTCCGGTCAGGCCCGAGCCGGCACCGCGCGGGACGATCGGCACGCCGTGGGCCGCGCAGGCCCGCACCACGGCCGCCACCTGGGCGGTGTCGGTCGGGAACACCACCGCCAGCGGGGTTCCGGACGGAGCCAGCGGCATCATGTCCCGGCTGTAGGCAGCGGTGACGTCCGGGTCGATCTGGATCGAGTCCGGCCCGACGGCCGCCCGGAGGGCATCGATCAGGGACGGGGCGGCCCCGTCCGGCTCGGCCGCGGTCGGCGGGCCGGCCGGCGCCGTTGCCGCGGACGTCGCAGTTGCGTCCATCACTCGACCGTAACCCTCGACCCTGGTCCACCCCCACGGATCGACCTGCCACATTCGGCAGGCTGAATCGATTCCGAAGGGCCCGAAACCGGCAAGTCGGCCGCGGAGGGCCGAACCCGGCCGGGCTCGGGGCGAACCCCTCCGGCGCCACGGAGCAACCGACCGCCGATCAGCCGCGTCCCCATCCCGGCGTCCTCGAGGCAACGAAGGCACGGTCGGCGCTGCGCCCGACCGGTTGCCCCGTTGTGGCCGCCGTCTCGCCGCACATCAATCACACAGGCTGCCGACGTCGCGGCCCGTACCCTGGAGAATTGTGACGACTACCCACCTCGCGCTCCTGCCCGGTTGGCTGAGTCCGGAAAATCTGATCAACAACATGGGTGCCTGGGCCGTGCTCGGCATCATGTTGATCATTTTTGCCGAGTGCGGCATCCTGCTCGGCTTCTTCCTGCCCGGCGACACGCTCCTGTTCGTGTCCGGCCTGTTCATCGCCAGCGGCGCCATCGACATCAACCTCTGGCTGTTCATCGCCCTGGTCTCGCTGGCCGCGTTCGTCGGCAACATGGTCGGCTACTGGATCGGCTACAAGATCGGGCCACCTGTTTTCAACCGGCCGAATGCCAAACTCCTCAAACGCGAGTACATCGACAAGTCGGCGGCGTTCTTCGAGAAATACGGCAAGATCACCATCGTGCTCGCCCGGTTCGTTCCGGTGGTGCGGACGGTGGCCACCGTGATGGCCGGCGCGTCCAAGATGAACGTGAAGATCTATACGGTCTATTCGGCGATCGGCGGGGTCATCTGGATCACCTCCGTCACGGTCGCCGGCTACTTCCTCGGCCAGATCGGCTTCATCCGCGACAACCTGGACCTCATCGTCATCGCCGCGGTGGTCGTCGTGATCTGCGCGAGCGCCTTCCCGGCCGTCGCGCACTGGGTGGCCAGCCGCCGCCAGAAGCAGGCCGCCAAGGGTGAGGCCCAGGGCCCGGGCACCCCGACCATCGAGCCCGCGGCCGAGTGAGCGGCGCCGCATGGAGGTGCAGTTGAGCACGATCCAGAGCACCGCGCCCTGGATCCTGATCGGCATCGCGGTCGTCGCCATCGTGCTGGCGATCGTGATCAAGAAGATCGTCGGCAAGATCATCGTGCTGGTCCTGGCGGCCGTGCTGATCTTCGTGGGCTGGCAGCAGCGGCAGCACGTGATCGACTTCGCGAACGGAGTCAAGGACGACGCCTGCGGTCAGTCGGTGACCTTCCTCGGCGTCGACGTGGCGCTGCCGGCCGACTGGTGCCGGCCGGGCTGACCCGACAGGACCGCGCAGAACGATCCGGCTTCGGTGTCGCCGGATTGCCTGCGCCCGGCCCTCCTGCCTACCCGGCGGCTCACCAAGCCGCGGTCAGGTCGGCGTGCTGCCGGATCCAGGCGTGCATCGCGATCCCGGCGGCCACCCCGGCGTTGATCGACCGGGTCGACCCGAACTGGGCGATGGAGACCGTGCGGGTCGCGCCTGCCCGCGCCGCGGCGCTCAGCCCGGCCGACTCGGCACCGAACAACAGCAGACAATCCCGGGGCAGCGCGGTGGTCTCGATCGGCACGGACCCGGGAAGGTTGTCGACGGCCACCACGGTGAGTCGCCGCTCGTCCGCGAGGCGCAGCAACGAGCCCACGTCAGGATGATGCCGCAGGTGCTGGTACCGATCGGTGACCATCGCCCCGCGCCGGTTCCAGCGTTTCCGGCCGACGATGTGGACCTCGCCGACCGCAAAAGCGTTGGCGGTCCGCACCACGGTGCCGATGTTCGCGTCGTAGGCGAAATTCTCGATCGCCACCTCGAGCGGGTGGCGGCGTTCGTCCAGGTCGGCGACGATCGCCTCCCGGCGCCAGTACCGGTAGCGGTCGACGACGTTGCGGTCGTCACCGCGAGCGAGCAGTTCCGGGTCGTACTGCTCTCCGCCGGGCCAGGGCGCGGGGTGCGGGCCGACACCCACCGGCGCGGTCGTCCATTCCGTCGGGCCGGGTTCGTCGGAGTTCACATCGGGGGCAGGCCGAGGTCGTCGAGCCCCAGCAGGTAGCGGTATTCGAGCCCGGCCTCGGCGAACACGCGTCCGGCCCCGGTCTGCCGGTCGACGATGGTGGCGACGCCGACGACATCGGCGCCGGCCGCACGCAGCGCCTCCACGGCCGTCATCGGCGAGTTGCCGGTGGTGGTCGTGTCCTCCACCACCAGCACCCGCCGGCCCGGCACGCCGGGCCCTTCGACCTGACGTTGCATCCCGTGCGTCTTGGCCTGCTTGCGCACCACGAAGGCGTCCAGCGGCCGGCCGGCGGCGTGCAGCATGGCCGTCGCCACCGGGTCCGCCCCCAGGGTGAGGCCGCCGACCGCATCGAAGTCCCAGTCACTGGTGAGCTGCCGCATCAGGAGGCCGATCAGCGGAGCGGCCTCGTGATGCAGCGTCGCCCGGCGCAGGTCGACGTAGTAATCCGCCTCACGACCCGACGAGAGCGTCACCCGCCCGTGCACCACGGCCAGTTGCCCGACCAGGACGGCCAACCGCCGGATCGAGTCGGCGTCGGGGACGGGCGGGGACGGGATCTCGCTCACCCGCTCAGCGTGTCACAGCGGCCGTCAGGTGAAGACGCTCACCCCGCCCGGCCCGACCAGCAGGCCGACCACGATCAGCACGATCCCCCAGAGCAGCTGCTTCCGAATGATCGCGAAGATGCCGGCGACCACCAGGATCACCGCAAGAATCCACAGCACGAAAGCCATCGTCGACTCCTGTCCGGGGCCCACCGCAGGCCCACCGCCCGCCCGGTACCCCGTGACTCCGGGCCGGAAACCACCACCCCGCGACGGACGACGGCCGGGACCGACGACGGCCGGACGGTGTTTGGCCGCCGGGCCGGCGGGGTACCGGCCCAGCACCTCTCACGATCGGTGGGGGGACGTCGGCAACAGCCGGTAAGCAGGAGGGACCACGGATATGACGATGGGCGATCGAATCAAGCACGGTGCCGAGGAAGCGGTCGGCAAGGTCAAGGAGGCCACCGGCAAGCTGACCGGCAACGAGGAGCTGGAGGCTCGCGGGCAGGCCGAGCAGGCCAAGGCCAACGTGAAGCAGGCCGGCGACGATGTGAAGGACGCGGCTCGGGACACCTTCGGGTCCTGACGACCTGTCGCACACCACGCGGCGCTCCCCCGCGAAGGGGAGCGCCGCGTTGCGTTGCAGCGGGGCCGCGCAGGCGCGTGCCGTCATCGGAGCCCGGCCGCATTCTCAGGTCCGGCCCTTGGATTTCACCCGGGCGGCCGCCCGGCGCAGCAGCGGCCGGGGTACCACCCGGGTCGCCAGGTAGACGCCCTTGTACAGCGCTCCGGGAATGCTCAGCACCCGGTTGCGGCGTAGGTCCTCGAGCGATTCCTGCACCAGCAGGTCGATGTCCACGTAGGCCCACCCCGGGGTCGTCGACATGTCGATCTTCGCCCGATCGTGGAACTCGGTCCGCACGAAGCCGGGGCACAGGGCCTGGATCCGCACTCCGGTCCCTTGGACCGCCATCGCCATCGCCTCGCTCATCGAGATGACGAAGGCCTTGGTGGCGCCATAGGTCGATCCGCGTCCCGGGACCAGACCGGCCGTCGACGCGACGTTGATGATCCCGCCGTGCCGCCGGGCGATCATCCCCGGCAATGCGGCCCGCATGAGCAGCATGACCGCCACCGAGTTCAGCTCCACCTGCCGCTGCAGGTCCGCCGGCTCGGCCTGCAGGAACTCCACCCCCAGCGTGCCCCCGGCGTTGTTGATCAGCAGATCGACCGGGCGCACGGTAGCGGCCAGCCGTTCGGTCACCCGGTCCCGCTGCTCGGCCTCGGTCAGATCCGCGGCCAGGATGTCGACCGCCGGTGCGCCCAGCCCGAGCAGTGCCGCCCGACGCTCGGCGAGCCGGGCCTCGTCGCGGGCGACGAGCACCAGGGAGTAGCCGGCGATGGCCAGGTGCCGGGCGAACGCGTAGCCGATTCCGGACGTCGCGCCGGTGACGAGTGCGAGGGGCATGCCAGCGACCGTAGCCGGACCGCGCCGGGAGCCTCGATGAACACCGTCCGCTCGGCCGGCGGGGTCGGCGGGCTGCACCGGGCGACCCCTGCTCCCTCGGCCGCCTCACACGCGGCGAACGATGCGCGAAAAGGCCCCGCCGACAATGCTCGCGAGAAATTTCGTCGGCAAGACCTGGGAGTGGCCGTGGCAGCGATCGACGACCTGACCGAACTGGTCGAACGGGCGGCCGCGGCGGAACGGTCCGCCCTGGCCGCCAAGTGGAAGGACCGCGGCGACGTGGCGGCGACCGTCCGCCGGGTGCGCAAGGCCGCCGAGGAGCAACGCGAGGCGATCCGGCTCGACAGCCGCGGCACCGACCGGCTGTCGCCCCGGTGGGCGGACCTTCGACAGAACTATCTCGATCTCGGTGCCCAGCCGGAGATCGCGCCGTCAGATGCGCAGGGCGGGCCGACCGGGGTGACGCACGAAGTGGCGGCCCAGGCCGAGGCCGACGCGATCGCCGCCGTCGGGGTGGCCCGGGTCGCGCTGACCGATGCCGCCCTCGCCGTCCTCCAGGCCCGGCTCGCCCGGATCGACGCCGGCGAGGACGCGGTCGATGCCGCGGCCATCGACGGCCACGTGCCGCTGGCCGGGCGGAATCCGGTCAGCCGCCACGGACCGGCACTGGCCGGCGGCCTGCTCGGCGAGATCCGGTACATCGTCAACCGCAAGCCGCGGTCGACGATGAAGAGCCTGGCGATCGCGCTGGGCCTCGGTCTGCTCTACCTCGGCTGGATCCGGGTCTTCGACTGGGACCAGGACAAGCAGTGGCTGCCGTTCCTCGGGCTGTTCGTGCTGTCGGTGGTGATGGGCGGCGCCGTCTGCATCAACGCGCTGTCCTTCGACGCGATGCGCGTGCGAGCGGCCCTCGACACGGGCCAGCGGCTCTGGCACCTGTTGGTGATCAAGAACCTGGCCCTGCTCTGCCTGGTGGCGCCGATCGGCTTCGTGATCAGCACGGTGATCGCCATCACCTCTGGTGATTGGAGCCGATTCGTCAACGCCCTGGTGCTGACGGTGTGCTTCATCCTGTTGTGGCTGGGCGTGGGCAACGTCGTCTCGATCGGCATCCCGAGCCGGGACGAGCCCCTTCTGAAGCGCAAGCAGTCCGGCAGCCTCAAGCAGTTCCTCATCGCGTTCGCCGCGTCGTACGCGGTCGGCTACCTGGTGAACGTCATGCTGATCTGGCGGGCCTTCGCCGCTCGGGACCTGGCCGCGAAACTCGGCGAGCAGTGGCTCCCACTGATCTTCCTCGTGGTCTCCTGCATCTCCATGTGGATCCTGCTCACCGTCTTCGCGGTCGCGCTGTCCCAGCAGCCCCGGGTGCGCCGCCTGCTACAGCGAGAGATCGCCGACTACACCAACAACGCCGAGGCGCAGGCACTGGAGAAGGAGGCCGCCAAGGAAGCGGCGAAGGCCGGCCGGCCGGAGCCGGAACCCGCCGCCACCTGACCCCCGCGGCCGGGTCAGCCCATCGTCCGCTGGCCGTCGATGGTCTCGCGAATGATGTCCGCGTGGCCGGCGTGCTGCGCGGTCTCGCCCACCAGGTGGATCAGGACGCGGCGCACCGAGCGGGTCGCCCCCGGTGCGAACCAGGGGGCCGGCGGCAGCGGGTAGGCGACGTCCAGGTCGGCGGTCGCGGCCAGCTCGTCGGTGCGCGCGGCCACCGCGTCGTAGGCGGCCAGCACGTCGGCGAGGGTCTCGTCCTCGCGGAGCCGGAAACCGTCCGCATAATCGGCCTCGGCGTTGTCCCCGCCGGCCATCGCGCCGGGTGCGTTGGTCGCGAAGTCGTACCACCCCTGCTCGGTGGCGCTGACATGCTTGATCAGCCCGCCGATGGACAGCGCGCTGACGGTCGGGGTGAGCCGGGCCTGCTCGTCGGTGAGGCCCTGCGCGGTGAACGTGAGAAAGTAGCGCTGGGTCTGCAGGGCCTCGATGAGATCCTGGCGCTCCTGGCTCAAGGGTGCGGTCTCGGTGCTCTGGCTGCTGGTCATGTCGCGTCCTCCGGGTCTGCGTCCTGCTGACTCCGGTCACGCTACGGCCAGAAGGGGTCAGGTTCCGTCCGCTATCACAACGCATCAGAAGTTGATCACCCTTCGCGTGCGACCGAGCACGTTGGGTTGCCCGGTCAACCCGACGGGGTTACCGTCCGCTGCACGGTGTGATCTGCGCCACGTCCAGATCGGGCCGGTTCCGTTCCTTCGCCACCATCGCCGGAGCGCCGCATGCCCAGGACCCGAGCCCGGACCCGTCCCTCGCGTACCGTCGCGCTGCTGACCGCGGCCGTGCTGGCCGTCACCTGCCGGTCGTTGTGCCGGTCGCCGCGACCGCCGCACCGACGTCCGGCCTGATGGTCACACTGGTCGGAAGTCTGCAGAGCGAGATCGGGTGCGGCGGCGACTGGGACCCGGCATGCCCGGCCACGGCGCTGGCCTGGGACGCCGGCGCGCAGAACTATCGCGGCACCTTCGACGTCCCGGCCGGCAGCTACGAGTACAAGGTGACCGTCGGCGGCGGGTGGGAGGAGAACTACGGCGCCGGCGGGGCGGCCGGCGGGGGCAACATCCCGCTGATACTCCAGGGCGGTGCCCGGGTCACGTTCGTCTACGACTCCGAGAGCCACGTCACGATCGCCCGGTCCGCTCCGGCGGCGCTCTCCCGCAGCCAGGAGCGCTCGCTGGCCGGGACCAGCCTGCGCGAGGACTTGACCCGGGAGCAGTTCTACTTCGTGATGGCCGACCGGTTCGCCAATGGCAGCACCGCGAACGACACCGGCGGCCTCACCGGCGACCGGCTGACCACCGGGTTCGACCCGACCGACAAGGCCTTCTATCACGGCGGCGACATCAAGGGCATCGCATCGAAGCTGGACTACCTGCAGGGCCTGGGCACCACCGCGATCTGGATGACGCCGTCGTTCAAGAACAAGCCGGTGCAGGGCGCGCCGGGCCAGGAGTCGGCCGGCTATCACGGCTACTGGATCACCGACTTCACCCAGATCGACCCGCATCTGGGCACCAACGCCGAACTCACCGACCTGATCAGCCAGGCCCATCGGCGCGGTATGAAGGTGTTCTTCGACATCATCACCAACCACACCGCCGACGTCATCGACAACCGGCAGGGGCGGTACAGCTACATCGACAAGACGACGGCGCCGTACCAGGACGCCTCCGGCAAACCCTTCGACGACCGCGACTACGTCTCCCGGCCCGCGGCCGATTTCCCGAAGCTCGATCCCGAGACGTCCTTCCCCTACACGCCCTACTACCCGACGACGGCCGATCGCACCGTCAAGGTGCCGGCCGCCCTGAACGACCTCACCTGGTATCACAACCGGGGCAACTCGACGTTAGCCGGCGAGAGCAACGTCTACGGCGACTTCGCCGGCCTGGACGACCTGTTCACCGAGCAACCGGCCGTCCGCGACGAAATGATCGACATCTACAAGGCCTGGGCCTCCTTCGGCGTCGACGGGTTCCGCATCGACACCGTCAAACACGTGAACATGGAGTTCTGGCAGAAGTTCTCACCCGAGATTCTGCAGGCCGCGAAGAACGATCGGCTGCGCAGCAACGACCGGTTCTTCATGTTCGGCGAGGTGTACGACTCGAATCCGGCGTTCACCTCCCAGTACACGACCACCGGACGGCTGCAGGCGACCCTGGACTTCGGGTTCCAGTCCGCGGCCACGAATTTCGGCCTGGGGAAGCCGACGACCGGGTTGCGGGACCTGTTCGCCGGCGACGACTACTACACGGATACCGACTCGAACGTCTACCAGTCACCGACGTTCCTGGGCAATCACGACATGGGCCGGATCGGGTACTTCCTCAGCAAGGATTCGACCGCATCCGAGGACGAGCTGCTGCAGCGGGACGAGCTGGCCCACGCGCTGATGTACACCTCCCGCGGGCAGCCGGTCGTCTACTACGGCGACGAGCAGGGCTTCACCGGATCGGGCGGCGACCAGGACGCCCGGCAGGACATGTTCCCGAGCCAGGTCGCCTCGTACCAGGACGACAACCAGCTCGGCTCCGGCGCGACCCCGGCCGCGGACAACTTCGATCCGAACCACCCGCTGTACCGCGAGATCGCCGCCCTGTCGAAGCTGCGCAAGCAGAACCCGGCGCTGGCCGACGGCGCGCAGATCCACCGGTACGCCTCCGGCCAGGCCGGCATCTACGCGTTCAGCCGCATCGACGCCCGCGACCAGGTCGAGTACATCGTCGTTGCGAACAACGCGACCGGACCGAAGTCGGCGACCTTCGACACCTTCACCGCGGGCGGGCAGTTCCGGTCGATCTACCCGGACCGGGGCGGCCGGCTCGGTGCCGACCGGGAAGGTCGCGTCACCGTCACCGTGCCCCCGCTGTCGCTCCAGGTGTTCAAGGCAACCGACCGGCTCCCGCGCAGCCGGGCGGCCGCGAACCCAACGTTCCTCGCCCCCGTGGCGGCGGGCACCGGAACCACCCGGGCCGAGATCCGCGTCGCCGTGCCCGGAGACGGCTTCAACCAGGTCAGCTTCGCCTGGCGGGCCGCCGGGACCACCGCCTGGCAGCCGCTGGGCACCGACGACAACGCGCCGTACCGGGTGTTCCAGGACGTCTCCGGGCTGGCCAAGGGCACCCTGATCGAGTACGCCGCGGTCGTCCGGGACAACAGCGGGCACACCTCGTCCGCCGTCTCCTCCTCGATCGTCAGCGACCTGCCACCACCACCGGCCGGCGGCGGCGGACCGGTCACCCAGCCCACGAACGTCTCCGTGCCCGGTGACCTCAATTCCGAGATGGGGTGCGCCGGCGACTGGCAGCCCGACTGCAACCAGGCCCAGCTCACCCTCGACCCGAACGATGGGATTTGGAAGGGCACCTACACCCTCCCGGCCGGCAGCTACTCGTACAAGGCGGCGATCAACAAGTCCTGGGACGAGAACTACGGCGCCGGCGCCGTCCCGAACGGTGGCAACATCCCCGTGACCGTGTCCGGTGCCCCGGTCGCCTTCTACTACGACCATTCGACCCACTGGATCACCAGCACGGCGAACAAGCCGATCATCACCGCGCCCGGCAGCTTCCAGTCCGAACTGGGCTGCCCGGCCGACTGGAGTCCGGGGTGCATGCGACCCTGGCTGCAGGATCCCGACGACGATGGCACATTCACCTTCGCCACCAAGGACATTCCGGCGGGCAGTTACGAGGTGAAGGCCGCCCACGGGCTGTCCTGGGATGAGAACTACGGCGCCGGAGGCACCCTCGATGGAGACAACATCCCGTTCAGCGTGGCAGCCGGCGATGTCGTGACGTTCACCTACGTGTTGGACACCCACATTCTCTCGGTGGCCAGCCAGCCGGCCGCGCCGACCGGCTCCGCCCCCGACCTGACCCAGGCCAAGGCGCAATGGCTGCAGCGCGGTCTGATCGCCTGGAACCTCCCGGCGGCCGCGGCAAACTGGACCTACCGGCTCTACTGGGCCGACCGAGGTGGGCTGACGATCGACGCGGAGGCGTTGACCGGTGGCCCGTCGATTCCGCTGACCTTCGACCGTTCGGGTCTGCCGGGCCCGGCCCGCGAGCAGTGGCCGCACCTGGCCAACGACGACGCACTCCGGTTGTCCGACCAGGACGCCCGGAACACGTGGCTGCTGGCGAAGATCTTGAAAGGACAGGTCGCCGTCGCCGCGTTCGACGACACCGGCCGGCTCGTCGACGCGACCGGGGTGCAGCTGCCGGGGGTGCTGGACGATCTGTATTCCGGCGCGCGCGACCGCACCCTGGGCGTGACCTTCGGCCGCGGAGGTCCGAGCTTCGCGGTCTGGGCGCCCACCGCTCAAACCGTGCGCCTGAAGGTCGTTCCGAGCGGCGCCACCGACCCGGTGCTGGTGCCGATGAAGCGAGACGACGACGGCGTCTGGACCCGGTCCGGTGGGCGGGACTGGGACGGTGCGCGCTATCGCTACGAGGTGCAGGTCTATGCGCCGTCGACCGGCACGGTCGTCACGAACGACGTCACCGATCCGTACAGCGTGGCCCTGACCACGAACTCGCAGTGGTCGATCGCCGCCGACCTCTCGTCACCGGCACTGGCCCCGGCCGGGTGGTCGAGGCTGGCGAAACCCACTCTCGCGCAACCGGAGAACTCGACGATCTACGAATTGCACGTCCGGGACTTCTCCATCGGCGACCGGACCGTGCCGGAAAGCGAGCGCGGGACGTACCTGGCCTTCACCGAATCGAGTTCGGACGGGATGAAGCACCTCGCCGCCCTGGCCAAGGCCGGCCTGAACACCGTGCATCTGCTTCCCACGTTCGACCTCGCCACGATCCCCGAGAACCGGGCCGACCAGCAGCAGCCCGCCTGCGACCTGGCCGCCCTGACCGCCGCCAACCCGGCGGGTGAGGCGCAGCAGGCGTGCGTCTCGGCGGTCGCCGACCGGGACGGCTTCAACTGGGGCTACGACCCACTGCATTACACCACTCCGGAGGGTTCGTACTCGACGGATCCGGACGGCACCGCGCGGACCCTGCAGTTCCGGCAGATGGTGGCCGGGCTCAACGGCATCGGTCTGCGGGTCGTGATGGACGTCGTCTACAACCACACGGTCGCGGCCGGCCAGGACCCGAATTCGATCCTGGACCGGGTGGTGCCGGGCTACTACCAACGCCTCTCCGCGACGGGCACCGTCGAGAACTCGACCTGCTGCGCCAACACCGCGTCCGAGCACGCGATGATGGAGAAGTTGATGATCGACTCGGTGGTCACCTGGGCCAAGCAGTACAAGGTCGACGGGTTCCGGTTCGACCTGATGGGCCACCACAGCAAGCAGAACATGCTGAACCTGCGGGCAGCGCTGGACCGGCTGACCCTCGGCCGGGACGGCGTCGACGGGAAGAAGATCGTGCTGTACGGCGAGGGCTGGAATTTCGGCGAGGTCGCCGACAACGCGCGGTTCGTCCAGGCCACCCAGGCGAACATGGCCGGCACCGGGATCGCCACGTTCTCCGACCGGCTCCGCGACGCCGTCCGGGGTGGCGGCCCCTTCGACGACGACCCCCGGATCCAGGGCTTCGGCACCGGCCTGTTCACCGCACCGAACGCATCTCCCAAGAACGGGAACCCGGACGAGCAAGAGTCCCGGCTGCTGCACTACTCCGACCTGATCGCGGTCGGACTGGTCGGCAACCTCGCCGGCTACCGGTTCACCAACAGCGCCGGGCAGCCGGTGACCGGCGCGGACGTCGAATACAACGGCTCCCCCGCCGGTTACACCGCCGACCCGGCCGAGGTCATCACCTACGTCGACGCCCACGACAACGAAACTCTCTTCGACGCGAGCACGTTCAAGCTCCCGACCGGCACGAGCATGGCGGACCGGGTGCGGTACAACACGATCTCGCTGGCCACCACCGCCCTGTCCCAGGGCCCGGTGCTCTGGCACGCCGGCAACGACCTGCTGCGGTCGAAGTCGCTGGACCGGAACTCCTACAACTCGGGTGACTGGTTCAACCGGATCGACTGGACCGGGCAGCAGAGCACGTTCGGTTCCGGGCTGCCACCGGCGGCGGACAATTCGGCGAAGTGGCCGTACATGCAGCCCCTGCTGGCCGATGCCGCGCTCAGACCCGATGCCGCCGCGATGCAGGCGGCCACGGCCGCCGCGCAGGATCTGCTGAAGCTGCGGTTCTCGTCCCCGCTGTTCCGGCTGGGTGACGCCAAGGCGATCCAGGACAAGGTCTCGTTCCCCAACCTGGGTGCGACACCGGGCGTGATCGTCATGCAACTCGACGACACCAGGGGCAAGGACATGGACCGCAAGCTGCGCAAGATCCTGGTGGTGTTCAACGCGACCCCGGAGCCGGCCATGGTCGCGGGAGCCGCCGGCCTGACACTCAGCCCGGTCCAGGCGAACGGGTCCGACCCGATCGTCAAGCAGGTCTCGGTGGCCGGCGACACGGTGACCGTCCCGCGGCTGACCGTCGCCGTCCTGCAGGGCTGACCCGGCCCCCGGGTGGTTCGCTGATCAAAGCCGGGTCCGAATCGGGCATTGCGGACACCGGGCGCGGATTTGATCAGCGAACCCGGCGGGCCCGGGCTCGGCTCGGCTCGGCTCAGTGGGCCAGCGCCGCCGACAGCTGGCCGAGCAGGTCGAGCGCTGCCTCGGCGATCACGGTGCCCGGCCCGAACACCGCGGCCGCGCCCATCTCGCGCAGGGTCGGCACGTCGCCGGGCGGGATCACCCCGCCGACGACGATCATGATGTCCGGCCGGCCGAGCTCGGCCAGCGCGTCACGCAGCGCCGGCACCAGCGTGAGATGCCCGGCGGCCAACGAGTTGACCCCGACCACGTGCACGTCGTTGTCGACGGCCTGCTGGGCGACCTCGGCCGGGGTCGAGAACAGCGGGCCGACGTCCACGTCGAAGCCGAGGTCGGAGAACGCCGAGACGATTACTTTCTGCCCGCGGTCGTGCCCGTCCTGGCCCATCTTCGCGACCAGGATGCGCGGGCGCCGGCCCTCGTCCCGGGCGAACTGCTCGGTCGCCGCGAGAACCTCGGCGACCACCGGGGAATCACCGGCCTCGGCTCGGTACACCCCGGTGATGGTACGGATGTGCGCGGTGTGCCGCCCCCACACGCGTTCCAGGGCGTCGGAGATCTCGCCGACCGTCGCCTTCGCGGCCGCGGCGTCGACGGCCAGAGCGAGCAGGTTGTGCGCCAGGTCGCCGGGGATCGGGTCGGCACCGGCCGCCGCGGTCAACGCCCCGAGAGCGGCCTCGACCGCGGCCTGGTCGCGTTCGGCGCGCAACGCCTGCAATTGGGCGATCTGCGCCGACCGGACCGCCCGGTTGTCGACCTTGAGCACGTCGAGCGGGTCCTGCTCGTCGACCCGGTACCGGTTGACGCCGACGACGGCCTGGGCGCCCGCATCGATCCGGGCCTGGGTGCGCGCGGCGGCCTCCTCGATGCGCAGTTTCGGGATGCCCGCCTCGATCGCCCTGGCCATCCCGCCGGCGTCCTCGACCTCGCGGATGTGCTGCCAGGCCCGGTCGGCCAGGTCGTGGGTGAGCTTCTCGACGTAGAACGAGCCGGCCCACGGATCGATGGTTGCCGTGGTCCCCGATTCCTGCTGGAGCAGCAGCTGGGTGTTGCGGGCGATGCGGGCGGAGAAGTCCGTCGGCAGCGCGATGGCCTCGTCCAGCGCGTTGGTGTGCAGGGACTGGGTGTGTCCCTGGGTCGCGGCCATCGCCTCGATGCAGGTGCGGGCCACGTTGTTGAACGGGTCCTGGGCGGTCAGCGACCACCCGGAGGTCTGCGAGTGGGTCCGCAGGGACAGCGATTTCGGATTCCTCGCGCCGAGCCCGGCGACCAACCGGGACCAGATCGCCCGGGCCGCGCGCAACTTGGCGATCTCCATGAAGAAGTTCATGCCGATCGCCCAGAAGAACGACAGCCGCGGCGCGAACGTGTCGACGTCCAGGCCGGCGGCGACACCGGTGCGCAGGTACTCCAACCCGTCGGCCAGGGTGTAGGCCAGCTCCAGGTCGGCGGTCGCGCCGGCCTCCTGCATGTGGTAGCCGGAGATCGAGATCGAGTTGAACTTGGGCATCCTCGCCGCGGTATAGGTGAAGATGTCGGAGATCACCCGCATCGACGCGGCCGGCGGGTAGATATAGGTGTTGCGGACCATGAACTCCTTGAGGATGTCGTTCTGGATGGTCCCGGCGAGCTGCTCCGGCGGCACCCCCTGCTCGCCGGCCGCCACGATGTACAGCGCCAGGATCGGCAGCACCGCGCCGTTCATCGTCATCGACACGCTGATCGATCCGAGCGGGATGTGGTCGAACAGCTGACGCATGTCGTAGATGGAATCGATGGCCACGCCGGCCATCCCGACGTCGCCGGCGACCCGCGGGTGGTCGGAGTCGTAGCCGCGGTGCGTGGCCAGGTCGAACGCCACCGACAAGCCCTTCTGCCCGGCCGCGAGGTTCCGCCGGTAGAAGGCGTTCGACTCCTTGGCCGTGGAGAAGCCGGCGTACTGGCGGATCGTCCACGGCTGCGTGGTGTACATCGTCGGGTAGGGGCCCCGCAGGAACGGCGGCAGGCCCGGGTAGGTGTCCAGCGCGTCCAGCCCGGCGAGATCCGCGGCGGTGTACCGCGGCTTGATGTCGATGCCCTCGGGCGAGCGCCAGAAGCCCGGCCCGGCCGGGTGTTCCGGTGCGGCGGCGGTCGGGTCGACCAGGGGGATCCCGGCGAAGCTCTTCGGCACACTCATGCGGAGACTCCCATCAGCGGGGCGCGCAACCGGCCCAGGAACTCGACGACGTCCTGACCGGCGGCGACATGGTCGTCGATCAGCTCGGCCACCGCGGGCACCGGGCGGCCGGCCAGGACGACCCGAGCCGCCCCCTCGGCGCGCAGCGCGGTGATCACGTCCGCGCCCCACTCGTCGTACGCGGCGTCGGTGCCGGCCACCAGCACGACCCGCTCGGCGGCATAGGCCGCGACGACGTCCTCGACCGTCTCGGTGCGGCCGGCCGAATGGACCGTGACGCCGCCGGCGGCGAGCAGGTTGGTGACGAAACCCGCCCGCGCGGCATGCTCGGCGACCGGTCCGAGGGTGGCCAGGAAGACCTGGTCGGTCGCCGGTTCGTCCCGCATCGCCTCGAAATCCGCGCCCCAGGCGGCCACGTCGGGCGGCACCGGCCAGGGCGGCCGGACGGGGAGCGACTCGGCCGGATTCGGGAACTCGCTGAGCCCGGTGAGCGGGCGCCGGCGGGTGGCCACCTGACCACGGCGCCGCTCGGCGGTCTCGGTCCAGCCGGCGCGCAGCGATCCGTCACCCAGCGCGGCCAGCACACCGCCGGCCCGGTCGATGGCCTGGAACCGGTCCCAGGCCGCCTCCGCCAGCTCGTGCGTCAGCATTTCGATGGCGTACGCCCCGGCCGCCGGATCGGCGACGGCGGCGACGTGCGATTCCTCGATCAGCAGCGCGGAGACGTTGCGGGCCAGCCGGCGACCGAACGCGTCCGGCACGCCGAGCCGGATGTCGAAGGGCAGCACGGTGACTGCGTCCGCACCACCGACCCCGGCGGCGAAGGCGGCGACGGTGGTCCGCAGCAGGTTGACCCACGGGTCGTACCGGGTGGTCATCGGCAGCGAGGTGACGGCATGGATGGCGGCGACGGCGCCCGGTGCGCCGGACAATTCCCCGACGCGGGACCAGAGCACCCGCGCCGCCCGGAGTTTGGCGATCGAGGTGAACTGCTCGTCGGTGACGGCCAGTCGAAGGTCCAACAGCCCCAGCGCCGCGTCGATGTCCAACCCGGCGGCCTCGAAGGCCCGCAGATACCCGACCCCCGCCGCCACCGTGTAGGCGAGCTCGGCGACGTCACCGGCGCCGCGGTCGTGGGCCGCCGTACCGTCGGCGACGAAGCCCCGGACGCCGAGATCGGTGGCCAGGTCCAGCACGTCGGAGATCCGGTCGGCGACGTCCGCCGGGTCGGGGGTCTCGCCGGCGCGGGCGAGCCGGCCGATCGGGTCGGCCCCCAGGCTGGTGCCGGCGGCGGCCCCGTCAGGGACGGCCGAGACGACATCGGCCAACGCGGTGGCGGCCTGCAGGCCGGTGACGCCGGCGCCGGCGCTGACGACCACCGGGGCCAGGTTCAGATGGATGCCGCGCAGGGCGGCCGGCAGATCGGCGGGGGCGACGCCCGAGCCGCCAACGGTCAGCCACAGCGAGGTTGCGCCGTTCTCCAGCTCGGTCAACCCGGCAGCGGCGGCGGCCGCCGGATCCCGGTCGAAGACGGCGGCCCGGACGTCCCAGCCGGCCGGTGCCCGGACCGGCGTCCGGATCGACAACGCTTGCCCGGCGGACCGTTCGGCCGTGCCCAGCGGTGGGATGGGTAGGCCGTCGATGGTCGGGCGGGCCAGCGCGGACCACACCTGCGCCGGGTCGTCGACCGGCCGCTTCATCCGGGCGAGGACGGCGGCGGCGGCCCGCTCCCACTGCTGCGCGGTGACGTCGTCGACGGCCAGGCGCAGCGGGATCTCCTCGTTGAGCTCGCTCATTGCCGGATCATATGGCCGCGCCCGAGGCGGGTCGCCGTTCCGCGGGACAGATCACACTCGGTCTCAGAAGGTGACACCCGGTCCCGCCCAGGAGCCCGCCGACTCGCCAAATGTGCGGCTTCCGCCGGCCCACGAGGCTGCACTTCTGGCGAGTCGGCGGGGAGTGGGGAACGCATGACAACCCGAGGTTGACGATCTGGGCGCGTCAACCTACGGTTGACGCATGACCACTCCATCGCCGCCCCCGATCCCCCGGACGCCCCGACTGGACGACCTCATCGTCGCGATCACCTCGGTGCACGACGAGCCGCTGGACCAGCTCACCGACGCCGTGCTGGCCGCCGAGCATCTGGGCAACCTGGCCGATCACCTGATCGGTCACTTCGTGGACCAGGCCCGACGCTCCGGCGCGTCGTGGACACAGATCGGGCAGAGCATGGGCGTGACCAAGCAGGCGGCGCAGAAGCGGTTCGTGCCCAAGCCGCCGACGCTGGACCCGCAGCAGGGTTTCGACGCCTTCACGCCGCGGGCCCGCAGCGTGATCATGGTGGCCCAGGAGGAGGCCCGCGCCGTCGGTGACGACGAGGTGCGCCCGGCCCACCTGGCCCTGGGTCTGCTGTCCGAGCCGGCCGGCCTGGCCGCCCGGGCCCTGACCGAGCAGGGCGTCACCCCGGAAGCCGTGCGTGCCGCCGCGATCGCGTCACTGCCGTCCCGCCCGGGCCCGTCACCCGATCCGATCCCCTACGACGCCGGCTCCCGGAAGGTCATGCAGCTGACCTTCCGGGAAGCCTTGCGATTGGGCCACAACTACATCGGCACCGAACATCTGCTGCTGGCCCTGCTGGAGTTCGAGGACGCCGACGGGGTCCTGCGCCGGCTCGGAGTGGACAAGAAGCACGCCGAGGACTGGGTGGTGCAGGTGCTCAGCGGCTACTCCCAATAGACCGACCGCTGGCGGGCCGCTGGCCGGACGTGCCGCAGTGTGTGATCATCCGGCCGTGAACGCCGACGACATCCGTCAGAGCTATCTGGACTTCATGGTCGAGCGGGGGCATGTCATCATCCCGCGAGCCCCGCTGATCCCGCGGGACGATCCGACCACGTTGTTCACCGGCAGTGGCATGCAGCCGCTGCTGCCGTACCTGCTGGGCGCCGATCATCCGGCCGGTCACCGGCTGACCGACAGCCAAACCTGCCTGCGGGCGCAGGACATCGACGAGGTCGGCGACAACCGGCACACCACGTTCTTCGAGATGCTCGGCAACTGGAGCCTGGGCGACTACTTCAAGGCCGAGCAGATCCCGCAGATCTGGCAGTTCCTCACCGAGCGGGTGCGGCTGGACCCCGACCGTATCTACGTCACCTGCTTCTCCGGGGACCCGGCCCACGGAATCGCCAAGGACACCGAGTCGGCCGACATCTGGACCCGGCTGTTCACCGAGGCCGGCATCTCGGCCGACCAGGCCGACCTGGGCACCGAGGAACACGGCGGCGAGGTCGGCTCGCAGGGCGCCCGCATCTGCTTCTACGGCAAGAAGAACTGGTGGTGCCGGGGCGGGAGCGCCGACAGCATGCCGGTCGGCGAACCGGGCGGCCCCGACTCGGAGATGTTCTACCTCTACCCGCAGGTCGACCACGACGTCGCCTACGGCGCGCACTGCCACCCGAACTGCGACTGCGGCCGGTATATCGAGATCGGCAACTCGGTCTTCATGGAGTACGCCCGGACCGAGACCGGCTTCGAACCGCTGCCCCGCCGCAACGTCGACTTCGGTGGCGGGCTGGCCCGGATCGCGGCCGCGTCCATCGACACCCCGGACGTCTTCCGGATCAACCTGCTGTGGCCGATCGTGGCCAAGCTCGAGGAGTTGTCCGGCCGCTCCTACGACACCGACACCGTGGCCATGCGGGTGATCGCCGACCACCTGCGGGGCGCGACGTTCCTGGCCGTCGACGGCGTGCGACCCAGCAACAAGGAGCAGGGTTACGTGATGCGCCGGTTGATCCGCCGGGCCATCCGCTACGCGTTCGACCTGGGCCTGCAGCAGAACTTCTTCGCGCAGATCGTGCCGACCGTTTCCGGCATGTACACCGATGACTACCCGGAGGTGGCGCAGCGGGCCGACGGCGTGGTCGCGGTGCTGGTGAAAGAGGAGAAGGCATTCCGCCGCACGCTCAACAAGGGCATCAAGCAGCTGCGTGGCTACCGGGACGGAGTCGGCGGTGCGGAACTGTTCGTTCTCTACGACACCTTCGGGTTCCCGGTGGAGCTGTCCACCGAGGAGGCCCGCCGCCAGTCAATCCCGCTCGTCGACGGCTGGCAGGCCGGCTTCGACGAGATGATGGCGCAGCAGCGCGCCCGGTCGCAGGCGGCGACCCGGATGAAGGTCGGTTGACCCTTCCGGCGCGGGGGCCCTCGGGCCGCTCGCTCCGCTGATCAAAGCCGGGCCGGGTCGGACAAATCGGGCGGCCTGGCGCGGGATTGATCAGCGAGCCCGGTGGCGCGCCGCGCGTGCGTGCGGGGCAGGATGGCCGCACCATGGTCGCAGCGCTCCCTGGGCCGGATCGGGGGAAGGACACGACATGTTCGACGACGACCTCGACGCCGCGCAGGATCCCGACGACAGGACACCCCGGGACCCCCTGGCCCCCAGCCTGGACGACGACCGGATCCTGGCGCTCGAGCTGGTCCGGGCCACCGAGGCGGCGGCCATCGCCTCCGCCCGGTTCCTCGGCCGCGGCGACGACGACGAGGTCGACGGGGCCGCCACCGACGCGATGCGGCCGGTGCTGGGCACCATCCAGATGCGCGGTGTCGTCGTCATCGGGGAGGGCGAGAAGGACGAGTCGCCGATGATCTACGCCGGCGAGCACATCGGCGCCGGGCAGGGTCCGCTGGTCGACATCGCCATCGACCCGATCGACGGCGCCGGGCTCACCGCCAAGGGCCTGCCGAACGCCATCTCGGTGGTCGCCCTGGCCGACCGCGGGTCCATGTACGACCCCGGCCCCTGCGTCTACATGGACAAGGTTGTCGTCGGGCCCGGCCTGGTCGACGTCGTGGACGTCGAGGCCCCGATCGAGGAGACGGTCCGGGCGATCGCCCGGTCCCGCGGCGAGGACGCCCAAGACGTCACCGTCGCTCTGCTCGACCGGCCCCGGCACGCGGACCTGGCCCGGCGGATCCGGGCCTCCGGCGCCCGGATCATGTTCCTGCTCGACGGCGACCTGGTCGGCGCGTTGCTCGCGCTCACCGACGAGTCGGAGATCGACCTGGCCCTGGGCATCGGCGGCGCCCCGGAGGGCGTCATCGCGGCCTGCGCCGTCAAGTGCCTGGGCGGCGCCATCTACGGCCGGCTCGCCCCGCGCAACCCGGCCGAGGCGCGGCAGGCTCGCGACCTCGGCCTGCATCCCGACCGGGTGATGACCACCGACGAGCTGGTGCGCGGCAACAATGCCTACCTGGTCGCCACCGGCGTCACCGGCAGCGAGCTGCTCCGCGGGGTGCGGTTCTCCCGGGACACCGCGATCACCCACAGCCTGTCGATGCGCTCGTCCAGCGGCGCGGTCCGCACCATCGAGACCAAGCACCGGCTGTCGACCTCGATGCTGCTGCCGCCGGCCCCGGACCCGGAACGGGACGCGAGCTGAGGTGACCGGCATCGCCACCGGCCCGGCCGCCACCGGATCCGGAACACCGAGCCGGTTCCGACCGTGGCTGCTCGAGGGCCTGGTCGACAAACAGGGCAACCACCTGGGCCCGGGCCAGGTGCCGCAGGAGGAGCACAAGCGGCACTCCTGGTGGAAGGTCATGTGCCTGACCGGCGTCGACTACTTCTCCACCCTGGGTTATCAACCCGGCATCGCCGCGCTGGCCGCGGGACTGCTCTCCCCGTTCGCGACCATCGTGCTGATCCTGCTCACCCTGCTCGGCGCGTTGCCGGTCTACCGCCGGGTGGCCAAGGAGAGCCCGCACGGCGAGGGCTCGATCGCGATGCTGGAGAAGCACCTGCCCAAGTGGGCGGGCAAGGTGTTCGTCCTGGTGCTGCTCGGCTTCGCGGCGACCGACTTCATGATCACCATGACGCTGTCGGCCGCCGACGCCACCGCGCACCTGGTGGAGAATCCGTTCATCCCCGCGGCGTGGTCGAACCACACCCTGCTGATCACCCTGCTGCTGCTGGCCCTGCTCGCCGGGGTGTTTCTCCGCGGCTTCACCGAGGCGATCGGGATCGCCGTGGTGCTGGTCGGGGTCTACCTGTCGCTCAACCTGGTCGTGGTCGTCGTCGGGCTCGAGCACATCGTCACCGCTCCGCAGGTCATCCCGGACTGGACGTCGGCGTTGTTCACCAGTTACGGCAGCCCCTGGATGATGATCGGCATCGCGGTGCTGGTCTTCCCGAAGCTGGCCCTGGGCCTGTCCGGGTTCGAGACCGGCGTCGCGGTGATGCCGCAGGTCAAGGGCGACGACGGGGAGACGGAAGAACGGCCGGACGGTCGCATCAGAGGTACCCGCCGGCTGCTGCTGACCGCTGCGGTGATCATGAGCACCTTCCTGATCACGTCCAGCTTCATCACCACCCTGCTGATCCCGCAGGCCCAGTTCCAGCCGGGCGGGGAGGCGAACGGCCGAGCGCTGGCGTATCTGGCCCACGAGTACCTGGGGAACGGGTTCGGCACCGTGTACGACGTCTCGACGATCCTGATCCTCTGGTTCGCCGGTGCATCGGCCATGGCCGGCCTGCTGAACCTGGTGCCCCGGTACCTGCCCCGGTACGGCATGGCGCCGGAATGGGCCCGGGCGGTCCGCCCGCTCGTGCTGGTCTTCGCCGCCGTCGCCTTCCTCATCACCTGGGTGTTCGACGCCAATGTCGACGCCCAGTCCGGCGCGTACGCCACCGGGGTGCTGGTGCTGATGACGTCCGCGTCGGTGGCCGTGACGCTGAGCGCCGCGCGCCGCGGCGCGCGCAGATCGGCGATCGGCTTCGGCGTCATCGCCGCCGTGTTCGTCTACACCACCATCGACAACATCATCGAACGGCCGGACGGCGTGCGGATCGCCTCGCTGTTCATCGTGGCCATCATCGTGGTCTCGTTCTGGTCCCGCGCCCGCCGCGCCTTCGAACTGCGCACCGAGAGCATCACGCTGGACGCCAAGGCGGCGAGCTTCTTCACCGACTACGTGGGCCGGGACGTCCAGCTGGTCGCACACGACCCCGACCCGCAGGGGCACCACTCGCTCGCGTTCAAGGAGCGGCAGCAGCGGATCGAGAACCACATCCCGGCCGAGGACCCGATCATCTTCCTGGAGGTGACCGTCACCGACGCCTCCGAGTTCAGCAGCAAGCTGTTCGTGCGCGGCACGATGCGCAACGGCCGCCGGGTCCTGGAGATGTCCAGCCCGGTCGTCGCCAATTCGATCGCCGCGCTGCTGCTGCATCTGCGGGACACATACCGGATCAAGCCCAACGTCTACTTCGGCTGGACCGAGGGCAACCCCGTCGCGAACCTGCTGCGGTTCCTGTTCGTCGGCGACGGGGAGATCGCCCCGACCACCCGCGAGGTGCTGCGCCGGGCGGAGCCGGACCGGTCCGTCCGGCCCAAAGTGCACGTCGGGTGACCTGCTCACGCGCGCTCCATCGACATTTGTCACGATCATGAGGTGCTGCAGGGATTGGGACGGGGCATCGCCCGTCATCCGGGGCTCATCGTCCTGGTCTGGTTGATCGTCACGATCGCGTCCTTCGCGGCCGCCACCGGCGTCTTCGGCGAGGGGCTGTTCGCCCGGCTGTCGTCCGGACAATTGACGGTTCCGGGCGAGTCCGACGAGGGCCTGGCGATCCTGACCGACAACTCCACGACCGGTCAGTCGCTGACCCTGCTGGTGCACGGCGTCGACCCGGCGGATCCCGGCCTGGTCGAGCCGGTCGGCCGGGCGCACCAGGATCTGCTGGCCATCGACCATGTGGCATCCGTGGCCGAGCCGATCACGGTTCCCGGCGGCCCGCAGAACCCGCAGGTCGCCTCCCTGGTCGCGAAGGACGGCGACGGGTTCCTGGTGTCGGTCACCCTGGAACCCGACCTGCCCAAGGCGCAGCAGGACGCCGCACTCGACGAGGTGCAGGCCCGGCTCACCGCCCTGGGCGCCGAGCTGACGGCGCAGTACCCCGAATCGACCGCCCAGGTCGGCGGCGGCAGTCTGCTCCTGTCAGCGATCACCGGCCAGGTGGAGAAGGACCTGGTGAAGGGCGAGCTGATCGCGCTGCCGATCAGCCTGCTGGTGATGGTGCTGGTCTTCGGCGGCTTCGTCGCGGCCGGCATGCCGATCATGGGCGCGATCGCGTCGATCGCCGGCGCCCTGGCCACCCTGCTGGCGTTCTCCTACGTCATCGATCTGGACGCCAGCGTCGTCAACGTCGTCACCGTGATGGGCCTTGGGTTGTGCATCGACTACGGCCTGCTGATCGTCTCCCGTTACCGGGAGGAGCTGCGCAAACGGTTCTCCGAGCTGACCACCCGGTCGACCAGGGCGGCGCGGACCGAGGCCCTGGTCGCCACCATGGGCACCGCCGGCCGGACCGTCTTGTTCTCCGCGATCACCGTGGCGATCAGCCTGTCCGGGCTGATGGTGTTCCAGGCCGACATCTTCCGGGCCATCGGCGCGGCCGGGGTCAGCGTCGTGGTCGTGGCGCTGCTGGTGGCGCTGACCCTGGTGCCCGCATTGCTCGCCCTCGCGGGCGCCCGGATGCTGCGGCCCGGCGCCATGACCAAGGTGCCGGTGCTCAAGCGGGTGGCCAACCGGCTCGGCGACGTGGCGCCCGACGTCGGCTTCTTCTCCGGGCTGGCCCGCTGGACGCAGAAGCGCCCGTGGCTGGTGATGATCGGGGTGTTGGCGATCCTCGGACTGCTGGCCGCACCGGCGCTGCGGCTGGAGATGCGCAGTTCCGGTGAGCAGCTGCTGCCGCCCGGGCATCCGGACCGGGTCTTCTTCGACACCCTGGCCGAGCAGTACCCGGCGTTCGGCCTGCCGCAGGTCCAGGTCGTCGGACAGACCTCACCCGAGCAGATGAGCCAGCTCGCCGAGGATGTCTCCACGATGGCGGGCGTCGAGCTGGTCTCGCCGCCACGGCCGGTCGGCGACGAGTACGCGGTCTTCAGCGTCTTCATGACCAATCCCGACGTCGGCAGCGCCGAGGCGAAGGACGTGGTCACGCAGGTACGGGAGACCCGGACCCCCTTCCGGACCTGGGTGACCGGGCAGACCGCCCACCTGATGGACTTCACGCACGCCATCGGGCAGCGGGTGATCTGGGCGGTCGCGATCGTCATGCTGGCCACATTCGTGCTGCTGTTCCTGCTGACCGGGTCGATCCTGGTGCCGATCAAGGCGCTGCTGATCAATGTGGTCTCGCTGGGGGCGTCGCTGGGCGTCCTCGTGCTGATCTTCCAGGACGGCCGGTTCGAGTCGTTCCTCAATTTCTCCTCGGTCGGCGGTATCGAGGCGATCATCCCGATCCTGGTGGTGGCGCTGGGGTTCGGGCTGGCGATGGACTACGAGATGTTCCTGCTGTCCCGGATCAAGGAGTTCAAGGACAAGGGCCTGACGAACAACGAGGCGGTGGTGATCGGCCTGCAGCGGTCCGGCCGGATCATCACCTCGGCCGCGCTGATCGTCGTGCTCGTGTTCTCCGGGTTCGCGCTCGGCGACCTGCTGGTCATCAAGGAGACCGGCATCGCCCTCGCCGTCGCCGTCACCATCGATGCCACCCTGGTCCGCTGCCTGCTGGTGCCGGCCACCATGACCCTGCTCGGCGAGTGGAACTGGTGGGCGCCGGCGCCGTTGCGTCGGCTGCACGATCGGCTGGGGCTGCGGCACTGACTCGCGGGCCCGTTCACTGCTCCTCGAACCATGAATCGGCTCCTGCACTCGTGAGATCAGCGGTCCGGGTGGGGTACGGCGCGCAGGTCCAGGTCGGGGATGCCGGTGAAGTCCTGCGGATTGCAGGGGTACAGGGGAAGGTTCTGGGCGATGGCGATCGATGCGATGAGCGCGTCGTAGGTCCGCGCGGCGGGCTTTCGACCGGCTCGGCGGGGCGTGGCGGCCACCCGGCCGAACGCCCTCGCCGCAGCTGCGTCGAATGCGATGGCTTCGAAGTCCGGCTCCGCCTGCTGAAGGTGGGCGAGCCGGGTCACGCGTTCCTCTTCGTCATCGGTGACCAACGGACCGACGGAGAGTTCGGCCAGGGTGATCGTCGTGATCAACGGCTCGTCGGGCAATGTCGCCGGGTCGGTGATCCCGGACAGCAGGATCACCGTCGAGGTGTCGAGCCCGCCTCGTGACTCGGTCACAGACTCGGGTCCAGCACGCTGTCCAGGTCGCGGCGAAGCGCTTCTGGGTCGAGGTGCGGGAGGTTCCGACGCCGGGCGATCAGTTCCGTGGCGGTCAGCCCACGTCGTCGGACCGGCCGGAGCTCCGCCACCGGTACGCCGTCCCGGGTGACGACGACAACCTCACCCCGGGACACCCGGTCGAGCACGTCGCCGCCGTGGTTGCGGAGATCGCGGACGGTCACGATGGCCATGACCCATGGTCTCACCGGTGGGACAGCGCCGTCCGGGCAACGGAGCTCTACCCGCGAGGACGGACGGCGGCTGCGGGTGGCCCACCGCATGCCGATGGCGACGGTCCACGACCGAACGCGACGGCATCTGGTCGGCGGCGGCGACCGACACTCCCGCCCGACCGCACCCCGGTTCGGGCATCGCTGCGCTGCCGGGGGCTGCATCGGGCCGGCGGTCGGCGTGACCTCGGTCTCGTCGGCCGCCTGATCGTCGGTCCGTGATCAGGCACGACTCCCCCACCGTCGACGCCGGCGGGGGAAATTCCCGGGCCGACCCAGTACGGTGCCGCAAGGGATCGCACCGACGGGGGGACCGAAGCGCCGGTCGCGCGTCCTACGATCCGGCACAGCAATCGGCCGACCCGGTCTGCGGGCGAACCATGCCACCATGAAGCTCGGACCTTTGAGGGGGTTGCCCGTGCGCGGCATCCGACGAAGCATCACCGCCGCGGTCGCCGCGACCGCGCTGCTGGGCCTGGCCGCCTGCGGCACAACCGGCGGCTTGCCGACGGCCACCACGACCACCGCGTCCTCGAGCGCGTCGGCCACGACAGACGGATCGACGTCGGCCGGCCCGGTCGCCGCGGCCGCCACCGTGACGCTGACCGTGGCCGACGGCTCCGTGCACGCACAGGTGACAGCCGCCGACGGGCGGGCCGTGGCCGGCGCGGTGGCGTTCACCGTGGACGGCGCGGCCGCCGGTTCCGCCGCCGTCGCCGGCGATACCGCCGCGGTTCCGCTCCCGGCCGGCCTCGCCGTCGGCGACCATGTGATCGTCGCGGCATTCACCCCGACCGACGGCACCGCGTTCACCCCGGTGCAAGGCACCGCCAACTACGCCGTCGCCCAGGCAGCCTCGTCGATCACCGCGGGCGTCGGGAAGGACTCCATCCGGTACGGCGACCACGCATCGTTCGACATCACGGTCGCGGCCCCGGGCGCAGCCGACCTGTCCGGCCATGTGGCCGTGCTGGACGGCGAGACGGTTGTCGCCGAGGGCGATGCCGACCCCGCCGGGCACGTCGTCCTCGACATCTACAACACCGCCGACCCCGGGCCCAAGACCTACACCGCCCGCTACGACGGCAACGCCTCCGTCGGGGCGTCCACCGCGCAGTTCAGCGTCATCACCACGCAGACCGACGTCGACATCGTCATCTCCTACACCGACAACCCCACCCCCGGGTCCGATGTGACGGTCACCGCCGACGTCGTCGGCACCCCGCAAAGCCCCAGCGGCAACGCCACCATCACGGTGGACGGCAGCCAGATCGCTTCTGGCGCGGTGAACGACAGGGGCATCATCACCGGCGTCGCCCCCGCGGTCGCCGCGGGCGACCACACCGTCACCGTGTCCTACGCCGGTGACGTGCGGTTCCAGCCGGACACGGCCTCGGCCACGCTGACCGTCAAGGAACCGGTGGCCAACCCGAACGCGGCCGGCGCGGCCGCCGCCCAGGCGAGCAACCCCTGCCCGGCGACGGCCTCGGCCTGCGTCGATCTGGCCAATACCCAGGCCTGGCTGCAGTCCGGTGGCCAGATCACCTACGGGCCGGTGCCGATCACGTCCGGCGCCGCCGGGTCCCGCACCCGCACGGGCACCTTCTCGGTGTTCTGGAAGGACAAGAACCACAAGTCGTCGCTGTTCAACAACGCCCCGATGCCGAACTCGGTGTTCTTCGACAACGACATCGCGTTCCACCAGGGCAGCCTGTACGACCAGTCGAACGGCTGCATCCACCTGTCCTGGGACGCCTCGTCGACGTTCTTCAACACCCTGTCCGTCGGCGACAAGGTCTACGTCTGGGGGACCCCGCCGTACTGATTGGCACACCGCTCAGCGCCCGTCGAGGTGATCGACTTGCCACCTTCGGCCCACCTGGATCGATGTCGCCGGGCGGATGGTGGCACGTCGGCTCGGACAAGAGCTCACTGTCAGGGCAGCACGAACCCGTAGGGCAGCTCCAGCCGGTTGGCGGCCAGCAGATCGGCGTCCCGCAGGATCTCCGGGGTCGGCCCGTCGGCGACGATGCGGCCGGCGTTCATGATCACCGATCGCGGGCACAGCTGCAGGGCATACAGCAGGTCGTGGGTCACGATCAGCGTGGTCAACCCGAGGGACAGCACGATGTCCGCGAACTCGCGACGGGCCACCGGGTCCAGGTTCGAGGACGGCTCGTCGAGCACCAGGATCGTCGGATCCATGGACAGCACCGTCGACGCGGCGACCCGGCGGCGCTGCCCGAAACTCAGGTGGTGCGGCGCCCGATCGGCGGCGCCCGACATGCCCGTCAACGCGAGGGCGCGGTGGACGCGGTCGTCCAGCTCGGCCCCCCGCAAGCCCAGGTTGGCCGGGCCGAAGGCGACGTCGTCGCGGACGGTCGGCATGAACAGCTGGTCGTCCGGGTCCTGGAAGACGATGCCGACCCGACGCCGCACTTCCTTGAGGGTGGGCTTGCCGACCGTCAGCCCGTCGACGGTGACGCTGCCCGCACCCCCACCGAGGGTTCCGTTCAGGTGCAGCACGAACGTCGTCTTGCCCGCCCCGTTCGGGCCGAGAATCGCCACCCGCTCCCCCGGCGCCACCGTCAGATCGACCCCGAACAGCGCCTGCCGGCCGTCGGGATAGGCGAACGCCAGGCCCCGCACCGCCAGCGACCCGGACTGGCTCATCCGGCGCTCACCCGGCGCTCAACCGGTTGCCACGGCGGCGACGCAGACCAGACCGGCCGCCGCCGGTAGCGCCAGCGCGGTCGCCCAGGTCCGGCCCGGCGCCCGCTCCGCGGCGGTCACCGCCGGCCCGAACCCGTAGCCGCGGGCGAGCATCGCCACGTACACCCGTTCCCCGCGTTCGTAGGCCCGTACGAACAGCGCGCCGGCCGTCCGGGCCAGCGCCCGAACCTGCCAGATCCACCGTGGGTCGTCACCCCGGGAGATCCGGGCGATCCGCATCCGTGCGAGGTCGGCGGACAGCACCTCGCCGTAGCGAATCATGAAGGTCGCGATGGCCACCAACGGCCGCGGCACCCGCAACCGTTCCAGCGCCCGCAGCAGGTCGGGCACGGTCGTGGTGGCGGTCAGCAGCGCCGACGCGGCCACGCCGAGAGTGCCCTTGACGGCCACGTTCCACGCGCCCCACAGGCCCGGTTCGGACAGGGTCAGCGGCCCGACCTGGATGTACGGGGCGGTGCCCAGGAACGGCAGGAACACCGCGAACAGCAGGAATGGCACCTCGATCAGGCAGCGCCGGCCCCAGGCGAGCAGCGGCACCCGGGCGACCAGGGCCACCGCGATCAGGATGGCGGCGTCGAGGCCGAACGCCCAGATCGCCGCCCGCGGGGTCGCCACCACCGCCAGCACGAACAGCAACGTCGCGACGACCTTCGCTTCCGGTGCGAGCCGGTGCACCCCGGAGTCGGCGTGCACGAACAGCACGTGCGCATGCGCGTGTCCACCGCCCATCGATCACCCCTGCGGTCTCGACGCCGACGGCGCCGGGCGTCGACGGCTCCACCGGATCACGAAGATGAGCCCGGCACCCAGCGCGAAGCACAGCAGCACGCCGATCACCCCGGCCAGCCCGGTGGACAGCCAGCTGTTCTCGATCCCGCTCACCCCGTAGTCGGCGAGCGGGCTGCCGGTGGCGGCGTGCTCGGTGGCCGTGTCGGCGAAACCCTGGTCCATCGCCACCCGCTCCAGGCCGTCCGGCTCGGAGCTGGCGAAGTGGCTGACCGCGAACGCCACGAGCATCGCCAGGGCCAGTCCGGCGAGCACGAACGAGGTGATCGACCGCCTGCTCATCGCCCCGCCTCCCGGTCGTCGACCCAGCGCTGCGGCGCCGCCGACTCGCCGGGCCGCTCGCCCCACGAAGGATCGCCGTCGATGGCGAGGGCCGGGCGCAGGTCGCGGGCGCCGTACACCAGGTCGGGTCGGGTGGCCATGACGGCGCCGACGGTCAGCCCGGTGATGACCGCCTCGCCGATCCCGATCAACATGTGCACGCCGATCATCGCGACGGCGACCGTACCGACCGATGCCCCTCCGGTGCCGCCGACCGCGTAGTAGAACGTGAACACCAGCGACGCCGCGACCACCCCGCACCAGGCGGCCAGCGCCGCCGCCCCGGTGACGCCGGTTCGGTTGCGCGGCAAGATTTTTCGTAGCAGCCAGAAGATGCCGTAGCCGACGAAACAGGTGGTGTAGCCCATCAGGATGATGTTCAGACCCAGGGCGGTCAGCCCACCGTCGGCGAACACCAGCGCCTGCACGATGAACACCACCGACATGGCCAGACTGCCCACCCAGGGCCCGACCAGCACCGCGGCCAGGCACCCACCCAGCAGGTGACCGCTGGTACCGCCGGCGACCGGGAAATTGATCATCTGCATCGCGAAGATGAACGCGGCGACCAGTCCGGCGAGCGGGAGTTGCCGGTCGTCCAGCGAGTCGCCCGCCTTCTTGATCGAGACCGCGATCAGGCCTGCCGCGACGACCCCGCCGACGATCGAGGTCGGGGCGTTGATGAAACCGTCGGGAATGTGCATTCGGCACTCCTGGGCGACTGCCTCGCAGAACGTCGGCATGTTCGGCGGCTGTGCCGATCGTAGACCTCAACACGGGTCATCGGTTCAGTCGCTCCGATGTCCGTCGATCCGGCCACGACGCGGGGGCAACCGGCTCCCGACCTGCGGCCCCCTCACACCGCGGTCGGGAGCCGGCTCCGCCCCGCAGGTGTTCGGAGCCGTTGAGTGATCGGATGGCTACGGATCGACGCCGGTCGCTCCCGGTCCGGGCCGGGAGGTCTACAGTCCCCCACGTGGCGCTGCGCGTGGTGTTCGCCGAGGACAACTACCTGGTCCGGGAGGGAACCAGCGCGCTGTTCGCCGAAGTGGACGAGATCGATCTGGTGGCCGCCGTCGGCGACCCGCAATCGCTGCTCAAGGCGGTCCGCGACCTGGCCCCCGACGCGGTGCTCACCGACATCCGGATGCCGCCCACCTTCACCGCGGAGGGCATCGAAGCGGCGAAGCGGATCCGGACCGAATTCCCGCGGATCGGCGTGGTCGTGCTGTCCCAGTACGCGGCGGACGACCTGGCTTTCGACCTGCTCTCGGACGGCGTCGGCGGCCTGGGCTACCTGCTCAAGGAACGCATCTCCCAGGTGGACGAGCTGGTTCGGGCCCTGCAGGAAGTGTGCCGCGGCGGCTCGGCGTTGGACCCCAAGGTCGTCGAAGGCATGCTGTTCCAGCGGACCCGGCAGGCGAAGTCCCCACTGCATGATCTGACCGACAAGGAGCGCGAGGTCCTCGCCGAGATGGCCGCCGGACGGAACAACGCGGCGATCGCGCGCGCCCTGTACATGTCCGACCGCGCGGTGGAAAAGCACATCGGGGTCGTGTTCCAGAAGCTCGGTCTGGTCGACGAGGGCGAGAACAACCGACGGGTGATGGCCGTCCTGGCGTTCCTGGAGGCCGGCAGCCGCGGTCGCTCGCGCTGACCCTCCCCGGGGTTTGCGGTTCCGCAGGCCGTGCGGACAACCGCGCGGAGGCGGCGGCTGACCCCACCACGGCCGGTGGCGAGCTCTCTGCGCGTCGCGCAAATGACCGCCAAGAATTGATGGGAAAGCCGCCCCGATCCGGGCGAATTTCCATTGTTGATTGCACGGACAACTCTCTGAACTGCAGGTTCATCAGTCAATAGCGTCATCGGTGTTCGGCTTTCCACCATTGAAGCGAAAAGCAGGCACCGACGATGAGCGTCGCAGAATTCCGCACCGTCGACCGGATCACCACCAGCACCACCAGCACCGTCGACCCGCCCCGTCGGGCGCACCCGGAGCGCTCCGCCCAGGGCGCGCTGGCCGCGGCGGTGGCGGCGGTGCCGCCGATCGCCGCGCTGCACCTGTCGGCGACCGGCCCGATCGAGCCGTCCGGATGGACGATCAGCGACTACGTCGTCTCGGTGCCGCACGGCACGCTGCTGTTCGCGCTGACCACCGGGGCGCTCGCACTGGGCGCCGCCGCGCTGGCCCGCGGGCTGCGGCCCGATCCCGGCACCCGCGGCATCCGGTTCCTGCTGGTCCTGTGGGCCTTCGGCCTGGTCGTCGCCGCGGCGTTCCCGACCAACGTGCGGGGTACCCCGACCAACCTCTCGTCGGACATCCATCTCTACGCGGGGGCGGTGGTTTTCGCCGCGCTGCCCGTCGCCGGCTGGTTGCTGGCCGGCCGGCTGCGGCCGACCCGCGGCGGCCGGGCCGGGCGCCCGGACTTCGCCTCGGGGGTAGCCGCGCCGAGAGTAGCCGCCCTGAGGACGACCGCCCTGCTGGCCGGCCTGCTGGCCGCCGCGCTGATCGCCAACCGGCTGCCCGGCGTGGTCGGCCGGCCGGACCTGATGCTGCCGCCCGGCATCCTGCAGCGGATCGCCGGCGCTGCGCAGATCGTCCTGCTGGCGACGTCCGGGATCGCCCTGCTGCGATCCGGTCGGCGGCCAATCGGATTCGTCGCACCTCGGTGACCGACATGGAGGATGCTGATCCGATGTCCGACTCGGTCGCCTCGGTCGCGACCCGAGCCATCGACCGGGCCCGGCGTGACCGGGGTGTCGGGCTCGCGACGGCGCTGGTGATGGGCATCCTGGTGGTGCTGGCCTACGCGGCGGCGGTCGGGATCGAGCGGCTGCTCGGCCGCACCGGTCCGCCGGGCCTGGTGACCTCGATCGTGGTCACCGCGATCGTCGCGGTGGCCTTCGAACCGGCCCGATCGCGGACCCGCCGGCTGCTGGCCCGACTGACCCGCGCCGACGCTCGCTCCCGGACCCGGGCGCTGGCCGGCTTCCTGGATTCCGTCGCCGGCCGGTACGAGATCGCGGAACTGCCCCGGCGGATCGCCGCGGTGGTCGGCGAGAGCACCGGCGCCGAGCGCACCGAGGTGTGGATGACGGTCGACGGACGGCTGGAGGCGGCCGCGTCCTGGACACCGGCCGATCAACCACCGGCCGATCAAGCACCGGCCGTCACCGGTCCGGTCGCCGGGGCTACGCGGCACGAATTCGAGGTCCGGGATCGCGGCGACCGGCTGGGTCGGCTGGTCGTGGTCACACCTGTGGGCCACGGACTGACCGCGACGGAGCGCCGGCTGGTCGACGCCGTGGCCGCGCAGGCCGGCCTGCTGCTGCGGGTGGCCGGGCTGCGGGTCGAACTGCAGCGGCGCATCGACGACCTCGAGCGCCGTTCGGCCGACCTGCGCCTCGCCCGGCGGGCGCTGGTGACCCGGCAGGATGCGGAACGCCAGCGGCTCGAACGCAACATCCACGACGGCGCCCAGCAGGAGGTCATCGCGCTACTGGTCAACCTTCGCCTGGTGCAGACGCTGCAACTGCGGGCACCCGAGCGGGCCGACAAGGTGCTCGACGCCCAGGCCGAGGCCTTCGACTCGGCGGTCGCGACCCTCGAAGAGCTCGCCCGGGGGTTGTATCCGAGACTGCTGACCGAGCAGGGCGCGGTCCCGGCGCTGCGTGCCGCCGCCCGGCGCAGCCCGGTGCCGGTCACCGTGTCGGCCGACGAGCTGCCCCGATTGCCCGCCGATCTCGAGGCCACCGTGTATTTCGGTGTGCTGGAGGCGATTCAGAACGCCTCCAAGCACGCCGGCGCCCGCCGGATCCGGGTCGAGGTGCACCGGGCCGGCTCCCTCGTCACGGCCGCCGTCGACGACGACGGAGCCGGTTTCGACCCCGCGGAGACGGCGCCCGGGCGGGGCCTGGCGAACATCCGTGATCGGGTCGAGTCGATCGGCGGCCGGCTGACCGTGGCCGCCGCCCCGGGCCGGGGTACCCGGCTCAGCTTCGAACTGCCCACCCCCGGCGAGGGGTGAGTCGGATGCGTCGGCTCGGCTGGGTCATGTTCGCGGCGACCTGCATCTGCGTGGTGGCTCAGGGCATCGCGTTGCTCGGCTCCGGCGTGCCGTTCTGGTCCTACGACGTCCTCGTCGACCAGGGATTCCCGCTGCTGGGGGTCGGGTCGGTCCTGGGGGCAGCGGTCGGCGCCCTGATCATCGGCCGCTACCCGCGCAACGTGGTCGGGTGGCTGTTCGCGGCCGGCCAGCTGGGCGACGCGTTCGGCCTGATGTGCAAGGCGGTCGTGTTCACGCTGATCACGACCGGCCGGCCCGACGCCATCCCCCGTGCGGTGCTGTTCGGCTCCCAGCTGTTCGGCGCGTTCTTCACGGTCGCCTTCCTGGCGCTGATCTACCTGCTGGCCCCGGAGGGGCGCCTGCCGTCCCGGCGATGGCGGTACGCGCCGCTCGTGCCGATCGGCGCGTTGCTCGCCCAGGACGTCATCCTGCTGACCTTCCCGCCCGCGGTCTTCCTGGGCGACGAGCCGGCCGAGATGGGTCCGCCGGCCGTCGCGGTGCTGATCACCAGCAGCATCGCCATGGGCGTGGCGATCGGGCTCGGTGCGGCGGCCGTCTGGCGCCGGTTGCGAGTCGCCACCGGCGAGCGCCGGCAGCAGTTGCTCTGGTTGGCCGCCTCCGGTGCAGCGTTGACGGTCACCTACGCCCTGCTGGTGACCGTGCAGCTCACGGTGGGCGCTGCCCCCTGGTACAGCGTGCTGCCGATCTACCTGGCATACATCTTCGTGTCCGTCAGCATCGGCGTCGCCATCCTGCGGTACCGGCTGTACGACATCGACATCATCCTGTCCCGGGCCATCGTGCTCGCCACGCTCGGTGCCTTCGTCACCGTCGGATACATCGCGGTGGTCGTCGCGATCGGTTGGGCCCTGTCGGCGTTCGGCGCGTCCGGCTCCGACCTGTACTGGCCGTCACTGGTCGCCTCCGCCCTGGTCGCGGCCGCCTTCCAGCCGCTGCGCCGGCGGGTGCTGCGCGGGACCGACCGGCTGGTCTACGGACCCCGGGCCGCGCCTTATGAGGCACTCGCCGAGCTGAACCAAGAGCTGGTGAACCGGCCCAGCCCGGCCGCCGTTCCGGCGATGGTCGCGGAGATTGCCGGGCGTGCGGTCGGTGCGGTCCGGGCGGTCGCGACGGTGGGCCCGGCCGACGACCCCCTGGTGACATCGACCTGGACCCGACCGGACGCTCGGCCGGCGGCGCGGTCCATGGAGCACGCCGCGACCGTCACCGATCTCGGCGAGGAGATCGGCTGCGTGAGCGTGGCGGTGCCGGCCGGGCGCGGGCTGCGCCCGTTCGAGCGGACCTTGCTGGATGACATCGGGCGGCAGGTGGGCGTGGCCTTCCGGGGCGCGCTGCTCGAGGCCGAGGTGGCCGATCGGGTGGCCCAGGTGGAGTCGTCGTCGGCCGAACTCGAGCGCTCGCGGCGCCGGCTGGTCCGGGCCGAGGACGAGGCCCGCGAACGATTCGCCGCGGACATCGACGACCGGGTGGTGCCGCTGCTGATCTCCGCCCGGGACGCCCTGGGTGGCGGCCGGGTCGGGTTGGCCGGAGCGGTCCGGGACGTCGAGGCGGCCCTGGAGGAGCTGCGGTCGGTGGTGCGCGGCGTCTTTCCCGCCCTGCTCGAGCGGCGCGGGCTGGCTCCGGCGCTGGCCGCCGCGTTCGAGCGTGTCCCCGACGTCCAGCTGGATCTCGATGGTTTGCCGGACGGACGCCTGGCCCGGGACGTCGAGGCCGCCGCCTACCTGTTCTGCGTCGACGTGGTCACCCGCGACCGGCCCGGCACGGTCCGGCTCGCCGTTGGCGACGGGTCGCTGACCGCCGAGGTCACCGGTTCGGGGCCCGCGCCCGGCCGGTGGCTGCACGTCCGGGACCGGCTCGCCGCGCTCGACGCCGCCGTCACGGTCGACGGCGGGATCGTGCGGGCGGTCATTCCGCTGGGGTGATGGCGCGGTCGCGCCTCAGCGACCGTGGTCGTTCCGCTCCCGCCACAGCGCCGCGAGCCGATCGGGGCCGAACGAGGCCTTCGGCACGTAGGCGGTCGCACCGCAGTCGCTGATCAGGTCGGCGAACTCGTCCTCGTCATAGGAGGACAGCAACACCACCACCGCGCCGGGTCGGCGCTCCCGCAGCAGCCGGCTGGCCGTCACCCCGTCCATCCCGGGCAGGTTGAGGTCCATCAGCACCAGGTCCGGCCGGGTCCGCTCGATCCCGTCGATGGCCTGCTCGGCGGTCTGCACCGCATCGACCACCTCGAACCCGTCGATCGATTCGGCGACCGCGCTGGCGGCGGCCCGGAACGGGCGCTGGTCGTCGACGATCAGCACGCGGACGCGCGGATCGGGCTCCGCCACGACCATCACCTCCCTCCGCCGGCCGGTTCGGCTTGGCCGTTGCCACCGATCATGCGCCGAGACGGCGGTGGTGACAGGTGGCTGGCCGCACGATCGGCGGCGGTCAGCCCCCGGCCGGCCCACCGGCTCGAGCCCGGCCCAGTGTCGCCGCCAGCCAGTCGTAGACCACCTGGTTCCACACCCGCTGGCCCAGCGCCCCGCAGTGCCCGCCGGCGCCCTGCGCGGCGGTGAGCTGCACCAGCGTCGCGTCGGTGCCCGTCATCGCCCGTTGCAGCACGGGTCCGCCACCGCCGACGAAGTCGCCCTCGCACTCGACGAGCAGGGTGGGACACGTGATCCGGTCGGCGACGTCAAGCATCGTGTACCGGCGCAGCTCGGCGAAATAGTCCGAGATCCGGGTCAGACCGTGCACGGCCATCCGGGCCGCGAAGAACTCGCGTCGGTCGGCGCTCAGCCGCATCTGCGCCCGGACCACGGCCGGGGCGACCCGACCCACCAGGCCGGACGGGATCCGGCCACCCACGTCCGGTTGGGCCGGGTCGCAGATCAGGGCCGCGAGCCGGGGTTCGAACGCGGCCGCGCGGGGGGCCAGGTAACCGGCGAAGGACCGACCCACCAGCACCAGTTGATCGGCCCGGACGTCGGGGCGGGCGGCGATCAGATCGACGACCGGGGCGAGGACGACCTCGAAATCGGGCCGCATCCACAGCCGATCGAGGTACAGCGCCGCACCCTGGCCGGGTCCCTCGAAGACGACGGCGTTGTAGCCGCGCTCGAGCGGGCCGGTCAGGTAGACCAGCCCGTCGTCCGCGGTCGAGTCGTACCCGCAGGGGGCCAACACGGTCGGTCGGGGGGTCCCGGAATCGTCCGGGGCGAAGAAGTAGGCCTTGAGCGTGGTGCCCGCATACGGCACCGCGAGGGTCTCCACATGCAGATCCAGCAGCGGCGCCGCGGCGCCGAATGCGGCGACCTGCGCGGCGTAGGCACGCTGCAGGCTGGGGTCGGTCAGGTCGCTGCGGAGGAAGAAATACGACTGCCGGTAATACTCGGCGGCCCGCAGGTAGGCGCTGCGGGCCGACGCCCGCCCGCCGGCCGCGGCGGCCGACTCGGCGACCTCCCGGACCGCCTCGGCCCGGCCGAACCAGGAGTTGTACCAGCGGTCGGCGTCCGGCTTGCCGATCTCCCGGGCGGTGGCGAACGCTTCCCCGAGATCGGCGAACCCCGCGTACGCGGCGAGCAGGGTGCGCTGGAACTGGCCGTCGTAGTCCGCGCTGCCGAATGCGACCGTCGGGGGCTTGGCCATCGGTCAGTCGCCGTCCCACCCGCGCCGGCTGGGCGGCAGCCCGGCCGCGCCGGATTCGTCCGGGCGCACGGCGAGGATCTGGTCGACCCCCATCCGGTTGTGCGTGAAGGCCTGGCCGCCGCCGATCAGATACAGCCGCCAGATGCGGGCACCCTGCTCGCCGATCATCGCCACCACGTCGTCCCACCGGTCCTCGAGCGTGGCCAACCAGCCCTGCGCCGTCCACCCGTAATGCTCGCGCAGCGCATGCACGTCGCGAATCTCCAGACCGGCGGTGGCGAGCATCGAGACGGTGGTCCCGACCGGCTTCATGTGCATGTCCGGGGCGATGTAGGTCTCGATGAACGGGCCGCCACCGGTGTGCGCCGTGGTCCGGGACATCTGCTGCACCAGGGCCCGCCCGCCCGGCCGCAGCACGTCGTGCAGGATGCGGGCGAAGACCGGGTACTCGCCGTCGCCGACGTGCTCACCCATCTCGATGCTGGTCACCGCGTCGAACGCGGCCCGGTCGGTGGGGCTGCCGATCAGCTCGCGATAGTCGGCCAGCCGGATCGTCACCCGGTCGGCCAGGCCGGCATCGGCGACCCGCTTGGTGACGTAGTCGTGCTGGGCACCGGACAAGGTCACGCCGACCACCTCGGCGCCATAGTGCTCGGCCGCGTGATGCACCAACGATCCCCAGCCGCAGCCGATGTCGAGCAGCCGGCGGCCGGCGCCCAGCCCCAGCTTGCGGCAGATCAGATCGAGCTTGGCCCGCTGCGCATCGTCCGGCGGCTGGTCGGGGCCGGCCGCGAAGTAGCCACACGAGTAGGCCATGGTCGGGCCGAGCAGCAGCTCGTAGAACTCGTTCGACAGGTCGTAGTGGTGGGCGATCGCCGCGCGGTCGCGTTCGCGCGTGTGCTTGCCACCGCTGAGCCGGGCCTCCGCGCCGGGCCGGGGCGGTCGGGGTCCGATGGCGCCCAGCCGGACCGCCGCGACGGCGAGCCGCGGATAGTCGGTCACGCGCAGCCGGGGCCGACGCAGCGTCCCGCTGCGAGCGGCCGACCATATCGCGGCGAGGCCATCGGCGAGGTCACCGTCGACGTTCAGATCACCGCTGATGTATCCCTCGGCGAGGCCGAGTTCGCCCGGGGACCAGACCAATCGGCGCAGGCCACGCCGGCTCACGATGAGCGTGGGCGCCTGCGCGGGGCCGGTCTCGCTGCCGTCCCAGGCCCGGATCCGGACGGGCAGTGGGCCGCCCAGCACGGACGCGGCGACGGCGGCGATCCGCTCGGCGGTGGTGTCCGGCACCGTGACCTCCGCGGTGGCTCGATCGGGCGGGCGCATCACTACCCGCAGGCATCGAGTGGATCACGACGCGACCGCACGGCAACCGCCGGGTGGTGGTGCGGCGCCGCCGGCCGTCAACGGTTCAGGCGTCGATGCCTTGAATCGCTGCGTCGGGATCGGCGGCGGCGCCGCGGCTGGGCCCCGGCCGGCGCACCTCGGGAGTGGTCGCGCCGGCCGGGTCGCTGATCAGTCAGTGGGTGTGCGGGCGGACGACCAGCACCGGCCACGGACTGTGCCCGATCAGGCTGTGGCTGGTGGATCCGAGCAGCAGACCGGTGAAGCCACCGCGCCCGCGGCTGCCGACCACGATCATCTGCGGGGCCGGACCGTCGTCGGCCTGCAGCAGCGCAGCGGCGGCGCGCCCGCGGCGCACGACCGGCTCGACGACGACGTCCGGATACTTGTCCCGCCACCCGGCCAACTGCTCAGCCAACAAGGCGTGCTCCTTGCCGTCCTCGACCAGGTCCAGCGGCGTCCCGGCCGCGACCAGCCCGCGCAGGTCCGCGTCGTCCCAGACGATGACCGCCTGCAGGATCGCGCGCCGGCGATCGGCCTCGTCGAAGGCGAACCCGACCGCGGCTTCGCTGATCGGCGATCCGTCGACGCCCAGGCGCACCGGTCCGACCGCCGCGGTCGGGGCCGCCGAACCGGCCGGGATCACCGCGACCGGTGAGCGGGCGTGCGCGGCCACATGGACGGCGACCGACCCGAGGACCACATCGGGAATGCGCCCGCCGCCGCGGTTGCCGACGACGGTGAGCGCCGCCTCCGCGGACTCGCCGACCAGCACCGGGCGCGGGTCGGCCTGGACCAGCCGATCGGTGATCTCCAGGTCCGGGTAGGTGGCGTGCAACTCGGTCCGGGCGTCCGCGAGGATCTGCTCGCCGGTGGCGTACAGCCCGTCGGTCAGCGCTGTGGGGACCGTGTACCCGATCATGCCCACGGCGGGAATGCTGTACGTATGCACCAGGTGCAGCGGCAGGCCGCGCAACCGGGCGTCGTGGGCGGCCCAGCGCGCGGCGGTCAACGATTCGGGTGATCCGTCCAGCCCGACGACGATCCGCGACCGGATCCCAGTCATGATCGAACTCCTCGTCCGGACGACCGCCGGCCTGTGCTCTGGACTCGTCGGACGTCCTGGACTCAGCCTCCGCCCGCGCCGGGTCCACGACCAGGGACGAAGGTCCCCACCTCCGCGGGCCGGGACCATCGGGTCGACTCAGCCGGCCGGGCTGATGGGCATCGACCACGTCCGGCCGGCCAGGCCACACCAGGCCGCGGAACATCCACCGGCCCCAGCCCGGCCGAGCATCCGCACACTCCACCGGAACGCGGACCCCCGGCCCGCACCGAGGCGATCAGCGGCCGGCGCCGTCCCAGGCGGCGCGCACCCGCCGGGCCGCGGCTCCGGGGTCGGGCTGACCGCAGATCGCGCTGACCACGGCCACCCCGGCCGCGCCCGCGGAGCGGACCAACGGCGCCCGGGCCGCGTCGATCCCGCCGATCGCCACGCAGGGCACCGGGCTGCTCCGGACGATCGCGGCGAGGGTGTCCAGCCCGCCGGGTTCGGCCGCGTCGGGCTTGGTGCCCTGCGGCCAGACCGGCCCGACGCCCAGGTGATCGACGGTGCCCGGCGGCAGCGCGGCGGCCGCCTCCACATGGGCCAGGGTCTGCACCGACAGCCCCAGGAGCGCGTCCGGGCCGAGCATCCGGCGGGCGGCGACCGGGTCGAGGTCACCCTGCCCGACGTGAGCGCCGGCCGCACCGATCGCCGCAACCAGGTGCACCCGGTCGTTGACGATCAACGGCACCCCGGTACCGGCCAGCGCCGCGACCACCGAGCGGCCGAGCCGGACGAACTCGTCGTCCGGGGCGAGCGGGTCACGCACCTGCACCACGGTCACCCCGCCGCGCAGCGCCGCCGCGACGGTTGCCGGAACCCCCCGGGATCCGCACAACCCGGTGTCGGTGACCAGGTACAACGTCAGATCGACCAGCCGCGACACGGTCGATCAGCTCAGCCGGACCCGGTCGGCCAGCTCGGCCGGCCGCAGCAGTGCCAGGTGGTCGAGCAGGGCCACGGCGAACGATCCCGGACCGGCGGTGTCCGCGGCGGCGGCGTCCGCGGCCACGGTCAACGTTGCGGTCGCCGCCGTCGCGGCGAGCAGCGGATCATCCAGCACGGCGGCGAACCCGGCGATCATGGCGCCGAGCGCGCAACCGACCCCGGTGACCCGGGTCAACAACGGGTGCCCGTTGGCCACCCGCACCACCCGGTCCCCGTCGGTGAGATGGTCGACCGGCCCGCTGATCGCGACGACGGTACCGTGCCGCCCGGCCAGCTCGACCGCCGCGGCCAGCGCCGCCTCCGGGGTGTCGACCGAATCCACGCCCTTGCCGCCGGCCCCACCCGTCAGCGCCATCACCTCGGAGGCGTTGCCGCGCAACACCGTCGGACGGTCGGACAGCAGCGTGCGGGCGATCTCGGTGCGCCAGGCCAGGGCACCGGCGGCGACCGGATCGAGCACCCACGGGGTTCCGGCGTCGGTCGCGCCGGCCACCGCCTGCTCCATCGCGGCGGCCGTGTCGGCGTACGGGGTGCCGAGGTTGACCAGCACACCGCCGGCGATCCGGGCGAACGCCCCGGCCTCCTTCGGGTTGTCCACCATCGCCGGCGCCGCTCCGACGGCCAGCAAGACATTCGCCGTCCACTGGGCGACGACGATGTTGGTCAGGCACTGCACCAGCGGGGACCGCTCGCGCAGCGTCGCCAGGGCATCGGCGCACTCGGCGGGGCGGATCATGGGAGCGGTCATGGCCGGGGCGTTCCTCCACCTGGGTTCCGGGGTCGGAGGCGAGGATAGCCAGGTCGACCGGCCACGGGAGAGGTGCCATGAAGCAGCCCGCGATCAGGCCGCTCGTCCGGGCCGACTGGCCGGCCGTCCACGCCATCTGGGCCGCCGGCATCGCCACCGGCGACGCCACCTTCGAGGTCGAGCCCCCCGCCTGGGACGACTTCGACGCCACCCGGCTGGCCGCGCACCGCTTCGTCGCCCTTGGCCCGCCGGCCGGTGCGGCCCCCGGCCGGCCGGCCGGCGTCGTCGGCTGGGTCGCGGCGAGCCCCGTGTCGAACCGGGCGGCGTACGCCGGCGTGGTCGAGCACTCCGTCTATGTCGATCCGGCGGCTTCCGGGCAGGGCGTCGGCCGCGCGCTGCTGGCAGCGCTCATCGCGTCCACCGAGGCGGCCGGCATCTGGACGATCCAGTCGGCCGTGTTCCCGGAGAATGCCGCCAGCCTGGCTCTGCACACCCGCGCCGGGTTCCGGACGGTCGGCCGGCGCGAGCGCATCGCACGCCGGCACGGCCGCTGGCGCGACGTCGTTCTACTGGAGCGACGGAGCCTTGTCGTCGACTGACGAGTGTTCCCGCTGCGCCAGTTGGTGCTTGCTCGGCTTCGGCCGGATCGGCCACCAGGTGAACCAGCCCATGTCGATCGCGGCGGCCGGCACGAGCAGCGTGCGCACGACGAACGTGTCCAGCAGCACGCCGAACGCGACGATGAACGCGATCTGGGCCAGCCCGCCCGTGACGGCCAGGCCGCGCATCATCCCGTCGTGCGGCCCGTGGAACGCCACCTCCTCCCGGGCCCGGGTCATCAGGAAGATCGAGTAGTCGACCCCCAGCGCGACCAGGAAGACGAACGCGAACAGCGGCACCGCCGGATCCGACCCCGGGAAATCGAAGACGTGGTTGAACATGATCGCGGACACGCCCAGGGCGGCACCGAACGACAGAACCGTCGCGGTGACCAGCAGCAGGGCGGCGATGAGCGACCGCAGGAGCAGGATCAGCACGAACAGGATCGCCACCAGCACCACCGGGATGATCACCTTCAGGTCTCGCGCCGAGGTGTCGTTGGTGTCGACCTGGATCGCGGTGGTCCCGCCGACCAGCACCTGGCCGTCCGCGCCCGGGACGGCGTGGGCCGCGCTGCGCACGGCTCGGACGGTGGCCTCGGCCTCCTCCGAGTCCGCCGCGGCGGACAGCGTCGCCTGGATCTGCACCTTGCCGTCGACCACCAGGGGCGGGGCTCCGGCGGCCTGCGGGCCGGCGCCGGCCGCGGTCAGGATCTGCGGCTCGCCGGAGATGCCGTCGACCCCGCCGACCGCCGAGACGACCTCGGCGGCGATCGCCTCGGGGGCGATGATCACCACCGGGTTCCCGGACCCGCCGGGGAAGTGTTCGGACAGCGCGTCCTGCCCGGCGATGGAGTCCACGTCGGTGAGGAAGACGTCGGTCTGGGCCGTGCCGGACGCCTTGAACGTGGGCACGAAGGCGCAGGCCACGCCGAGCACGATGACGGTGACGATCCAGATCTTTCGCGGCCGGCGGACCACGAACACCGCGATCTTCTCCCAGATCCCCGGCTTGCCGCGGTGGGTGATGGCGTGGGTGCCCCCGACCTGCTCGACGACCCGCGGGATCCGCGGCCAGAACAGCCAGCGGCCGGCCATCAGCAGGGCCGGCAGCAGGGTCAGGGCGGCCACGAACGAGCAGGCGATGCCGATGGCCCCGACCGGGCCGAGGCCCTTGTTCGAATTCAGGTCGGACAGCAGCAGGCACAGCAGGCCGATGATGACGGTGCCCGCACTCGCGGCGATCGGTTCGAGGCAGGCCCGCCACGCCCGTTTCATGGCGACCCAGGTGGAGTCCACCTTGGTCAGCTCCTCGCGGTACCGGGACACCAGCAGCAGCCCGTAGTCGGTGGCGGCGCCGACCACCAGGATGAACAGGATGCCCTGGCTCTGCCCGTTGAGGGCCAGGACGCCGTTCTTGGCCAGCAGGTAGACGACGCCGCCGGCCGCGGCCAGCGCGCTGATCGAGGTGAACAGCACGACGAACGGCAGCACCACCGCGCGGTAGACCAGGAACAGGATGACCAGCACGGCGGACAGCGCGACGAGCAGCAGGAGCCCGTCGATGCCGGCGAAGGCGGCGCCGAGGTCGGCGATCAGTCCGGCCGGCCCGGTGATGTGCACCTCGCCGCCGGCCCCGGCGTCGGCCACGGTGGTCTCGGCGGACGTGCGGATCGCGTCGACGACGTCGGCCAGCGGGTCCTTGCCGTCGGCCCCGACGGTGGTCACCTTCTCCTCGGAGAGCGGGACGATGACCAGGGCCGCCTGACCGTCCTGCGCCGGGATCACCGGGATCGGCGCGGCCTGGCCGCCCGGCCCGTCGACCAGATAGTCCCCGACGGTGCCCAGGTCGGTGCCCTTGGCGCTGGTCACCGGCTGGCCGGCCAGCCCCGCGGCGAAGCCCTGCCACGCGGCGAGCTGCTGCGGGGTGGCCGTCGCACCGTCGGCGGTGGTGAAGACGACGAAGCCGGGCAGCTGACCGGAATCGTCGAACGCCCGAGCCGCTTCGGTGGCCGCGACCGACTCCGCCCCGGCCGGCAGGAAGGACTCCTGATCGTTGGACTGCACGGTCGACAACGAGCCGATCGCGGGACCGCCGAGCCCGGCGATGGCGAGCCACGCCACCACCACCAGGACCAGGCCGACCCCGCGGAGGACAGCGCGGCGCCGGCCGCTCGACGATTGATCCGTCTGGGTGTCTGAATGCGCAGGCATTGTGTCCATTTCTGCCGGTTGTCTCGCTCTGGATCACCTACCGGGCGACACTGCCGGGTCGGATGCGCGAGCGTGCCATCAGTCGCCGCGCTTCACCCGAGAGGGACGAGACGCTACAGCAAGCCGATGGCTCGGGCCCGCTCCACCGCTTCCCGCCGATTGCTGACGCCGAGCTTGCGGTACATCGAGCGTAGATGGGCCTTGACCGTGTTCACCGAGACGAACAGGTCGTCGGCGATCTCGCCCGCCTTGAGCATCGTCGGCAGGTACTTGAGCACGATGAGTTCCCGCTCGGTGAGGTGTTCGAGCCCGCCGTCCTCGCGCGGCATCTCCGGCGCCTCCCCGACCAGTGCCGACACGAACGCCGAGTGCGCCCCGTCCAGGACCCGGTAGCGGCGGAGCATTCCGGAGATCCGGTCGCCGAGCAGCAGGAACGGCCGGCGAATGCCCTCGGCGTGGGCCAGGTCGACGGCCGCCGTCAGCTCGGTGAGAGCGATCCCGTCACGGTGTTGCCGCTCCGCGAGAACCGCGAGCAACAGCCGGGCGAACACCACCGGCTCGCGGTACTGCCAACCCGGTTCGGTCATCGGTCGCAGGACGGCGTCCATCCGGTGCAGCGCTCCGGTGTCCTGCAGCGCGCGGGCCAACCACACCCGTTGCCACGCCGCCGAAAATCCCCGGTCCTTCGCCAGCTCGCCCAGCCGGTCGATCGCCTCCGCCGGCCGACCGCTCAGGATCATCGCCGAGGCACCGGCGGCATCGGCCCAGCGCCGCATCCGGATCGGCGTCGACGGCGTGCGGAGGATGCCCGCCTGCACCCTGGCGTCCGCTTCGAGCGCCCCGGCGGCGTCCCCGCGCAGGACCGCCACTTCGACGGCCGCGATGGCCAGGCCCAGCCGGATGGCCCGGTCGGTATGGATGCCGGCGGTGGCGGCCAGTCCGCGGGCCACGGCCCGGGCGGCCTGATCGCCGTGTCCACGCGACGCCAGCACGAGGCTGAGCGCCAGGTGCAGGGACATGCCCTGGATCTCCGACCCCCAGCCTCGGCGGTCGATGTTCTCCAACGCCGAGCGCGCTCGGCGCTCCGCCCGGCGGCACCGTCCGACCATCGCGTCCAGCAGGGCCTGGTAGGAGCCGGTGTTCAGGACAGCCAGCTCCATGCCGAGGTCGTGGAGCTGCTGTTCCGCGTCCGTGAGCGAACGATCAGCGGCGTCGATGTCATCCACCCACAGCTGGCCGACGCCCAGGTTGTTGGTGGCGATCGCCCGGAAGTGCCGGCCCAACGGCACATCACGCCGTGGCGTCTCGTCGAGGGTGCGCAGGATGCCCCGGCACAGCTCGATCTGCCGAGCCGAATCCCCGGTCATCCGGCAGGCCGCCTGTTCGAACAGATCGAGCAGCACGGTCGCGGTGGCCCGCAGGTCATCGGGTGCGGAGTCGAGGAACTGCCGGGCCTCGGCCGTGTCCCGGCCCATCGAGCCGTAGTCCCGGCGCTGCATGTGGTAGGCCGAGGCGGCCAGCAGTTCCAGCAGGCCGGGCGCCTCGTTGGCCCGCCGCACCATCGGCTCGATGGCCTCCGCCAGCACCGGCGCCTGCGCCGACAGGATCAGTGGGATGCAGGCCAGCATCGATCGTCCGGCCCGGTCCCAGTCGCCGGCCTTGATCCACGAGCGCACCGACTCGATCGGCTCACCGTGCGCGGCCTGCCAAGCGGCGACCCGGCGGTACAGCTCGGGAACTCCCTCACGGTGCTCGAGGATCAACCGGTGCCGCAGCAGATCCCGCAGGAGGGGGTGGAACCTGAACCACCGGTTCTCGGTGTCCAGCGCTGTCACGAAGGTGTTGGTCGCCTGCAGGTGCTCAAGGATCTGCTGGCCGCGGGACGCACCGGTGATGGCGTCGGCCAGGTCACCGCAGAGCCGGTCCACCACGCTGGTGCTCAGCAGGAACTCGCGCTCGTCCGGCGCCACCCGTTGCAGGACCTCGCCGATCAGGTATTCGGCGATGGCGCGGTCACTACCGGTGACCCGCTCGACGCTCGCGTCCAGGTCGTCGCGGTCCAGCGACATGGCGATCAGCCGTAGCCCGGCGGCCCACCCCTCCGTCCGCGCATACAAGGTGTCGAGCTGGTCGTCGCGCAGCCGGAACCCTTCCGACGCGAACAGCTCCGCGGCCTCCGCCGGGCTGAAGGCCAGGTCCCGGCTCCGGATCTCGACCAGCCGGCCGGCCACCCGGAGCCGGTGCAGGGGCAGCACCGGATCGGCGCGGGTGATCAGCACCAGGGTGAGCCGCTCCGGCAACCGCTCCAACAGCAGGCCGACCGACGCGAGCACCTCGGGGTTCTTGATCAGGTGGAAATCGTCAAGGATCAGGACCAGCCGCCGGCGGAGGTCGGCCAGCCCGGCCAGCACGATGTCCACCTCCCGGGCGCCGAACACGCTGGCGGGAATGACGTCATTGAGGGTGCTGGTCTCCGGCACCCCACCGCTGGACCGGATCGCGGCCAGCACTCCCGACCAGAAACTGTGCGGTGAATCGTCGGTCTGGTCCAGCGACAGCCAACCGAACGCGTGATCGACCTGGCGCCGGCGGACCCAGGAGGCGACGGTGAGTGTCTTACCGAATCCGGGCCCAGCGCTCACCAACGTGAGCGTGTGATCCAGTCCCCGGTCCAGCATCGCATCCAGCCGCGGCCGCCGGACGCCTTCGACCAACGCGGGGAGCATCGATGCCGCGGTCGATCGCGTGTGCGTGGCCGTCGACAAACCTCATCACCCTCATAGCGCTTGACCGGTCCGACAGCGAATACGGCATAACGCTACTAACCGACGTCCGGGAATTCTGCACTCACTGAACTGGACGAGCGTACAGCGGTCCATGGTCGATCCTATGAACGCTCAGTGAGATCGGGTCCGATCTGCATCCCATCCACAATCCGAGGTCGCCCGCTCAACCATCCGGTCGGGGTGACGCGGCCGGCCCTCGCCGCGGGAGACCATCGACCGTGCGGGTGGTTGGGGCGAGATCCCTCGGGGAACTCCCCGTTCCGTTGTTGATCGTCCGGGAGGAATGCATGTCGACACTCGAATACGAGATCAGCGTGTCCGGGGAGTTGCCCGACACGGTTCTCGACGAGGTCGAGAACTTCTCGGTGGAGGTCGTTCCGGTCCGCACCGTCATGCGTGGCCCGGTGGCCGATCAGGCCGCGCTGCACGGCATCATCAACCGGTTGCAGAGCCTCGGACTGGATCTGATCGAGGTCCGCCGCATCGGCGAGACCAGCGAATAGCGGCCTGATTGCGATGGCGGCGATCTACGAATTCCACGTCTCCGGGCAGGTCGGCGCGGTCGTGCGGTCGGCGTTGCCGGAGATGGAGGCGTTCGAGCAGCGGTCGGGCCGGATCCTGCACGGCCGGGCCGCCGAGCGCCGGGAGATCGACCGGCTGCTGGAGCTGATTCAGATGTTCAACCTGATCGTGCAGCGAGTGCAGATCTGCGTGCGACCCAACTCGGGTGCGGATGACGCGCCGGGTCACGATGGATCAATCGGTGGCGACGTGCCAGTCGTAGACGACCGTGGTGCGCAACGCGACGTCCTGGAGTGACCGGCGCTTCGGGCTGAAGATGACCCACGCCAGCCCGACCGGGAAGAAGACGCAGAAGGCGGCCCGGACGAAGGCGTGGGCCCAGCGCAGCCTTCGATTGCCGTTCGTCAGCAACCGCAGACCCATGACGTAGCCGCCGTAGCTGCGTCCGGTCGTCACCCAGGCCACGGTCAG
>JBGALY010000016.1:0-115185 GCA_044223435.1 Nakamurella sp.
AGTTCGGTCACCACCGGACCGTCGCCCAGGGTGAGGTCGGTGTCCGTCGCGACCAGCCGGCGCCCGGTCAGGTCGACGCCGAAGAAGGCCAGCTGGCGAGGCCCGGCGCCGGCCAGCACCAGCCCGATCCGGTCGGCCGGCGGCCGCGGCAGGCCGAGCGGTTCGGTGATGTCAAGCCCGTGGATGACGTCGTGACTCAGCGCCCCGGCCTGCCCGCCGACCGGCGGTTGCCAGGGGTGGTCGATGTTGTCCCGCAGGCAGGCCAGCAGCTCCGCGTCCGGTAGCGCGGCGGTGTCCTGCCGGGCCAGCTCGTCCGCGAAGCGGTTGAAATCCCCTCCGTGGGCGGCGATCCCGGCCATCACGGTCTGGCCGGTGTGCCGGTAGGGCATCGTCATGTGCGCGACCACCTCGCGCACCCGCCACCCGGTGCAGAGCGAATCGGCGGCCCATTGCTCGGGGTCGGCGTCGGTCAGCAGGTCCACGAGACGTTCGCGTTCGGCGACGGTCGCCCGGGCGAGCGGGTCGGTCAGGTCGAGCATGGTGTGATCCTTCCGGTTCGGCTGTCGCACCGGGTACGACCGCCGAGGCCGGAATTCATCGGTCCGGCGGCAAACTCTCCGGGAGCCCGAACTCGGCGAACCGGGATCCGCTGCCCAGGAACGTCACGCTGTCGCCGATCCGACCCGCCCGCGGCTGCACCAGGACCAGGGCGAACGGGCGCAGGACGCCGTCGTCGTCGGGCCGGTACTGACCGAACCCGGGCGACCCGCAGATGTCCGTCGCAACCAATCGAGCTCCTGCGCAGCCGCCGAGGGCCACCAGCCCGGCGATCCGGGCGCCGCCCTGGATCCACCAGGCGAACGGCGGCATCGAGGTGGTCGCGTCGGCCCGCAGCACGGCGGTGAGCGCGTCCACGTCGTGCGCCTCGAACGCGGCGACGTAGCGGTCCAGCAACTCCCGCTGGGCGGCGTCGGACGGGTCGAACGGGTCGGTCGGGGACGGTCGGTGCCGGTCGAGGGTCTCCCGCGCGCGCTGCAGGGCGCTGTTCACCGCGGCCGGCGAGGTGTCCAGCAGGGCGGCGGTTTCCGCGGCGGAGAAGTGCAGGACGTCGCGGAGGATCAGGGTGGCCCGCTGCCGCGGCGCCAGGTGCTGCAACGCGGCGACGAACGCGAGCCGCACCGACTCCCGCTCGACGACGAGGTCGGCGGGATCGGTGGCCGACAGGAGACGGGCGCCGGGCATCGGCTCGACGAAACGGTCCGCGGGCAGCGGTGCGCCGAGCGATCCGTCGACCGACGGGGGTCCCAGGTCCACGGCCAACGCCCGCCGTGCGACTCCGCGCAGCAGGTCAAGGCAGACGTTGGTGGCGATGCGGAACACCCAGGTGCGCAGCGATCCCCGGTCCGGGTCGAACCGGTCGATGTGCTGATGCGCGCGCAGGATCGCCTCCTGGGCGGCGTCGTCGGACTCGCTGGACGCGCCCAGCATCCGGTAGGCGTAGGCGGTCAGTGGGCGGCGCAACGCCTCCAGTTCGGCGAGCCGGTCGACATCGGTGACGGTCACGGCACCATCATCGGCGGTGCCGCAGGTAGTCGGCCACCACCGAGGCGCCGAGACCGTCCAGGTCCGGCGCGACGACCCGGCCGCCGCAGCGCCGGGCGAGCCGGTCGGTGAACATCGCCAGCCGGGGGTCGTCGCCCAGGATGAAGAAGGTGACGGCCGCGCGCAATCCGGTCAGCCGGTCCAGTTCACCGACCGTGGCGTGCACGGTCTCCGGCGCCGGTGGGTACGAGAAGATTGGCGAGCCGTCACGTTCCAGATGAGCGGTCGGCTCACCGTCGGTGACGACCAGGACGACCGGGGTCGCGTCCGGGTGACGGCGCAGGTGGTTGCCGGCCAGGATCAGCGCGTGGTGCAGGTTGGTGCCCTGCACGTACGCACCCTCCAGGCCGACGAGCTCACCCAGGTTGACGGTCGCCGCATGCCGGCCGAAGGTGATCAGCGCCAGGTCGTCGCCGCGGAACCGGGTCGAGATCAGGTGGTGCAGGGCCAGCGCGGTGCGCTTCATCGGCACCCAGCGCCCTTCCTGCACCATCGACCAGGAGGTGTCCACGCACAGCGCGACCGCGGCCCGGACCCGTCGCTCCGTTTCGATCACCTCGACGTCGGTGACGTCCAGCCGGCGGGTGTCGCCGCCGGCCCGCCGTACCTGGGCGTTGAGCAGGGTCCGCGGCACCGACCAGGGTTCGGTGTCCCCGAACTCCCAGGGCCGGGTGGCGCCGGACGCGTCCCCGGCGGCGCCTGACCGGCGGGTCTCGCGTTCGCCGGTTCGCCCCCCGATCCGGTCGGCGACGTCGGCCAATGCGGTTTGCCCGAGCCGGCGCAACGCCTTGGGGGACAACTGCAGTGACCCGTCGGCCGCCCGCTGCAAGACGCCCTGCGCGCGCAGCTCGCGCTCCAGTTCGCTCAGGGCGCGCGCGTCGACCCGGGCCTGCTCACCCAGGACCTCTTCCAGCAGGTCCAGGTCGATGTCATCGAGGCTGGCGCCTGGGTATCCCTGGGCGAGCTGCTCGCCCAGCGATTCCAGCCGGCCCAGTTCTTCGAGCGCACGGGTGGCCTCGCCCATCCCCATCGGGTTGTCGCCGCGGAACCGGCCGGAGCCGTCCCAGTCCTGGCCGGGTCGTAGTTGCTGCAGCATGGCGTCCAGCTGCGACAGCGACTGGGCCAACCGCGGGTCGCCGAACGCCTGCTCGGTGAGCGCGGCCAGTTCGGCCCGTTGCTCGGCCGACAGCGAGTTCATCATTCGTTGGGCGGCGGCAGATCTCGCGGCCAACGCGTCGATCAGCTCGTCCGTGGTCCGCGGGTTCTCCGGGAAGTAGTGTCCGTGCTTGGCCATGAACTGCCCGAACTGCTCGGTGGTGTCCTCCAGCCGGGCATGCGCCTGCAGCAGGTCGTTCAGATCGTCGAGCATCTCCCGGATCGCCTGCACGTCCTGGGATGTGGCGTTCTCCAGGGCCTGTTTCATCCCGGCGAACCGTTGATCGAGCATCTCCCGGCCGAGCAGGTCCCGGATCTGCTCGTACGCGGCACGCCCGTCGGGCGAGCGCCAGTCGTAGTTCTCCAGCTCCCGCACGGCGCCGCCGGCGTCGGTCGGCAGGGCGTCCAGCTGCAGCTCGCGGAAGCGGGCATCCTGCGAATCCTGCCGCTGCAGCGCGTTCCGCTCGGCCGTGAGCGCCTGGTCGAGCAGTTCCCGGACCTGCTGCAGGGTCCCGTCGAGCCGGTTGTCGCGCTGCAGGTCCCGACGCCGCTGCCACAGCTGCCGGTTGAGCTCGTCCAGACCACGCCGGTCCCCGAGGCCGCGGCGCAGCAGTTCGCGCAGCGCCTGGCGGGGCGAGCTGCCGTTCAGCACGTCGTCGCCGATCCGGTCGATCGCCACCCGCAGGTCGAACGGTGGGGCGAGCGGGTCGGGCCCGCCGTCGTAGGGGCCGTAGGAGTATCGACGCCTCATGGGTCAGCCGTACTGGACGGTGTCGTCATCGGCGCTCTTGGCCAGCTTCCGGGTCAGGAACAGCAACTCGAGCGCCAGTTCGGCGGCCGACGCCATCGGACCGGGGTCCTCGGTGCCGGCAACGCCGAGCCGGTTCGCGACCTCGGTGACGGTCCGGTTGGCGGCCCGGCCGGACGGCAGCGAGGCGACGACCGCGGCGGCCGGCACGAGGTCACCGGTGCGGACGGGGGTGGCGGTGACCGCCTCGGCCAGCGGGCCGAGCTCCACCCCGCGCAACGCCCGGCGGGCGGTGTCCGCGGTGGCCCGGCGCAGCAGATGCTCCAGAATCTCGTCCTCCCGACCTTCCTCGCCCGCCGCGAACTCGATCTTCCCGCGGAGCACCGCCGGCACCGACAGCAGGTCGACCGGTCGTGCGGTGGCGGTGTTCTCCCGGACCAGCGCGGCCCGCCGCAGGGCCGCGCCGGCTACCGTCTCGGCGGCGGCCACCGAGAACCGGGCGGAGACCCCGGATCCCTGGTCGATCGCCGACGACTCGCGCAGCAGCCGGGTGAATCTGGCCAGGATCTCCAGCAGGTGGTCGGGAACCGCGGCGACCAGGGCGGCCTCCTGCCTGATCACCGCGACCTCGTCGGCCACTTCGAGCGGGTAATGGGTGCGGATCTCCGCGCCGAACCGGTCCTTGAGCGGGGTGATGATCCGGCCGCGGTTGGTGTAGTCCTCGGGGTTGGCCGATGCGACGAGCAACACGTCCAGCGGCAGCCGCAGGGTGTAACCGCGGACCTGGATGTCGCGTTCCTCCATCACGTTCAGCAGCGACACCTGGATGCGTTCGGCCAGGTCGGGCAGCTCGTTGATGGCCACGATCCCGCGGTGCGCCCGGGGCACCAGGCCGTAATGGATGGTCTCCGGATCGCCCAGCGACCGACCCTCGGCGACCTTGACCGGGTCGACGTCGCCGATCAGGTCGGCGACCGCGGTGTCCGGGGTGGCCAGCTTCTCGGTGTACCGCTGGGACCGGTGCCGCCAGCCGACCGGAAGCTCGTCGCCCAGATCGTTGGCCCGCCGGACCGAGACCGGGGTGATCGGCTCGAACGGGTGCTCGCCCAGGTCGGAGCCGTCGATGACGGGCGTCCACTCGTCGAGCAGCAGTGGCAGGGTGCGCAGCAGCCGGGTCTTGCCCTGGCCGCGTTCGCCGAGCAGGACGACGTCGTGACCGGCCAGCAGGGCCCGCTCCAGTTGCGGAAGCACGGTGGTGTCGAAGCCGACGATGCCCGGCCAGGGATTGTGCTCGGCGCGCAGGGCGGTCAACAGGTTCTCCCGGAGTTCCTGCCGGACGCTGCGCAGGCGGTGGCCCGAGGCGCGCAGTTCCCCGACGGTCCGCGGCAGATCGGTGGGTGCGGTGATCGTCACCCCGCCGACGCTACGCTCGGCCGGCGCGGGCCCGGGCGCGTTGTTCGCCCTCGGCGGACGGTCCCGGACGCGGACCCGGCACCGCGGTGCACCTGACGCGGGCTCCCGGACCCGCGGACAGCCTGCCGTCCGCGGGATCCGCGGCGGGATCGTCTCGGGCGGGCCGGGCGACGCACGCTGTCGTCGACGCCGACCCGGCAACCCGACCGCTACGGCTGGTGGCGTATCCGAGGCCCCAGGTCGAGGTCACCGGCCTCCAGGCGGGAGCGCATCTGGCGCAGCTCGTCGCTGTCGAGGATTCGTCGGGGCCTGGTGAGCGCCCTCCAGCGGGTCAATTCCTGGTCGGCCTGCAGGGTCTGGTCCGGCGGCCACTCCCATTCCGAAGCCGTCCGTCCGAGCACGGTCTGATCGCCGGGTAGTCGGATGCGGAAGGCCACCGGTGGCAGAAGCCCCAGGAGGCTCATGGCGGTCCATCGCTGTCCGTCATGGACACCGACGTCGGACATCCGTATGCCATGGTAGACCTCATACATTGCTGGAATCGAAAGACCCGTGTTCGCGTGGTTCGGCCGGCCACCGGAAAACCTGCCGGACCCGACGATCTCGTCCGTTTCTCGGGCAAAGGCCTGCATTTTCTCAATTCTCGCCCGGCGCCGATTGTCCCGATCGCCCAGGGCGGCGAGGTGCTCGTCGAAGAGCGAACCGATGTGGTACTCCATCGATGGGCCCAGCTTCTCGTTCACCGGGAGTTCGTCGTAGTCGAAGCGACGCAGCAGGTTTGCGACGTCCAGCAACAGCGGAATCGGACCCTGCGCCGCGAAGAAGCGATCCACGCTGGGCGGCCGACTCTTCCCGTCGGCAGCCGGCTCCGGCGGCACCTCCTCGTCGAGAGCGTTGGTCACCAGAATAGGTACCGCCCAGGCGCGAGCAATGTCCGGCATCGAGTCGACGGTATCGAGCAATTGAACAGCGGCCGTGGCGGCGTACGTGTACCGCTGATGCGAGATGTGGGCGTCCGGGCGTTCGGCAATCGCCTGCAAGGCCGTCGCCGCTTCCGGACCGAAGAACCCGGCGGTGAACTCGACCTGAATTGTAAAGGCCAGGCTCTCGAAGAGTTGGCTGATGCTCAGACCGGGAACGATGCGCTCGGCATTTCGTTCGACCGTCCACATCGTGGTCAGCCGATCCATCTGACCGACGACATCGCGAAACAATTCGGAGGAATGTCGATCAGCCAGGTTGTCGGCCAGCCATTGCTGCGTCAGGGGTACGGGAACGAAGCGGGCGGGGTCGACCATGGTCCACTGCCTCAGGTCCTCCACCAGGAGATTTGCTCGGCAGATTGCCCGCCGCCAGGCCAGGGCGAAGGTCGCCCCCGTCCCCGTGCTCATGAAGTCGTAGACATGCCGGAGCTCGTGGAACAGCGCGCCGACGGCGCCGGCAAGCTGGAATGCCTCGGTGCCCGGTAGTGACCGGTAAGCGTCCGCCAGCCCCTCGAGGATCAAAGGGACATTGTCCGGCTGGTTGGGCTGACACATCATGTCCGCGGCCGTCAGAAACGACTGAAGGGGGCGCTCCGGGAGGCTGCGCGCATCGACCTCGGCAAGACAGGTCCAGGGTGACGTGCTGCCGCCGGCCAGGGGGATGGAGGTGAACTCGGTCGAGTCCGGGCGGGTCACCCCTCGTCCCGCAACGCCGCCCGGACTGCCGTCACCAGGTCGGCCACCTCGGTCGGATTGGATGCTCGGGCGTCGATGACGGTGCCGTCCGCGAGCATGATCCGCACCGAGGCCGGCTCGGCCGAACCCTGTGCTCGACGCCGAAAGACGCGTTCCAGGACCCGGGTGATCAGATCACTGGCGACTGCGGAGACGACTCCTGAGGCGATCAATTCGCCGACCCAGAGCAGCGCCGAAACCGGCTCGAACAAGGCATCGTCGTCGGGTTCGAGACCGATGACCTCACCGCCGGCGCCGGGCGTGCGCTGCAGTTCGACCGCGAATGCGTCCCGGATGTCCTGCTCCCAGTCGATGGGTGCCGCAATCTGGATCCGGGCCCCGATCTCGTGCGCTCCCGGGGTCTGCTCGTCCGTCATGCTGATCCTTTCACCAGTGGCTGTCGGTTCAGTGCCGGTGCTGCGTTCGATCGCCTGCCGTCCTGTGGCGCCCCACTGTAGTGGGTCGTCATGCTCGGCCGGGCCGGTGGCCGATGGTCATGAATGCCAGGCCCGCACGCCCCGGAATCGGTCGATGGGGGCGTGGGGGACGGTGGGATCACCAGCACGACACGTCCCGCCCAGCCGGAGGCGGATGGGCGGGACGTGGTCGCTGCGTGAGGGGGTGATGCGGATGGGATCTCGGCGAAAGCCAGCTCAGGGCGAGAGCTCCTCCAACACCCGGCCCTTGGTCTCGACGCCGAACTTGGTGACGGTCAGGCCGCCGATGACGGCGATCGCGGCGAAGGCCAGGAACACGAACTGGATGCCGACGCCGGCGACGATGAAGCCGACGATCACCGGGCCGAGGGACGAGCCGGCGCGCAGCCAGGCACTGCCGAAGCCGGTGCCGATGGCCCGCAGCCGGGTCGGGTACAGCTCGGCGGAGTACAGGTACAGGGAGAACGAGATGGTCTGCAGGATGGCGTAGGTCGCGGTGGCGAAGACGGTGACCTGCAGGGCGGTGGTGGCGCCGAGGAAGTACAGGGTGACCAGGGGGACGACGGCGAGCAGGAACGCCCAGGTGTACCAGCGTTTGCGGCCGACCCGGTCGATGGTCAGGGCGCAGACGACGGACGCGGCAACGCCGACGGCGCTGGTGATCCAGCCGTAGAAGATGGCGTCCTGGGTGGTCATGCCGAAGGTGGTCTTGTACAGGGTGGGCAGCCAGGTGACCATGCCGTTGTTGATGGTGTAGGCGGCGATCCACAGGACCCAGATCATCAGGGTGCGCCGCAGGTAGATGCCCTTGAACAGTTCGCGCCAGTCGGAGCGGGCGGTGGCTTTCGGGTCGACGGGCCGGACGACGGGTTCGGGCAGGGGCTTGCCCTGCTTGATGGCCTCGTTCTCCAGCATGGACACGACCTGGTCGGCCTTGTCGATCTTGCCGCGGGAGGCGAGCCAGCGGGGGGATTCGGGCATCAGCACGCGCAGCGGGATCATCAGCACGGCCGGGAGGAGGCCGACGATGAACAGGGCCTTCCAGCCGAATGCGGGGACCAGGAAGTAGCCGATGATGCCGGCGGACATCAGGCCGATGGGGAAGATCAGCTCGTAGAGCAGGAAGAACTTGCCGCGCTTCTTGGCGCCGATGAACTCGTTGATGTAGGCCGAGGCGACGGGGACCTCGCCGCCGGTGCCGACGCCCTGGAAGAACCGGAAGATCATCATCATGGTGCCGCTGGTGGCGAACAGGCAGGCGACGTCCATCGAGACGAACAGGATGATGGTGATCAGCAGGGTGGGCAGCCGGCCGATCTTCTCGGCGAGCTGGCCGAACCCGAGGGCGCCGAAGATCTGGCCGACGTACCCGGCGGACAGGATGAGGCCGACCTGGGTGGGGGACAGGCTCCATTCGGTGACCAGTTGGGGCATCGCGAAGGCGATGACCAGGACGGTGTAGGCGTCGAAGAAGGTCGCCGAGCCGATGATGATCCGGATCCAGGTCAGGCGGCGGGTGACCGGGATCCGTTCGAGGCGGGCGACGAGTTGGGCGTTGGCGACCTCGGTGGGTCCGCCGGCGTAAGAGGTGGTCATCGGAAGGCTTTCTTTCCATTGGCTCCGGGCGTCAGCGGACGGAGTCGTCGGGACTGCATTGTCACCGAACCGGAAACCGGCGGATCCCGAAAGGGGATCCGTGGGCTGGTCCCGGCGGGTAGGGATCGCCGCGGCGGGCGGCGCATCCTCTCCCGGTGATCCGGCGCGGGCCGGATCGGTGCAACGGCGCGGTGACCGGACCCGGGCTCCCCGGGCCGGTCACTTGCAGGTGCCGGCGAAGTGGCCGGCCGGCCGGCGAGACGGCCGGCGCGGATCAGATGATGCCGGCCTCGCGCAGTGCGTCGGCGATCTCCTTGTCGGCGCCGGGCGCGAGCGGCAGCAGCGGGCTGCGGACGGTGGCGTGCTCCAGGACGCCGCGGGCGACCAGGGCGTGCTTGAGGGCGACGGTGCCCTCCATGTGCGAGCCGCGGTGGTAGACGGCCTTGGTCACCGGCAGCAGCTGGTTGTGGATCTTCTTGGCGGCGGTCCAGTCCTGCGCCTGGCCGGCCTTGATGAACTCGACGAGCAACTCGGGGGCCATGTTTCCGTAGCCGACGAGCAGGCCGTCGACGTCCATGATGGTGTGCAGCAGGTACTCGTCGTGGCAGGAGAAGATCTGCAGATCGGGGTAGGCCTCGCGCAGGACCGGGATCTCGGTGTCCCAGCGGCGCATGTTGCGCACACCGTTCTTGGTCCAGAACACGCCCTCCTGGCCGGCGATCTCCAGCTGGGTGTCCAGGTTGTAGGTGGCCTTGGTGTTGTCCGGGTACTGGAACAGGATCTGCGGCAGGCCGGCCTCTTCCCAGATCGCCTTGTAGCGGTCCTGCGGGGCGCCGTCCTGGTAGCCGAACCGCAACCAACCGTGCGACGGGTAGGTCAGCGCGGCCTTGGCGCCCGCGGCGACGGCCCGCTGCGCCTCCTCGACGGCGACCTTGGTGCCCTCACCGGTGATGCCGGCGATGACCGCGACCCGGTCCCCGACGGCCTCGACGACGGTCTCGATGACCTTGACCTGCTCGGCCTGGGTCAGGAAGGTGCCCTCGCCGGCGTGCCCGAGCAGCACCAGCGACTTGACGCCGTCGACGTCGGCCAGGAACTCGCTGAGCTTGACCAGCGCCGCGTAATCCACGTCGCCGTCCTCGGTGAACGGGGTGACCGGGGCCGGGTTCAGACCACGCAGATCCAGGTTGCCGAGAGACATCGTTGACTCCTATCAAGAAGCTTTGCGGGAACGTTCCGGTCTTCAGGACTTGACGGACGGGAACGTTTGCAGGAACGTTTAGAACTATGACCGCTCAGCCCGTCGTCGTCAACCCCGAGTTCGCCGTGACCGCGCTCACGCCGGTTAGGCTCGCCGGCGTGGTGACCCTGCGCGACGTGGCGGCGGCAGCCGGCGTGAGCATCTCGACCGCATCCCGAGTCCTGGACGAACGATTGCCGCCGTCGCGCACCGCGGCCGCCGACCGGGTCCGTCAGGCGGCGGTCGACCTCGGGTACGTGCGCGACCCGCTGGCCGCCGGGCTGCGCCGGTCCGGCACCAGCACCATCGGGGTGGTCGTGCCCCGGCTGACCGACACCGTCATGGCCATGCTCTACGAGGAGATCGCCGCGGCCGCATCCGCCCGCGGCCTGTTCGCGGTCGTCGCCACCACCGGGGATCGGCTCGAGGCCGAACGCGCCGCCGTGCAATCCCTACTGCACCGCCGCGTCGACGGCGTCATCCGCACCACCGCCCGCATCGGCTCACCGCTGCAGATCGACGACTCCAGAACCGGGGCCCGGCAGGTCCTCGCCCTGCGCACCGACGACATCCACCCAGCCTCGATCGGTGACGACCACCTCGGCGGCTACCTGGCCACCCGCACCCTGATCGACCACGGCCACACCCGGATCGGCCTGGTCATGGGCCCCGAGTACGCCACCACCGCAGTGCACCGCCGCGCCGGCTACCGGGAGGCGCTCACCGAAGCCGGCATCCCGCTGGACGACTCACTGATTGCCGGCGACGCGTACACCATGGACGCCGGCGAAGCCGCCGCCCACACCCTGCTCGGCCGCCCCGAGCCGCCCACCGCGATCTTCGCCGTCAACGACAACAACGCCATTGGCGTCATGGCCGCGGCGGCCGCCCGCGGCCTACGAATTCCCGACGACCTGTCCGTCATCGGCTACAACGACATCCCGGTGGTCAGCAAGCTTCCCGTCCCGCTGACGACGATCCGGGAACCGTTCAACCTCATCGCCCGCGGAGCCATCGACCTGCTCCTGGACGAGAAACCCTTCCCCGACGGACAACCCCCGACCATCGTCGCGACCCCCACCCTGATCCCCCGCAAGTCCACCGCCCCGCCCCGCCGTCGCTGATGTCCCGTCCGGGATGGCCGGGCGGGACGATCTTGCCGGAGCGCGGACGCCGGACCCCGGTCACTGCGCTGTCCTCCCGCCCGGCGGATGTTCGTCCAGGTGACCTCGAGGTCGTTCCAAACGGCTGCGGCGACGGTGCGTCCGCCGCGGCCCGAGGCGCGTCTGCAGACGGGGGACCTTGGACCCTGGCCCGGCCGGACCTTGGACGCGATCATGAGACCGGGACAAATGGTGTTCCTTCCAGCCGAGGAGTCACCCATGAACACCAACGAACGTCGCATCAGTCAGGAAGCGGCGCGCTCGGTGACGGCGCGGTCCGACGGAATCAGCCGGTACGAGCGGGCGCTACAGCGTTACCTGTCCGCCGAGGCCTTCGAGAGCCACACGGAGACCGCGCCGGAAGGCTGGGCGGGCCGGCCGCAGCATCCGGCCCCACCGCGCACGAACACGCCGACGGATTCATAAACTCGCCGGCATGGCGAAGAAGAAGTGGTCCGAACTCAGCACCCAGGCCAAGGTCGGGGTGGTGAGCCTGGCGGCCGTCGAGGCGGTGGTCACCACCATCGCCGCGCGCGACCTGCACGGCCGCACGGACGCTCAGGTGAACGGGCCCCGGTGGCTCTGGCGGATCGCCTTTTTCGTGCAGCCGTTCGGTCCGCTGGGTTACCTGATCCTCGGCCGGAAGCGCTGACCGGCGTCTGCGTTCGCCGTCATCCGCGCGCGGCGTCACCGCTAGGTGTTCCGTCACCCGGGTCGGCCGTCATCCGCGCGGCTTCAACTCGTTGACTCCCGTCCGCCGGGGATTCGAGGTCGGTTGATCCGCCCCGGTTCACGTGATCCGCGCGGTGACCCGGGCGGTTGACCGCCCAGCGGCCGTCGGCCGGGATGGCGTCAGCCCGGAACGGGTCCCGTGGGGTCGGCGGCGTTGGGGTCTCCGGTGCCGGTGGGGTCTCCGGTGGCCGTGGGTTTGCCGATGGCGGCGCAATGATCGGCATCCGTGGCAGCGGCGTCCGCGACCTGCTCGGCGCGCCGGGCCCGGGCGCGGCGTTTGCCTTCGTGCATGGCGGCGACCCGGGCCACCGGGATCGCCCGGCCCTCCTCGATCAGGCCGTCCGGCAGGTGCTGCGGTGCTGGCATCAGTTCCCGCCAGGGATCGGCCGCGCCCAGCTGGCCGGCCGCGTTCCGGATGGTGAAGTCGGTCGGATGGGCCCGGTCGAGGTCGGCCCAGGGCAGTGGGAAGGACACCGGAACGCCCGGCCGCAGCCGAGGGCTGTAGGCCGCGACGACCGTGGCACCGCCGGCGCGGGTGGCGTCGATGAACACCTTGCCGTGCCGGTCCTCGACGATGTACGCGGTCGTCGCGACCGCGGGATCCAACCGGGCCGCCCGCGCCGCGATCGCCCGCGTCGCGGCGGCCGCCGCCTCGGCCGGGACCCCGTCGACGAGCGGCACGAAGATGTGCACGCCCTTGGATCCGCTGGTCTTCACCGCCCCGGCCAGGCCAAGCTCGTCCAGCGCGGCCCGGACCAGATGCGCGGTGGCCACCACCACGTCAAACCCCGAACCGGCCGGTGGATCCAGGTCCAGCACCACGAAGTTCGGGTGCGCGCTGTCGGCCGCGAGCAGCGTCACGTGGTACTCGACGGCCCGCTGGTTGGCGAACCACAGCAGCGTCCGCCGGTCGTCACACAAGGCGTACCGGATCTCGCGGTGGGACGCGTACGCCCACACGTTCGTCGTGGGCACCCAGTCGGGCGTGTACCTGGGCAGGTTCTTCTGCATGAACGGTGGCTGCCCGGGCCGCACCCGCACCACCGACAGGGGCCGGCCGGCCAGCACCGGCACGATCCGGTCGGCGATGGTGTCCAGGTAGTCGACCAACTCGCGTTTGGTCTCGTCGCCGTCGGCCAGCGGCCCGTCCAGATTGGTCAGCTCGACGCCGTCCCTGGTCTCGGCCGGCTGCTTCGGACGACGAGCATTGGTGGGCGACATGCCCCGCAACGGTAGTCCCGCCGGCCGAGCGCCTATGGTGACCGGCGTGCGCAAGGCCCCGCTGCCGGTCCGGAACGGGCTGAACCCGAGCCGCATCCGGCTGCCCGACGAGGGCCCGCCGACCGTCCTGGAGTACCTGCTCGACCGGTTCGCCGGGGACGCCGGCCGGGTGCGGGAGAAGGTCGGCGCCGGCGAGGTCGTCAACGGGGACGGCCGGGTCATCGACCCGACGACGCCGTTCGAGCCACGGCTCTGGGTGTTCATGTACCGCGACCCGGCACCCGAACCGCGGGTGCCGTTCGAGATCGAGATCCTGCACCGCGACGACGATCTGCTCGTGGTGGACAAGCCGCATTTCCTGTCCACGATGCCCCGCGGGCTGCACGTGGTCGAGTCGGCGGTGGTCCGGCTGCGCCGTGAGTTGGACCTGCCGGATCTCAGCCCGATCCACCGGCTGGACCGGGTGACGGCCGGGGTGCTGGTGTTCTCGCTGCGCCCGGCCAACCGCGGTGCCTACCAGACGCTGTTCGCCAAGCGGAAGGTCACCAAGTACTACGAGGCCGTCGCCGCCTACCGGCCCGACCTCGACCTGCCGACCACCGTCGAGTCCCGGATCGTCAAGTACCGGGGAACGCCGACCGCGCAACAGGTTCCGGGTGAGCCGAACGCGCACACCCGGATCGAACTCCTGGCAGTCCACCAGGGCCGGGCCCTGTACGGGCTGCACCCGGCCACCGGCAAGGTGCACCAGCTCAGGTTGCACATGAACTCGTTGGGCCTGCCGATCGTCGGGGACAACTTCTATCCGACCCTGCTGGACACCGACCGCCAGGATTACTCCGACCCGCTGCAGCTGCTGGCCAAACGCATCGAGTTCGACGACCCGATCAGCGGTGAGCACCGGCGGTTCGCCAGCCGGCGCCGGCTGGCCGGCTGGATACAGTGACCGGCATGAAATCGCTGGTCCAGGACTACGTCGACGGGCTCCACCGGGAGCTGACGGGTGAGCGATCCGGGTCGGTTGCCGACTACATTCCCGAGCTGGCCGTGGTCGACCCCGACGCGTTCGCGATCTGCCTGGCCACCAGCGACGGCTACGTCTACGAGGCCGGCGACAGCCGCAAACGGTTTGCCATCCAGTCGATCTCGAAACCGTTCAGCTACGCGTTGGCGCTGACTGACCGCGGCACCGAGGCCGTGGCCACCAAGGTCGACGTCGAGCCGTCGGGCGAACCATTCAACGAGATCAGCCTCGACCCGGTCACCGAGCGGCCCCGCAACCCGATGATCAACGCCGGGGCGATCACCGCCGCATCCCTGGTACGCGGGGAGGGTGTCGACGAGCGGTTCGAACGGATCCGGCGGTTCTACTCCCGGTTCGCCGGCCGGGACCTGGGCCTGGACGAGGCGATGTATCGATCCGAGGACCGCACCGGGCATCGCAACCGGGCCATCGGCTACCTGCTGCGCGAGTACGGCATCCTCGAGGAGGACCCGAACATCACCCTCGGCGTGTACTTCCGGCAGTGTTCGATCGAGGTGGATTGCCGGGACCTGAGCCTGATGGCCGCCACGCTGGCCGACAGCGGCGTGCACCCGTTGACCGGCGACCGGGTGCTGGACCCGGTGATCAACCAGCGGGTGCTGTCGGTCATGACGACCTGCGGCATGTACAACGCCGCCGGCGACTGGGTCACCGAGGTCGGTCTGCCGGCCAAGAGCGGCGTCGGCGGCGGCATCCTGGCGGTCCTGCCCGGCCAGCTCGGGCTGGCCGTGTTCTCGCCGCGGCTGGATGCCCACGGCAACAGCGTGCGCGGCGTCGCCGCCTGCCGGCGGCTCTCCACGGACCTCGAACTGCACTTCCTGCACGTCAGCCGGGCCGCCCGGTCCGCGGTCCGGGCAGCGTACGACGTGGTCGACCGGCCCAGCCGGCGCCGGCGCTCCCCGGTCGAACACGAGCTGCTGCTGCTGGTCGGCCGCCGGGCCCGGGTGTACGAGCTGCACGGCGATTTGCTGTTCGCCGGCGCGGAGTCGGTGATCCGCCGGCTGACCGCAGAGGCCGACGACCTCGACGTGCTCGTGCTGGACGTCCGGGCCGTCGACGAAACGGCGGCCGTCACCCGGCGGCTGATGGTCGACGTGCGCGAGCAGCTACGGGCCTACGGGGTTGAGGCCGTGCTGGTCGATCCCACGGGCGCGGTCGTCGACCTGGATCCGGATCCGGCCAAGCGGGTCCGCCACTTCACCGACGTCAACGAGGCGGTGGCCTACGCCGAAGACGTGCTGCTCGCCCGGCATACCGGACCCACCGAGCACGCCGGTGCCATGCCGATCCAGGACCACCCGTTGCTCCGGGAGCTACCGGCGGAACGGCTGGAGCTGATCGTCCCCCGGTTGGAGCGCCGGACCTATGCCGATGGGGACGACGTGGTCCGCAGCGGTGACCCGGCCCAGGGGCTGTTCCTGATCGTCGCGGGCCCGGTCGAGGTCAGCGTGGACCAGGCCGGCGTCCGGCACCACCTGTCCATGTTCACCGCGGGCACCACGTTCGGGGTCGCCTACGCGGTGGCCGGCCGGGAGTACGACATCGACGCGACCGCTCGCGGCGACGTGGTGGCGATGGTCCTGCCGGCCGCCGCGATCGCCGAGCTGACGGCGGCCGCCCCGGACCTGATGCTGACGTTGATGAGCCGGCTGGTCACCGGTGCGTTCGAGCAGATGGACTGGGTGACCCGGGCGCTGGTCAGCGGGTGACCGGGCGCGCGCCGATCGCGGCGGCGGCGCCGAGCACCGTGAGCACCATCGTGCCGGCGAACGCGGTGAGCAACGATGCGGTCCAGGCGCCGGTGCCGTCGTTGAGCGCGCCGAGCAGCGTGGGTCCGACGGCGGCCACACAATAGCCACCGGTCTGCACGACCGACGAGAGTTGCCGGTTCTCCCGCAGGTTCCGGGCCCGCCACACCACGACCGTGAAGATGGTGACGAAGCCGCCCCCCTGGGCGATGCCGCTGCTGGCGCTCCACACCACCCACAGGTCCGGGGCCAGCAGCAGCCCGAGCGGAAGGGCCGCCCACAGCACGCCGTTGACCAGGAACGACACCAGCGGCCCGCCCAGCCGGTTGATGATCACCGGAGCACCGAACGCGCCGACCAATGCGGCGACCTGGAAGATCGACGATGCCGCACCGGCGGCGCCGCGGGTCATCCCCTGTTCGTCCACCAGCACCGTCGGCAACCAGGCGGTCAGCCCGTAGTAGGCGTACGCCTGCCCGGCGAATGCTCCGGTGAGCAGCCAGGTGGACGGCCGGCGGAACACCGACCGTTGCCCGGCGGCCGGCTGATCGGCCGGGCGGCTGCGGGCATGCGCCGGGGTGGCGGGCCGGCGCCGGGCGCGCACCGCCAACGGTCCCCACACGAGTGCCGCCAGCACCGGGACCACCGCGGCCGCGGCCAGCGCGATCTGCCAGCCGAAGGCGGCGGCCAGCGGCCCGCTGACGGCCAGCGCCAGCATCGAACCGACGTTGAGTGCGGCGGTGTAGGTGCCGGTCATCAGGGCCACCCGGGTCCGGAAGTCCCGGCCGACGATCAACGGGCCGAGCAGGTTGCCGACCGTGATGGCCAGGCCGATCAGCAGCGTGCCGGCGAAGGCCGCCGGCACCGCGCCGGCCGATCGGACCAGAATGCCGACGAAGATGACCAGCAGGGTGGCCAGGACGGACAGCTCGATGCCGAGCCGGCCGATCACCCCCGACGCCGCCGGTGTGGCCAGGCCGAAACACAGCACCGGCAGGCTGGTCAGCAGGCCCACGGTGCCCGCCGTCATGCCGAGGTCGGTCTGCAGATCGACGGCCACCGCCGACACCGCGACCAGGGGTCCCCGCAGGTTCAGCGCGAGCAGGATGAGCCCGGCCAGGGCGCCGGCCGTCGAGGCCGTCGCGGGTTGCCGCTGCTCGGACACGCAGGGGTGGTCCTCTCGTTCGTCGGCCGCCGGTGGGCGTCCGGGCCGGGTGGGTGGCCCGGTCCATCCTGCCGTCTCGGCCGGCCGATCATTCCCGCGTCGTCCCCGGCCGACCCGGTCTCCCGGTCGGCGGAGGTCGGCGCAGCGTGATGGGATGTCGCGCAGCGTGAGATAGCGAGGGGGAGAGTCGAGGGGGAGAGTCATGGCGACGACGGAGACGGCCGGGGAGTCCGCGATCCGGACGGTGGGCACCGCGGCGGGAGCCGTGGATTGCGTGGCGGATGGCGACGGGCCGCCGGTGCTGGTGGTGCACGGCACACCAGGCGGTCACGACGCCGGTCGGGCGATGGCCCGCTTCCTGCTCACCGACGGGTTCCGGACGATCGTGCCCGACCGGCCCGGCTACTTCGACACGCCGCTGAGCTCGGGGGTGACGATCGACGAGCAGGCCGACCTGCACGCGGCGCTGCTCGATGCGCTCGGCATCGACCGGGTGGGGGTGCTGTGCTGGTCGGGCGGCGGCCCGTCGGCCTACCGGTTCGCGGTGCGGCATCCGGATCGGCTGACCGCGCTGGTCGCCTGCGCCGCGGTGAGCCGCCGGTTCGTCTTCGCGGGTGACAAGGGCACGGACAAGCTCATCATGGACACCGGCCTGGGTCGGCGGATGCTCCAGCTCATGGCCAAGCACACTCCGGAGAAGCTGGTCTCGGCGACGATCGCCTCCGAAGGGGATCTGACCAAGGAGCAGCTCGCGGCGCGCGTCGCGGGGATCCTGGACGACCCGGAGAAGGAACGGTTCACCATCGATCTGGCCCTGGCCGCCAACCACTCCGGGCCCCGCCGGGCCGGTTTCGAGAACGACATCGCGCAGTTCGCGGCGATCGAGTCATTGGCGTTGGACCGGATCACGGCGCCCTGCCTGATCGTCCAGGGCACCGCCGATACCGACGTCGACCCGCAGTACAGCGGTTTCGCCGCCGAGCAGATCCCCGGCGCCGACCTCGTCGAGCTGGCTACCGGCACCCACTTGGCGTTCTGGGTACACCCGGACTCCGCACCGGTGCGGCGGCGGGCGATCGAGCTGTTCCGGTCCGCGGTCGGCTGATCGGCGCCCGGGTCAACGGCGCGGCTTCGCCCGGATCGTGACGCGTCCGGACAGCACCGCGACCCCCACCAGCATCGCGTAGACCCGCAGGCCGCGGGCGCGCCGGAGGAGACGGCGGTCGGGGGTCGCCGCGCGCGAGGCGGCCGAGTGCTGATCGCTACGTTCGCTCATGTCCGTTCTGAGACCCGGAACCCGGAATCGGATACCGACGCCGTGGTCCGCGCCCGCGGTCGCCGCGAATCAAGGCGACCGTTCCCGTGATCGTCCCGCCGGACCGTGAAGCGGGCCGTCAGCCGAGCCGGTCGACGACCGCGTCCATGACGGCCCGCCAGTGCGCGCGCTGCCGCTCCCGCTCGTCCGGACCGCCCAGCCGCTCCTGATGGAACCGGATCACCGTGCGCCCGGCCCGGGTTGAAACGGTCAGCTGGACGGTCGATGGGCGGTCCCGGTCCGGCGGCTGCCAGGTCAGCCGCAGCCGCCCGCCCGGATGGACGCTGCGGAACTCGCCCCGGGTGCCGTCGGCGGTGCGGTAGGGCGTGCCCTTGGCGCCGTCCGGATCGGGGATCAAGACGCCGGCCCCGAGCCAGATCGCGACCCCGGCCGGCTCGGTCAGACTGCGCCAGACCCGATCGGGTGGGGCGTCGACGGTACGGGAGACCCCGATCTCGAATCCGGCGTCACGGGTCAGGCCGACGGGGGTGCTGCTCATCGTTCCTCCGGGTGGCGGGCTCGGTGGTCGCGGACCTTGTGCCGGTTGCCGCAGCGCTGCATCGAGCACCAGCGCCGCTGGCCGGGACGGGAGGTGTCGAGGAAGACGAGCCGGCAGTCGGCGGCGGCGCACTCGCGGATCCGGGCGGCGGCCGGGCCGGCCAGTCCGGCCAGGGCGTCCCGGGCCACCGCGGACAGCACCGCCGGGGCATTGCACGGGACCTGCCAGCCGCCCCAGACCGGTACCGGTGGCGGCACCGCGGCCGCCCGTTCGACGGCCGTCCGATCGGCGGGGACGACCGGACGGGCGGCCAGGACGGCCCGCGTCGCCCGCCACAACGAGTCCCGGAGCGTGCGGGCCGGGGCGAGGTCGGCATCGCCGACGGACACCGCGGCCGCCGAGATCGGCAGCCGGCTGCCGCCCACCCACGCCCGCAGCTCGTCCGGGGTGCGGAGGCGATCCCAGGCGGCGAGCTCGTCCGGGCCGCCGGTGAGCAGGAACTCCAGGAACAGCGCCCCCGGGTCGAACCGCCAGCGCGCCCCGTCGCGCGGGGTGAGGACGATCCCGGCCGGCGTCATGCAACCACTTTAACCGGTTACCACAGCCGATCAAGGCCGGGTTGTTGGATCCAGGGGTGAGTACACGGTCGGGGTCCGGTTTCGGGTTCGAGGTGGGCACGCGGCTGCCCGGCCGGCCGGGACGCACCGGCGTGATCAGCACGCCGCACGGCGTCATCCGCACCCCGGCATTCGTCGCCGTCGGCACCAAAGCCACGGTCAAGTCGCTGCTGCCCGAGTCGGTGGCGCAGCTGGGAGCGCAGGCGGTGCTGGCCAACGCCTACCACCTGTACCTGCAGCCCGGGTCCGAGATCATCGACGAGATCGGCGGTCTCGGTGCCTTCATGAACTGGCCGGGGCCGACGCTCACCGATTCTGGCGGCTTCCAGGTGATGTCTCTGGGGGTCGGGTTCAAGAAGGTGCTGGCGATGAACACCGCCGGCCTGCAGTCCGACGACGTCATCGCCCCCGGCAAGAACCGGTTGGCCACCGTCGACGACGACGGGGTGACGTTCAAGTCGCACCTGGACGGCTCGATGCACCGGTTCTCGCCGGAGATCTCGATGGGCATCCAGCACCGGCTGGGGGCCGACATCATCTTCGCGTTCGACGAGTGCACCACCCTGATGAACACCCGCGGCTACCAGGAACGGTCCGTTGCCCGCACCCACGCGTGGGCGGCCCGGTGCGTGGCCGAGCACCGGCGGCTGACCGCGGAACGCGTGGGCAAGCCGTACCAGGCGCTGTTCGGCGTGGTCCAGGGCGCGCAGTACGAGGACCTGCGCCGGCAGGCCACCCGCGACCTGCTCACGCTGGGCTTCGACGGGTTCGGCATCGGCGGGGCGCTGGAGAAGGAAAATCTCGGCACGATCGTGCGCTGGGTGTGCGAGGAGCTGCCCGAGGAGCTGCCGCGGCACCTGCTGGGCATCAGCGAGCCGGACGACATGTTCGTCGCCATCGAGAACGGCACCGATACGTTCGACTGCGTCTCCCCGTCCCGGGTGGCCCGTAACGGCTCGCTGTACATCGAGGACGGCCGGATCAACATCACCAACGCCCGGTTCAAGCGCGACTTCGGGCCGCTGGACGAGTGCTGCGACTGCTACACCTGCGCGCATTACACGCGCGCCTACCTGCACCACCTGTTCCGGGCCAAGGAGATGCTGTCGGCGACGCTGGCCACCATCCACAACGAGCGGTTCGTCGTGCGGCTGGTCGACCGGATCCGGGACAGCATCGACGACGGCACCTTCGCCGAGTTCCGCACCGAGTTCCTTGGGCGCTACTACGCGGCGCGGCGCGGGGCACCGGCCTAACGGCCGTTCCCGTTCCCCCGGCCATTGCCGTTGCCGTTGCCGTTCCCCGGCCCGTTGCCGTTGCCGTTGCCCGGGCCGGTGCCGGCCGGTCCCGGGCCGTTCCCGCCGGCCGGACCCGCGGGACCCGCGGCCGTCGCGGGTCCACCGCCGTCGGCCGGACCGGCGCCCGACCCGCCGGCCGGCGGTTCCGTGGCGGCGGCCGGGGTGGTGCCGGCGACCACAGGTGTGCCGGTCACCGAGTCCGTTCCGGAGTCCGCGGCCGGCCCCGCCGTCGTCCCCGCCGGCAAGGGCGGCGACGTCGCCGCCGGTGGAGCGGCGGTGACCGTGACGGTCGCCGGAGCGTTCGCGATCGTCGGGTTGGTCGGGTTGGCCGGGTTGGTCGGTGTGGTCGCGGTCGGGGCCGGCACGGGGGGCCCGGCGCCGTCCGGGTCGAGCGAGGTGAGGGCAACGGCCGTGCCGATGGCCAGGACGCCTGCTACCACCGCGGCCAGCAGCCATGCCCGGCGGCGCCGCGGGCGGCGCTGCGCGCGGGGCGCCGTGGAATCGGGGGACCCGGCGGTCGTGAGCCCCGGGCCGGTCGGCGCGGCGACCGCGGGGGTAATCGGCGACCGGTCGGCCGGCAGCGGACCGGTCGGCAGCGGACCGGTCGGCAGCGGACCGGCCGCCACTCCACCGGCCGCCGCTCCACCGGCCGGCAGCGCACCGTGCGGCGGCGGGGTGGCCGGCGAGGGGTCGGTGGCCGGATCGGCGGCGTCATCGGCGGATGCGTCCAGCACGGCCGCGACAACCCGGGCCGGGGGCCGGCGGCCGGGGTCGCGGGCGGTCATCCCGGCCAGCAACGCCGGCCAGGGGTCCGGCAGGGTCGGCGGGACCTCCGGATCGCGCAGCAACCGGCCGAGCGCGGATTCCAGCGCCGCCCCCGGGAACTCGCGCCGGCCGGTCAGGCACTCCAACAGGACCAGGCCCAGCGAGTACACGTCCGAGGCCGGGCCGACCGACTTGCCCTCCGCCTGCTCCGGGCTCAGGTAGGGGGCGGTGCCGGGCACTGCTCCGTCCTGGGTCACCGGCTGGCCGCCGAGTTCCCGGGCGATCCCGAGGTCGGCCAGCTTGGCCTCGTGCGCGGCCGTGAGCAGCACGTTGCTCGGCTTGACGTCCCGGTGCACCAGACCACGCCCATGCAATGCGCCGAGAGCCTGCGCGACGCCGGACCCGATCCGTCGAACGTCAGCGGGCGGCAGGCCCCGAGGGGGGATGACGTCGGCCAGGGTCGGACCGTCGACAAACTCCGTCACGAGATAGCACGGGCCGGCGTCACCGGACCCGTCCGGGACGTTCAGATGCGCGTCGTACACCGCGAGCAGGTGGGGATCGCTGGCTGCGGCGGCCAGCCGCATCTCCCGGGAGCGCCGTTCGGTGAGGGCGGCATGGGGCGGTTCGGGATGGAAGACCTTCACCGCGACCTGCCGGCGCAGGATGGTGTCGGTGGCGCGGTACACGGTGGCGCTCCCGCCGTCCCCGACCCGCTCGTCCAGCCGGTAGCGGCCGTCCAGGACCGTGCCCCGATCGACGCGGTCGTCGCGGGCCGACCGGCCGGGCGTCACCGGCACCGGGGCCGGCTTGGTCTGCTCCGGGAACACCTGTCGATCGCCGCCGCCCGGCGGCTGCTCACCCACCTGTCGTTACCCGGCGCATCCCGGTCAAGTTTCCGGTGGCCGCCGTGGCCAAACCCGGACTGTCGATTGACGGCGGCCGCAATGGGTTGATGTGGTCGGTTTGATCCTGGCGCGGCCGTCACTGCCGGGGTCGGTCGCCCGCGGGCTGCCTGATTCGCACCCGAACTGTCGAATCGCGAACTTCGGTTGGGGACCGGAAGACCGGGAACTCACCTCCTCGATGCGGCCGCATGATCCCCGGACGAGGCGACCGCGCGATCGAGAAAGGCGGTATCCGAAATGATCATTCTTGGCGTGATCCTGCTCATCCTGGGATTCCTGTTCTCCATTCCCATCCTGTGGACGATCGGATTGGTTCTGGTCGCCGTCGGCGTGGTGCTGCTCATCGTCGGTGCGACCGGCCGGGCCATCGCCGGACGCCGGTACTGGTACTGACCATGACGCAGGGCATCGACCCGGACGGGGAGGGCCGCGCCCGGCACGTCGAGCGGCTGACCGACCGGTTGACCGCAGAGTTTCCCGACGTGCCGGCGGGCAGCGTGCACCAGGTGGCCGATGCGGCCTGGGCGGAAGTCGCCGACAACCCGGTCCGTGAAGTCGTCCCCGAATTGGCCCGGCGGGCGGCGGCGGAGTCGCTGCGGCACTTCCCGGTGCCGCGCGACTGACCCGGCAAGCCGACTGCCGTCGGCGCTCAGACGCGCACGGCGGCACCCGGGACGTAGTCCGGCTCGTGCCGCTTGACCAGCGCGATCACCGGGTAGGTGATCGGCAGGAAGACGACCTCGATCAGCACCTTGTAGACGTACCCGGTGAGGACGTAGCTGAGGAACTCACCCCCGGTGATGACGCCGTAGAACGCCACGGTGCAGAAGACAAGGGTGTCGGCCAGTTCGCCGACCACGGTCGAGCCGATGAGCCGGAGCCAGAGCTTGCGCTCCTGGGTGCGTTCCTTGATCTTCACCAGCACGTAGGCGTTGAGCAGCTGCCCGGCCAGGTAGCCCAGGATGCTGGCCAGCACGATCCGCGGCACGAACCCGAGCACCGCCTCGAACGCGGCCTGGTTCTCGTAGGCGTCGGCCGCCGGCGCGATCTGGACCAGGTAGAACGTCAGCGACGCCAGGACGGACAGGCCGAAGCCCATCAGGATCGCCCGCTTGGCCCGCTTGAACCCGTACACCTCGCTCAGCACGTCGCCGAGGATGTAAGTCATCGGGAACAGGATCGCCCCGCCGTCGGTGATGATCGGCCCGAACTGGATCAGCTTCGTGGCCCCGATGTTGGAGATGAGCAGCAGCCCGCAGAACAGCACCACGATCAGGTCGTAGTTGCCGGTGCGCGGCTTCGAGGTCGCCGGGTCCGGCGGTAATTCGGTCACCGCGCCATCCAAGCAGCCCGGCCCTCCCCGCCCGCGCCCTCCCCGCGCGGATCATCTACCCGGGCGCGGCTGAATTGACCCCGGATGTGACCGGTGGGACGCATGTCAATGACTTCGTCCGCGCGCCGATCCACAGCCACCGTTGGGGACGGTTGCGCGGATCAAATAGCCCTGTTTGAGACGGGTGGGGCGGGAGTTGACCGGATGATGCGCGCCGGCGCAGATGATCCGCGCGGGGAGGGGCCGGGTCAGGTGGTGGCCAGGGTGGCGGGGACGACGATCCAGGGCTCGCGCGGCAGGGCGGACGGGTCGAAGCGGGGCAGCAGGTCGGCCGGGGTCGGGTGCTCGCCGGGGCCGGCGAGGTCCAGCGAGCGGGCGAGCAGGGCCAGCACGTCGGTGGCGGACCGGCCGGCGGCGGCCAGGTCGGCCAGGGTGACGGCGCCGTCCCGCTTGGCCAGGCGCTGCCGCTGCCGGTTCAGCGCCAGCGGGACGTGCGCGTAGAGCACCGGCGGTAGATCGAGCAGGCCGGCCAGATAGGCCTGGCGCGGGGCCGAGGTGAGCAGGTCGTCGCCGCGGACGACCTGGTCAACGCCCTGAGCGGCGTCGTCGACGACCACGGCCAGGTTGTAGGCGGCCACCCCGTCGTTGCGGCGCAGCACCAGATCGTCGACGGCGCCGGTGAAGGGACCGGCGAGCACGTCGTCGACGGTCCACTGCGTGACCGCGGCGCGCAGCCGCAGCGCGCTGCGCCGGCCGGCCGCCCGGCGCTGCCGCACCTGTTCCGGGGTCAGCGACCGGCAGGTCCCCGGGTAGGCGCCGTCGGCGCCGATCCGCTGCGGGAACGACGGGTCGGGGTGCGGGGCGGACGCCGCCTCCCGGATCTCCCGCCGCGTGCAGAAGCACTCGTAGGCCAGGTCGCGGCCGACCAGGGTGGTGATCGCCGCGTCGTACCGGTCCGTGCGGTCCGACTGGTGCACGACGGGCCCGTCCCAGTCCAGACCGATCGCGGCCAGGTCGGCCAGTTGCCGGTCCGCGGCCCCCGGCCGGACCCGGTCCAGATCCTCCATCCGCACCAGGAACCGCCGGCCCGACGAGCGGGCGAACAGCCAGGCCAGCAGCGCGGTGCGCAGGTTGCCGACGTGCAGGTCGCCCGACGGGCTGGGCGCGAAACGCCCCGCGCCGGCCCGGGGCCCGCCGTTCACCGTCCCCGCCGGGCGCGTCGGTGCGGGGTGGACCCCGCAGGACCGCGGAACATCATCAGGCGTGAGTCCTGCCGATGTTCCGCACACACCCGGGCGCCGCTCATCGCCGCCATCATGCCGAAGCGTGCGGCGACCGGGACTGCCGGGCCGGCCGGAATGAGCGGCCCGTTCGATCCCGCCGTCCGGGACTACCTCACCGAGATCGTGCGCCGCTGCCGCGACGTCGTCGGCGACGACCTGGTCGGCGTCTACGCGGGCGGCTCGCTTGCCCTGGACGGTTACCGGCCGGGCCGCAGCGACATCGACGTGGCCGTGGTGGTCGCCGACCGGCTCGACGTCGCGGCCAAGCGCTCACTGATCGCGGCGCTGCGGCACGATGCCCTGCCCTGCCCGGCCCGCGGACTGGAGCTGGTCGTCTACCGGGCCGAGGTCGCCGCGGCCGGCGGCACCGACCCCGCCTTCGAGGTCGAGCTGAACACCGGCGCCCGGATGGACTTCCGGGCCACCGAGGACCCGGCGGCCCGGCCCGCCGCGGACGGGCAGTTCTGGTACGCGATCGACCGCGGCATCCTGGCCGACCACGGGCGCCCGATCGTCGGCCCGCCCGCGGCGACCGTCTTCACCGGACCGGGCGACTGGGAGCTGCGCCGGCTGCTCGCCGAGTCGCTGCGCTGGCATCTGCACGCGCCGGCCGCCGCGTCGGACGACGCCGTGCTCAACGCGTGCCGCGCCCTGTGCCGGGTGCGCAGCGGCCGCTGGCTGGCCAAACCCGTCGCCGGGGCGGCGGTTCGGGCCGAGCCCGGAACGCTGGACACCGGGGTCATCCGGGCCGCGTTCCGGGCCCGGGACGGCGGGCCGCCGCCGGATGCCGCGAGCGTCCGCCGGTTCCAGCAGGAGGTGCTGCGCCTGATCGAGGGCTGATCGCGCCCGGCATCGCGCGGTCCCGCCCGCCCGGTCCCGCCCGGTCCCCTCGCCGGGTGCCGCCCGGACGCCCGGTGCCGTCCGGACGAAGATCAGTGGCGGCCGGAACCCTTGCGATCGGGATCGGACCCGGCCGGTGCCGCCGCGGCCGCGGGGCGGTCGGGACCGGCGGCCAGGAGGTCGGGTCCGGCGGCGAGGACGGGAGCCGGGCCGGGGCCGGCCGGGACGGCAGTGGCCGGGGCCACCGGGAGCTCCGGCATCGGGGCCGGGTCGGGCATCGACGGGGCGCCGGCAATCAGGTCGGACACCCAGCGCCACCGGGGATCCCACCGGGCCTGGAACCTCGCCTCGCGGCGGCGGGCCCGCTCGATCTTGCGCGGCTTGCGGTATCGCCGGCCCCACCAGGAACCGGGCCGGGCCAGGCGGCACGCCGCCCACCACGCTACCGGGGCCACGAAGCAACCGACCAGCGCCGACCGGTACTTGCCCTTGAGGACGCAGACCAGCAGCAGCAGGAAGTGCACCACCACGCCAGTCAGCAGGGTGACCCGGATCTCCAGGTCGTCGACCGAGAGCTCGTCAACGCCCAGCGGGCTGAAGCCCAGCAGTACGAACCCGAACACCGCGGTGGCCAGACCGATCATCTCCACCGAGATGCGGCCCTCGTTCGCCCAATACACGTCCTGCAGGTGCAGGATCAGCGCGAACTCGTCCAGGATCAGCGAGATGCCGACGCCCGACAGCACGCCGGCGATCTCGATCCACGGCGAGTCCGGCCCGCGCAGCGCCATGATCGTGCCCAGGATCAGCAGGATGATGCCCGGCACGGCGTGATGGATGTGCACACCCGACGACGACACGTTGTTCTTGAACGGTCCGATCCCGGCGCGGATCAGCCGGGTGATGATCCGGGTGGACAGGAACGTGACGATGAACGCGGCGAAACACAGGAGCAGGGGCAGCTTGCCCGGCTCGATGATGTTCTCGTCCCACCACTGGCCCATGGCCGCATCGTAGGGGGACGAGGCGTCACCGTGGGGGTGGTTCCGCGCCCACGGACCGGCGGCAGTGAACCGATCAGAAGGAGACGTCCCGCCCGACGGAGATGGTCCGATCGGTCGGCAGACCGAGCACGTCGGCGCGGGGCGGGCCGAGCCGGTGCAGCGCGGAGAAGATCCGTTGCCGCCAGGACAGCACGAGCGCCGACGACCGGTGCCGGGGCGAGACGTGCGACAGCACGAAGTGGGTCCTGCGCGGGTCGGTGTCGGCGAGTTCGGGGTGGGCGTCGCGGACGGCGGCGATGAGCTCGGGCACCGTGAACCGTTCGTAATAGCCGACCCGGCACTCGATCTCGAACACCCCGGGTCCGTGGGTGACCACGGTGGTCCGGCCGGTGGGCGGCAGCACGGCCTGGTCGGAGACGCTGACCCGCAGGATCAGCACGACCCGGTGCAGCGCTCGGGTGAAGTCGATCATCGCCCGGAACCCGAGCGGGGCGATGCCCGCGGTCTGGGTGAGGTAGACGGCGGTGCCGGGGACCCGGTGACCCTTGCGCAGCTCGGCCAGGGCGGCGTCGATGCTGTGCTCGGCGGTGCTGGCGTCGCTCTGCAGGGCGGCGTGCATCCGGCGGTCGCCCCACCTCCAGATGCCCATGATCGTTACCAGGACGACGGCGATGCCCAGCGGCAGCCAGCCGCCGGTGGGGATCTTGAGCAGGTTGGCGGCCAGGAAGAACAGCATGACCAGCAGGATGCCGGCGGCCACGAAGAAGCCGGGGGACCAGCGCCGCTCGGTCTGCCGCAGCACCAGGTAGATGACCGTGGTGATGACGATGGTGATGGTGACGGCCAACCCGTAGGCGTCGGTCAGCGCCGCCGAGCTGCGGAACGTCAGCACCAGGGTGAGCACCGCGATCGCGACCATGGTGTTGACCGCGGGCAGGAAGATCTGCCGGGAGTTGTGCGTCGAGGTGTGCTTGACCTGCAGGTGGGGGAGCAGGCCGAGCCGGCCGGCCTGGTGCACGACGCTGAAGCTCCCCGAGATCACCGCCTGGGACGCGATGATCGTGGCCAGGGTGGCGAGCACGACCATCGGGATGGTGGCCCGGTCGGGCACCAGCGTCCAGAACGGGTTGGCCGCGTCGTTCGGGGTGCGCAGGACCTCGGCGCCCTGGCCGAGGTAATTGACGACCAGCGCCGGGAAGACGACGGCCAGCCAGGCCAGCACGATCGGACGCCGACCGAAGTGACCCATGTCGGCGTAGAGCGCCTCGGCCCCGGTGATGGCCAGCACGACGCCGCCGAGCGCGACGAACGCGACCCACGGCTGGTGGGCGACGAGGAACACGATCCAGTGCGGGGACAGTGCCTGCAGCACCTCGGGCGTGCGGACCAGCGAGAACAGGCCCAGGACCGCGGCGACCAGGAACCAGATGATCATGATCGGGCCGAACAGGCGGCCGATCCGGTCGGTGCCGAACCGCTGGAGCAGGAACAGGGCGGCCAGGATCACCACCGCGATCGGCACGACGGCCGGCGCCAGGCCGGTGTCGGCCGATTCCAGGCCCTCCACCGCCGAGAGCACCGAGACCGCCGGGGTGATGACCGCGTCACCGAGGAAGGTGGCCGCGCCGACCATGGCCAACGCGGCGCAGACCGCCACGACCCGGGCATGGCGACTGCGCAGCCGCAACAGGCCGAACAGCGCGAGCAGCCCGCCCTCGCCGGCGTTGTCGGCGCGCATCAGCAGCCGGGTGTAGAGCACCGTCACCACCAGCAGCAGCGCCCAGATGATCATGGAGGTGGTGCCCATGATCAGGTCGCGGTCGAGCGTGCCGTGCGGGGTGTTGACCACCGTCTGGTACGTGTACAGCGGGCTGGTCCCGATGTCGCCGAAGACGACGCCCAGCGCCCCGATCACCGCCCCGGCACTCGCGGGAGCCGCCGTCCTCTTCGCCATGTGGGTCAGCATGACGGCACGCTGGGTCCGCCGGATGATCGCCTCGCCCGAATGAGCGGTGACCAAGGGTTCGCCGCTTGGTCGGCCGTCGCCCGCTGGGCGAACCGTTACCAAATGGGTGATTTCGCGACCGAACACGCAGATCAGCAACAGACCGGGCAGGCGCCGCTCCATCCGGTTCGTCGCCGCCGGAACGCTGTCAGGACTGCCAGTTCGCCACCGGGGCCGGCGCACCCGGCGCCGGTGCCCGCACCGGGATCAGCGCCGCCAGGCCCACGGCGAGCACCAGCAGGATGCCGATGATCCCGGCCCGATCGGCCCCGAACACGAAGGTGAAGAAGCCGAACAGGGTCGGCGCCAGGAACGACACCGCTCGTCCGGTGGTGGCGTACAGGCCGAAGATCTGCCCTTCCCGGCCGAGCGGCGCCAACCGGGCCATGAAGGTCCGGGACGACGACTGGGCCGGCCCGACGAACAGGCACAGGATGAGCCCGAAGATCCAGAACATGGTCGGGCCGGAGACGAACAGCAGGACGCCGCCGGCGACGAGCATGCCGGAGAGCGAGAACACGATGACCGTCTTGGGTCCGAGCCGGTCGTCGAAGATGCCCGCGGTCAGCGCGCCCAGCGCGGACACCACGTTGGCGACGACGCCGAAGATCAACACGTCGGCGCTGTCGATGCCGTACACGGTGACTGCCAGCACCGCCCCGAAGGTGAACACCCCGGCGAGCCCGTCCCGGAACAGGGCGCTGGCGCCGAGAAAGTAGACGGTGTGCGGGGCCGTCCGGTACAGCTGCGTCAGGTCCCGGAACAGGACCCGGTAGGAGGCGAGGAAACCCACCCGCTTCGAGCGAGGCGCGCCGGGGACCTCCGGGACCGCGAACAGCACCGGCAGCGCGAACAGCAGGAACCAGGCGGCCGCGAAGATCGCGACCATCCGGATGTTCAACCCATCGGCCGAGGTCACGCCGAACCAGCCGACCTCGGGGGCGATGAATCCGACGTAACAGATCAGCAGTAGCACGATGCCGCCGAAGTACCCCATCGACCAGCCGAAGGCGGAGACCCGGCCGATCGTCAGCGGCGTCGACACCTGATGCAGCATCGCGTTGTAGGAGACCGACGCGAATTCGAAGAAGATCGATCCCAGGCTGAGCAGCACCAGCCCGAGCCACAGGTAGTGGTAGTCGTTCTTGACGAAGAACAGGCCGGCCATGGAGATCACGGTGAGTGCGGTCCATACACCCATCGACAGTTTGCGCCGGCCGCCGGCGTCGGCGCGCTGCCCGGTGATCGGCGCGAGCACCGCGACCAGGAAACCGGCGATGCCGAGCGACCACCCCAGCCAGGTGTTGGCGGAGATCGTGCCGGGCAGATCGTCACCGACCGCGTCGGTCAGGTAGACGGAGAAGACGAAGGTGAGGATCACCGCGTTGTAGGCGGCCGATCCCCAATCCCACAGGCCCCAGGCGACGATGCGGCCGGCCGGCACCGGCCGGCGGTCACTGCCCGGCTCGACGGAGGCGGTGCTCACCGGCCGAATCTATCCGGCCCACCCGCTCTCCCGCCGATCGGCGGGCCGTCGATCACGCCCGGTCCGTGCTCGAGGCGGGAGCCGATGCTGCCCGGGATCGCCCGAGGGGCCGGTCGTCCTTCCCTCGATCCCGCCGCGGGTGCATCGTTCGAGCCGGTCAGTGGCGGGCCGCGGCGATCAGCGACCGGTAGTGGGCGAACGAGGCCCGCGGGGTCCGCTCCGGCGCGCCCGCGTCGGCCCGCACCAGCCCGGTCCGGGCGGTCCGGCCGGCCGCCCCCTCCCAGCCGTCCAGCAGCGACCAGTGGAAGTAGCCACCGATCGGTACCCCGGCCGCCGCGGCCCGCCGGACCGCGGCCAGATGCCCGTCCAGGAAGTCGATCCGCCCGCGGTCCGGATCGCCGGGGCCGGCGTCGCCGAACGCTGCGCCGGTGGCGGTGACGAACACCTCGGGCAGGGCGGGGTAGCGGCGCCGCAGGGCGAGCAACGCCTGTTCCAGGGCCGGCGGGTGGATCGGCAGGTCGGTCGCGGTGCGGTCGACGCCGTCCAGGGGCACCAGGCTCAGCGGCACCGACCGGTTCTCCGGGGCCGCGGCGACGACGACCGGGTGCTCGTAGGCGACGCCGTAGAAGTCCAGCGGCGTCGCGATCGCCGGCAGATCCCCGTCGGCGACGAGGTCGTCGGGCACCCCCGGCAGGTCCGGCAACCCGTCGGGATAGCGGCCGAGCAGCACCGGGTCGGCGAACTGCCGGTTGTGATAGGTGTCGTAGAACCCCGCCGCCCACCGATCGGCCGGGCTCGCGGTGGCCGGCCGGACCGTGGTGTGGTTGTTCACCAGGCCGATCGCGGCCGCGCCGGCCGCCCTGAGCGCGGCGGCCGCGCGGGCGTGGCCCAGGAGCAGGTGGTGGGTGACCTGGAACGCGCCGCCGAGCAGGGTCAGCCCCGGGGCGTCGACCCCGACCGCATGGCCGAGGGCCATGTGCGCGAAGGGGTCGTCGAGCGTCACCCAGGCATCGACCCGGTCGCCGAGCCGATCGGCGACGAGCGCGGCGTACTCGCCGAACCGTTCCGCGGTGTCCCGGACCAACCATCCGCCGTCCAGCATCAGTGCCAGCGGCAGATCCCACCGGTACAACGCCACCCAGGGCCGGATGCCACGGTCGAGCAGGCCGTCGAGGACCGCCTCGTACCCGTCGAGGCCGGCCGTGGACACCGGGCCGGAGCCGCCCGGCTGCACCCGCGCCCAGGACACCGAGAACCGGCAGGTGTCGACCCCGAGATCGGCCAGCAGGTCGAGATCGCGGGCGCCGTGCCCGATCCCGACGGTCGGGTCGGGCCCGGTGCCGTCGGCGATGCGGCCCGGCGCGGCGGCGAACGCGTCCCACACCGTGCGCCCGCGGCCGGTGCTGCCCTCGACCTGCAGCGACCCGGACGCCACCCCGAACAGCACGCTCAGTCCGCCACGTCGGGCAGCGGTCCGGTCAGGTAGCGCTGGACGGTGTCGCCCACCGACGCGACCACCTGGGCGGGCGGCAGGGCCGCGGCCGGGCCCAGGGCGAGCAGGTAGCGGCCGACGATCAGGCCGACGATCTGCGTCATCACCAGCCCGATGCGTCGCTCGCGCTCGGCCTCGGGGATGCCGACGGCGGCGGCGAGCGGCGCGGCGACCGAGGCGAGCAGGAACTGCCGGAGCAACCGGGCCCGGCCCTCGTCGGCCAGCGCGGTCCGCAGCCAGCCGGCCAGGCCGGCACCGGCCGGTGACTCCCACACGCTCAGGATCGTGGTGACCAGGCGCTCGCCCAGACCGTCCAGGCCGGCGGCGCCGACCCGTTGCAGCAGGGCAGGCAGATTGACCGGCAGCTCGACGGTGGCCATGAACAGGTCGTCCTTGGTGCCGAAGTAATGGTGCACCAGCGCGGGATCCACTCCCGCGCGACCGGCGATCCGGCGGATGGATGCACCGTCGAAGCCGGACTCGGCGAAGGTCGCGCGGGCGGCGTCCAGGACGGCCTGCCGGGTGTCCGGGTTCCCCGGCCGGCGGCCGGTCCGGGTCGACCGTTGCTCGGATGCCCGGCCGGCGGTCATCGGGCTCCTCCGGCCTCGGCGGTCGCGACTCGGGTCACGGAGTGCGGCGGCGAAGGGTGGCCGCCGCCAGGACCAGCCCGAGGATCACGCACCCGCCGACGACGGCGAGGTCGATCCAGAACGTGGACGTGGGCTCGGCGTTGGTGCCGACGTCCTGCATCGCCTCGACGGCGTAGCTGAGCGGCATCACGTCGGACAGCGCCGACAGCCACCCGGCCATCTGATCGCGCGGCACGAACAGCCCGCAGAGCAGGATCTGCGGGATCACCACCACCGGCAGCATCTGCACGGCCTGGAATTCGGTGCGGGCCAGCGCCGAGCAGGCCAGCCCCAGGCCGACCCCGAGCAGGGCGGTGAGCACGGCGATCAGCACCACCAGACCGGCCGAGCCCGCGGTGTTCATCCCGTACAGCCAGTAGGCGCAGGCCGCCGCCACGACGGCCTGGGCGGCCGCGGTGGCGCCGAACGCGATGCCGTACCCGAACAGCAGGTCGCCCTTGCCGGTTCGGGTGGTCATCAACCGCTCCAGCGTCCCGTTGGTCCGTTCCCGGAGCATGGCGATGCTGGTGATCAGGAACATGATCACGAACGGGAAGATGCCGAGCATGATCAGCAGGATCTGCCCGACCTGCGGTGACCCGTCGTACATCGCGTAGACCAGGCCCATCAGCACGACCGGGACCCCGATCAGCAGCGCGATGGTGCGCGGGTCGTGCCGCAGCTGGCGCAGGATGCGCGCGGTGGTTGCGCCCAGGATCCGGGGGTTCACCACGCCGTTCACCGTGCCGTTCATGTTGCCGCCCCTTCCCGGATCAGGCGCAGGAACGCGCGGTCCATGTCGTCGGTGTCGGCGTGCTCCTTGATCGCGGCGGGCGTGCCGTCGGCCAGGAGCGCGCCGTTCCGGATCAGCAACAGCGAGTCGCACCGGTTGGCCTCGTCCATGACGTGCGAGGAGACGAGCACGGTCACTCCGGCTGCCGCTCGCTGGTGGAAGAAGCCCCACAGCTCCTCCCGCAGGACCGGATCCTGGCCGACCGTCGGTTCGTCGAGCACCAGGACGGGCGGGTCCCCGACGATCGCGCAGGCCAGGGAGGCCCGGGACTGCTGCCCGCCGGAAAGGTTGCCGACCAGCTGATCGGCCGCTTCGGCCAGCCCGACCTGGTCGATCACCGACCGGGCGGCTGCCGTGTCGCCGCCCACGATCGCCGCGAAGTAGCGGGCGTTCTCCAGCACCGTCAGGTCCTGGTAGACCGACGGTGCCTGGCTCATGTAGCCGATCCGGTTCCGCAGCGACGGTGCCCCGGCCGGGGTGCCCAGCACCGTCACCGTGCCGGAGCGGACGGTCTGGACGCCGACGATCGCCCGGATCAGGGTGGTCTTGCCGGAGCCCGAGGGGCCGAGCAGTCCGGTGATCCGGCCGGCCCGCGCCCGGCAGCTCAGACCGTCGAGCACGGTGGACTTGCCGCGACGAACGACCAGGTCGCGCACGATGATCGCGTCGGTCATCGAAGGCACCTCCCCGGGAATTTCAACGAAAGATGAGTTTCGCCCTCCCGGCGAGGGTAACGCCTCCGTCGCCGGTATGTCAACGGTCGATGAATTCCTCCTGTGACGCGTGTCGTTCGACACGAGCGGTTCGACCGGTCCGGATAGCCTCAGCTCATGTCGCGCAGCCTGTACATCACCGCGCCCGAGGCGCAATCCGGGAAATCCGCGGTGGCCCTGGGCCTGGTCGACCTGCTGAGCCGGCGGGTCGGTCGGGTCGGCGTGTTCCGGCCGATCGTCAACCAGGAGCCCGAGCACGACACCGTGATCGACCTGCTCATCGCGCACCCCGGCGTCCGCCAGTCCTATGAGGAAGCGCTGGGCGTGACCTACGCGCAGTGGCACGCCGACCAGGACGCCGCCCTGTCCCGCATCGTCGACCGGTTCGGCGAGCTGAGCGCGCAGTACGACGCGGTCGTCGTCGTGGGCAGTGACTACACCGACGTCACCACCGGCAACGAGTGGGCCAGCAACGCGCGGATCGCCGCCAACCTGGGATCTCCGGTGGTGATCGTCGTGCACGGACGGGACCGGACGCCACCGGTGATCGTGGCGACGCTCCAGCTGGCCCGGTCCGAGCTGACCGCCTGGCACGCGCAACCGGTCGCCGCGATCGCCAATCGGGTCGAGCCCGAGGCGATGGCCACCGTCCGCGACCTGCTCGCGCAGACCGGCCTGGTCGCCGGAGCGATTCCCAACGTGCCGCTCCTGGGGGCGCCGACGGTCGCCGACCTGCGCGACGCCTGCGGTGGCGAGCTCTGGCGGGGCGACGAGGAACTGCTGACCCGCGAGTCGATGGGCTTTCTGGTGGCCGCGATGACGCCCCCGAACGTGCTCAAACGGCTCCGTCCGTACACGACGGTGATCGTGCCGGGTGATCGGTCCGACATGCTGCCCGCGCTGCTCCTGGCCCACCAGTCGGCCACCTTCCCCGAGCTCGCGTCGATGGTGCTGACCGGCGGCTACACCCCGGACGAGTCCATCACCCGGCTCATCGACGGCATCCGGACGGACATGCCGATCCTGCTGACCGCGGGCGGCACCTTCGAGACTGCCACCGGGCTGGGGCGGGTGCGCGGCCGGCTCACCGCGGACTCCGCGGTCAAGCTGGAGAAGGCGCTGCAGGCGTTCGCCGAAGGGGTGGACGCCGACGCCATCGTCGGCGCCCTCGACGTCGCCGATCCGAGCGTGGTCACCCCGATGATGTTCCAGTACCGGCTCATCGAGCGGGCCCGGGCGCAGCGGCGGCACGTGGTGCTGCCCGAGGGCGAGGACGAGCGGATCCTGCGGGCGGCGGCGATCCTGCTGCGGCTCGGCGTCGCCGACCTGACCCTGCTGGGCGACGACATGGCGATCAAGGCCAAGGCCGACACGCTGGGCCTGGACATCTCCGCCGCCCGGATCCTGTCACCGAACGATCCGGAGCTGGTGGCGACGTTCGCCGCCGAGTACGCGCGGTTGCGCGCGCACAAGGGCATCACCCTCGAACTCGCCACCGACATCGTCAGCGACGTCTCCTATTTCGGCACCATGATGGTGCATCTCGGGATGGCCGACGGGATGGTCAGCGGCGCGGTGCACACCACCGCGCACACCATCCGGCCGTCCTTCGAGGTGATCAAGACGGCCCCCGGCACCACGGTGGTGTCCAGCGTCTTCCTGATGTGCCTGGCCGACCGGGTGCTGGTCTACGGCGACTGCGCGGTCAACCCCGATCCCACCGCACCGCAACTGGCCGAGATCGCGATCTCGTCGGCCCAGACCGCCGCCCAGTTCGGGGTCGACCCGCGGGTGGCGATGCTGTCCTACTCCACCGGCAGCTCGGGTTCGGGCGAGGACGTGGAAAAGGTGCGCACGGCCACCGAGATCGTCCAGCAGAAGCTGCCGGACCTGCTGGTGGAGGGTCCGATCCAGTACGACGCGGCGGTCGACCCGGGCGTCGCCGTCACCAAGCTGCCGGACTCGCGAGTCGCCGGCCGGGCCACGGTGCTGATCTTCCCGGATCTGAACACCGGCAACAACACCTACAAGGCCGTGCAGCGCAGCGCCGGTGCGGTCGCCATCGGCCCCGTGCTGCAGGGCCTGAACAAACCGGTCAACGACCTGTCCCGCGGGGCGCTGGTCGCCGACATCGTCAACACGGTGGCCATCACGGCCATTCAGGCCCAGGGGGGCACGTCGTGATGAAATATCCGATCCTGGTGGTCAATTCGGGCTCGTCGTCGATGAAGTACCAGCTCATCGATCCCGACGACGGTCAGGCGGTGACGGTCGGCCTGATCGAGCGCATCGGCGTCGCCGGCGCCGACCCGGGTAAGGCCAAGCATCAACAGGGCGGCGAGGTCTTCGAGTTCGCCGGCGACATTCCCGACCACGCCGCCGCCATCGTGGTGATGAAGGGCCTGTTCGACCGGGCCGGGCGGCCCATCGAGAAGTCCGGGCTGGCCGGGGTCGGCCACCGTGTGGTGCACGGCGGGTCGCGGTTCGGTGACCCGACCCTGATCGACGCCAAGGTGCTCGCGGAGATCAAGGAACTGTCGGTGCTCGCCCCGCTGCACAACCCGGCGAACGCCATCGGGATCGAGCAGGCGATGCTGGCGTTTCCGGACGTGCCCCAGGTCGCCGTCTTCGACACCGCGTTCTTCCGGGACCTCCCGGCGGCCGCGGCCACCTACGCGATCGACCGCTCGGTGGCCGCCGAGTACCAGGTGCGGCGGTACGGCTTCCACGGCACGTCGCACCAGTACGTCTCCGGTCAAGTCGCGCAGGCCCTCGGCCGCGACCTCGCCGGCCTGCGGCAGATCGTCCTGCACCTGGGCAACGGCGCGTCCGTGTCGGCCGTCGCCGGTGGCCGGGCGGTCGAGACCTCGATGGGCCTGACCCCGCTGGAGGGTCTGGTGATGGGCACCCGCAGCGGCGATCTCGATCCCGGCGTCGTATTCCACCTGGCCCGCACCGGCGGCCTGTCGATCGACGAGATCGACAACCTACTGAACCGGCGGTCCGGCATGCTCGGGCTGGCCGGGGTCTCCGACTTCCGCGACATCGACCGGTTGATCGACGCCGGTGACGCCGACGCCGCGCTCGCCCTGGACGTCTACTGCCACCGGGTGCGCAAGTACATCGGCGCCTACCTGGCGGTGCTGGGCGGCGCGGACGTGCTCACCTTCACCGCGGGCGTCGGCGAGAACGCGTCCGGCGTCCGGGCCAAGGTACTGTCCGGCCTCGAGGGCCTCGGCCTGGTGCTCGATCCCGAGCGCAACGCGGTCCGCTCGCCGCAGCCGCGGGTCATCTCCACCGACGACTCGGCCGTGACGGTGATGGTGGTGCCGACGAACGAGGAGCTGGCGATCGCCCGGGCGACCCTGGCGTTGGTCCGCTGACCGGTGCTGGCGGTCCTGCAGGGCCTGGCGACGATCGGCATCGTCGTCGGCGTGGGCTACGGGCTGGCCCGCACCACCCTGCTCCCGGCGGGCACCCCGGTGGTGCTGTCCCGTCTGGTGTTCTTCGTTGCCACCCCCGCACTGCTGCTGGAAACCCTGGCCGGCGCGTCGATCTCGGCCGTGCTGTCGGCGGGGCTGGCGGTCACCGCGCTGACCACGACCGTGGCCTGGGCGATCTTCCTGCTCGTCGCCCGCGTGTGGTGGCGCCGGGACGTCGGCTCGGTGGTGATCGGATCGCTGGCCTCGGCCTACGTCAACGCCGGCAACCTCGGCATCCCGTTGGCGGTCTACGTCTTCGGTGACGCCGCGCTGGTCGCTCCGGTCATGCTGTACCAGCTGGTGGTGCTGGCGCCGATCGCGTTCGTGGTCCTGGACATGGTCGAATCGGGCCGGCGCCCGTCGTGGCGCAGGGTGCTCATCCAGCCGGTGCGCAATCCGGTGATCATCGCGTCGGTCATCGGGATCTCGCTGGCCGCAACCGGTGCGACCATCCCGCAGCCGATCGACGCGCCGCTGAAGTTGATCGCCGGCATGGCCGTGCCGGGTGCCCTGATCGCGTTCGGCATCTCGCTGCGGGGCGCCCCCATCCCCGGCCGCGGTGGCCGGGCCGCCGACCTGTCGGTGGTCACCGTCCTGAAGCTGATCGTGATGCCGGCGGTGGCGTACGCGCTGGGCCGCTGGGGGTTCGGGATGAGCGGGGTCCCGCTGCTGGCGTCGACCATGTGCGCGGCGCTGCCGACCGCGCAGAACGTCTTCGTCTACGCCGTGCGGTACCGGGCCGCGGTGCCGCTGGCCCGGGATGCCGTCGCCACCACCACGTTGCTGTGCATCCCGGTGCTGGTGGCCATCGCCGGGTTGCTGTCCTGAGACTCGCCGGGGGCCGGGTGTTGGGCCGGGGCGTGGTTCGCTGATCAAGTCCGCGCGTAAGCCGGACGAATCCGGCGCCGCGCGCGGAGTTGATCAGCGTAGGACGGGGGATCACCGGCGCGAGCCATCGCCGGGTCGCCGGCCGAAGGCGTCAGGGCCCGTAGGCGTCGAGCCAGCGGGCCATCTCGGCGTACACCGCGGTTCGCACCGGCGGCGTGGACAGCAGCAGGTCGTGCATGCCGTCGACGATCCGGACGCAGGTGACGTGCCGGCCCAGCACGGTCGACCAGCGGGCGATCGCGTCGGCGTTGAGCACGGCGTCACCGCGCAGCAACTCGTCGGTCCATTGCTTGGCCCGCACACTGCGACTGCTGCACATGACGAGCAGCGGCATGGGCAGGTCCAGCCCCGCATGGGCCCGGGCGATGGCCCGTTGCGCCGCCGAGAGCCATTGCGCGCGCACGACTCCACCGGTCACCGGCTTCCACGCCGGGTTGAACTCCCATTCGCCGCGTTCGGTCGCGTGGATGCTGATCTGGTACTGGCTGCGGGTGGGCTGTTGGAGCACCAACTGGGGCCGGTTGCGGGCGAGGACGGCGAACGGCCGGGGGGCCAGCGCCCGGAGCGCCCAGTTCGCCGGCACGTCCAGGAACGGGCTGTTCAGCACGATGGCCGTCACGGGGGTCAGGTCGGTGCCCAGCTTGGGCGCGTCGTGCAGCCACAGCACACCGATCAACCCACCGGTGGAATGTGCGTTGATGACCACGGTGTCGTGCCCGTCCGCGACGATCGCGTCCAGGGCCGCGGCCAGCTCGGGGTAGTAGTCGGACACGTCCGCCATGTCCGCCGGAGTCTGATGCGGCAACAGCGACCGGCCGTTCTTGCGGAGGTCGATCGCGTAGAAGTCGTCACCGCGGGCGGCATGGAAGTCGCCGAGCTCCCGCTGGTGGAAGTAGTCGGAGAAGCCGTGGATGTACAGCACGGCTGCGTTCGTCGGGCGGTCCGCGCGCCGGCGGACCAGGGTGGAGACGACCGGGCCCTCCCGATCGTCGGGCAATCGCAGGGTCAGCGCCTCGTACGGTTCACCGAAGACGTCGGTCTGCGGGTCGGTGAACCCGATCTCGGCCGAGGGGGGCGTCGGGTCGGGCACGGGATCGAGGATAGGGGCCGTACGGCACACTCGGGGGATGTCAGCCGCCCAGGAGTTCGAGCGGGGCACCGACGGCCCGCGGGTGATCGTCGCCGCCGTGGACGGTTCGACGACGTCCCTGCGGGCGGCGGCCTACGCGGCGGGGTTGGCCCGCCGGCAGGGGGCCGAATTGGTCGCCGTGTTCGTGATCGCCGGGTCATCCATGGTCGGTCTGGTGCCAGCGGCGGGACCGGTGTTCGCCGAGGCCGAGCGCCAGGTCGCCGACGAGCTGCAGGCCCAGTTCGCCGAGGCAGCCGCCCGCGCCGGCGTCCGGGCCCGTTTCATCGAGGCGACCGGCGACCCCTACACCGAGATCAAACGGGTCTGCGACCAGGTGTTGGCCGACGCGGTCGTCGTCGGCGCGTCCACCTCGGCCGGCCACCGCATCGTCGGCTCCGTCGGCGTCCGGCTGGTCCGGGCCGGCAAGTGGCCCGTCACCGTCGTCCCCTGACCGCACGGATCATCTCCGCCGGCGCGGCTCAACTCGTTGACTTCCGCCCCACCCGTCACCAACGGCGTGAGTTGATCCGCGCAGGTGTCCACAATCCGCACCTTCGGCTCACCGGCCGTCGAGGTCGACGGCATCCGGCTCGCCGGGATCGGCCGCGCCGTGCCGCTCGTCCCGGTCCGCCCACTCCAGCAACGGGGCGATGTCGAACGGCGCGTCGTCGATGCCGGCGTGCAGGTCGCCGAGCTCGGCATAGCGGGCCGGCACGGTGGCGATGGTGAAGTCGTCGGGCAGCACGTCGTCGATCTCGCGCCAGAGCACCGGCGTGGAGACGGTGCCGCGGGGCGTGCCGCGCACCGAGTAGGCACTGGCGATGGTGTGGTCGCGAGCGTTCTGGTTGTAGTCGACGAACAACATGGCCGGGTCGCGATCCTTACGCCACCAGGCCGTGGTCACGTCGGCCGGTGCCCGGCGCTCCACCTCGCGGGCGAACGCCAGCGCCGCCCGCCGGACGTCGGTGAAACCCCAGAGCGGCGGAATGCGGACGTAGATGTGCAGGCCCCGGCCGCCGGACGTCTTGGGCCAACCGACCGCGCCGAGCTCGTCGAGCACCTCATGGGCGACGCCGGCGACGCGCCGGACCCGGGCGAAATCGCAGTCCGGCATGGGGTCCAGGTCGATGCGCCACTCGTCGGGCTTCTCGGTGTCGGCCCGCCGCGAGTTCCACGGGTGGAACTCGACCGTGGACATCTGCACGGCCCAGATGACGCTGCCCAGCTCGGTGACGCACAGCTCGTCGGCGGTGCGCCGGTACCGCGGAAAGAAGACCCGGACGGTCTGGACCCAGTCGGGTGCGCCGCGGGGGAGCCGCTTCTGGTGCACCTTGTCGCCGGCCAGGCCCTCGGGGAAGCGGTGCATCATGCACGGTCGTTCCCGGAGCGCGTTGACGATCCCATCGCCGACCGACAGGTAGTACCGGGCCAGGTCGAGCTTGGTCGCCCCGGTCTGCGGGAAGTAGATGCGCTGCGGGTTGGTGATGCGGACGATGCGCTCCCCGACCGTCAGCTCGATCGGGTCGCCGGTGTCGCTGGAGCGGGCCACCCGGTCACGGTACCCATGGGCGGGTGGCCGCGCCCCTGGCGTGCGGCGCGGATGAAACGAGCCCGGAAGTGACGAGTGGGACGGGAGTCGACGAGTTGAGCCGCGCCGGCGGAGCTGATCCGCGCGGTCAGGTGGGCAGGACGGCGGCCACCGCGTCGGGGATCGGCGTGTCACCGCCGATCAGTTCGAGGGTGAGCCCGGCCGTGCGCGGCTCGTCGAGCAGGGCCAGCAGCACGGCGGCCACGTCCTCCCGGGGGACCTCGCCCCGGCCGGTCGTCGCGGCCAGCTTCACGTGCTCGGTACCGGATGCCATGGTCAGCGCTCCGGGCCGCAGGATCGTCCAGTCCAGGTCGCGGGTGCGCAGATCGTCGTCGGCGGCCTTCTTGGCGTCCAGGTAGGCGGCGAAGACCTCGTCCGCGCCGTCCGGGAGGCCGGCGGCGCCGGAATCGGCCCCCATCGACGAGACCATGACGTACCGCCGGACGCCGGCCAGCTCGCAGGCCTGCGCCAGCAACACGGCCGCGCCGCGGTCCACGGTGTCCTTGCGGGCGGCGCCGCTGCCCGGCCCGGCGCCTGCCGCGAACACCACGGCGTCCGCATCCTTGACGATGGTGGCGAGGTCCTGGGCCGAGCCGGCCTCGAGGTCGAAGACCACCGGATGCCCGCCCAGCGCGACGACGTCGGCCTCCTGCTCCGCGGAACGGACCAGCGCGATGGCGTGTTCCTCCCGCTCGCCGAGCAGCCTGGCCAGCCGCAACCCGATCTTGCCGTGCCCACCCGCGATGACAACCCGCATGCCGCCCACCGTACGCACATTTCTTGACATCATCAGCGGGTGCCCGACTGGCTGAGCCTGCTGTTGGCGGCGGTCCCCATCGTCCTCGCCGCGTTCTTCGCGACCCGGCAGGTGCGCTACTCGAAGCGATCGCGCTCGATCCCGCAGGTACCGTCCGGCTGGTTGCCCGCGCACGGGGTGGTCGTCGACGAGCAGGACCTCGGTCGCCGGGCGAAGGCAAAAGATGGCTCACGGCAACGGGTCCGGCGGCCCGTCATCACCTACCGGACCGTGGACGGGCGGGAGATCACGTTCACCTCGCGGATCCGGGCGGCCGGCACGCCGCGGGTCGGCACCCTGGTCGACGTCTATCACGACCCCGACGATCCGACGGTCGCCTGCATCGCCCCGACGTCGTTGCCGAACGTCGCCCCGGCTTTGGGCGGGGCGGACCGGTGGGTCATCGCCGCCATCTGGGTCGTCGCCGCGCTGGTGGTGGTGATCATCGGGGTGGTCGTCCTGCAGGCCCGTGCGTAGCCGGACCCCGATCCTCGGCAGCCTGGTCGAGCATGCGTTCGCTGTCGGGGGAGGTGGCCACCATCGCGCCAGGAGTGCGTCGCGGCGCATCGCTTTCAGGCCGGCCCGGCGGTTCCGGCGACGACGTCCCGGACGAACCCCAGACCGGCGCCGGCGCAGCGGTCGCGGACGGCGATGAACGTCTCCCACGCCTGCGCCGCCGGCCAATCGGCTGGCAGCAGCGACGTCGGCAGCCCCGGATCGATGCGGGGGAGGACGCGCCAGGCGTCGATCACCCGCAGGTAGGAGGCGAACGCGGTCTCACCGGTCGGCTTCTCGGTGCTCCACTCGGCCCGGCAGGTCGCGAGGAACCGGTCGTAGGAGTCGCGCAGGGCGGGCAGATCCCACCACTGTCCCACGTCCACCGGGCTCAACTGCCGGGCCTCGAACCAGGTGACGTACCGGTCGAGATCCGCCGCAGTGAGCACCGCGCGGGTGGGCTCGGCCAGCGGGCGCGGCGCGGCCCAGACACCGGCCGCGACCGTCCCGAAGCCGAGCCAGCTCAGCTCACTGCGCAACCGGTGGCGTTGCGCCCGCTCCGATTCCGGCACCGAGAACACCGCCAGCACCCACCCGTCCGCCTCGCCGACGTCCGGCCGGTGGAAGATCCGGCGGTCGCCGCTGCGCAGGTCGGCCAGCCCGGCGTCGGTGAGCCGGTAGCCGGCCCGGCCGCCGAGCCGCACCGGGGCCAGGAAGCCCCGCGACTTGAGCCGGCTCAGGGCCTGCCGAGTGGCCGACTCGCCGACGCCGACGACCGCCAGGCAGCGGATCAGATCGGCGACGGCGACCTCGCCGCCCAACTCCCGCAGGTAGGACCCGGCGAACGACACGATCAGCGACCCCGGGCTGCCCGGCCGGTCGGGCGGCAGGACGGCCGAGCCGGTCGGTCCGGTCACGCCCGGCCGCTCAGGCCAGCCGGCGGACGACGTCGAGCGCGTCCCACACCTCGACGAACGAGGTCGGCAGCGGGGACAGCCCGATCCGGATCCCGTGCGGCGCGCGGAAATCGATGAGCACGCCGGCGTCGATCAGCCGCGCGGACAGTTCCCGGGCGTCGGCCCGGGCGATGGTGACATGCCCGCCCCGCCGGTCCGGATCGGCCGGGCTGGCGATCGAGAAGCCCAGCGGAACAAGGTGTTCCCGGGCGTAGGCGATGGTGAACTCGGTCAGCGCGACGGCCTTGGCCCGGATCGCACCGATGCCGGCCTCGGCGATGACCGCGGCCCCCTCGCGGACCGCCAGCAGGCCGAGCAGCGGCGGCGTGCCGGACATCATGGCGCGTATGCCGCGCGCCGGCTCGTAGCCCTGCTCCATCTCGAACGAGTCGCGCCGGCCCAGCCAGCCCCAGATCGGCTGGTCGAGCCGTTGGTGATGGGCGCGGTTGGCGTACAGCAGCGCCGGGGCGCCGGGACCGGCCCCGACGAACTTGTAGGTGCAGCCCACGGCGAAGTCGACATCCCAGGCGTCCAGCTCGATCTCGGTCGACCCCACGGAGTGGCACAGGTCCCAGACGACCAGGGCGCCCGCGTCATGGGCGATCCGGGTGATCGCCGGTGCGTCGGCCAGGTAGGCTGACTGATAGGCGATCTGGCTCAACGTGACGACGGCGGTCTGCTCGTCGACCACGGCGGCGACGTCGTCGGCGGTGACGCCGCCCTCGATCGGCGGGTCCAGCCAGACCAGGTCCAGGTCCAGGTCTCGGGCCAGCGACTCGGCGACATAGCGGTTGGTGGGGAAGTTGTGCCGGTCCAGGACGACCTTCCGGCGGCCGGGACGCAGGTTGAGCGCGGCGCGCATCGCCTTGTAGAAGTTGACCGTGGTCGAGTCGGCGATGATCGTCGTGCCCGGGGCCGCGCCCAGGGCGGCGGCGGCGAGCTCGTCGCCGACCCGCTCGGGCAGCTCCATCCAGCCCTCGGACCAGCCGCGGATCAGCCTCCCGGCCCACTGCTGCGCGGTGAACGACTGCCAGCTGTCGGCGATGGACTTCAGCGGCCGGCCGAGCGAGTTCCCGTCCAGATAGGCGACGACATCGTCGGTCGCCGGCAGGTACCGGTCGCGGAAGGCGGCCAGCGGATCGGCGGCGTCCAGGGCCTGGGCGGTGGCACGGGTGGGAGCGGCGGTCTGGGTCACGGCAGGTCCTTGACGTCGTCGGCGCCGATCTCGGTACGAACGGCGAACAGTTCGGGGAAGAAGGTGAGGGACAGCGCCCGGTTCAGGAAGGCGACCCCGGACGATCCGCCGGTGCCGCGCTTGTAGCCGATGATGCGCTCGACGGTCTTGAGGTGCCGGAACCGCCAGGTCTGGAAGGTGTCCTCGATATCGACGAGCTCCTCGCAGGTCTCGTACACGTCCCACTGCGGCTCGGGGTCGGCGTAGACGGCGGTGAAGATCCGCACCAGCTCCTCGTCGCGGGTGTGCGGCGCGGTGACGTCCCGCTCCAGCAGGCGGGCCGGGATCGGGTAGCCCCGGCGGGCCAGGTAGGCCAGGAACTCGTCGTACAGGCTGGGTGCGTGCAGATCCCGGTCCAGTTGCGCGGCAGTCGCCGGATCGTGCCGGAACACCGCGATCATGGCCGGATTCTTGTTGCCCAGCAGGAACTCCAGGGTCCGGTACTGCGCGGACTGGAAGCCCGAGGACTTGCCCAGCCGCCCGCGGAACTGCGCGTACTCGGACGGGGTCAGGGTGGCCAGGACCGCCCACTGCTCGATCATCTGCCGTTGCACGTGCTTGACCCGGGCCAGCCGCTTGAGGGCCGGGCCGAGCTCGTCCTGCCGCAGCAGCGCGATGGCGGATCGGATCTCGTGGATGACGAGCTTGATCCACAGTTCGGTGACGTGGTGCACGACGATGAACAGCATCTCGTCGTGGTGGTCGGACACCGGCTGCTGGGCGTGCAGCAGCTCGTCCAGGTGCAGGTAGCTGCCGTAGTTCAGGCCCGCCAGGTCGCGTTCGATGCCGTCCTCGAGCGGTCGGATGTTGTGCTGCGCCATCGTCATGGTGTCGCCTCCTGTCTCGACAAGGTATCGCGTATATATGACGAGCGTCAAGGCGACGATATTCGCCTTCGCACCACCCCAGCCCAGCCCTTGGACAGCCGCGCGGCGGAAGTCGTTGATTCGCGTCCCGCCCGTCCCCAACGGGGTCAGTTGATCCGCGCAGGCGTACTTGATCCGCGCGGGGAGGGTGGGTGCGGTCGGCGCGAGACGTGGTCCCGATCACTGTCGGTGCGAGAAGGGTCACGGAATGCGATCACGGAGTTGCCTGTGCGGGATCGAGCGACCAGAATCATGAACGTTCAAGCATGCGCAACGACGACCAACGGCGGTCGGAACCCCACCTTCCAAGGAGCAAACATGGTGACCTCGACCACGCCCGCACCCGTCGCCACCTCGACCCCGAGCGCGGCGACCACCGCCGCCGGACTGCTGGTGCTGCGCGTCGTCACCGGCGTGATCATGATCGTGCACGGCTGGCAGAAGTTCTTCGTCGACGGTATCGACGGCGTGAGCGCGTTCTTCGGCTCGATGGGGATCCCGCTGGCCGGCGTCAGCGCGACCGCGGTGGCCACCATCGAGCTCGTCGGTGGCCTGCTGCTGGTCGCCGGCCTCGGCACCCGGATTGTCGGCGCGGTGTTCGCCGCCGCCATGGCCGGTGCCATCGGGTTCGTGCACGGCGGCAACGGGTTCCTGGCCGCCGCCGGCGGCTACGAGTTCGTCCTGCTGCTGGCCGGTGTCGGGGTGGCGCTGGCACTGACCGGCGGTGGCCGGTTCAGCGTCGACGCCCTGATCAAGCGCTGACCGCTCGGGCTCGACGGCCGGGTTCGCGGGCACCGCGAACCCGGCCGTCGGCGATCCGCCCGGCGGCGGCCGGTCACCCCGCCGCGTCGGCCCGGGTGAGCTCGGCGATCCGCCCGGCGGCGGCCGGGGCGAGCGCGGTCAGCTCGGTCCGGTCGCCGAGAGTGAAGCCGTGCCAGTCGAAACCGGGCGAGACCACGGTCGAGACCAGGCTCCAGGGTCCACCCGCGGACGAGCCCTGCCACCAGAGCGCGGGGACGTGCAGCTGGGGCTGCTCGCCCGCGGCCACGTCCGAGCCGATCAGCACCTCGTGGTGGGTGCCGTCCGGCTCGATCAGCAGCATCCGCAGCGGCCCGCCGCCGTGGTGGAAGTACACCTCGTCACCGGTCAGCCGGTGCAGCGCCGAGAAGTCGTCGCCGATCAGCATGAACAGTATCGCGGTGGCCCCGCTGCCGGTGAAGGTTCGGCGAAACAGCCCGCCCTCCAACGGCAGTGGTTCCAGGTGCAGGGCTCGGGCGATCGCCCGGGCCTGCGCGGTCGCGTCCGCCGCGGTCGCGGCGGCGCCCGTCTCGCGCGCGCCCGGCCCGCTCATGCCAGCACGGGCACCGTGGCCAGCGCCGCAGCCAGATCGGCGTCGGACAGGCCCGAGTCGATCATCCGATCGTTGAGGAAGGCGTCGTAGGCGGCCAGGTCGAGCAGGCCGTGCCCGCACAGGGCGGTGACGATGACCTTCTCCTCGCCGGACTCCTTGCAGGCCAGTGCCTCCCGGATGGTCGCGGCCAGCGCGTGGGTCGGCTCCGGGGCCGGCACGATGCCCTCGGTGCGGGCGAACCGGATCGCCGCGGCGAAGCACTCGGTCTGCTCGACGGCCAGCGCCTCCATCAGCCCGAGCTCATAGATGTGCGAGATCAGCGGGGCCATCCCGTGATACCGCAGGCCGCCGGCGTGGATCGGGTCGGGCACGAAGTCGTGGCCCAGGGTGTGCATCTTCATCAGCGGGGTGAAGCCGGCGGTGTCGCCGAAGTCGTAGCGGTACTCGCCGCGGGTCAGCGACGGGCACGACGCCGGTTCGACCGCCCGGATCACCGGGTTCTGCCGGCCGGCCAGCTTCTCCCGGATGAACGGGAAGGCCAGGCCGCCGAAGTTGGAGCCGCCGCCGGTGCAACCGATCACCAGGTCGGCGCCGCTCTCGCCGGCCTTGGCCAGTTGCAGCAGCGCCTCCTCGCCGATCACCGTCTGATGCAGCAGCACGTGGTTGAGCACCGACCCCAGGGCGTACTTGGTATCGGAGGCTCCCGCAGCCTTCTCTACCGCCTCGGAGATCGCGATGCCCAGCGAACCCGGATGCCCCTCCGGAAACGCCAGCCCGGCCCCGGTCAGCCGGGACGGCGACCGGTGGACGGTGCCGCCGAACGTCTCGATCACGGTTCGCCGGTAGGGCTTGGCATCGTAGGAGGCGCCGACCTGCCAGACCTCGCAGTCGACGCCGAACAGTGAGCAGGCGAACGCCAACGCGGTGCCCCATTGCCCGGCACCGGTTTCCGTGGTGAGTTTCCGCACCCCGGCCCGGGCGTTGTAGTAAACCTGCGGCACGGCCGTGTTCGGTTTGTGCGATCCAGCCGGGGAGACCCCCTCGTACTTGTAGTAGATCCGGGCCGGCGTGCCCAGCGCCTGCTCCAGCCGGTGTGCCCGGAACAGCGGCGACGGGCGCCAGAGCCGGTAGACGTCCTGCACCTCGTCCGGGATGGGGATGTAGCGGTCGGTCGAGACCTCTTGCAGGATCAGGTCCATCGGGAACAGTGGGGCCAGATCGTCCGGGCCGACCGGTTCGTGGGTGCCCGGGTGCAGCGGCGGCGGTGGCGGCGCCGGCAGATCGGGAATGATGTTGTACCAGCTGGTGGGCATGTCCGATTCGTCGAGCAGGTACTTGTGCTGCCGGATGGCCATGCGCGCCGCCTTCACCGTTGAAGATTCCTCGTCCGGACTGTGAGGCTACCCGCGCCCCGCTGGGCCATTCGGGGACGCCCGGGGAACCGGCCGGTGCCCGGATCCGGGCGGCAGCGTCGCCGGCCACCGATGACCGGGCCGGTATCGTCGGCTTCGCCGGCCACTGCGGGCGGGGCCGAGACGGGTGGGACGATGCTGTACGCCGAGGATCTGACCGAGGGTGACGAGTTCGACCTCGGGACCTACCGGGTCGGCCTGGACGAGATCCTCGAGTTCGCCCGGCAGTGGGATCCGCAGGTCTTCCACACCGACGAGGCCGCGGCCGCGGAGGGCTTCTTCGGCGAGGTCATCGCCAGCGGCGTGCACACGATCGCGATCTACCAGCGATTGGCGGTGCTCGGGGCCTACCGGCACTGGGCCGTGATCGCCGGCCGGCGGGTGACCGCCGAGCTGCCCGCGCCGGTGACCCCGGGCCTGACGGTGGCCGGGACGCTGTGGATCGACCGGGTCACCACGACCCGCCCGGACCGGTCGATGATCCTGACCCGGGGACGGCTCGCCGGCCCGGACGGCGTCCCCGTCCTGCAGACCACCGTCGAGGCGTACGTGCGGCGCCGCGGCACCGGCTGAGCTGTCGTCATCCGCCCACCCGCCGGAGCCCGCATGATCCTCATGGGCCGGACAACCGCCGTAACCGGTCCCGCTCCCAACCCACCGATCCGAACTGCCGCACCGGCCCGACCTGATTCGGCCGGTGCCGGTCACGCCCAGAGGTCGGCCAGGTCGGGCAGTTTCACCCGCGCGGCGGTCCGCGCGTGGAGGCCGGCCGGGTCCGCGCCGGGGGCCGGCCGGGGCGGGGTGAGGTCGACGACCTCGACGACGTCCAGGGCGGCGTCGTCGAGGAACCGGCTGACCGGCGCCATCGAGTGCCGGTCGTCGCGGGCATTCCGGTGGTGCGGCATGCGCAGCGGCGCGTACAGGTGCAGCTCGTCGGCGGCCCGGGTCACCGCGACGTAGAACAGCCGGGCCTCTTCTTCCAGACCGTCGTCCTTGGCCAGCGCCATGTCGGACGGGAAGGATCCGTCGACCAGGTGCAGCGCGTGCACCACCGGCCACTCCAGCCCCTTGGCCGAGTGCACGGTGGACAGTACGAGGTAGTCGTCGTCCTGGCTCGGCGGTCCGGCCAGATCGCTGGTGGAGGCAGGCGGATCGAGGGTCAGCTCGGCGACGAACGCGGCCAGGTCAGCCGACTGGTCGGCCGCGCCGACCAGCCGCTCCAGGTCGCCCAGCCGGGCGGACCAGTCCCGGTAGCGCGCGGTGACCAGCGGACGCAGCAGCTCCAGGCAGCCCCGGGCCCGTTCGCCGATCCGCCGCGCGGCCCGGGCATCCGAGAGCCGGCTGAGCGACGAAGCCAGCGCCACCCGGCAGATCGCGGGCGCGGCGGCGACCGCCTCGGCCTGCCGGTCGTCGTCGACCGGGTGCTCCGGGTCGGCCAGGACGGCGAGCAACGAACGCGCCCGGGCCGGCCCGATCCCGTCGTGCAGCCGGAGCAGCCGGTACCAGGCGACCTCGTCCAGCGGGTTGTCCAACAGCCGGACGGCGCCCACGAAGTCCTTGACGTGGGCGGCCTCCAGGAACTTCAGACCGCCGTACTTGACGAACGGGACCCCGCGTGCGGTCAACTCGACCTCGAGCAGGTCGCTGTGCGCGGCCGCCCGCATCAGCACCGCTTGATCACGCAGCCGGCGGCCGGCCTGGTGGTCGGCCAGCACGGTGTCGACGACGGTCCGGGCCTCGGCGGAGGCGTCGTGGCAGCGCACCAGCCGGGCCGCCCGCCCCGCCGCGCGGTCGGAGTGCAGCCGGATCCGGTGGATCGTCCCTTCCGGCTCGGGCCGGACCGTGTTGGCCAGGTCGAGCAACCGCTGATGGGAGCGGAAGTTACGTTCCAGCCGGACCACGGTCACCTCCGGCAGGTCGCGGATCAGCGACCGCAGATGGGCGTGGTCGGAGCCGCGGAAGCCGTAGATCGCCTGTGCGTCGTCGCCGACCACGGTCAGCCCGGACCCGTCCGGCCGCAGCGCGCGCACGATGTCGACCTGGGTGGCATTGACGTCCTGGTACTCGTCGACCAGCACGTGATCCCAGCGTCCGGCGATCTGCGGGCCGATGACCGGGTCGACCAGCAGGCTCCGCCAGGCGAGCAGCAGGTCGTCGAAGTCGAGCAGGCCGCGGTCCCGCTTGCGCGTCACGTACGCCCGGAACAGATCCATGACCGCGTCCACATGCGGCTGCACCCAACCGAACTCGGTTGTGATCAGGGCCCGAGCGGGCGTGCCGGTGTTCACCGCCCGGGAGTAGATGTCGACCAGGGTGGCCGCGCGGGGGAACCGGCGATCGGTGCCGTCCAGGCCGTGATCGTGCCGCAGCAGGTCCATGACGTCGGTGGCGTCGGCGCGGTCGAGCACGCTGACCGCCGGTGGCAGGCCGAGCGCGTCGGTGTGCCGGCCGACGATGCCGTGGGCCACGGCGTGGAAGGTGCCGCCCTGGAGTCGCTGTCCGGCGTCCGGTTGCGTGCACATCGCCGCCGCCCGGGCCACCATTTCGTCCGCGGCCCGGCGGGTGAACGTCAGCAGCAGCACCCGCTCAGCCGGTACGCCCCGGTCGAGCAGGCTGGCCACCCGCGCGGTCAGCGTGCGGGTCTTGCCGGTACCGGCCCCCGCCAGGACCACCAGGGGGCCGTCACCGTGCACCACCGCGGACAGCTGTGCGTCGTCCAGCCCGGCGTCCCACCCTGACTCGAACATGCGTGCGATTCTAGTTCACGTCCGGTCTCGGGTTGCGCCCGACGCGCGGAGTGCCGGCCGGATCCGGACGTGGGATCGCTCGCGCTCCCTACGTGAAGATGTACGAGCCCGCCTTGGCTTCGTGTTCCTTGCCGCACCGCCAGCAGCGGAGGTAGGTCCCCGTGCCGTCCGGGTGGTGCCGCCGCTGCCATCGGTGGAAGCCCAGGAGGCAGCGTGGATCCTTCATGTCCCGAAGATACTGTTTGTCCGTGATCGGGGCCAAGCGTCATCCGCCGCGCCGTCCGGCGCCGACCACGCCGATCCGCGACGACGCCGCCCGGACCAGCACCGATGCCCAGGTGCGGTAGGGCCGCCAGGGCTCGGCGATTTCCTCGAACTGCGCTCGGGTGACCGGGCCGTCGACCCGGTAGTGCAGGCCGACCAGTTCCAGCAGCATCGGCTCGTCGGCGGGCAGCACGTCGGTGAACCCGACGGCCCGGATGGTGATGAGCGATGCATAGAACGGCCCGATCCCCTTCAGCCGCCGCATGTCGTCGTCGCACGCCTCCGGGCCGATGTGCCGGAGCCGGTCGACATCCAGCGTGCCGGTCAGCGCCTTCCGGGCGATGCCGTGCATCCGGTGGATCTTCTCGTCGGTGAGCCCGGGGAACTCGGTAACCCGGAGCAGCTGTTCCGGGGTCGGCAACGCGGCGACGCGGCGACCGGCCAGCTCGAACACCCGGCCGTGTGCCTCGGACAGCCGCGCCCGGACCTGCGCCATCTGGTTCGCCGGCCGGCGGGCGGACAGCACCGACCACACCGCTGCTTCGTAGGGGGAGTAGAACAGTGGCGGCAGCAGGCCCGGCGCGGCCTGCTGCAGACGGCCGATGAGCGGGTCGCGGATGCCGACGTCGAAGAAGCCACTGCCGTCCTGATCGAGCGACAGCACCCGGGCGACCTGAGCTTTCACCGCGTCCACCCGGTCGCCGGGCACGCCGTGCGCCGTTCCGTGCACGATCCCGGTGTCGTCCTGGCGCAGCTCAACCCCGACCTGGCCGGTGTACCCGTCCAGGCAGAACGCCAGCCGCATCACCCCGTCGAAGGCGTCGGGCGCGCGGCCGCCGAAGCCGAACTCGGCCGACTCCCGCAGGGAGTAAGTGGTGGTCGGGGTGATCGTGAACGTCGTCATGCCGGCATCATGCTCGGGGGGTCCGACAGCGGCCGAACAGCGATCCGGGGGCGCGACTCCCCGGTGGTTCAGCCGGTGAACAGCGCGGTGAGGAAGATCAGGTAGCCGGCACCGGCCGCGCCACACAACCCCGACGAGGCCGGAGTCCAGCGCTGCCGGACCGCCGCCACGCCCAGCCCTGCGGCCAGCAGCAGCCACACGAGAGCGTGGCCATACTCCAGTACCGGACCCCGCCAGCCATCCGCGGACGCATTCGAGCCGTCGCCGAGGATCAGGAACACGATCGCGATCATCAGCGAGGCGGACGCGGCAAGGGCGTAGCCGACCCGGGTCCGGCTGGGCGCCCCGTCACTCATGACCGGAAGTATGCCGTCGAGGGTTGTGCTCGATGTCGGACGGGCGGTTCGAGCTCGGCCGGCCGACCCCGCACAGCGCCGGGCATCGCTCGGGGGGGCGATCCGGATCGGCCGCCCTCCGTCGGCAACGGGCGCCGCCCACCGGCCGCGCCGGCTCAGGACGATGGATCACCCAAGCAGGTGGCCATGTCACCGCTGGCGAACCCGCGCTGAAAGGAGTCGTTGCGCTGGTCGGGGCTGCCGTGGCCGGCCGGGTCGCCGCCGAAAGCGGTCGCGACCTGCATCATCTCGTCCTGCGCTCCGTCCGGCAGGGTCAGGTAGCCGTCCCGCACGGCTCGGCCCAGGGTCGCCCCGCCGAAGCAGTCCGCCTGCAGTTCGTAGCGCTTGCTGCCGTCGAACAGCGCACCCTCGACACCGTCATGCACGAGCCGGGCCTGTACCGCGTGTCCGGTCTCGTGGGCGATGACCATGTAGACCATGGTCCGGCCGAGATCCAGGTGCTGATGGAAGAACTGCAGGTCCCAGGCCAGGAACCCGGATCCCTTGGTCGCATTGCCGCAGAAGAAGGCGTTCCCGGTGTAGTTCTTGCCGTCCCCGCAATCGGCGACCGGGCCGGTGTCCGAATCGTAAAAACCGTCCCCGTTCCACAGTTCGGGGGCCGACCACTCCTCCGGTGTCCCGTCCGGGTTGACCCGACCGGCGAACGTCTGCGCCCAGAACCGCTGGGTGACCGTGACCGCGGCGGCGGCCTCGGCGTGGATGTCGTCGTCGGAAGCGTCGGTCCACGGGGCTGGCTCGGCAGGGGGTTCCGCTGCCGGTGGTGGTTCGATCGGCGGTTCCGGGGCCGGCGGCGGTTCCGGGGCCGGCGGTGGGGCAGGGTCGACCGCGGCCGTCGGGGCGACCGTCGACGCCGGCGCCGCGGCCGTCGACGGGGCCGCGGCGGCCGGCACGTAGGCCGCGGGTGGAGCCGTCGAGGAACTGGCTGTCGGCCGGGTCGCGGCCCCGGCGAGGGCGGCGGCCACCGGTGTGGCGGTCCCGGCCGTCGAGGTCGCACAAGCGGCCAGCCCGATGACCGGGGAGGCCGCCAGCACGGTGATCACCAGACCACGCCTCATCCTCATGCTTCCCCCCGGAAGGACGAATGATCACACAGAGTGTGTGAGAGCGACTCGAAAGTGGTCCTCAATCGAGAGACTAGTGCAATCGAGTGACCCGTGAGGGGGAAAATACTGCACAGAGTGATGAGTGGCCGAGAGTGGACTGCTCCTGACGCGGCGTGAGCAAGCCGATCGAGGACGCCACGGGACCCGTCGTGATTGGATCGATCGATGCTCCGGATCGCGGACCTGCCGCTCTCGCTCCCGGTCCTCGCGGCCCCGATGGCCGGCGGTCCGACCACGCCGGCGCTGGTCGTCGCGACGGCCGCGGCCGGCAGTCTGGGGCTGCTGGCCGGCGGATATTGCCCGGTGCCTCAGCTGGCCGAGATGATCCGCGAAGTCCGTGACGGGACAGCGACGTTCGGAGTCAATCTGTTCGCGCCGAATCCGATCCCGGTCGACCCGCCGGCCTACACCGACTACGCGCTCGAACTGGCGCCGGTCGCTCGCCGGTTCGACGCGGCGTTGCCGGCGCGGCCGGTCGAGGACGACGACGGCTGGCCGGCCAAGCTGGACCTGCTGCTGTCCGATCCCGTCCCGGTGGTCAGCTTCACTTTCGGGCTGCCGCCCACGGACGCGATCCGGGCCTTGCGACGGGCCGGCAGTGCAGTTGCCCAGTCGGTGACGACCGGGTCGGAGGCCCGCTGGGCACAGGACGTCGGAGTCGACCTGCTGATCGTGCAGGGGTCTGGCGCGGGCGGGCACTCGGCGGTCTTCGACCCGACCGTGGCCGCGGTCCCGGCCCCCCTGACCGATGTGGTCCGCGAGGTGCGCGCAGCCACCCGAATTCCGGTGATCGCCGCCGGCGGGGTGGCCGACGCGACCGATGTCACCGAGCTGTTGCACGCCGGGGCGACCGCGGTGGCGCTCGGTACCGCATTGCTGCTCGCGGACGAGGCCGGGACGTCACCGGTGCACCGTCGGGCGATCGCCGAACATCCCGGGCCCACGCGGATGACCCGCGCGTTCACCGGCCGCCCGGCCCGCGGGCTGGTCAACCACTTCATGGCCCGGTTCGACGAACTGGCCCCGCTCGGCTACCCGGCCGTGCACCATCTGACCGGCCCGCTGCGGCGGGCGGCAGCCGCGGCCGGTGACCCGGGATGGGTGCATCTGTGGGCCGGGACCGGCCACCGGGCGGCAGCTCCGGGCCCGGTGGCGGACATCCTGACCCGCCTGGCCGTCTGAGGTCGCAGGCGTCGGGTACTTACCAGGCGACCGCGAAGCGCGGGCCGACGCGCTCGCCCGACCGGACAGAACAGGAAGGGACCTGCCATGAATGCGATCGCCCCGACGAGGACGGCGCGATGAGTGAGGCTTGCCGAGCGAATCAGGATGACTGCGGCGGTGTCCGCGGGAGGGGCGTGGAGCCTGCGATCGCCCCGACGAGGACGGCGTCGTGACCGATTCGAACCGAACCCCCGACGCCTCCGCCGGCGCCCGCGAACGGGTGGGCGCGACCGAGGACTACGGCGGCGTGCCGATCAGCGAGTCCGAGCTGGCGCAGGTGTGGACCACCGCGGAGGCGCAGGATCCGGCGGAGGCGACCCAGACGGTGGAATCCGCCGATCCGGGGGCCGTGGGGGAGACCACACCCGAAGTACCGCAGGATGATCCGGAGCCCAGCGAACCGTCGTGAGGCCGCCCTGACGCCCGGGTCACGGCAACGGCGGCCCGACCCGGGGAATCCCCGGACCGGGCCGCCGTCGGGCATTGCCACCGACCAGCGGTCGGTCAGGCGTCGGTGCGACCCAACCGCCACGTGGCGAAGCCGATCAGGAGCGCCGCGTACCCGCACAGCACGCCGAACCCGGTCCACGGCGCCAGCGAATCGGCACCCGGGGTGCCGCCGGTCAGGACGCTCCCGATGCTGGTCGGCAGGTACCGCACGACGGGCTCCGTGACCGATGTGGGAAGCAGCAAGGTCAGCGGCGGGATCACGAAGAACACGGCGACGAAGCTGGTGATCGCGGCCGCGGTATTGCGCAGCAGCGCCCCGATCGCGAGTGCGGCGATGCCGGCCGCGGTCAGGTACAACGCCGCACCGACCACCGACCGCAGCGCGTCCGGGTCGGACAGGGCCACGTCCAGCCGTTGTCCCCGCAGCAGGGCCTGCCCGACGACGAAGGCCACGACGCCCGCGATCAGCATGGTCATGAACACCACACCGCCGAACACCGCGATCTTGGCCAACAGCATCGGCAGCCGGCGCGGCACCACCGTCAACGACGAGCGGATCATCCCGGTGCTGTACTCACCGCTGATCAGCAGCACGCCCAACACGCCGATCGCCAGCTGCGCGAAGAAGGTTCCGGTCAGGGACGTCGAGACCGCCGTCTGGCCAGGGTCCAGGCCGCCGGCCTGGCCGGCGGCGATCGCCGCGAACAGGGCGCCCAGTCCGACCATCAACGCGACGGCGGTCAGCAGCGTGAACGCGGTGGATCGCAGCGAGCGGAACTTGGTCCACTCGGAGATCACCACGCGGGACGGGGTCACCCGCAGGCGGCTGCGGGCGCTGACGGTGTCGGCCAGGTCCAGGGTGGCGGTCATCGGGTCACCGCCGCGGGGGTGGTGCCGGTGCGGTCGGTGGCGCGGTACGCGACGGATTGGTTGGTCTGGGACATGAACGCTTCCTCCAGGGATGCCTGTTGGACGGTGAGCTCGAAGACGGGGATGTGGTGCTGCCACGCGACCGCGCCGACGTGGTCCGCGGTCAGCCCGTCGACCAGGAGCACGTCGGGCCGCCGGCCATCGGCGGTGAGGGTGGTGTCCGGGCCGGCGAGCAACTCCCGCAGGCGGGCAGCCTCCGGGGTGCGGACGGTCACCGAGTGGGTCGAGGCACGGGCGACGAAGTCGTCCACGGTGGTGTCGGCGATCAGCCGACCCCGGCCGATGACCACCAGGCGCGTTGCGGTCTGGGCCATCTCGCTCATCAGATGGGACGATACGAAGACGGTGTGCCCGTCCGCGGCCAGGCCCTTGAGCATGGTCCGCATCCAGCGGACCCCTTCGGGATCCAGCCCGTTGACCGGTTCGTCGAGGACCACGGTCTGCGGGTTGCCCAGCAGTGCCGAGGCCACCCCCAGCCGTTGGCCCATGCCGAGGGAGAACCCGCCGACCCGCTTCGAGGCGACCTCGCGCAGCCCGACCATGTCGATCACCTCGTCGACGCGCCGCCGGGTGATCCCGTTGGTCTGGGCCAGGGCGAGCAGGTGGTTGCGGGCCGATCGGCCGGTGTGCACGGCCTTGGCCTCGAGCAGGACCCCGAGTTCGGCCATCGGGGCGGTGCTGGTGCGATAATCCTTGCCGTTGACGGTGACCCGGCCGGCGGTGGGCCGGTCGAGACCCGCGATCATCCGCATGGTGGTGGACTTGCCGGAACCGTTCGGGCCGAGGAATCCGGTGACGGTTCCGGGCCGCACCACGAAACTCACGCCGTCGACCGCGGTGGTGGTGCCGTAGCGTTTGCTGAGGTTCTCGACTTCGATCATGTTGTTCGTCCTTCGCCGGAGATGGTCGCAACGGGGGGATGTTCGTTTCCACCAGCGGCTCCCGGGCGTCGGTCGCCGTGTGATGGTGGACAGGGGGAGAGCCGTCGTCCGCGCCGGGGCGGCCGGGCATCGGCCGCCGTCGGGCCGGCGGGAACGGGTGCGGTCAGGCGACGGTTTCGCGGCTGGAACGCGCTGCCTCAGAAGCCATCTCGCTGGTGATCCGGCACGGCCGGAAGCCTTTGACGGTCAGGTAGACACCGAGCGAGAATTCCCATACGGCGATGGGCAGGGCGGCGAGGCCCGACCACGCGGACAGCTCGTCGTAGACGCCGAAGTACTTGGCGAGCACCGAGGCGAAGATGATGGGTGCTCCGACCAGGCCCAGCGTGGGCAGCCACCGGGGGACGAGGCGGGACCTGTACAGCAACGTGCCGAGCAGCAGGGCGTTGAATCCGGGCAGCAGGGCCTGTCCGAGCGTGAACGTCCAGTGGTATTGGGCGGCCAGGGACTGCCCGGTCCACACGGCATCGGCTCCGGCCCCGGCCTGGCGCAGGGTGACGATGGAAAGCAGGCTGACGACCCCGGCGACGATGGTGGCCGCTTCCAGGATCCGTATCCCGACGAACCCCAGCGCCGCGCCCTCGTTCTGCCGGCGGACGACGGGGAACAGCACGACGGCGGTCCCGATGCACGCGAGGGCCACGATCACCTCGAGGAGACCGCCGATCAGGACGGCGGTGTCCGGACCGGCGCCCAGCACGTAGTCCGACCGCTTCACCGGCCCGTAGAGGAACAGGGTCGGGATCGAGACGAAGGTGATGAGGTAGAGCACGCCGGCGGTCAGTGACGTCTTCCTCAGCGACGTCATCGGAATTCGTTGCCTGGTGGTGCCCGGGGCGGGGTTCGCGGTGGTCGACATGTCGTTCTCCTTGGTCGGAAGGCTGGTCATCGGGGTGGGGTGCTGGGTGGATCGGTCTGGTCGGCCTCGGTCCGGTCGGTGCCGGCCGGGGTGACGGAGATCAGCGGCAGGCCGACGTCCCGCACCCGCTGGAGCAGGCCGTGCAGCGCCGACTGGTCGACGACGAGGCCGTGGATCGTGGTGGTGCCGTCGCCGTTGGTGGTGAGGGTCAGCCCGTCGAACGAGGCGGCCCAGCGGCCGTCCAGGTGCCCCTTGAGGCGAATCTCGTACCGTACGGCCCCGCCGGTGGTCGAAAAGTGACTCATCGGGCCCCCTCTCATCACGGATCCGCTCCGGGAATCTCCCGGCGGTGTGCCGGTGTGATCGAAAGGTAGGAGCCGATGTGGTGAGCGGGCATCACCACGAGTGGTGATTGAGGTGGTGACCCCGGGCGGCCGGAACTGGTGAGGTCGGCCGGACGACGGCCGGGTGGCGGGCGCCGGTCGACAGATCAGCGGTCGGGGACGTGCGCGAGCAGGTCGAGCTCAGCCGCCCGCCGGACCGCGGCCCGCCGGCTGTTCACGCCGAGCTTGGCGTAGATGCTCTTGGTGTGCGTCCGCATGGTGTTGAGGGACACGAAGAGCCGGCGGGCGATCGCCGGACCGTCCAGATCGGTCGCCAGCAGCCGCAACACATCCAGCTCGCGGTCGCTCAGCGACTCGGCCGGACCTGGTCCGCGGCGGTCCATCCGCTCGGCTGCGGACGGGGCGGGAGTAGTCGCGCCGTCCCCGGCGAAGGCGTTCAGGAGCCGCCGGATGTGGTCCGACCCGGTCCGCCGGGCCGCGACCGCGGTCAGCAGGGATGCCATCGGCGCTCCCTCGCCCACGAACACCTGGACGTAGCCCTCCGGTTCGGCCAGGGTCAGTGCCCGGTCCAGAGCGGTGAGTGCACCTGCGGTGTCGCCACCGGCGCGCCGGGTGAGCGCCTGCAGCACCAGGACCTCGATGAGGCTGCCCGTCCGGCCGCCGGCGTCGGCCGCCGACAGCAGGTTCTCCAGCAGGCGGGTGACCGGCCGGAGCGAAGCGCGATCGCCGCTCGTCGCGCCCTGGGTCAGCAGGATGCGGGCGAGGGTGATGTGCTCGAATTCCCTGACGTAGGAGAGCTTGTCGTCCACCCGCAGGCCCAGCTCCCGGGCCCACTCCAAGGCCTTCGGGATGTTGCCCTGTGCGGCCAGGACCCGTGCCTGCTGCGCCCGGACGGGCCGCACGTTCGGGGAGAAGTCACCCACGTACACGCGTTGCGCCTCGTCGAGCAGGGTGAGGGCGCCGGCCAGATCGCCCCGTGATTGCCGAATTCGGGCCATCGCGACCCGCCGCCGGTAGGGGTTCTGCGGCAACCCGATGTGCTCGCCGAGCTCCTGGCCGCGTCGCAGGTGGTCGGCGGCGGCGGTCAGATCGCCTCGTTCACAGGCGATCTGGCTCATCCCGACGTACATGTCGGCCGTTCCCCGCAGCACTGGACCGGGCTGGGCGGATGCGAGCTGCAAGGCCTGCTCGTACGTACGGAGCGCATCACCGAGGCGACCCTGGGTGATGCGGATGTCGGCGATGGCGATCGAACAACCCAGCACGTCGGCGATGTGCTCGGCCCGCTGCAGCCCGTCGACCGCGGCTCCGTAGGCCCGGGCCGCGGCCTCGAGATCTCCGTCCGCCCAGCACGCCAGCCCCGAGAGAGCCGCGGCTCCGGCCCGCGTCACATGGTCGTCGGCCGGCGCCCGATCCATCGCCAGCCGGGCGTGCCGGAGCGTGCCGGGGAGATCACCACTGACCATCGCCAGGCCCGCCCGGGACATCTCGATCACCCCGGGCAGGCGGGAAAGCTCCTTCCCGTCGACGACGATCAGCGCCCCGCCGGGCACTTCCGGGTCGGTGCGGTCGCTCGCCGCCAGCCGGCGTTCCACATCTCGAAGCCGTTCGTCGATGCCGTCGAACTCGTTGGCGGCCATCAGGACCCCGATGAGACCGATCGCCAGGACCGGCCGGGCTCGCACGACCTCGTCGGGGATGACATCCAGCCACGCCCGGATGGTGGCCTCCTGACGGGTCCGGCGCAGCTCCGGACCGGCCAGCTCGACCAGGTCCGCGGCCCGCTCGACATCGCCGGCCGCCAGCGCGTGGCGGATCGCCGGGGCCGGTTGCCCGTCCAGGTCGTACCACCGGCTGGCCCGCCGATGCAGCTCCTTGACCTCGTCGGGCCTTTCGTCCAGGAGATGGGCCCGCAGCATGTCCGCGAAGAGGTGGTGGTAGCGGTACCAGTGGCGGTTGTCGTCGAGCGGGACCAGGAAGAGATTCGCGCGGTCCAGTGCCTCCAGGGTGGCCCTGCCGCCGGGCTCGGCCGTCACGGCATCGCACAGGGGGCCGTTCAGCCGATCCAGCAGACAGGTGCGCAGCAGGAAGGTGCGTACCGCAGGGGTCTGCCGCTGCAGCACCTCTTCGACCAGATAGTCGACGATGTACCGGTCGTCGCCGGCGAAGCCGGCGATGAAGCCGCCGACGTCGGTTCGTCCCTGCATCGAGAGTGCGGCCAGCTGAAGGGCGGCGATCCATCCCTCGGTGCGTCCCTCCAGCGCGGCGATGTCCGCCGGCTCCAGTTCGAGACCGGTCACGTCGGTGAGGTAGGCCGCCGCTTCGTCGGGGGTGAACCGCAGGTCGGCGGCGCGGACCTCGACCAGCTCACCGCGCGCCCGCAATCGAGCCAGCGGGAGGGCCGGATCGGCGCGGCTGCTGATCACCAGGTGGATCTGTGGCGGTAGATGGTCCAGCAGGAACGTCACGCCGGCTCCGATGTCGGGACCATCGACGAGGTGGTAGTCGTCGAGCACCACGTCGACCTCCCGCGGGACGGCCGACAGATCGTTGAGCACCGCGGCAAGGACGGTCTCGATCGGCGGTGGGGTCGACTGCAGCAACGGGAGCACCCCGGCTCCGACGCCCGGCACCGCCGTCTGCAGGGCGGTGATCACGTAGGTCCAGAACGTGCCGGGTCGGCTGTCGTTCTGATCGAGGGAGAGCCAGGCCACGGACCGGTCTGCCCGGTCCGGGCCGGCGAGCCATGCGGTCAGCAGCGTGGTCTTGCCGAACCCGGCCGGCGCCGAGACGAGCGTCAGCCGGGCGTCGGACCCGCGGCCCAGCCGCCCGCTGAGCCGGGGTCGGTCCACCGAATTCCGCCGGAGCCTGGGGATGTAGAGCTTGGTCGCGACCAGCTGGCTCGTCACGGCTTCGCTCCTCGGGATGTCCACGCATCGGATATGGGTTCGGGGCAGACCTGAGAGCACGCGGCCCCGGCTGCCTTGCGGCCGGTGGAGGCGGGCCGGCGATTGGAGCGATCCCTTCGGGAGCGGAACTCGGTCATGTGCACGGCCGGATCATTTCCTGCGCTCTCCACTATCCGACAGTCAACCTCAATCGGGCAAAGGGCGCGTCCGGTCGTCACCACTATCGGCGAGTGCCCGGGCCAGGGCGTCCAGGATGACGGTGAGCCCGTACTCGAATTCGTCGCCGAAGTCGTAGTCGGGACGCATGACGTGCTCCATGGTGAACTCGAGCAGCGACGGGTAAGCCGTGGCGTCGAAGAGGTGCATCATCGACGCCGCGGTGTCGGCGACGCTCTCCGGGCCGTGAATGGGCAGGGCGTTCTCCGACAGGGCGAACCCGAAGACATAACTGTCGATGAGCGCGAAAGCGTGCGCGGTCAGCCGCACCGAGAAGCCCGCGGTCCGCAGGGTCGCGATGAAGGCGTTGTGGTGACGCAGCGTCGCCGGCCCGGGGTTGAGGCGCGACTGCAGCAGCGGGGTGGCCCACGGATGATTTCCCAGCACCCGGCGAGCCGAATGAGCCCGCCGCCTCATCTGGCCGCGCCAGTCGCTGCCGGGCGCCGGCAGGTCGATCTCCCCGTACACGAGATCGACGATCCCGTCGATGATCTCGTCCTTGTTGGCGACGTAGTAGTACACCGACATCGGCTTGACACCGAGTTCCTGGGCGAGCGTGCGGATGGTGAGCCCACCGATCCCGCCGGCGTCGGCGACCGTGATCGCGCCGGCCAGGACCCGGTCCCGGCTCAGCGGAATGCGTTCCCGGGCAGTGCCACGGACTGGTCCGGTCATCTTCGCGCCTCCGAGCACTAGCCAATTTGTACTTAGTACTATAGTCTCTTACTTAGTACGAAGCGGCCGGACATCGAGGGTCGACCAGCGGCCAGGAACGCCTCGATCGCGGCTCCGCCGACCCGCTGACCCGAACCCCCTCGTCCCGGGCACCCCGCGGACCAGGACCTCACCTCTGAAAGGCACGCGATCATGAGAACTGACGCCACCCGTGCGGCGACCACCGACGCCATCACGGCCGCAGCACCAACGACGTCCGCCCGAACCATGCGGGCGATCGTGCAGGACCGCTACGGCTCGCCGGACGTGCTGCGATCGGCGACCATCGAGCGACCCGAGATCGCCGAGCACGAGGTACTGCTGCGGGTACAGGCGGCCGGCCTCGATCGGGGTACCTGGCACCTGATGACCGGCACGCCCTATCTCATGCGGATCATCGGTTTCGGGCTCCGCCGCCCGAAGAACCGGGTGCCGGGCATCGACGTGGCCGGCACGGTCGTCGCGGTCGGTTCAGCGGTCACCGCGTTCAGGATTGGTGACGAGGTGTTCGGGATGAGCCGGGGCTCGTTCGCCGAGTACGCGGCGGCCCGCGCCGACAAGCTCGCCCACAAGCCCGCCAACGTCACCTTCGAACAGGCGGCGGTCATCGGGGTCTCCGGGGGCACCGCGTTGCAGGCGCTGGCCGCCGGGGGGCTCCAGGCGGGGCAGCGGGTGTTGATCACCGGCGCCTCCGGGGGCGTCGGCAGCTACGCGGTGCAGCTGGCCAAGGCCGCGGGAGCGCACGTCACCGGGGTGTGCAGCGCCGGCAAGCGGGACCTGGTCCGGGGTTTGGGTGCGGACGAGGTCCTCGACTACGCCCGTGACGACTTTGCCGACGGCGCGCAGCACTACGACCTGATCATCGACATCGCCGGCAATTCGCCGTTGTCCCGGCTGCGCCGGGCCCTCACCCCGACCGGAACGGCCGTCATTGTCGGCGGTGAGAGCAAGGGCAACCTGACCGGCGGCATCGGCCGGCAGGTGCGGGCGATGATGCTGACCCCGTTCATCGGTCAGCGTCTCACCGGTCTGGCTGCCAAGGAGCGGGGCAGTGACAGCGAGGTCCTGGCGGGATACGTCGCGGCCGGCCGGGTGATTCCGAGCATCGACCGGACCTACCCGCTGGACCAGGTGCCCGCGGCCGTCGGCCACCTCGCGGCGGGCCGGGTCAACGGAAAGGTCGCCATCCGCGTCTGAGCCCGGGTGGATTCCCGATCGGCGAGATGGCTCCCGACGCCGGAAGGGCGCACCGCCGGTCTTGAATGACCGGTGGCGCGCCCCGGGAATTCGAACTCAGGCCGCTGCGGCCACCTCGGCCGAGCCCGCGGCCGGCTCCAACGCCTGGGCCAAGATCTGCCGCACGTCACCCACCGGGATGACGGTGAGCGCGTCCAGGATTTCCGACGGAACGTCGTCCAGGTCCGGCTCGTTGCGCAGCGGGATGAACACCGTGGTCACCCCGGCCCGCTGGGCGGCGAGGAGCTTCTGCTTCACCCCGCCGATCGGCAGCACCTTGCCGTTGAGCGTGACCTCACCCGTCATCGCGACGTCCGAGCGGACCGGCCGGCCGGTGGCCAGCGACGTCAGCGCGGTCACCATGGTGACGCCCGCCGACGGGCCGTCCTTCGGGACCGCACCGGCCGGCACGTGCAGGTGGATGGTCCGGTTCAGCGCGCCGGGCGCGATGCCGACCTCCTCCGGATGGGACCGGATGAAGGACAGTGCGATGTGCGCCGACTCCTTCATCACGTCGCCCAGCTGCCCGGTCAGGGTCAGGCTCGACCCCTTGCCCGGCTCGGTTCCGTCCGAGACCGGCTCTGCCGACGCCTCGATGAACAGCACGTCGCCGCCCATCCCGGTGACCGCCAGTCCGGTCGCCACGCCCGGCACCGAGGTGCGCTCGGCGGTCTCCGAGGTGAACCGGGGCCGGCCGATCAGCCCGCGCAGGTCGGCCTCGTCGACCGTGACCGGAGCCTGGGCGGCGCCGGACGACAGCCCCGTGGCGACCTTGCGGAACACCTTGGCGATCAACCGTTCCAGCTGCCGGACCCCGGCTTCCCGGGTGTAGTCGGCGGCCAGCTTGCGCAGCGCGGCGTCGGTGACGGTGACCTCGGCGGCGTCCAGCGCGGCCCGCTCCAGCTGCCGGGGCAGCAGGTGCGTGCGGGCGATGGCGACCTTGTCGTCCTCGGTGTAACCGTCCATGGTGATCAGTTCCATCCGGTCCAGCAGGGCGGACGGGATGGTCTCCAGGACGTTGGCGGTGGCCAGGAACAGCACGTCGGACAGGTCGAGGTCCAGATCCAGGTAGTGGTCGCGGAACGTGTGGTTCTGCGCCGGATCCAGCACCTCGAGCAGTGCGGCCGCCGGGTCGCCCCGGTAATCGCTGCCGACCTTGTCGATCTCGTCCAGCAGCATCACCGGGTTCATCGAACCGGCCTCGGTGATGGCCCGGACGATCCGGCCGGGCAACGCACCGACGTAGGTGCGCCGGTGGCCGCGGATCTCGGCCTCGTCCCGCACGCCGCCCAGCGCGACCCGGACGAACTTCCGCCCGAGGGCGCGGGCGACCGACTCGCCCAGTGACGTCTTGCCGACGCCGGGCGGACCGACCAGCACCAGGACTGCGCCGGAGCCGCGACCGCCCACCACCTGCAGACCGCGTTCGGCCCGCCGGCTGCGGACCGCCAGGTACTCGGTGATCCGGTCCTTCACGTCCTCCAGGCCGTGGTGGTCGGCGTCGAGCACGGCGCGGGCGGCCGTCACGTCGGTCTTGTCCTCGGTCCGGCTCTGCCAGGGCAGCTCCAGCACGGTGTCCAGCCAGGTGCGGATCCAGCCGGACTCGGGGCTCTGGTCGCTGGCCCGCTCCAGCCGGCCGACCTCGCGCAGCGCCGACTCCCGGACCTTCTCCGGCAGGTCGGCCCGCTCCACGCGACCGCGGTAGTCCTCGGCACCTTCGGGCTCACCCTCACCGAGCTCCTTGCGGATCGCCGCGAGCTGCTGACGCAACAGGAACTCGCGCTGCGACTTCTCCATGCCCTCGCGGACGTCGTCGCGGATCTTCTCGGCGACGTCCATCTCGTTCAGATGGGCCCTGGTCCACTCGATCAACAGCTCGAGACGGGCGACCACGTCCGGAGTCTCGAGGATCTGCCGCTTCTGCTCGGCGGTCAGGTACGGGGCCCAGCCGGCCGCATCGGCCAGCACCGACGGGTCTGTCATCTTCTCGACCGTGTCGATCACCTGCCAGGCGTCGCGCTTTTGCAGGTTGGCAATCACCAGCGACTTGTACTCGGCGGCCAGCTCCTTGGCCCGGGCGGTCTGCTCGGCGGTGGCCTCGTCGGAGACGAGCTCGGCCTCCACCCACAGCGCGGCGCCCGGCCCGGACACGCCGGTCCCGATGCGGGCCCGCTGCCCGGCGCGCAGCACCGCCGCCGGTGCGCCGCCGGCGAGCCGGCCGACCTGCTCGATGGTGGCGACGACGCCGAAGGTGGCGTAACGGTCGGGTAGCCGCGGCGCCAGCAGCAGCTCGCCCTTCCTCGGCTCGGTCGATCCGGATGCCTCGGCGGCGGCCTGGGCCGCGTCCAGGGCGGCCTGGGCGGGCTCGTCCAGCTCGATCGGCACCACCATGCCGGGCAGGACGACGACGTCGGACAGGGACAGCACCGGCAGGCGGCGGATATCGGTCATCTGAACACCCTTCAAGAGTTGAGTCTGAAGCACTCAAGGCTCTTGAGCGTGGGTTTGTTCCCCGGCCCGGACGGAGTTCGCCCCCGGCGAAATCAGCGGTTCGGCCGCTCCACGTAGCGGGCCAGCCCGACCAGCGAATCCGTCAGTCCCCGGGCGTGATCCAGCGCCCCGATGCCCGGCGGGACGTCGTCGGCGCGGAACGTGACCAGGGTCGACGACCCCCGCACCGCCAGCGACCAGGTCATGGTCATGGTGCCGGCGAAATCCGGGTCGTCGGAGACGAAATCGACCGCCTGAAGGATCCGGTCGCCGTCGTCCACCGTGACGAACCGGCCCTGCACGACGTCGGAATCGGCGGTCGACTTCCCGACGCCCGGGTCGCGGTAGGTCAGCACCATCCGGTAGGAGCCGCCGGTCCGCAGATCGAAATGTTCCACCCGACCGGTCATCCCGGTCGGCGGCAACCAGACCTGCAGGGCCTGCGGGTCGGCGAGGGCCGCCCACACCCGCGCGGCGGGGGCGTGGATCAACAACGACGCCTCGTCCGTCCGGCCCATGGACGCCTACCGTACGCAGAGATGATCCTTCGGCGCGGACGAAGTCGTCGACGTGCGTCCCTCCCGTCACCTGCCGCGGCAGTTGATCCGCGCCGGCCCACTTGATCCGCGCGGGAGGGGTGCGCCGGCCGACGTGGTCCGCGGGGGAGGGGCGCGGCGCACACTGGGGTCGATCAGTCCGGGAACGGACGGAACGGAGGCGAGCCGGTGGCGGGCCAGCAGACGAACGCGCAGCCGGGCCCGCCCGTCGCGCTGGCGTACGCGTCCGCGCGCGGGAAGTGGGTGCTCACCGCGACGGTTCTCGGCAGCGGCCTGGCCATGCTCGACGGCACCGTGGTCAACGTCGCGCTGCCCCGGATCGGCGAGGACCTCGGCGGCGGGCTGACCGCACTGCAGTGGACGCTGAACGCCTACACCCTGACCTTGTCCGGTCTGCTGCTGCTCGGCGGGTCGTTGGGGGACCGGATGGGCCGGCGCCGGGTCTACATCATCGGCGTCATCTGGTTCACCCTGGCGTCGGTCGGCTGCGCGGCAGCTCCGAGCACCGGCGTGCTCATCGCGATGCGCGCCCTGCAGGGGGCGGGCGCGGCGCTGCTGACCCCGGGGTCACTGGCCATCCTGCAGGCCTCGTTCCGCCGGGAGGACCGGTCCACCGCGGTCGGCGCGTGGTCCGGGCTGGGCGGTGTGGCCACCGCGCTCGGGCCGATCATCGGCGGCCTGCTCGTCGGTGTCGCCCCGTGGGGCTGGCGGCTGGTCTTCCTGATCAACCTGCCGATCGCGGTCGTCGTGGTCGTGCTGGCCCGGCGGTACGTCCCGGAATCCCGCGACGAGCAGGCGACGGGCCGGCTGGACGTGCCGGGGGCGGTGCTCGCCTCGGTCGGCCTGGGCGGGGTGATCTACGGGCTGACCGAAGGCCCGGCCACCGGGTGGACCCCGGTGACCATCGCGGTCACCGCGACCGGGGCGGTGCTGCTCGCCCTGTTCCTGCTGGTGGAGACCCGCACCGCGGACCCGCTGCTGCCCCTCGGGCTGTTCCGGCAGCGGCAGTTCACCGCGGCCAACCTGGTGACCTTCGCCGTGTACGCGGCGCTGGCCGGTGCGCTGTTCCTGCTGCCGGTCCAGCTGCAGCTGGTGGCCGGGTTCAGCCCGGTCGCCGCCGGTGCCGCGACCCTGCCGATCACCGTGATGATGCTGTTGCTCTCCGCGCGGATGGGGAAGCTGGCGGCCCGGATCGGGCCACGCCTGCCGATGACGGTCGGCCCGATCGTGGCCGGCCTGGCGATGGTCTGGCTGTCCCGGGTCGATGCCGGCGCCACCTATCTCGGCGCGGTCCTGGGCCCGATGCTGCTGTTCGGGCTGGGCCTGTCGACCACCGTCGCCCCGCTGACCTCCACTGTGCTGGCGGCGGCCCCGGACCATCAGGCGGGTGTGGCCTCGGCGATCAACAACGACGTGGCCCGGGTGGCCGGCTTGATCGCGGTCGCGGTGCTGCCGGCGCTGGCCGGGCTGAGCCCGGCGGCCTACGCCGATCCCGCCATGATGTCCGCCGGATTCCACCGGGCCGTGTTGATCGCGGGCGCGGTGTGTGCCGCCGGCGGTCTGCTGGCCCTGGTCACCATCCGCAATCCGCCCCACCCGGTGGCGGAGGAACCGCACGAGCACGACGATCCCGCCCTGAGCTGCGCCGCCTGCCCGGTGCTCGCCCCGCACATCAAGCCGCGGTGACGTGCCCCGACCGGTCGGGGATGATGGTTCGGTCGAACGAACAAATCCAGGAGGTGTGATGGCCGGATTCACCCGCGGCTTCACCGGGCGTCGGCAGCGCGACCCCCGGTTGCCGCCGGGCCAGTACGACGTCGGCGCGGACTGGCCGGTGCTCACCGCCGAGGTCACCCCGCGCATCGAGCCGGAACGCTGGTCGATCACCGTCGACGGTCTGGTCGACGAGCCGACCACCTGGACCTGGGCGCAGGCGCATGCGTTGCCCGCGTCCCGGTACGAGGGCGACATCCACTGCGTGACGACCTGGTCCAAGCTGGCGACCAACTTCGACGGGGTCAGCGTCGACACCCTGCTCGCGGCGGCGCGACCGAAGCCGGAGGCAAGCTTCGTGCTGGCCACGTCCTCCACCGGGTACACGACCAACCTGCCGCTGGCCGACGTCACCGAGGGCAAGGCCTGGGTGGTGTGGGCCCACGAGGGTCGGCCGTTGCCGCGTGATCACGGCGGACCGGTCCGGCTGCTGGTACCGCACCTGTACTTCTGGAAGTCGGCCAAGTGGATCTCCCGGATCACCCTGCTCGATCATGATCAGCAGGGATTCTGGGAACGCAACGGCTACCACGACCGGGGCGATCCGTGGCTGGAGCAGAGGTACCAGGGTGACTGACACGCTCGACGACGCGAACCCGGCGCCGGCCGGCTCGCAGATGACGCCCGGTGGGGCGGTGCCCGCCTTCGCGCCGGCGCCGACCGGTCGATGGACCACGGCCACCGTGCGCGAGGTGATGCACCCGACCGTCCATGCGGTGATCCTGCGGCTCGACGTGCACGACCGGATCGACCACCTGCCCGGCCAGCACTACGTGGTCCGGCTCCGGGCGCCCGACGGGTACACCGCGCAACGGTCCTACTCGGTGGCCTCGCCGCCGTCGGACCCGCTGGTCGAGCTGTGGGTGGAACGCATCCAGGACGGCGAGGTGTCGCCGTTCCTGGCCGACGAGGTCGCGCCGGGCGACGAGTTGGAGGTGCGCGGCCCGATCGGCGGCTGGTTCGTCTGGGACGCGACGATGCCGGCGATCGGCGTCGCCGGCGGCAGTGGCGCGGTGCCGCTGGTGGCGATGCTCCGGCACGCGCGGGCTCTGGGCCGGCCCGACCTGCTGCAACTGGCCGTATCGGCGCGCACCCTGCCGGATCTGCCGTTCCCGGACGAGCTCGCCGCGGCCGGTGCGTTGATCGCGCTGAGCCGGACGCCCTACGGTGATCGGCCGGCGGGCCGGTTGACCACCGACGAGTTGCGCCCCCTGGCGACCTGCCATGAGACGACGTTCGTCTGTGGGTCCGCCGGTTTCGCGGAATTCGCCAGCCAGCTGCTCGTGGAGCTGGGCTGTCCGTCGCCCGACGTCCGGGTGGAACGGTTCGGCCCCACCGGATAAGCGAACAGACCACCCGAATGGCGTATGACCCAGGTCATACATCCGGCGCGCCGCTCTGACCAGGGTGCCCACAGCGATTTCCCTACACAGCCTGATGCGTCCCGCCGGATGACCCGCCAAGCTGACCGGGCAGGAAGAGGGGGTCGGTGCGTCGCCTCGGGCGGCAGCCACCATCGGCAATCGCGGACGAGGGGTACGCGGTTGCGGTGGCGCGCCACGACGGGGAGGGGCGGACGCCGAATGCCGGGAGGGCTGAGTTGTCGCATCCACAGGGTCCGGATCGCGGCTGGCTGCTCTCGCAGCGGGCCGGCATCCGGCGGCCGGGTGTGCTGCTGCACGGCGATGCCTTTCTCGTCCACGTCGATCCGTCCGATCTCCGGGATCCGCCCAGCGATCTGGTCGTGCACGTCGGTGCAGCCACCCGGGCGATCGACGAGATCCTGCTGATCGACGAACCCACCGCGCAGGACCGGTCGTCCGCGATGATCCGGCTGAGGCATCCGGTGGCGGGCACGCCGGCCGTCGTCATCGACCGGGCCGCCGTCATCCGCTCGTGGGACGAGCGCGAGCCGTTGTGGACCACGTTGCACCGACTGGGTGCCGTGCCGGCGGCCGAGCCGGCGCCGGTCGGAACGGTGCCGGGCACCCTGGACCGGCCCGCCGCCATCGCCGTCAAGTCGGTCACGGCCGGCCCGGCCGACTGGTGCACTATCTTCTGGTGGCTCTGCTGACCAGGTCCGAGACCGCACGATTCAGGTTGGCGCACCGCGTCGACCTCGTCGTGCTCCCCCTGGCGTTCCTGGTCGATGTGCTGGTCTTCTCCCGGTTGCTGCGGCCCGAGGGCGTCACCGCCGCCGAACGCGTCGCGATCGTCGTCTACTCGTTCGCCGGTGTCGCGCTGCTGCTGTTCCGCTGGCGGGCACCCGTCCTCGTCTTCGCCGCCACCATCGTGATGTCGGTCCCGCCGCTGCTGGTCACCGACTACTACTTCCCATTCGTGATTCCGCTGATCGCGCTGGCCGGGGTCGCCCAGCTCCGCGCGCCGCGGGTGTCCCTGTGGTGCCTGGCGGGCGCGGTCGTGCCGATCTCGCTGCTGGTCGGCCGGGCCGTCATGCAGGCGTCACCGGATGGCCGGCTGACCTCCGCCGTCGGCTCGGCGGTCTTCTACACGGCCGGATTCGTCCTGGCCTGGACGATCGGTTGGTGGTCGGGTCGGCATCAGCGGCGGCTGGCCGAACTCGAGGCGGCCCATCAGCACGAGGTCGAGCAGCAACGGGCGATCGCCGATCAGGCCGTGTCCGTGGAACGCCTGCGCATCGCCCGCGAGCTGCACGACATCGTCGCTCATTCGGTGACCATCATGGTCCTGCACGCGGCCGGCGCCCGGCGCGTGGTGCGCACCGACCCCGACCGGGCCGCGGACTCCCTGGCCCTGATCGAGGACTCCGGGCAGCGCGCCATGGGTGAGCTGCGCCGGCTGCTGGCCCTGCTGCGGGAGACCGAGGGTGACCCACGTGGTGAGGCGGCGACGCCCGGGCTGGCGCAGGTCGACCAGGTGCTCGCGGCCGTTCGTTCGTCCGGGGTCGTCGCGGCGCTGGAAGTCACCGGCGAACCGCAACGGCTCGACGCCAGCGTCGACCTGGCCGCCTACCGGGTCATCCAGGAGGCGCTGACCAACGTCACCAAGCATCTCGGGGCCGGCGCGCGGGTCGTCGTCACGATCGAATGGGAACCGGAGAAGGTGACGGTCGCCGTCGAGGACGACGGCGTCGGCGTACGCTCGCCGGCCGGATCGGACGCGCAGACGGCGGCCGATTCCGCCGGTGGCCACGGGCTGGCCGGCCTCCGCGAGCGCGTGGCAGTCGCCGGTGGCGATTTCTCGGCCGGACCCACGGATCCGGGCGGCTTCCGGGTGGCCGCTCGGCTGCCGGTCTCCACCGGACCAACGGTTCCGTCGGTGAGCCACCCCGCGCGCGCCGCGGAGGTCGTCGGGTCCCCGGACGGGGCGGAGCGATGATCAAGGTCGTCGTGGTCGACGACGAGTACATCGTCCGCTCCGGAATCGCCCTGCTGCTGGCCGGGGAGACCGACATCGAAGTGGTCGCCGACCTGGACGGCGGGCCCGAGGTCGTCGACCTGGTGCGGTTGCGGCGGCCGGACGTGGTGATCGCCGACGTCCGGATGCCACGCATGGACGGGGTCGAACTGACCAGGCGCATCATACGTGCGCCAGGGCCGTCCCGCCGATCAGCGGGCCGAGGATGAAACCGCTCATGCCGACGACGATCATCACTGTCATCGCCCGCATGCGCAGCACCTGATCGTCGAACAGGCGGAACACCAGCGAGTTGGTGATGGGCGCCATCGCCGCAGCCGCGATGCCCAGCCCGGCGCGGAGCGCGATCAGTTCGCCGGTGGTGGTCACCGCAAGCACGGTCATGCTCAGCAGCCCGAAGCCGGTGAGCCCGATCAACAGGACCCGGCGGCGGCCGAAGCGGTCGGCGACCGACCCGGCGGTCAGCAGTAACCCACCGAAGGTCAGCGAGTAGGCCCCGGTGATCCACTGCAGAGATGTGGTGCTGCCCTGCAGGTCGCGGCCGATGGTCGGAAGCGCGATCGTCAGCAGCGTGTTGTCGACCATCTCGACGAAAAAAGCCAGGCAGAGCGCGGCGAGTGGGATCCAGGCGGCCCGCAGGGACGGGTAGGTGCGGTTGCCGACGGCCGCCGGTGGGGGAGGCGACGCAGCTGGCGGGACGCCCTGGCCGATCGACGGGTCGGTGGTCGCGGCCCGGGCGGCCTCGGCCGGTGGGGGTGTGGGCATCAGGAACCTCTCAGATCGAACGACGTTCGATAACCGAACGCAGTTCGAACTATAGAACCGCGTTCGATAGACTGCAAGGGTGATTCAGAACCCACGTCGGACCCGACCCGAGCGCCGCCGCGCCTCGCACTCCATGGAGACGGTGCTGACCGAGACGGTCCGCCTGCTGGACGAGGCCGGCGAGCCGGCCCTCACCTTCCGCACCCTGGCCGCACGTTTGGGCGGCGGCGTCGGCAGCATCTACTGGTACGTGCAGAGCAAGGACGAGCTGCTGGACCGCGCCGCCGATCACGTCCTGGAATCCGTCCTCGCGGACACCGAGGGGATCGTGGACGAGGACGACCCGATCGAGGCCATCCGGCGGATCGCGTTGGCGCTCTTCGCCGCCGCCGATGCCCGCCCCTGGCTCAGCGGTTACTTCCTGCGCAACACCGGATTTCAGCCGAACTCGCTCCAGCTGTTCGAGCGCATGGGTGGTCAGGTCCTGCGCCTGCGGCTGACTCCCCGCCAGTCGTTCGACGCCACTTCTGCGGTCATCGGCTTCGTGATCGGGCTGGCCGCCGACCTCGGCCAGCAGCCGCCCGCCGAGGTGACGGCCGGCAGTATGACCCGCGATCAGTACATGGAAGGGGTCGTCGAGCAGTGGCGCGCCCTGGACGAGGCCGAGTTCCCCTTTCTGCACAGCATTCTCGACGTCTTCCGGACGCATGACGACGCCGAGCAGTTCCGCGCCGGGCTCGATCTGCTGCTGGACGGGCTGCGCCGGCAGGCCGAACGGGCCCGCGCGGAACATCCCGACGCCGAGATCGGCTCAACCGCAACGGACTCCGACCGCACGACGCATCGATCACGAAGAAGTCGCCATCAGACCCGGCCGTGAAGGCGGGTCGTTCATGCTCGACGCGAAGTCGGGGGTCGGACGAGTGATTCGGCCAGGTCTGCCAGCCGGTCGGCGAGCTCGCCGACCGGCCGCCCGTCGCGGCGGATCCAGTGACCGACCTGTTCGGCGGTGACCGCCGCCAGGAGAACGTCGGCGACGAGCCGGGGATCGGGGTGGCCGGTCTCACCGGCCAGGTACGCCAGGTGGGTCCGCCAGAACTGGTGGGCGCCGCTGTCGAACCGCGCGTCCGGCCGGGCGGTCTGACTCATCCGCACCAGATCGACGTGCTCGGCGACGTAGCCCACGTACTCGCGGACGAACGCGCCGATCCGGTCCGCCGCGCCGGCTCCGGGTCCGAGCGGCGGTGGTCCGAAGAGCATGCGCTGCTGCAGCTCCCGTTCCCGTTCATCGAGCAGCGCCGCGGCCAGGCCGCTCTTGTCGCCGAAGATCCGGAACAGCGTGCCCTTGCCGACGCCGGCGGTGCGGACGATCTCGTCCAGGCTGACCGTGTCGACGCCCTTGTTGCGGAACAAGGTGGCCGAGGCGGTCAGCAGCTTGGCCCGGTTGCGCGCGGCGTCGGCGCGCAGTGCCGGCGGACCGCCGTCGGCGAACGGTAACGCGGGCGCCGGCGGGCGCTTCCCAGTCGTACCGTCATCACCACCGGCGGCACGGCGTACCGGTGGTTGGTCACCGGCCAACGGCAGCGCCGGACGGTGATCTCCGGCCGGCGGTCCGGCGGTACCGCCGGCCGGTGGCGGTACCGGGTTTGACTTCGTCATCACACCTCCTTGCAATTCGGACTGTAGTCCGCTTATCCTCGTTCCAACAACCGGACCGCAGTCCGGTAAGCCGGGAGTCGAATCTCAGGAGGACCGTCATGACCACCAACCTGCTGCACATCTCCTCGAGCCCACGCGGAACCGCGTCCGAGTCGCGGCGAATCGCCGGCGTGTTCCTTGACGCCTTCCGCGACGTGCACCCCGATGCCGAGGTGCAGACCTGGGATCTGTGGGACGGTTCGTTGCCCGAGTTCGGGCCGGACGCCGCCGCGGCGAAGATGACGGTCTTCGGCGGGGCGGATCCCGAAGGTGCGGCCGCCGAGGCCTGGCGTGCCGCCCTCGATACCTTCGCCCGGTTCGACGCGTTCGATCGTGTGCTGTTCAGCGTGCCGATGTGGAACGGCGGCGTGCCGTACATCCTCAAGCAGTTCATCGACGTGATCTCCCAGCCGGGCGTGGTGTTCGGCGTCGATCTGCAGGCCGGGTACCGCCATCTGCTGGCCGGCCGGGGCAAGAAGGCGGCCGTCGTCTACACCAGCGCCGTCTGGGGACCCGGGCTCGGACCGGAGTTCGGCCGGGACTTCCAGTCCACCTACTTCACCGACTGGCTGCACTGGACGGGGATCGAGGATGTGTCCGAGATCCGTTTCCACCCGACCCTGACCGGCGACTGGGACCAGGCCCGGCGCGAGGCCATTCTTGGGGCAAGGGATCTCGGCAAGCGGTTCTAGGGTGCTCGATGGTGGCCGCGCAGGTTCGGCCGACCAGGCACGGTGGCCGATGCCAGGTCGACCCACCGCGGCCGGGTCAGCTCTCGATCCGGACGGCGCTGTCGAGTTGATGGCGCAGCGCTATCACCGCGGCTCCCCGGGCCCATTCGGTGAAGGTGAACGGTGCGACCTCGATGGGAACATCGGGCAGGGTCCAGTGCTGGACCTCCCGGACCCGATCCGCCACCGCGCCCAGATGGGCGGCAGCGAGCGGCACTCCTTCACCGGACAGGATGACCTTGGCCGGCGCGGTCACGGAGACGACCATGCCGATCAGGGTGCCCAGGGCGCGGCAGGCCTCGGCGACCACCCGGCCGGATACCGGCTCTCCGGCGGCGGCGAGCGCGAGCACCTGTGCGTAGTCCACCGGACGGCCGAGGGTGGCCGATACCTGCCGGGTGATCGAGGACGAGGCCAGGTACGACCGGGCACAGCCGCGATGGCCCCGCTCGCACAGCGGACCCCCGTCGCTGATCGGCAGGTGGCCGACCTGACCGCTGCCGCCGTTGATGCCGTCGACCAGCCGGTCGTTGACCACCACCCCGCAGCCCACTCCGGTCCCGATGGTGATGAGGACGAAGTCGGTGCAGCCGGCGGCCGCGCCGAACCAGTGTTCGGCCGCCGTCAACGCCCGCACGTCGTTCTCCACCACCACCGGCAGCCCGGTGGCCTGCTCGAGCAGGGAGACCAGTGGTACTTCGCTCCACCCCAGGAACGGCGAGGTGTGCACGTCGTCGGACCGGGGGGATACCGGCCCGGCCAGGCTCACCCCGACCGCCGATATCAATGGGTCCGCGGCCGTGGCCGCGGCGATGTGGTCGGCCATGGACGCGATGACGACGTCCGGCCTCGAATCGGGGATCGGGATGACGCTCTGAGTCAGCGCTTTCGCCCGCAGGTCGGTGGACACCGTGTCGAACTGGTCGGCGGAGAGCTTGATGCCGATGAGGTGGGCGAGATCGACGTTGACGTCCATCGGTTGGGAGGGCCGGCCCATCCGCTGGGTCGACGCCGCCTTGGACTCGCTCACCGTGCCGGTCTCGACGAAGGTGCGGATCATCCGGGTGAGGCTGGCGGGGGAGAGCCCGGAGCGTCGGGCCAGGTCGGCCCGGGACTGGGGGCCGTGCACCAGCAGATCGACCAGGACGGCGCGGGAGGCCTCGGACAGAGCCGGGAACGGCGAGCCGACTTTCTCCATGGGTGAAATGATATCGACCGGGGCGGGGTTCCTGATCCGCCGACCACCGACCGGAACCCGGAAAGCCTTGTGCGGTCGACGGTCCCGAGGGTCCGACGACCACGCAGCGACGTCCGCGCCGCCGGGGGTCCCGGCGGCGCGGACCGGTACGACTACTACTGGAACAGCGCGTTCACCTGGGAGTTGGCGTCGGTCAGCGAGCTGACGTCGGCGGTTCCGCCCATCACCCCGTCCATGGCCGGACCCATGATCGCGGCGACCTCGGCGGCCTTTTCGGTGACCGGCGGCAGGAAGGTGTTGCCGTCCTTGACCTGGTCGGTGAAGGGGGTCACGTCGATGCCCTTGGCCTGGAATGCGGCCACGGCCTTCTCGGTCGCGGCCGGGATGGCCGGGAAGACGACGGCCTGCTCACCGACGATGTTCTGGCAGTCGGCCGACCCCAGGAACTTGACCCACTTCCACGCGGCGGCCTGGTTCTTCGAACCGCTCCAGATGGAGTCGGCCAGGCCGTTGTACATGCTGGCCCGGTGGCCGACCGGCCCGATCGGGGTGGGTGCGATGCCCGTGTTGATGCCGTTGATCGAGGTGAAAGCACCGGTGTTCCAGGAACCCTCGGTCACCATGGCGTAGTTGCCGGCCCCGAACTGCTGGTTGGTCCCGGCGCCGACCGTCTTCTCCAGCGGCGGCATGTAGCCCTTGTCGATCAGGGACTTCCACCAGGCGATGGTCTCCTGGAACTTGGGGCTGTCGTAGTTGTACTTGGTCGCCCACAGCTCGTCGGTCGCCGTCCACCCGTTGCTGCCGGTGTACATGCTGTACTCGGTCTGACCCAGACCGGAACCGCCGCCGGCCAGGCCCAGGCCGTAGGTCTTGACGTTGGTCTTGTCAAACCCGGGTTCGTCGCCGCGGACCCCGTTGTTGTCGATGGTCAGTTTGGCGATGGTGTCCTCGTACGTGCCGCCGTCGGTGGGGTTCCATTCCATGGTGTCCAGCTGCTCCTGGGTGACCCCGGTCGCCGCCGCCATGTCCTTGTTGTAGAAGATGCCGGTGGTGTCGAAGTCCTTGGGCAGGCCGTACTGCTTGCCGTCGTTGCCCTTCCAGACATCGGCCAGACCCTTGGCGTACTGGTTCAGGTCGACGTTGTCCTGCTTGATCAGGTCGTCGAGCGGCACCAGCAGACCCTGGCTGGCGAACTCGGGATACTTCTGCAGGTGGTCGGTGAACACATCCGGGGCGGTTCCGGATACGAACCCGGTGGTCAGCTTCGTCCAGTAGTCGTTCCAGCCCAGCTGCTCGATCTTGACCTGCACGTCCGGATTGGCCTGCTGGAACGCGTCGGCGCACTTCTGGTAAGCCGGCAGCTGGTTGGAGTCCCAAAGCCAGTAGGTGATCTGGCCGGTGCCGCTGCCGGCCTCACCGGCTCCGGAGGAGCTGTCGTCGGAGCTGCCGCAAGCGGTCATCACGAGTGGGGCGATGAGGCCGAGCGCGAGCAGTCCTAGGGTGCGTTTCATCGAACGTGCCTTTCGGGTTGGGGGAGGGGGGGTTACCCAGGAAAGGGGGCGGGGCTACTTGATGCCGGAGAACTGGATATTGTTGACGATCTTCTTGCCGAAGATGGCGAATAGGATGATGATCGGCAACGCCGCGACCAGCGTGGCGGCCATCAGGCCGGGCCAGTCGGGCGCGCCCTGCGGGGTCTGCGACTGGAAGACGCCGAGGGCGACGGTCAGCACCCGGGCACTGTCGTCGCTGGCCACGATCAGCGGCCAGAAGTACTCGTTCCAGGCGCCGATGTAGGTCAGGATCGCCAGGGTGAAGACCGGGGCCGAGCTCATCGGCAGGACCACCTTGGTAAAGATCCGGAAGTGACCGGCACCGTCGAGGGTGGCCGCCTCCTCGATCTCCCGGTTGATGCCGAGGAAGAACTGGCGGAGGAAGAAGATGGCGAAGGGAGTCATGAAAAGGAACGGCAGGATGATGCCGGGCAGGGTGTTCAGCAGGCCGAGGTCCTTGATCAACAGGAAGTTGGGCATCATCGTGAAGATGCCGGGGATCATGAGCGCGGCCAGGAACAGCGCGAAGATCTTGTCCCGACCAGGGAACCGCATGCGGGCGAACGCATAGGCGGCCATCGCGGAGAAGAAGACCTGGCCGACGGTGATCACCACCGAGACGATCACCGAATTGCGCAGGTAGAGCCAGAAATCGAGGTTCGCCCCCGAGCCACCCTCGGACTGGGCCTGTTCCACCGTGCTCAGGCCGAGCACCCGCTTGAAGGCCCCGAGGGTGAAGTCGGCGGGGAGCAACGACGACGGGTTGGCCGCGAGCGACTTCCCGTTGGACAGTGCGGTCCGCAGCATCCAGTAGAAGGGAAAGAGCGTGATGAACATGACCAGGGCGACGACGGTGAACATCAGCAGGCGCTGCATCGTGAAGCGTCGGCGCGGCGCGCCCTCGTCGTGGGTCTCGGAATTCTTGCTGGGAGCAATGGTTTGTGTCATGTCGCCGCCTCCTAGGCCAGGTCCGACTCACGGCCGCGCAGGAACCGGAACTGCAGCACCGCGATGACGATGAGGATGAGGAACAGGACGACCGAGATCGCGCTGGCGTAGCCGAAGTGGCTCTGCCCGAACGCCTGGTCGTAGATGTAGAGCTGGATCACCCGAGACGCGTTGCCCGGACCGCCCTTCGAGGTGACGGCGACGACATCGAAGACCTGGAACGAGCCGACCATGGAGGTGATGAGCACCAGCACCAGCACCGGCCGCAGCAGCGGAAGGGTGATCCGCCGGAACGATGCCACACCGGTGGCCCCGTCCAGGGCGGCGGCCTCGTACAGCGACTTCGGGATCGTCTGCAGGCCGGCGTAGATCAGCAGGGCGGTGTACCCCATGTACTTCCACACGTTGACCATGGCGATGGTCGGGATGACCAGGTTGGGGTTGCCGAACCATGACTGGGACGACAGACCGATGAATTCGAGGAACTGATTGACGATGCCCAGCTGCGAATCCAGCATCCAGAACCAGAGCAGGGCGCAGACCACCGGGGCAATCAGGTAGGGCAGCAGGATGACGCCCTTGGCGAAGGTCGACTTGGTCACCCGGTCCATCAGCAGGGCCAGCCCGAGCGCCACGATGGTTTGGACGACGATGTTGATGACAACGTAGTACCCGGTCACCTTGAGCGAGTTCCAGAAGATGTCGTCCTGGAACAGCTTGGTGTAGTTGTTCAGGCCCACCCACTTCGCGCGACCCAACAGTGAGTAGTCGGTGAAGCTGAGGTAGATGCCACGCAGCGCCGGATAGACGAAGAAGACGGCGAATCCGATTCCCGCCGGAATCAGGAAGACCAGCGCGGCCTTCCAGTCGTTCGGCCCACCTTTGGGGCCACGGCGCTTCCAGAAGCTTTTCGGGGTCTTGACCGGTTCCAGCTCTTCGGCCAGCGGTGGCGTGTACGTCACCGGAATCGGGCCCGGGTTGTGCAAATGCTGGTCATCACCAATGCTCCTTCGGGTGCGCAGGTGGGGTCGCGGAGGACGTGCGTTGACAGGTCGCCGGTGGGCGACCCGTGATGCGACGAGTGTTGTGGCTCAGATAGTGTCGGGTTCGGCCCGAACCCGGAGCAGGTGCAGGTAGCCGGGGAACATCGACGGTATTTGCACCCCCACCCGGGCCAGCAGCCGGCCCGAGAGCCGGATGCCCTTGGCCCACCACTCGGGGACGTGCGCGGCCTCGGGGTAGATGTCGGCCGGGTATAGCGGCGAGAGTCGGTACTGGCGATCGGGTTCCAGTCCGGGCAGCTGGACCCGGCCCGGCGGCCAGGTCAGGGAGCGGTCGACCGTGACGATGCCGAAGACGGCGTCCGCACCATCGGCCGCCACCACTCCGTTGATCCAGATCGCCGGATCCGGATGATCGGCAACGACGACCCGGCCGGTGTGCAGCAACTCGCGAATGTCCTTGTGCAGCGCCACCCACTCGGCCACCGCGTTCCGGTCGGTGTCAGAAGCCCTGCTGAGGTCCCACTCGATGCCCATGTGACCCCAGAGCGCGGTGCCCCCCCCGCAGGCCCATGTTCAGCGTGCGGTGGGTGGTATGGGCGGTCGGCGCACCGATGTGGGTGCCGATCAGCTCGGGCGGCAGCAGCAGCTGGGTGTACCGCTGGATCTGCTGGCGTTCCAGGGCGTCGATGCAGTCACTGGGCCAGACCCGATCGGTGCGTTCCAGGATGCCCAGGTCGATCCGGCCACCGCCGCCCGCGCAGGTCTCGATCTCGAGGTGCGGGTACCGGTCGCGAAGAGCGTCGAGCAGGCAATACACCGCGAGCGTGTGTCGGCGGACGCCGGGTACGCCGTCCGGACCGTGACCGGCCTCGACGACCATCCGGTTGTGATCCCACTTGAGATAGGCGATCGGGTAGGTGTCCAGCAGGGCGGTCAGCCGCTGCCAGATGTAGTCGTAGGCCTCGGTATGGCCGAGGTCCAGGACGTATTGCTGCCGGCTGGGGATGCCCACCCGGCCACCGGCCCGGAAGATCCATTCGGGGTGCGCGCGGGCCAGGTCGGAGTCCAGATTGATCATCTCCGGCTCCACCCAGAGCCCGAAATCCATTCCCAGCGCATGAACCTGATCGATCAGCGGCATGAGGCCGTCCGGCCAGACGGTGTCGTCGACGTACCAGTCGCCCAGGCCGGCGTGATCGTTGCGACGATGCCGGAACCAGCCGTCGTCCAGCACGAACCGCTCGACGCCGACCTCGGCGGCCGCTCGGGCCAGGCCGACCAGCGCGTCCAGGTTCTGGCCGAAGTACACGGCTTCCCACGTGTTCACCAGCACCGGCCGGCGGGACCGTGGGTGCGTGGGCCGCGAGCGCAGGTAGTCGTGGAATCGTCCGGACAGTGCCGTCAGCCCGTCGCCGTAGGCGGCGTACAGCCAGGGGGCGGTGTAGGTCTCACCCGGTTCGAGGGCGACCTCGCCGGCCAGGATCAGTTCGCCGGCGCCGAGAACCCGCTGTCCGTTGTACAGCCGTTCGGCGTACATCAGCTGGTTGCCGGACCAGCCCAGGTGCAGGCCCCATACTTCCCCGCCGGTGAAGCCGAAACCCGAGGCTCCCGCGGCCAGGAGCGTGGCCGCGTCAAGGCCGGGCTTGCCCTGCCGGGACTCCCGGAGCCGGGTGCCGACGGTGAACGCGGTGCGCTGGGGCGCGCGTTCCCGGGTGTGGCGACCGGTCAGGTCGAGCAGTTCGTCGGCGATGGCCGGCACCGGCAGCGCCACGGTGAGGCTCTCCAAACCGTAGGGGTGGTCAGGATGCAGGTTCGTCAGGGACGCCCGTACCCGGAGCAGCCCGGAATGGGCCAGCTCGATCTCGACGGTCGCGCCCAGCCGAGCCTGTCCGTCGGTCAGGCGGTAGCGGCAACCGGCGGCGATCGTGGCGGAAGGATCGATCGGGTCCTGGCCGTCAAGGACAAGCAGCGGCGAGAAGGCAGCCCCCCGACGGCTGCCCACGATGCCCGGCCGGCCGACCCAGCCCTCGGCGGAGCTGGGTAGGACGCTGACCCGCTCCGGGACGTCGATGCGGCTGTCCCCGACCGGGGCGCGGCCGGCGAACTCCAGCTCCGCCACCTCGTCGTCCCGCAGATCGCCCAGGTCGGCGCCCCAGTACAGGACCGCCGGCAGCGCTCCGGACCGGGAGTCGAGCACCACGCTGACGCCGCCGCAGCGAAGGTGCGTCAGCTGACCGCTGCGCCCGGCTTCGTTTGTCATGGGAGGCTCCTCGGTGAGCTGTTTCATAGTTGCAAGCTGGTAGTAAAATGAAGCCAACCATGCGCCGAACACCCTGTCAACCACCTGGTCGAGATCGTGACGCGGCCAGATGCAGGGCGATCTGGCCGAGATTAGTTGACTCAGTTCATGAACCGATCCGAAAACTGTGAGCTGGCTCACAGAGGACCGAGATCGATTAGTTATTTCTATCTCGGTACGAAGTCGTTTAGGCTTTGTCCCATGCCAACGACGGCTCCGGGGTCCCTGCCGGAGATCACCGAGTCCACTCGGCAGGCATTGACCCTGTTGTTGCGACACGGCCCGATGGCCCGGGTGGAACTGGCCAGGCGGCTCGGGCTCAGCCCGCCGGCGCCGACCAAGCTGACCCGCCCGCTGATTGATATCGGTGTATTGATTGGGGTGTCGAGCATGGGACGGGCAACGGCCGGCCGCCCGGCCAGGCCGTTGGCGATCAACCCGGAATGGGGCCGGTTCGTCGGGGTCAAGGTCACCGGTGATCGGCTGTACGGGGTACCGGCCAATCTGTGCGGGACCGTCCTGCACGTCCGGGAGGCCCCGCTGATGTCCACTGCGGCGGATATCGTCTGCGACGGGATCATTACGCTGATGAATGAATTGGCGGACGGTGCGACCCTGAGCGGACTCGGTGTCGGGCTGGCGGGTTCGGTGATCCGGGCGAGCGGTGAGGTCATTAACTCGCCGTTCCTGGGGTGGACCGACGTTGCGCTGGCGAATCGGCTGACCGGCCGGTGCGGCCTCCCGGTCAGCGTCGACAACGATCTGCGGGCGCTCACGGCTGCCCAGAACTGGTTCGGCGAACCGTCCAGCTCCTTCGCCCTGATCACCTACGGTGCGGGCATCGGCTGCGGGCTGGTGATCGAGGATGAGGTGGTCTCCGGCCACCGCGGCGCGTCGGGAGCGGTGAACCACTTGCGGATCCGGGACGACGGACCGTTGTGTGCCCGGGGGCATCGCGGTTGCGTGAGCGGATACGCCACGACCGCGGCGATCGTGTCCGCGACCGGGAGCGAGCGCGAGGTGATGGATCTGCCCGAGGTCGCGACGTTGGCCCGACATGGTGACCGGCTCGCCCGCGCGGTCCTCGCGGACGCAGGCTACGCGGTCGGCTGCCTGATCGGCACCGTCTGCAACGTGACCGGACCGGCGAAGGTGGTGCTGTCCGGGGAGGGTGCCGAGCTGTACGACCTCATCGCTGGCGACCTGCGCAGGGGCATCGACGAGATCATTCACCCCTCGCTCGGGCCGGTCCACCTGGACGTGCGGGAGCTGTCATTCGCCGACTGGGCCCGCGGCGCCGCCGTCATCGCCATCCAGGATCACCTGACCCTGCGCACCCACTGACCCGACCGGCCGCCGTCCATGGCCCGACCCACCGAATGAACTACAAGACAAAGGATGTGACCTTTCGATGACCCCGCCGACCACTGGCCTCGCCACCATCGACCACCCGCTCGCCTCGACCCGACCGAAGGACCCGGGTTCGGCCATCCGTCACCTCCGGGCGGCCGGCGTCAGCGTCGTCCTGGACTGCCGAGGACCCCATCTGCCCCGCGTCGTGCACTGGGGTGCCGACCTCGGTGCGCTCGACCCGGTCACGCTGGAGAACCTGGTGCGGGCCGACGTCCAGGCCGTCGTCACCAATGTGCCCGACCAGCCGATCAGCCCGGGCATCGTGGCCGAGCACTCGACCGGCTGGCTGGGCCTGCCCGGACTGCTGGGCCATCGCGGCGGGCGGGACTGGTCGAGCCTGTTCGCCGTCAGCACCGTGGCCTCCCGGGTCGACGGTGACGGCACCCAGCGGGTCACGGTCGAGGCGGCCGACCCGGCCGCGGCCCTGACGCTGTCGCTGGTCGTCGAGCTCACGCCGAGCGGCATCCTGCGCACCCGGGGGACCGTCACCGCGGCTGCCGACGCGGACCCGGACCGGCCCTACGTCCTGGACGGCCTGACGCTGTCCCTGCCCGTTCCCCGGCGGGCCGCCGAACTGCTCGACTTCACCGGCCGCCACCTGCGGGAACGGCACCCGCAACGCCGGCCGTTCGGCGTCGGCAGTTGGGTGCGGGACAACCGGCGCGGCCGTACCGGTTCGGACGCCACCGTCCTGCTGGCCGCCGGCACTCCCGGCTTCGGGTTCGGGCACGGTGAGGTCTGGGCCGTACACACCGCATGGAGCGGCAACCACCGCACGGTTGCCGAACGAAGCCCCAACGGCCACGCCGTGCTGGCCGGGGGAGAGTTGCCCCTGCCGGGTGAGATCGCCCTTGACGCGGGCGATTCGTACACCTCGCCGTGGTTTTATGGGTCGTACGGCGACGGGCTGGACGCGGTCGCCGCTCGGTTCCACGCGCTGCTGCGCGCCCGCCCGCAGCACCCCGCCACCGAGCGCCCGGTCATCCTGAACACCTGGGAATCGGTGTACTTCGACATGGACCTGCCGACCCTGCTTGAGCTGGCCGAGCAGGCCGCCGCCGTCGGGGTGGAACGGTACGTCCTGGACGACGGCTGGTTCGTCGGTCGCCGGGACGACCATGCCGGGCTGGGCGATTGGCAGGTCGACCCGGACGTGTGGCCGCAGGGCCTGCATCCGCTGGTGGATCGGGTGACCGGGCTCGGCATGCAGTTCGGGCTGTGGGTGGAGCCCGAGATGGTCAACGTGGACTCGAATGTCGCCCGCGCCCATCCGGACTGGATCCTGGCCACCGGGAACCGGCTGCCCATCGAATCGCGCCATCAGCAGGTGCTCGACCTGGGTCATCCGGACGCGTTCGACTACATCCTGACCAACCTGGACCAGTTGCTGCGCACGTACCGGATCAGCTACCTCAAGTGGGATCACAATCGGGACCTGATCGATTCCGGCCATGCGCCCGACGGGCGGCCGGCTGTGCATGACCAGACGTTGGCCGTCTACCGGCTGATGGACGAGCTTCGTCGCCGGCACCCCGGGCTGGAGATCGAGTCGTGCTCCTCCGGCGGTGGCCGGGTCGACCTGGAGGTGCTGCAGCGCACCGATCGGGTCTGGGCCAGCGACTGTATCGACGCCCTCGAGCGGCAGACCATCCAGCGTTACACCGGGTTGCTGGTCCCGCCGGAGATGATCGGCGCGCACATCGGCACCGACCGGGCGCACACCACCGGGCGCCGGCACAACATGTCCTTCCGGGCCGGTACTGCGCTGTTCGGGCACATGGGCATCGAGGCCAATCTCACCGTGCTCTCGGACGCCGAACGCGCCGAGATCGCGCAGTGGGTGGCCCTGCACAAGCGGCTGCGGCCGCTGCTGCACACTGGCCGGGTCGTGCACGTCGACGACGTCGACGCGGCCCTGATGGTGCAGGGCGTCATCGCCGACGACCGGTCCGAGGCGGTGATCAGCGTGGCCGCCATCGCCACCGCCGACAGCGCGCCGATCGGCCGCCTGGTCCTGCCCGGCCTGGACCCCGACGCGGTGTACGACCTCGCCCTGCTGCCACCCGCCGACGTCATCCAAGGGGAGGACGCGCACCGGCCCAACGGCACCAACCACCAGCTGCCACCATGGCTGGCCACGGGAACCCGGCTGACCGGCGCCGCGTTGGCCCACGCCGGGGTGCAGTTGCCCGATCTGCTGCCCGAGCAGCTGCTGCTGCTGCACGCCCGCCGGGTCTGACCGTGCCGACCGAGGCTGCCGGCGACGCGACGGTGCGAGAACTCGTCCTGCCGTTGCACCACGGCGAGCGATGGTGGGGTGGGGCAGTGGCCGACGGCACCGCCATGCCGTTCGGGGCCCTGGCCCACCATCGCGACCTGGCGGTCAACGCCGGCTACGTCGCCGACCCGACCGCCGGCGCCAACCAGTCCGCCCCGTTGCTGCTGTCCGATCGGGGCCGGTACGTCTGGTCGGCCGACCCGTTCGCGTTCACCTTCGCGCCGGGTCGGCTGACCCTGCGGGGCCGGGGCATCGAATTCGGAGCCGGCGAGATCCGCACCCTGGCCGGGGCTTTCCGGGCCGCCGCGCGCCGACACTTCCGGCCGTCCGGACGGGCGCCCGACCCGGCCCTGTTCACCGGGCCGCAGTACAACACCTGGATGGAGCTGCCGTACACCCCGACTCAGCAGGGTGTCCTGGACTACGTCCGCGGTCTGCTCGACGCCGGGTTCCCGCCCGGCGTGGTGATGATCGACGACCGGTGGAGCAAGGACTACGGAGTCTGGCAGTTCGACCCGGAGGCGTTCCCGAACCCGGCCGGGATGATCACCACCCTGCACGAGTGGGGCTGCCGGGTGATGCTCTGGCTGGTGCCGTTCGTCAGTCCGGACAGCGCCACCCGGCGGGATCTGGCCGCGCGCGGACTGCTCGTCCGTCGGCCAGACGGCCGGGTCGCCGTCCGGACGTGGTGGAACGGTGACAGTGCAATCCTGGACGTCACCCACCCCGACGCGGTCGCCTGGCTCACCGGTGAGCTGGATGCCCTGCGCGATCGCTACGGGGTGGACGGCTTCAAGTTCGACGGCGGTGACCTGCGCGACTACCGGCCCGATGACGTCACGTTCGCCATGGCCGATCCCGCCGGCCAGTGCCAGGCCTGGGCGCGGCTGGGACTGCGATACCCGCTCAACGAGTTTCGCGCCTGCTGGAAGATGGGCGGCGCACCGCTGGCCCAGCGGCTGCACGACAAGCCGCCGACCTGGGGTGGTCACGGCCTGGCCTCGCTCATCCCGGAGTCGATCGCGCAGGGCCTGATCGGCCACCCTTTCGTCTGCCCGGACATGATCGGCGGCGGGGACGTTGCGCACGCCGCGGGCGGGGTCGATGCTCAAGGGGTCGATCAGGAACTGTTCGTTCGGTACGCCCAGCTGGCCGCCTTGCACCCGATGATGCAGTTCTCCCTCGCGCCGCACCGGGTGCTCGACTCCGACCACCTGGCCGCCGTGCGGGAGGCCGTCGACCTGCGCCAATCCCTGCTGCCCGACCTGCTGGACATGGTCGGCGATGCCGCCCGCATCGGTGAGCCCATCGTCCGGTCACCGGCGTATGACGACCCGGCCTATGCGGGAACGGGTATCGCCGACCAGTTCACCCTCGGCGGCCGCATTCTCGTCGCGCCAGTCCTGGAACCCGGAGCGACGACCAGGCGGGTCCACTTCCCCGCCGGCACCTGGGTCGGCGCCGACGGCACCCGGCACGTCGGGCCCGACGTTCAGGACGTCCCGGTCACGCTCAGCACCATCCCCTGGTACCGGCGCCGGTGAGTCGCCGCGCGGTCGCCATTGATCGAACACAATCAAACATGTACGCCCAGCGATCTTGTTCGTAACTGTTGACTCATGGTGACTCGTCAGGAGAGAATGAAGCCGTGACCACCACCCCCCGCACCGCCGCGGTGACCAAGTCCGTGGCCCGCATGGCCGATGGCCGCGAACTGATCTACTTCGACGAGACCCCCCACGATGACCGGGTTCTGGTCGATTCGCGGGACCTGCCGGAGGTGATTCCGGGTTCCCAGGTGCGGTACGACGCCCTGCTGGGGGAATGGGTCGGCGTCGCCGGGCACCGGCAGACGCGCACCTATCACCCGCCGGCCAACGCCTGCCCACTCTGCCCGTCGTCCGCGACGAACCAGAGCGAGATCCCCTCGCCGTCCTACGATGTGGCGGTCTTCGAGAATCGCTTCCCGTCGTTCGCCGGCACCGGGGACATCGCCGCGGTGACCGACCCGGCGCACGGCCTGTTCCAGACCCGACCGGGCACCGGGCGGTGCGAGGTCGTCTGCTTCACCTCCGACCACCACGCCCTGCTGTCGGTCATGCCGCTGCAGCGGCTGCGCACCGTGATCGAGGCCTGGGCCGACCGCACCGCGACTCTGTCCGCGCAGGACGGGGTCGAGCAGGTCTTCTGCTTCGAGAACCGGGGCGTGGAGATCGGGGTGACCCTCGCCCACCCGCACGGGCAGATCTACGGCTACCCGTTCGCCACCCCGAAGACAACGGCCGCGATCCGCTCCGCCCAGCAGTACCGGGCCCGCACCGGCGGCAACCTGTTCGGTGAGCTGCTGGCCGGCGAGATCGCCGACGGCTCAAGAATCGTGGCGCAGAACGAGCACTGGGCGGCGTTCGTACCGTTCGCCGCCCGGTGGCCGGTCGAGGTTCACCTGTACCCGCGGGTGCAGGTCCGTGACCTGACCGAACTGGGGGACGCTCAGCGGGACGCGCTCGCCGTGCTGTACCTGGAGGTCATCCGGCGGATGGAGGGACTGTTCGAAGATTCCCTGCCGGCGATCACCGGCGTGCACCAGGCCCCGGTCCACGCCGACGCCCGGGACTACTGGCTGCATCTGGAAGTGCTCACCATCCGCCGCGCCGAGGGCAAGATCAAGTACCTGGCCGGGTCGGAATCGGCGATGGGCGCCTTCGTCAACGACATCACCCCCGAGATCGCCGCCCAGCGGCTGCGCGAAGTGTGGGTGCCGGGCTCCGACAACGCTTCAATCACAACCGGATCGGTGCCCCGATGAAGGTGCTCGTCGTCGGCGGCGCCGGCTACATCGGTTCGGTGGTCACCCGGCTGCTGCTGGCCCAGGGCCACGAGGTCGTCGTGCTGGACGACTGCTCCACCGGTCACGCCGACTCGGTGCCGGCCGGCGCGACATTGGTGAAGCGCGACATCGCCGCGTCGGCCGGGGTTTTGGCCGCCGGCGGCTTCGATGCGGTGCTGCACTTCGCGGCCAAGTCGCTGGTCGGCGAGTCGGTCGTCAAGCCGTCGCTGTACTGGCGGACGAACGTCACCGGCACCCGGGCACTGCTCGATGCCATCGCCGAACACGCGGTCCCGACCCTGGTGTTCTCCTCCACCGCGGCCACCTATGGCGAGCCGGAGATCGTCCCGATCACCGAGGACGCGCCGACCCGGCCCACGAGCACCTACGGCGCGACCAAACTGGCCGTCGACATGATGATCACCGGTGAATGCGTGGCCACCTCGTTGGCCGCTGTGTCGTTGCGCTACTTCAACGTCGCGGGCGCGGCCCTGGGGGCCGGCGAGCGGCACGCGGTGGAGACCCATCTGATCCCCAACGCGCTCGGCGCGGTCGCCGGCACCAAGGACCCGCTGACCGTGTTCGGTGACGACTGGCCGACCCCCGACGGCACCCCGATCCGCGACTACGTGCACGTGCTGGATCTCGCCCGGGCCCACGTGCTGGCGTTGACCGCGGCCGCCCCCGGTGAGCATCTGATCTGCAACCTGGGCAACGGTGACGGCTACTCGGTCCGCCAGGTGCTGTCCGCGGTGGAAGAGGTCACCGGCCGGCCCGTCCCGCACTCGGTGGGTCCGCGGCGGGCCGGCGACCCGACCCGGCTGGTCGCCTCGGCCGATCGGGCCCGGGACCGGCTGGGCTGGTCACCGGAGCTGACGGTGCGCGACATGGTCGCCGACGCCTGGGAGTTCGCGACGACGGGGAGCACGATCCGATGAGCTCGAGCACCGCGGCGGACCTGTTCCGCCGCACCTACGGCCGGGATCCGGACGGCGTGTTCTCCGCGCCCGGCCGGGTCAACCTGATCGGAGAGCACACCGACTACAACGGCGGCCTGGTGCTGCCGTTCGCCATCGACGCCCGGGCGCAGCTGGCGGCCGGTCGGGCCGACTCCTCGCGCATCCGGGTGGTCTCCGCCCAGAAGCCGGGCGAGGTCGTCACCGTGGCGTTGGACGACATCGAGCCGGGCTCAGCGGCGGTCGCCGGCTGGCCCGGATATCTGCTGGGGGCCTTCTGGTCGCTGCGGCAGACCGGGCGCCCCCTCGAACCGGTCGATCTCGTCCTGGACTCCCAGGTGCCTTCCGGCGCCGGACTTTCCTCGTCCGCGGCGGTCGAATGCGCGACCGTGCTGGCGATGTCGGCGCTCTCCGGGTACCGGTTCGACCCGTTGACGGTCGCCCGGCTCGCCCAACGGGCGGAGAACGACTTCGTCGGGGTGCCGTGCGGGCCGATGGACCAGACCGCGTCCGCCGCCTGCGAGCAGGGGGCCGTGCTGCTGTTCGACACCCGGTCCGGGACGGTCGAGAACATCCCGTTCGACCCGGCGGCGCACGGTTTGGCCGTCCGGGTGGTGGACACCCGGGTCGCCCATTCTCTCGCCGACGGTGAGTACGGCAAGCGACGGGTCTCGTGCGAGCGGGCCGCCCAGCTGCTGGGCGTACCCCAGCTGCGGGACATCGCGATCGACGACCTGCCCGCGGCGCTCGACCGGTTGCCCGATGACGAGTTGCGTCGTCGGGTGCGGCACGTGGTCAGTGAGAACCATCGAGTGGAAGTCGTCGCTGACCTGCTTCGGGATGACCATCTCGTGGACATCGGGGACCTGCTCACCGCTTCGCACGCCTCCCTTCGCGACGACTACGACGTGTCCTGTCCCGAACTCGATCTGGCCGTCGACACCGCCCTGGCCGCCGGCGCGCTCGGTGCCCGGATGACCGGCGGCGGTTTCGGCGGATCCGTCATCGCGCTGGTTCCGACCGATCTCGCCGGCGCTGTCGGTGTCGCGGTGACCGCCGCCTTCGCCGAGAAGGGCTTCACTGCTCCGGTTCTGCGCTCGGTGACACCGGCTCAGGGTGCCCGGCAAGAGATCTGACAGTCTCCCGGTCGCCACCGCGAACCGAAGACCGCCGGCGGCGACCGGGCTCCACCTGACCCGACAATTGAATCCGCAGCGAGCGTCGCGCATTCTCGGGGCGCACCCGGCGGCCCCTTCCCACCCGTTGGAGCAACCCATGACCCGCCGCGCGAAGATCGTCTGCACCCTCGGCCCGGCCACCTCGTCGGCGGAGGCGATCACCGCTCTGCTGGACGCGGGGATGAACGTGGCCCGGATGAATTTCGCCCATGGTGACCACGCCGACCTATCACCGGCTCCGGGACGCCGCGAAGGTCGGCGGCCATGCCCTGGCGGTGATGGCCGACCTGCAGGGCCCGAAGATTCGCCTCGGCCAATTCGCCGACGGCCCGCATCACTGGGACACCGGTGACTGCGTCACCATCACCGTGTAGGACGTGGTCGGCACGAAGGACCGGGTGTCCACCACCTACCAGGGTCTGGCCCGGGACGCCCGGCCCGGGGACCGGCTGCTGATCGACGACGGCAAGTCGGATTGGTCGTCACCGACGTCGACGGTGACGACGTGGTGTGTTCGGTGACCGAAGGCGGCCCCCTCTCCAACAACAAGGGCATTTCGCTGCCCGGCATGAGCGTCTCGGTGCCGGCGCTGTCCGGCAAGGACATCGACGACCTGAAATTCGCCCGGTCGCTGGGGGTTGACCTGATCGCGCTGTCGTTCGTCCGCTCCGCCGCCGACGTCGACCTGGCCCGGGCGGTGATGGACGAGGTCGGCGCGGCGGACCGGCCGGTGATCGCGAAGCTGGAAAGCCCGAAGCGGTTGAGAATCTCGAGGCCCCCACCGGGACTGAGCTGCCGGACCCGGGGCACAGCCTGCGCGAGGAGAGCAGCAATGGTTGGCCGGCAGGCACTGCAACCGATCAGCGAGGCATGGTCCTGGCAGCTCGATACCGCCTGCCGCGGGATGCCGAGCGCACCGTTCTTCCACCCGTGGAACGAGCGGGGCAGCGTGCGGGAAGACCGCATCGGACAGGGGAAACATAGTTTTGCTCCGGGTGCCCCGTCATCGATACCTGCCGCCGGCACGCCCTCCAGGCGCAGGAGATGTACGGGATCTGGGGTGGCCTGTCGGATGATGCACGGTCTGGTGTTGCTCAACCGCCATCGGCGCCGGTCCCGACCCTGACGACCCCTAACCAGCCGGGCGGTCGTCCTGGTCGGCCCCGACATATCCCAATACCCGTCCGGCCAGCGGTGGATCGCCTGCGCAATCCTCCCGGCCCACTCGCCGTACCCGGTTCCATCCGCGGCGCTCGCCCCGGACCGGCCGCCGACGCGTTCGGCCGCCGCGAGCGGCCCGGCCGCCGGTCGAACGCGTGCCCTGCGGTGACCCGCACACCGTCGAGGTCTTCGGCATCGCCATCGGCCGGGATCGCGCCGACCACGGCCTGCTCCGGTCCTGCAGCGAACTGACGGCCGCGGTCACCGGGATGACCGACCCGGCGGCCGGCGGTCAACTCCGGGTGCAGAGTGACGGGAACGGCGTGGGCGCCGGGGGCACCGGCCCCCACCTGCGGGCTCCGGGTCATGGGCACCGGTCGCTCCGCGGCAGCCTGCTGGGCCATGGACCGGGGTCGCTGCCCTGGTCGTGACCGGCCCGCAGCCGGCACCCGGCTCCCGCCGACACGTCCCGCCGACACGTCCCGCCGACACGTCCCACCGGCCCGTCCCACCGGTCCGTCCCACCGGTCCGTCCACCGGCTCGTCTTGGGCTTGGCACGCGGACCGCGGACGGTCAGTCGAGCTCCGCGGCAATGAGGTCGTAGTCGGACTCCACGCCAGGCTCGGCCGCCGCGGTGGCGATCTCCACGCTCAGCCGGTCGATCGAGGAGAGCAACGCGCCGTGCTGCTTCCACGCCGCCTGGTCCTGGTCGGGCCGGATGGCGAGCAGGGAGTTCAGCGACTGCTGCTGCTCATCGAGATCCGTGAGCAGAGCGTGCACCCGGCTGCGCGCCTCCTGCGGGTCGTCCGCGCCGGCGATGGGCGCCACCGCGTCGATGGCCGCGGCCGCCGTGGTCAGCAGGTCGGCCAGGGCCGTCCGCTGGCGGGTGGTGTAGGCGTTGCCCTGCTGGTCCTCGGGCAGGTAGTACGTGCGGTCCAGCACCGCCCGGGCCGTCGTGCGGAGGGTGATGTGGGCGCGCTCGAGCCCGGTGAGGGTGCTGCGCAACCGCGGCCAACCCCGCCGGGCGCTGCGGGCCCGGGGGTGCAGCCGCGCACTTTCCTCCGCCTGTGCCACTGCCTGGTCGACGCGCACCACGTCGGCGCGCAACGACCGGGCCGCCCGCAGCCAATGGTCGGCATCCGCCCTCGACCAGCTCGGCCGGCGCAGGCCGTCGGCGAAGCCGCGGGTGAAGTCGGCCATCCGGTGGGCCAGCTCGCCGATCGCATCACCGGCGGGCTGCACGTACAGCGGCGGGGCGACGAGCACACTCACCGCGATACCGACCACCGCACCGACGACCGCCTCCCCGACGCGGGACACCCCCAGCCCGCTGGTCGCACCGACCTCGAGCAGCAGCATCGCCGTGATCGGCACCTCGAACAGGTGCGGGCCGAGCCGCAGCAGCTTGCCGATCAGCAACGAACCGGCCACCACGGCACCCAGGCTCCACCAGGTGACGCCCACGACGTTGGCCACCAGCACCGCGACCACGACGCCGGCCAGCACCGCGCCGACCTTGCCGATGCCGTGCGCCACCGTCTTGTACAGGGTCAGCTGCACGACCAGCAGCGCCACCAGCGGAGCGACCATCGGGTGGTCGGACACCCCCAGGACGGCCGTGAGCAGGTAGGCGGCGACCACCGCGAGGGTGGCCTTGGCGGTGCGCAGGCCGGGGGCCGGTCGGCTCCGCAGCACGGTCCATCGGACACGCAGGTGCTCCCACAGGGAGGACATCAAGACGAAACCTTCCGGGTCGATCGGCGAGGCGAACAGCACCTGCACCGGCATCGGCGCGGGGACGACCGCCGTGGGCGGCCCCTTTCCCAGGAAGGACGCATCGCCGGCGGCGACCGGTCGATCGGCGGGCGAAGTGTGCCCGGCGTCACCGACTCCGTCGGGTGCCGCCGGCCAGCCTTGCGAGTCCCGATTCCGGGTCGAGGATCACGCTACGCATCTGTCCTGTTACGGTCCGCACAGTTCTGTGGGTGCCCTGTGACAGGAGAACGATGCTGATCGGTCGAACCGCAATTGCCCGCTTCCTCGTGCTGATGACCACCGCGGTGCTGGCGTTGACGCTGGTCCCGCCGGTGGCGGCGGCCGCCGGACCGGACCGCCGGCCCGGCGGCCCGGTGTACCAGGACCCCGGTCGCCCGATCAAGCAGCGGGTCGCCGACCTGCTCGGCCGGATGACCCTGGCCGAGAAGGTCGGTCAGATGACGCAGGCCGAACGCGGCTGGGCCACCGAACACCGCGGACAGGTCACCGAGCTCGCCCTGGGCTCGGTGCTGTCCGGCGGAGGATCGGCACCGTCGCAGAACACGCCGGAGGCGTGGGCCGACACGGTGGACGGCTTCCAGCGGGAGGCACTCAAGACCCGCCTGCGCATCCCGATCATCTACGGCGTCGACGCGGTGCACGGTCACGGCAACCTGGCCGGCGCGACGATCTTCCCGCACAACATCGGATTGGGCGCCACCCGCAACCCGTCGCTGGTGACCCGGGCGTCCGCGATCACCGCCGAGGAGGTGCGGGCCACCGGCATCCCGTGGAACTTCTCGCCCTGCCTATGCGTCACCCGCGACGCCCGCTGGGGCCGCAGCTACGAGAGCTTCGGCGAGGATCCGGCGCTGGTGTCGGTGCTGGGCACCGCGGCGGTGGTCGGGTTGCAGGGCCGGGGGCAGCGCGAACTGGCCGACAACGATCACGTGCTCGCCACCGTCAAGCACTTTGCCGGCGACGGGAACACCACCTACGGCACGCCGGTCGGCACCTACACCGTCGACCAGGGCATCACCATCACCGACCGGCGGGACTTCGCGCGGATCGACCTGGCGCCGTTCTGGTCGGCGATCCGCGTCGCCGACCCGGGCAGCGCCATGCCGTCGTTCTCCAGCGTCGACTGGACCGAAGACGGGATCGGCAACCCGATCAAGATGCACCAGAACCAGGAGCTGATCACCGGGGTCCTCAAGGCCAAGATGCGTCTCGACGGATTCGTGATCAGCGACTGGGAGGGCATTCACCAGCTGCCGGGGGACTACCCCGAGCAGGTGCGGCTCGGGGTGAACGCCGGCATCGACATGTTCATGGAGCCGAACTCGGCGGACGCGTTCGTGCCGACGCTCGTCGCCGAGGTGAAGGCCGGCCGGGTCAGCCAGGCGCGCATCGACGACGCGGTCGGCCGGATCCTGACCAAGAAGTTCCAACTCGGCCTGTTCGAGCATCCGTTCGCCGATCGGACCCACATCGACGAGATCGGGTCACCGGAGCATCGGGCGGTCGCCCGGCAGGCCGTGGCGCAGTCCCAGGTGCTGCTCAAGAACGACGGCCATGCGCTGCCGCTGCGGCGGGACGCCGACATCTACGTGGCCGGCCGCAACGCCGACGACATCGGCAACCAGTCGGGTGGTTGGACGCTGACCTGGCAGGGCTTCTCGGAGCACAACCCAGGTGGCATCGACCAGCAGCCGGGCACCAGCATCCTCGACGGCATCCGGCAGGTCGCGCCGCGGGCCCGGGTGACCTACAGCGCCGACGGCACCGCGCCGACGGCGCCGCGCGAGGCGAAGTCGCTGGAGCTGCAGCCGCAGGACCGGCAAACCGTGCAACGGGTCTGCGCCCAGGTGCCGACCTGCGTGGTGCTCGTCGTGTCGGGTCGCCCGCAGATCGTCACCGGCCTGCTCGGCGACGTCGATGCGCTGGTCGCGTCCTGGCTCCCGGGCACCGAGGGCGCCGGAGTCGCCGACGTGCTCTTCGGCAAGCAGGCCTTCACCGGCCGGTTACCGGTGAGCTGGCCGAGATCGACCGATCAGGAGCCGATCGACGTCGGTGACGCGGACTACGACCCGCTGTACCGCTACGGGTTCGGGCTGACCACCCGACGGTCGCGCTGAGCACCGGCGATCGGACGGGTGCCGGCCAACTCGTGCCCGTCGAATGCCGACGACCGGTCATCCGAGATCAGATCGGCACGGAGGGGGGCGGATGATCGTTAGAGCGGCCCGCTCGTCGGCCACCACGACGCCGGGGTTGTCGCTGGCGGTCATCCGTGGCCGGCCGGCGAGCCGGTGTTGAGCGGATGCGCGATCGGCCCACTCCACCGTCGACATCAGCCCGCCCGGAGCACGCTGATCCACTTCCCGAGCTTAACCGCCTGCACGTCGTCCCAGCTGTAGAAGTTTCGTCTGCCCCAGGCGTCGATGCCGTCGGCCGCCTGGCCGCCGGTGGACCGCTCGTACATGGCCAGCAACTCGGGGTTGGTGGTCGCGCGACGCTCCAGCGTCGTGCGATCGGAGGCACCCAGAACGGGGGCCTTCTCCCCGTTCTTGATCTGATACGACGTGCCCTTGAGCCAGAGGCCGTACGGATCGTTGATCGTCACGCCCGCGTCGGTGGCGTCAACGATGTCGACCACGTGGCCGGAGGAAGTGAAGCCGCCCTGCGCCGTGGCGACCGCACCGCCCGCCAGCGCCTTGATCACCGGTGCCCATTGTTCGTGGGTGTAGGCGCCGGCGTAGGTCTCGGCGGACGAGCCGCCGGTTTTCGGGAACAGCGACGCAACGTACTGCTGCGCGTTCGGATCCTTGTAGTACCGGCCGCCGTAGGTCTTTGCGGCCCATGCCGCCCACCCTTGCGGCTCCCAGAAGTACGCCGGCTTCTCTGCCGTCGCCTTCGTCCAGTCGACGACCTGCAGCAGTTCGATGATCAGTTCCTCGGTCTGCGTGTACTTGGTGTTGCCGCCCCGTTCCTTGATCAGCTCGGTGGCCCTGAGGCGGACGGTGTCCTCGTCGCCACCGTGCAGGTCGATGAGCGCCATCGTGAACGACGTCGGGCTGCAGGACACCCCGGCCTCGACGTGCGCGCTCTCGTTGTCGCGTTGGTTCTTGAATGCGTCGCCCCGTTGGTGCGTCGTGGCGGGTGCCTCGGGTGGAACGTCGACAACCACCTCCGGTTGCTGCCGGTCCGCGCTCTGCACGGTCTCCGGGCCAACTCCGAGGAAGCCGGCGACCGCGTCGATCATCGACCCACCGACCTGATGGGCGAATTCGAACAGGTCCTTCCCGGCGGTCAGCGCTGCCTGAATCGGATCGGCGGTGGCCGGCTCGGTCGCGGGAGCCTGGTGACCGGCCGGTGCCTGGCCGGTCGGCGTAGCCGGCGCCGACGTCAGTGCCGGGCGCACGACCGTCTGCCGAATGTCCAGCCACTCGGCCGCCGCCGGCGAGCCGGGTGCCAACCTCGTGCCCTGCGCCTCGGGGTGCCGGTGGAAGTAGACCCGGTCGGTGAGCTGGTTCTCGGTCTGCCCGCTCTCCGCATGCCACTGGCGTACCAGAGCCTGCTCGTCGCCGGCGGTGGTGCGGGCGGTGGCGTCAACGGCCGCGACCCGTTGGGTGATGGTGTCGACCGGTGCGGTGTCCCGACGGGGATGATCGTCCGCCGTGCGACCGATCAGCTGCGCGGTGGCGCGATTGCCGGCCAGCCGTTGCATGCCAAGGGCGTCGGTCGGATGGAGCGAGCCACCCCACGGCATCCGTGGCGCCGCGGCCGGTGATCGCCGGGCCGGTTCGACGGGAGGGCGCGTCGTCGGGTGAACCTGGCGGCGTCGCGTGCCGCTGACCATCGGACCCCCTCGCTGACGCGGAATTTCTCAGTGTGACCCGTCCGAAGGCACCGGTCGATCGAATTACCCGGCCCGCGCGGGTTTCTGAGCGCGCTATGAGATCCGCTCCCGATGATCGGCGGTGACGGGCCGAATCCGACCGTGTCGAGGAGATGATCATGAAGGTTCCCGCGTGGATCTCGCCTCCCGGGCCGCCGAGCGTGGACCCGCTCTCGGACGTCGACGGTCTACCGCCCGCCGGCGTCGATGCCATTGACGGCACGGGGACGGCCGCCGGACCGGCCGGCAACACCCGCCTGACCGCCGCGACCGGCATGGTGCTGCTGGTGCTGCTGGCCGTCGAGGGCGTGACGATCCTGAGCGTGCGTCAGATGCTGACCCTGCACGTGGTGGTCGGCGCCCTGCTCGTCGGCCCGGTGCTCCTCAAGTCGGGCAGCACGGTGTACCGGTTCGCGCGGTACTACACCGGGGCGGAGCACTACCGCCGCAAGGGCCCGCCGCCGCTGCCGCTGCGGGTGATCGGACCGCTGGTCATCCTGTCCACCCTGGCGTTGCTGGCCACCGGGATCGCGCTCGTCCTGGTCGGTCCCGCCGGATCCGGCCTGCTGCTGACCGCCCACCAGACCAGCTTTTGGGTCTGGGTGGTGCTGATGACGGTGCATGTGCTTGGCCACGTCTGGGAGGCGGCCGTGCTGTCGTGGCGTGACCTGCGGGCAGCCTGGACGGGACCGGACGCCCGCCGGAGCCGGTGGCGGCTGGGCGCGATCGTGCTGGCGCTGATGGTCGGGGTCGGTGCCGCCACCCTGCTGGTGCCTTCCGCCGCGCCGTGGACCACCCGCCCGGCCCACCCCGTCGCGCATGCCGCGCCGGCGACCGTTCCGCAACCCTGATCCGCCGCCGGGTCGGTTCCGAGATCCTTCTGACCTTCGCCGGACACCATCGAAGCTGATTCCGAAGTTCCGCGGCCCGGGGCCGCAGGAGGAGTGAACGCGATGCCGTCAGACCGCCAACGGGCCGGCGCGCCGGCTCAACCGTCCGGCTGGCCGGGACGGGTCCGTCGCATCACCGCCGCAGTGGCCGGTGCGGCCGGGGTCGGTGCGATCGCCCTGACGATCGGGTTGGCCCAGGCGGCCCACCCGGCTTCGAACGCCTCGGCCACCCCGCCGACCGGGCCCGAGGAACCGGCGGCCGACCCGCAACCGACCACCGCTGCCGCTCGCCCCACCGCCTCGGCGCCCCGGACCACCGGGCCGGCGCCCGCCACCACGCCACCGGGAGGTTCGATCACCGTCCCGCCCGGCACCGCCGCGGATCGGGCGGCCACGCCGACCACCCTGGCCCCGCCCACCCGGGCGCCCACGATCCGGCCGGGTCGCCCCCAGGTCCAGTCCGGCGGGTCCTGACTTTCTCAGCCACCCGACCGGACGCGCACAGAGCACCCACAGCCGCCGGGGCGAAGGTCGAGACCACACCGATCACCGCAAGCAGAAAGGCGCGAACCGATGACCACCTCCGACGCCGCGCGCGCCGCCGGCCGGTCGTGGCGGCCACGGGTCCGCCGGCTGACCGCCGGGGCGCTCGGGGCGGCCGTCCTGGCGACCGGCGGGATCACCGCGATCCTCGCCACCGGGCCGGACGCCGCGGCGAGCCAGTCGACCACGGCCGCCGCGGCCGATGCCGCGGCGAATTCGGCGGCCGGTTCCGGCGCTACCTCCGGATCGCTGACCGGGCCGGCGCGGACGCCGACCGCCTCCTCCGGTCGCCAGCACGCCACGTCGGGTGGCTCCTGATGACCGCGGCGACCCGGCCGGCCGGCACCGTCGACCGGTGGGACCTGGAGGTCTGGTCGACCACCGCGACCCTGGTCGTGACCGATCCGGGCCTGCTGGAGCCGGCGACGACGGAACTGCAGCACGTCCTGGCGGAGGTCGAGGCGACCTGCAGCCGGTTCCGGTCCGATTCGGAGATCAGCCGGATCCTGGCGAAGCCGGGCCGGTCCGCGCAGCTGTCCCCGATGCTCAACGCCGTTCTCACCCGGACCCTGCGGGTCGCGGCGGCGACCGGCTACCTGGTCGATCCCACGGTGGCCGCCGCCGTCATCGCGGTCGGTTACGACCGGGACATCGCCGACGTCCTCCACCGGGCCCTGGCCGGCGACCTCTCCGGTGCCGGAACCGAGCCGGGTGGCGCGGCGCCGGGCGCCTGGCGGTTGGACCACGACCCGACGGCCGCCCGGCTCACGGTGCCGCCAGGTGTCGGGATCGATCTGGGCGCCACCGCCAAGTCCTTCGCCGCCGACGAGGCGGTGACCCGGATCGCCGGCCGGCTCGGCGGTGGTGTGCTGGTCGGCATCGGCGGTGACATCGCGGTCGCGGGCCCCGTGCCGGACGGCGGCTGGCGGATCGCGGTGGCGGACGACCACCGGGCGAAAAGTGCCGAACACCAGACGGTGTCGATCGCGTCGGGCGGCCTGGCGACGTCCTCGACGACGACCCGGTGCTGGCCGACCGCGACGGGCTGGAGGCACCACATCATCGACCCCCGCACCGGGCGCAATCCCGACCCGCGGTGGCGCACCGTGTCCGTCGCCGCCGCGTCGTGCCTGGATGCCAACGCGGCGGCAACCGCGGCAATCGTGCTGGGCGAATCCGCACCGGACTGGCTGGCCGGTCAAGGGCTGCCCGCCCTGCTGATCGACCTCGGCGGGGCCGCCCACCCGGTGGCCGGCTGGCCAGATCCGGCCGAGGCGCCCTGATGGACGCGCAACTTCTCTGGTACGCCGGCCGGGCGACCGGGGCGGTGAGCCTGGTCCTGTTCACCGCCGTGCTGGTCATCGGCATTCTCACCGCCGGACGGGCCGGCGTCGCGGGACTACCGCGGGCCGGCGGGCAACGGTTGCACCGCTCATTGTCACTGGTCGCGCTCGGCTTCCTCGCGGTACACATAGTCACGACGATCGTCGACGGGTACGTGGACATCACCTGGTGGGACGTGGTCGTGCCGTTCACCGCCGGGTACGACCCGTTCTGGGTCGGGCTCGGCACGGTCGCGGTCGACCTGCTGATCGCGATCGGGATCACCAGCGCGGTGCGAAGGCACCTGCCGCTGCGGGTCTGGCGGGCCGTCCACCTGACCGCCTACGCGATGTGGCCCATCGCCCTGCTGCACGGCTGGGGGGTGTCCGGCGGGGACGGCCGGCAGCCCTGGCTGATCATGGTCGACGTGGTCTGCGCGGCCGCCGTTCTGGCCGCCCTGGGCTACCGCCTGCGGCCCGATCGGCACCCGGACACCGTGGCCCGGCGGGCCGCCCGGGCGGTCCACCCGTCGAGCCCGACGGGCGCCGGGCGATGACCGCGGCGTCGACGCGGCCCGGTGGGAGGGGCATGGGCGGGGCGATCGGGGCGCCGAGCCCCACGGACGTCAACCGGTTGCTGCCGGTGCGGCCGGGCGCGTCCTGGGCCGACCATGTCAGCCGGCTGGGGCCGGTGCCGCCCCGGGCCGGGCGCGACCTGATCCGGATGCTCGACGAGACCGGGTTCCTCGGCCGGGGCGGGGCCGGGTTCCCGACCCACCGGAAGCTGGCCGCGGTGGCCCGGGCCACCCAGGCGTCCCGGCTGCCGGCGGTGGTCGTGGCCAACTGCTGCGAGGGTGACCCCACCTCGGTCAAGGACGAGGTGTTGATCGATCGGTCGCCGCACCTGGTCATCGACGGTGCGCTGGCCACCGCCGCCGCCGTCGGGGCCGACCGCGTCGTGCTGGCCGCGCACCGCGGTTCCACGGCCCTGCGGACCCTGCAGTTCGCCCTGTCCCAGCGGCCGGCGTCGACAGTCCCCGTCGAGGCGGTCGCCGTCCCCGCCCGGTATCTGGCGTCCGAGGCGTCATCCATCGTCCGCTTCCTGAACACCGGTGATGCCCGGCCGGTTGGCCGGCTGTCACCGATCTGGGAGCAGGGCGTCGATGGGCGGCCGACGCTGGTTGCCAACGCCGAGACCCTGGCGCAGCTCGCACTTCTCGCCCGCTTCGGGCCGGACTGGTTCGCCGCGATCGGATCTGCGGCCGAGCCCGGAACCGTGCTGATCACCATCGGCGGCGCGGTTCCCCGACCCGGGGTGGTCGAGATGCCCACCGGCACCGCCCTTCGTGACGTGCTGGCCTGCGCCGGTGCGCCGGCAACCGGCTGGGCGCTGGTCGGCGGCCTCGCCGGTGGCTGGCTGGAGCTGGACCGGTTCGCCGGAATCGGATTCGCCACGGCGGACCTGCAGGCGGTCGGCGCCGGCCGCGGCGTCGGGTCGATCACCGTGCTGCCGCCGGGTGCCTGCTTGCTGGTGGAGACCGCGCGGATCGTCCGGCACCAGGCCGAGGCCGGTGCGCGGCAATGTGGGCCATGCATGTTCGGGCTGCCCGCGATCGCGGCCGACCTGTCCGGCCTGGCCGCCGGCGACCGCTCCGCGCTGAACCGGTTGCATCGGCGGCTGCCGGTGATTCGCGGGCGCGGCGCGTGCGGCCATCCGGACGGTACCGTCGCGCTCGCCGCCGGTGCGTTGGCGGCGCTCTCCACCCGCCACCCCGGGCACCTCGAGCAGCACCTGGCCGGCCGGAACTGCCCGATCTCCACGGCCGTCCCGTTGGGCCCGACGCCACTCGGTGGCCCGGCCGGACCGGTGAACGGGTGGCGATCATGACCGCGCCCCGCACCCTCCGGGTCGACCCCATCGCCTGCCGCGCGCATGGACTGTGCGCCGACGAGCTGCCCGAGGCAATCACTCTGGACGAATGGGGCTACCCGATCCTGCCCGCCGGGCCGGTGCCGGCGGCGCTCGTGCGCCGGGCGAAGGCGGCCGCGGCGGCCTGCCCGGTCCTGGCGCTGCGGCTGGCCGGCCGCTGATCGCCGGTCGGACCGGTCGATGGTGCCCTGAGTGATCGGGGCGCCGAAACGCCGACCGACACAGTCCCGACGCCGATCCGGGAATCGGCACCGGAGGCCAGGGACCCTACGCTCGGCGCCATGCCGGTCCTGGCCACCAAGCTGCGGTTGCCCGAGGACCACCTGCGGATCGCCGCCGGGCTCGGTGCCGCCGGCCCGATGCTCGCCCGGTGGTCAACCCTCCTTGACCACCGCGTACCAGATCCTCTCGGCCACCGCGGCGAGCCGTTCGCCGGCCTCGAGCAGCCGGCGGTACAACTCCCGCCGGGCCACGACCTGGCGCAGGTCCTCGTTCGACAGAGTGGCGATCGTCGCCGTCGCCGTACTGGAGGAGTTCGGTGATGTCGGCGGCCCGCGACGGTCGCCGGACGCCGAGGGGCTGGTGATGTCGGTGCCGCGGCGACCCTGGGCGGACGCCTGCCGCGCGAAGGGTCGCTGGAGCTGCAGCCACAGGACCGGCAAACCGTGCAACGGGTCTGCGCCCAGGTGCCGACCTGCGTGGTGCTCGTCGTGTCGGGTCGCCTGCAGATCGTCACCCGGCCTGCTCGGCGACGTCGATGCGCTGGTCGCGTCCTGGAGCCGAACGCCGAGGGCGCCGGAGTCGCCGACGTGCTCTTCGACGCAACTTCACCGGCCGGTTACCGGTGAGCTGGCCGAGATCGACCGATCGGGAGCCGATCGACGTCGGTGACGCCGGACTACGACCCGCTGTACCGCTGCAGCGGTTCCGGCTGACCACCCGACGGTCGCGCTGAGCACCGGCGATCGGACGGTGTGCCGGCCAACCCGTGCCCGTCGAATGCCGACGACCGGTCATCGAGATCAGATCGGCACGGAGGGCGGATGATCGTTGAGCGGCCTGCTCGTCGGCCACCATGACGCCGGGGTTGTCGCTGGCGGTCATCCGTGGCCGGCCGGCGAACGGGTGCCAGAGTTGATGCCGCGATCGGCCCACTCCACCGTCGACATCAGCCCGCCGGAGCACGCTGATCCACTTCCCTGCTTGACCGCCTGCACGTCGTCCCGGCTGTAGTTTCTCGTCTGCCCCCAGGCGTCGATGCCGTCGGCCGCCTGGCCGCCGGTGGACCGCTCGTACATGGCCAGCAACTCGGGGTTGGTGGTCGCGCGACGCTCCAGCGTCGTGCGATCGGAGGCACCCAGAACGGGGGCCTTCTCCCGTTCTTGATCTGATACGACGTGCCCTTGAGCCAGAGGCCGTACGGATCGTTGATCGTCACGCCCCGCGTCGGTGGCGTCAACGATGTCGACCACGTGGCCGGAGGAAGTGAAGCCGCCCTGCGCCGTGGCGACCGCACCGCCCGCCAGCGCCTTGATCACCGGTGCCCATTGTTCGTGGGTGTAGGCGCCGGCGAATCTCGGCGGACGAGCCGCCGGTTTTCGGGAACAGCGACGCAACGTACCGCTGCGCGTTCGGATCCTTTGTAGTACCGGCCGCCGTAGGTCTTTGCGGCCCATGCCGCCCACCCTTGCGGCTCCTCGAAGTACGCCGGCTTCTCTGCCGTCGCCTTCGTCCAGTCGACGACCTGCAGCAGTTCGATGATCAGTTCCTCGGTCTGCGTGTGCTGGTGTTGCCGCCCGTTCCTTGATCAGCTCGGTGGCCCTGAGGCGGACGGTGTCCTCGTCGCCACCGTGCAGGTCGATGAGCGCCATCGTGAACGACGTCGGGCTGCAGGACACCCCGGCCTCGACGTGCGCGCTCTCGTTGTCGCGTTGGTTCTTGAATGCGTCGCCCCGTTGGTGCGTCGTGGCGGGTGCCTCGGGTGGAACGTCGACAACCACCTCGGTTGCTGCCGGTCCGCGTTCTGCACGGTCTCCGGGCCAACTCCGAGGAAGCCGGCGCCCGTCGATCATCGACCCACCGACCTGATGGGCGAATTCGAACAGGCCTTCCCGGCGGTCAGCGCTGCCTGAATCGGATCGGCGGTGGCCGGCTCGGTCGCCGAGGCCTGGTGACCGGCCGGTGCGTCGGCCGGTCGGCGTAGCCGGCGCCGACGTGGTGCCGGACGCACGACCGTCTGCCGAATGTCCAGCCCACTCGGCCGCCGCCGGCAAGCCAGGTGCCAGCCTCGTGCCCTGCGCCTCGGGGTGCCGGTGGAAGACCCGGTCGATGAGCTGGTTCTCGGTCTGCCGCTCTCCGCATGCCACTGGCGTACAGAGCCACCCCGTCGCCGGCGGTGGCGGGTGGCGTCAACGGGCGACCCGTTGGAGGTGATGGTGTCGTCGGTGGTGTCCTGACGGGGATGATCGTCCGCCGTGCGACCGATCAGTGTGCGCGGTGGCGCGATTGCTGGCCAGCCGTTGCCTACCAAGGCGTCGGTCGAGATGGGCGAGCCACACGGCATCCGTGGCGCCGCGGCCGGTGATCGCCGGGCCGGCTCGATGGGGAGGGCGCGTCGTCGGAGTGAACCTGGCGGCGCGTCGCGTGCCGCTGACCATCGACCCCCCTCGCTGACGCGGAATTTCTCGAGGTGACCCGTCCGAAGGCACCGGTCGATCGAATTACCCGCCACGCGCGGGTTTCTGAGCGCGAGCAGAGATCCGCTCGATGATCGGCGGTGACGGACCGAATCCGACCCGTGTCGAGGAGATGATCATGAAGGTTCGCGTGGATCTCGCCTCCGGGCCATGACGTGGACCCGCTCGGACGTCGACGTCTACCGCCCGCCGGCCTCGATGCCGGTGAGCACGGCACGGGGACGCCGGACCGGCCGGCAACACCCGCCTGACCGCCGCGACCGGCATGGTGCTGCTGGTGCTGCTGGCCGTCGAGGGCGTGACGATCCTGAGCGTGCGTCAGATGCTGACCCTGCACGTGGTGGTCGGCGCCCTGCTCGTCGGCCTCGGTGCTCCTCAAGTCGGGCAGCACGGTGTACCCGGTTCGCGCGGTACTACACCGGCGGAGCACCCTGCACCGCCGCAAGGCCGCCGCCGCTGCCGCTGCGGGTGATCCGCTGGTCATCCTGGTCCACCCTGGCGTTGCTTGCCACCGGATCGCGCTCGTCCTGGTCGGTCCCGCCGGATCCGGCCTGCTGCTGACCGCCCCGCAGACCAGCTCTTGGGGTCTGGGTGGTGCTGATGACGGTGCATGTGCTTGGCCACGTCTGGGAGGCGGCCATTGCTGTCGTGGCGTGACCTGCGGGCAGCCTGGACGTGGACCGACGCCGCCGGTCAGTGGCGGCTTGGCGATCGTGCTGGCGCTGATGGTCGGGGTCGCCGCCGCCTACCCTGCTGGTGCCGCCGCGCCGTGGACCACCCGCCATGCTCCACCCTGCCGCGCATGCCGCGCCGGCGACCGTTCCGCAACCCTGATCCGCCGCCGGGTCGGTTCGAGGATCCTTCGACCTTCGCCGGACACCATCGATGCTGATTCGAAGTTCCGCGGCCCGGGGGCCGCAGGAGGAGAACGCGATGCCGTCGACCGCCAACGGGCCGGCGCGCCGGCTCAACCGTCCGGCTGGCCGGGACGGTCGTCGAACACCGCCGCGGTGGCCCGCGGCCGGGGTCGGCAAGATCGCCCTGGACGAGATCGGGTTGGCCCAGGCGGCCCACCCCGGCTTCGACCTTGCCACCCTGCCGACCGGGCCCGAGGAACCGGCGGCCGACCCGCAACCGACAACTGCGCCGCCGCTCGCCCCACCGCCTCGGCACCCGGACCACCGGGCCAGCGCCCGCCACCACGCCACCGGGAGTTCGATCACCGTCCCGCCCGGCACCGCCGGTGATCGGGCGGCCACGCCGACCACCCTGGCCCTGCTCACCCGGGCGCCCGATCCGGCCGGGTCGCCCCCAGGTCCAGTCCGGCGTCCTCGACTCTTCAGCCACCGACTGGACGCGCATGGCATGCACCACAGCCGCCGGGAAGAAGGTCGAGACCACACCGATCACCGCAAGCAGAAAGGCGCGAACCGATGACCACCTCGATTGCGCGCGCTCGCCAGCGGTCGGCGGCTACGTCCGCCGCTGACCGCCGGTAGCGGTCGTCCGGCGACCCGGCGGGATCACCGCGATCTCCATGGCAGGCCGGACGCCGCGGCCTTCAGTCGACCACGGCCTGCTGCGCCGATGCCGCGCCGGTCGGCGGCCGGTTCCGGCGCTACCTCGGATCGCTGACCAGGCCGGCGCGGACGTGACCTCCTCCGGTCGCCAGCACGCCACGTCGGGTGGCTCTGATGACCGCGACCCGGCCGGCCGCCGGCACCGCCGACCGGTGGACCTGGAGGTCTGGTCGATCACCGCGACCTGGTGCTGACCGATCAGCAGGCCTGCTGGAGCCGGCGACGACGGAACTGCGCACGTCCTGGCGGAGGTCGAGGCGACTGCCGGTTCCGTCCGATTCGGAGACGGATCCCGGCGCCGGGGCCGGTCCGCGAAGGTCCCTGATGCTCAACGCCGTTCTCCACCCGACCCTGGTGGTCGCGGCGGCGACAAGGCTACCTGGTCGATCCCGGTGGCCGCCGCCGTCATCGCGGTTTGCCGACCAGGACATCGCCGACGTCATCACCCGGGCCCTGGCCGGCGACCTTCTCCGGTGCCGGAAACCAGGCGATGGCGCGGCCTCAGCTGGAGATGTTGGGCCACGACCCACGGCCGGCCCGGCTCACCAGTGCCGCCGAAGGTGTCCGGGATCGACTGGGCGCCACCGCCAAATCTCGCCGCCGACGAGGCGGTGACCCGGATCGCCGGCCGGTTCAGCGGTGGCGTGCTGGTCGGCATCGCGACATCGCGGTCGCGGGCCCTGTGCCGGACGGCGGCGGATCGCGGTGGCGGACGACCACCGGGCGAAAAGTGCCGAACGCAGACGGTGTCGATCGCGTCGGGCGGCCTGGACGCTGGACGACGACCCGGTGCTGGCCGACCGCGACGGGCTGGGCACCACATCATCGACCCGCCAGGCGCGCAATCCCGACCCGCGGTGGCGCACCGTGTCCGTCGCCGCCGCGTCGCCTGGACGCCAACGCGGCGGTGGCAATCGTGCTGGGCGACCCGCACCGGACTGGCTGGCTGGTCAAGGGCTGCCCGCCCTGCTGATCGACACCTCGGCGGTTTATCCGCACCTGGTGGCCGGCTGGCCAGATCCGGCCGAGGCGCCCTGATGGACGCGCAACTTCTCTGGTACGCCGGCCGGGCGACCGGGGCGGTGAGCCTCATCCTGTTCACCGCCGTGCTGGTCATCGGCATTCCCGCCGGACGGCCGGCGTCGCGGACTACCAGGCCGGCGGCAACGGTTGCACCGCTCATTGTCCTGGTGCTCGGCTACTCCGCGGTACATCGGTCAGCGACGATCGTCGACGGTACGTGGACATCACCTGGTGGACGTGGTCGCCGTTCACCGCCGGGTACGACCCGTTCTGGGTCGGGCTCGGCACGGTCGCGGTCGACCTGCTGATCGCGATCGAGATCACCAGCGCAGTGCGAAGGCACCCGCCGCTGCGGGTCTGGCAGCCGTCCACCTGACCGCCTACGCGATGTGGCCCATCGCCCTGCTGCACGGCTGGGGGGTGTCCGGCGGGGACGGCCGGCAGCCCTGGCTGATCATGGTCGACGTGGTCTGCGCGGCCGCCGTTCTGGCCGCCCTGGGCTACCGCCTGCGGCCCGATCGGCACCCGGACACCGTGGCCCGGCGGGCCGCCCGGGCGGTCCACCCGTCGAGCCCGACGGGCGCCGGCGATGACCGCGGGCGTCGACGCGGCCCGGTGGAGGCATGGGCGGGGCGATCGGGGCGCCGAGCCCGGACGTCAACCGGTTGCTGCCGGTGCGGCCGGGCGCGTCCTGGGCCGACCATGTCAGCCGGCTGGGGCCGGTGCCGCCCCGGGCCGGGCGCGACCTGATCCGGATGCTCGACGAGACCGGGTTCCTCGGCCGGGGCGGGGCCGGGTTCCCGACCCACCGGAAGCTGGCCGCGGTGGCCCAGGCCACCCAGGCGTCCCGGCTGCCGGCGGTGGTCGTGGCCAACTGCTGCGAGGTGACCCCACCTCGGTCAAGGACGAGGTGTTGATCGATCGGTCGCCGCACCTGGTCATCGACGGTGCGCTGGCCACCGCCGCCGCCGTCGGGGCCGACCGCGTCGTGCTGGCCGCGCACCGCGGTTCCACGGCCCTGCGGACCCTGCAGTTCGCCCTGTCCCAGCGGCCGGCGTCGACAGTCCCCGTCGAGGCGGTCGCCGTCCCCGCCCGGTATCTGGCGTCCGAGGCGTCATCCATCGTCCGCTTCCTCAACACCGGTGATGCCCGGCCGGTTGGCCGGCTGTCACCGATCTGGGAGCAGGGCGTCGATGGGCGGCCGACGCTGGTTGCCAACGCCGAGACCCTGGCGCAGCTCGCACTTCTCGCCCGCTTCGGGCCGGACTGGTTCGCCGCGATCGGATCTGCGGCCGAGCCCGGAACCGTGCTGATCACCATCGGCGGCGCGGTTCCCCGACCCGGGGTGGTCGAGATGCCCACCGGCACCGCCCTTCGTGACGTGCTGGCCTGCGCCGGTGCGCCGGCAACCGGCTGGGCGCTGGTCGGCGGCCTCGCCGGTGGCTGGCTGGAGCTGGACCGGTTCGCCGGAATCGGATTCGCCACGGCGGACCTGCAGGCGGTCGGCGCCGGCCGCGGCGTCGGGTCGATCACCGTGCTGCCGCCGGGTGCCTGCTTGCTGGTGGAGACCGCGCGGATCGTCCGGCGCCAGGCCGAGGCCGGTGCGCGGCAATGTGGGCCATGCATGTTCGGGCTGCCCGCGATCGCGGCCGACCTGTCCGGCCTGGCCGCCGGCGACCGCTCCGCGCTGAACCGGTTGCATCGACGGCTGCCGGTGATTCGCGGGCGCGGCGCGTGCGGCCATCCGGACGGTACCGTCGCGCTCGCCGCCGCTGCGTTGGCGGCGCTCTCCACCCGCCACCCCGGGCACCTCGAGCAGCACCTGGCCGGCCGGAACTGCCCGATTTCCACGGCCGTCCCGTTGGGCCCGACGCCACTCGGCGGCCCGGCCGGACCGGTGAACGGGTGGCGATCATGACCGCGCCCCGCACCCTCCGGGTCGACCCCATCGCCTGCCGCGCGCATGGACTCTGCGCCGACGAGCTGCCCGAGGCAATCACTCTGGACGAATGGGGCTACCCGATCCTGCCCGCCGGGACGGTGCCGGCGGCGCTCGTGCGCCGGGCGAAGGCGGCCGCGGCGGCCTGCCCGGTCCTGGCGCTGCGGCTGGCCGGCCGCTGATCGCCGGTCGGACCGGTCGATGGTGCCCTGAGTGATCGGGGCGCCGAAACGCCGACCGACACAGTCCCGACGCCGATCCGGGAATCGGCACCGGAGGCCATGGACCCTACGCTCGGCGCCATGCCGGTCCTGGCCACCAAGCTGCGGTTGCCCGAGGACCACCTGCGGATCTCCGCCGGGCTCGGTGCCGCCGGCCCGATGCTCGCCCGGTGGTCAACCCTCCTTGACCACCGCGTACCAGATCCGCTCGGCCACCGCGGCGAGCCGTTCGCCGGCCTCGAGCAGCCGGCGGTACAACTCCCGCCGGGCCACGACCTGGCGCAGGTCCTCGTTCGACAGCAGGTCGTGCATGGCCCGCCGGTACACCTTTTCCATGCGCCGCTCGGCGGCCAGCGCGGCGTCCGCCTCGGCGGTGGCCACATCCACCTTGCCGGTCAGCCGGTCGAAGGCGGCCCGCACGTGGGTGATGCCCTCATGCAGCTCGTCCGCCAGCTCGGCCGCCCACGCGTCCGGATCGATGGCCAGCACCTCCACCTCCCGGACGATGTTCTTGGCCGCGTTGAGCACCCCGTCCAGCAGTTCGGACAGGCTGTACAGGTCCTCCTGATCGATCGGTGTGCTGAACGCCCGGCGCAGCTGCACCTGCAGGGTCCGGCGAATCCCGTCCGCCTCGTGCTCGGCCGCACGGACCACCGACCCCTGGTCCGCGGTGCCCCGGGCCCACGCGGCGAACGCGACGAGACCCCGCTCGGTGACGTCGGCCTGGGCCCGCAACGTGCCCAGCACGTCCGGTGTCTCCGGCAGAAACCAGTGCATCCTCACAGCAGCACTCCCTCCAACCACGCGATCACCGCGCCCAGGGCCGCGCAGCCGGGCAGGGTGACGACCCAGGCCAGCAGGATCTCCCGAACCACCCGCCAGCGAACGTGTCGTCGGCGGCGAGCGGTGCCGACTCCGACCACCGACGAGGCCACCACATGGGTCGTGCTCACCGGCGCGCCGAGGGCCGCCGCACCGCCGATCACCAGGGTGCTCGCCCCTTGGCTGGCCAGTCCGTCCAGCGGGCGGATCCGGTAGATCCCCCGCCCGACCGTCCGCACGATGCGCCAGCCGCCGAGGGCGGTCCCCACCGTCATGGCGACCGCACACGAGACCTTGACCCAGGTCGGCACGACGAACGCCGGCAATGCCCCGGCCGCAACCAGAGCGAGCGTGATCAGCCCCATGGTCTTCTGCGCGTCGTTGGTTCCGTGCGCGAACGCCAGGGCCGCCGATGTCACCCACTGCCCGGCCTTGAGCGGCCCGGTCACCCGGCGATCCGCTCGGCGCAGCGCCCGCCGGGCCGACGCGTCCGCCGCCCATCCGGCCACGCCGCCGATCAACGGCGACGCTGCCAGGGCCACGAGCACCCCGACCACGCCGACCGGTCGCCAGCCCTCGAAACCACCCCAGTTCACCGCGCCGGCCCCCGCGGTGGCCAGACCCGCACCGACCAGGCCGCCGACCAGGGCGTGCGAGGAGGACGAGGGCAGCCCCAGCCACCAGGTCAGCAGGTTCCAGCCGACCGCGGAGAGCAGCGCGGCGACCAGGATCTGCAACACGTCACCGGTGTCGATCTCCACCAGGCCGCCGACGGTGTCGGCGACCGCGGTGCCGGCCACGATCGGTCCGAGCACCGTGAACACGGTGGTGACCGCGAGGGCCTGCCCGGGCGTCATGGCCCGGGTCGCGACCGGGGCCGCCAGCGAGTTCGACGAGTCGTGAAATCCGTTGGTGAGGTCGAACGCCAGCGCGAGACCGACCACGACGGCCGGCCACCAGGCGTTCATGGCGACCCTCCTGCCCGGGCTCTGCGTCGGTGGCTCAACCTCGAAACGGCGGGCGAACTCGCCTGCGGTCCATCGTTTCTCCGGAGTCGCAGATCGAGAAGAGGCCAAGTACCCACCGGTGCTCGGCCCGGTCCGGCATCCCGTCGCGCGGTCCGCAGCAATGGCCGGGCGAGGTGGGCGTCGTGCGTTGAGTTGATGGCGGATTGCCGCAGCCGGTCACGCGGGCCGGACGTCCCGGCGGGTGAACCGATCGACGCCGATCCAGATCAGCGCCAGCGCAACGATCGTCATGATCAGCAGCGGGGTCCAGGCCATCGGTTCGAGCGGTTGGTAGGGCGTCGCGGACAGCGGCAGCAGGTCCAGCAACCAGTGCGGCAGGCGGAACACCTCACCGAACATGGTGATGAACCACATCGCGGCCATGACGCCCCACGCGATCGGAACGGACACCCGCGGCAGGTAGCCCCACAGCACGACGGCGAGACCGACGAAAACCATGACCGCGGGCCAGTACGCCAGCGCCGCGATCGCGAGCCGGCCACCCTGCGACGGGTCGTGGACGGCGGCCCCGTACACCGCGCCGATCACGCAACCGCCCAGGGCGAGCAGCACCGCCGACCACACCGTTGGGATGAGCAGCCGCTCCAGACTCCACCGCCAGCGGGACACCGCGCCGGCCAGCTGCGGTTCGATGATCCCGGACGCCTCATCGGACCGCAGCGACACCGTGGTCTGCACGGCGAAGATGACGGTGATCAGCGCCATCATGCTGACCAGCAGGGCCAGCAGCGCGGCGACGCCGGAGCCGCGCAGCAGGTCCTCGGCGCCCGGCCCGGCATCGGCCAGCAGATCGGTCATCGCCTGAACTACCGACCCCATGAGCATGGCGCCGAGCACGACGGCGACGGTCCAGCCGACGATCTGGTTGCGCTGCAGCCGCAATGCCAGTCCGAGGGGCGTGCCGTAGCGGGCAGGGGCCCCGGCCCTTCCGGGGCGCTGCGGCAGCAGCCCCGCCCCGAAGTCGCGTCGGGCCTCGATCCGTCCCGCCACCGCGAGCAGGCCTGCGGTGAGCGCGAGGAGCAGCAGCAGTGGCCACCATCGATTGCCGCCGTAGGACTGCATCTGCTGGCCCCAGCCGAACGGGGACAGCCACGACAGCACGCCGTTGCCCAAGTCCCCGATCATGCGCAGCACGTAGCAGGCGATGATCACCGACGCGCCCAGCGAGTTGGCCCCGCGCGAGGTCGACGACACCTGACCGGCGACCGCGCCGACACCCACCCCGACGAGCCCGATGCCGGCCACCGATGCGCCGAGAATCAGCGACCCGGCTACGCCCGTCCCCTCCGGATCGAGCGACCCGCCGATCGACACCCCCGTCAGGAGCAGGCCGGTCACCACGCACATCGCACCGGAGACCAGCCACGACGCCATCGAGTACGCGTGGACCCCCAGAGCCCGTGAGCGCAGCAGCTCCGTGCGACCCGTCTCCTCATCCGCCCGGCCGCTGCGGGTCACCAGGAAGACCACCCCGATGGCCAGGGCGAACACCACCGTCATCCACCCCTTGGTCCAGACCGCGCCGCCCATGGTGTCGGCGGCGGGCGAGAGCCCGGTGAGCGCCCGGATGCCCGGGGTGTTGGACAGTGCGGCAAAGTCGTCGAGCGACTGCTGGGTGGGAAAGACCGTCCGGTAGTAGCTGACGATGTACTGGTACATCCCGACGAGGGCGACCACCCAGACGACCAACCGCACCCGGTTGCGGCGCAGGACCAGGCGCAGCATCGGGCCCAGACCCCGGTACCCCTCGGCCGGTTGTCGCCTCCCGCCGGCCCGGGTGACCTGCGTGGCTCGGGACACGGCGGTGGGCGCGTGGCCGGCGGCGGTCATTGCCGGCTCCCGGCGGCCAGGGCGGCCAGTTCGTCGCCGTAGTGTCGCAGGAACAGCTCCTCGAGTGAGGGTGGATTCGCGACCAGCGAGCGCGGGCGGCGCGCCGCGACGGCGCTGAGGACCCCGGGAAGTTCGGCGTCGTCGACCGCGAAACTGACGTGCCCGTCGGAGGTCTGGAAGTCATGCACGCCCGGCAAGGTGGGCAGGTCGCCCGGGTCCTGGTCGAGCACCACCGTCACCTGGGTCCGGGTCAGGTGCCGCAATTGCGCCATGGTGCCGGTCTCGACGGTGACGCCCTCGCGGATGATCACCACCCGGTCGGCGAGCTTCTCGACCTCGGCGAAGATGTGGCTGGACAGCAGGACCGACCGGCCCTGCGCCTTCACCTCACGGATCGATTCGGTGAACGCGGTCTCCATGATCGGGTCGAGGCCGCTGGTCGGCTCGTCGAGCAGCAGCAGCTGCGCGTCGGAGGCCAGCGCCGCCACGAGCGCGACCTTCTGCCGGTTGCCCTTGGAGTAGGTGCGGGCCTTCTTCGTCGGATCGAGCTCGAAACGCTCCAGCATCACCCGCTTGCGGTTCGGGTCGAGTGGTCCGGACAGCCGGCACAGGATGTCGATCGCCTCACCGCCGGTGAGGTTCGGCCACAGCGTGACGTCACCGGGCACGTACGCGAGGTGCCGGTGCAGTCGCACCGCGTCGGACCATGGGTCACCGCCGAGCAGCCGGACGCGGCCGCCGTCGGCCTTCAGCAGGCCGAGCAGGATGCGGATCGTGGTTGTCTTGCCGGCGCCGTTGGGACCCAGGAAACCGGTGACCTGGCCGGCGGGCACCTGCAGGTCCAGGCCGCGCAAGGCTTGCACTCGAGCGAACGACTTCGTCAGACCCTCGATTTCGACGGCCATCTGGTTCGTGGACATGTCGGTCTCCCTGGCGGAGTTGATGACTGGACTGTGCTGCGGTTGCGGTCAGGCGGTACGGGAATCCCCATCGGCGGCGGGGTTCGGCGCCCGTTCGAGGTAGTGCAGGTAGTCGTCGAGCATGCTGCGGTCGGTGAGCAGGCCTTCCGTGAACAGTTCCAGGGTGGGCAGAATCTGGTCCTGCCCGCTCTCGCGCACCGATGCGATGAAGGCCTCGGGCGATTGGACCGGTGTCGTAAGAAACCGGATGAGCATCGCGCCCATCGTCTGGTAGGCCAGATATCGGGTTCGGGCATCCTCGTCGCGCGACGGACGCACCAGCCCGGCCGCGACGCCCTCGGCCATGATCGCGCGAGCGGTGTCGACCAGGTGGTCGAGGAACTCCCGCGCGGGACGCCCTCCGGCGGTGATGGCCCGGAGCATGTACACGGTCAATTGCGCCGCCGGGCCCGGCTCTGCGAGATGCTTGACCAGATAACCGCTCGGGTCGGCGACGCTGCCGGATTTCAGATCCTGGTACCGGCGCAGCACCTCGGCGTTGCACTCTACGCGCAGACCCTCCTTCGAGCCGAAGTGATGCGTGATCAGACCGGGCGAGACTCCCGCCCGCGCGGCGATCGCGCGGAACGAGGCATCGAAGCCCTGCTCCGCGAAACACTCGATCGCGGCGTCCCGAATCCTGGCCCGGGCGGTCAGATCCGACGCCGGCCGGTCGCGCACGCCGCCCGCTATACGCATGACCAACAGGCTCCACGCGTGACCAGAGCCCCGGCAAGGGACTTAGGACCCGTTGGCATCGTCGACCCGTGTCCTCGTCCCTGCGAATCGGCATCCTCATGCCGGTCGGGGTCAGGTGCGGCATCGGCACGGTGCAGTGTCCGGCCGGCCCCTCGGTGTGGCCTGACCGATGACTGGTCGGCGCCGTGTTCGTCTGTACGTCGGGAACCGACCGACCGACGGGAGCGTGAGGCATGCGGACATTGGCCTTTGCCATGAATGTGAGCGTGGACGGCTATGTGGCTGCGCCCGGCGACGACCTGGGCTGGAGCGTGCCGAGCGACGAGCTGTTCCAGTGGTGGTCCGACCGGGTGGCGGCGACGGGCCTGGCGCTGTACGGGCGCCGACTGTGGGACGAGATG
>JBGALY010000061.1:0-18286 GCA_044223435.1 Nakamurella sp.
GGCTACCTCGACCGCGTCGCTGCCGAGCTGAACAACCGGCCCCGTAAGCGCCTCAACTGGGCAACCCCGGCCGAAGCGCTAGACCGGCTACTGTCCAACCCAACAGAAGAAGCCGTTGCGTTGACCGGTTGAATTCACCCCGCCCGGAACCTGCATATCTGGCGAGTCGGCGCAATCGGGGGGAGGGGGCGGCGCATCCCCGGGGCGGCGCATCCCCGCGGCGCGCGCCTCGGCGATCGAGGCCCGGCACGACGAAGGCCCGGCACGACGAAGGCCCCGCCCGGAACGAACCCGGGCGGGGCCTTCGCGTCGGAACGGGGGACTACATGTCCAGGCCACCGTTGACGTCGATGATGTGTCCGGTCACGAACGCGGCGTCATCGGAGCACAGATAGGCGACAGCGCCGGCGATGTCCTCGGGCTGGCCGGCCCGGCCCAGCGGGTTCTCGGCCATCTTCGCCTGCGCCGCCTCGGGCATGGCCTTGGTCATCGCGGTCTCGATGAAGCCGGGGCGGATGCCGTTGACGGTGGTGCCGAAGCGGGCCAGCTCGGTGGCACCGGAGCGGACGAGACCGACCACGCCGGCCTTGGCCGCGATGTAGTTCATCTGGCCCAGGTTGCCCATCTTGGCCACCACGGACGAGATCAGCACGACCCGGCCCGGGCCCTCGGTGCGCAGCCACGGGGCGGACGCCCGAAGGCCCTCGAACACGCCGGTCAGGTTGACCTTGATGACCAGATCCCAGTCGTCGTCGGTCAGCTTGTGGAACATCTTGTCCCGGGTGATGCCGGCGTTGCCGATGTAGGTGTCCAGGCCGCCCATCGCGTCCGCGGCCGCCTGCCACGCCTCGCGCAGCTGGGGCCGATCGGTCACGTCACACTTGAAGCCGTACGCGGGGGTCCCGGTCTCGGCGGTGATCTTCTCCGCGGTCTCCTTGGCGCCGGCCTCGTTCATGTCCAGCAGGCTGACGGTGATGCCTTCGCTCGCGAGCCGCGTGCCGATGACGGCACCCAGGCCCTGGGCTCCGCCGGTGATGATCGCCTTCGACACGCTGTACTTGGCAGACACGTGCTGGTTACCTGACTTTCTGAATCGGAAGAATGGACAAGGGTGCGGTGCGCGCCTCGGCGAGCCGGGGCGAGATGAGAATAGTGCCCCGGCCCGTGGCAGGGCTTGGTGAACGGCTACTTACCGAACACGTACGTACCGGGCGCGTCACCCAGTGGCGGGTGCGCCTGGCTCCCCATCTGCGGCGGCGCGATCTTGTTGCCGGCCCGTCCGGAGATCCACGTCGCCCAATCCTCCCACCAGGTGATGGGCTTCATGGTGGCCGCGGCCAACCATTCGTCCGGATTCTCCGGGAGTTCGGGCAGGTCAGCGACCCAGTGCTTGGACTTGGGGTTGGGCGGGTTGACGATGCCGGCGATGTGGCCGGAGTTGGACAGCACGAATCGCACGTTCCCGGTGGGGATCAGGGCGCCCTTGTACGAGCTGCGCCAGGGTGCGATGTGGTCCTGTTCGGCGGCCAGGAAGTACAGGTCCTGGTCGACAGACTTCATGTTCAGCGTCTCACCGGCGATCTCCATCACACCGCGGGCCAGCTGATTCTTCAGATAGCACGAGCGCAGGTAGAAGGAGTGCATGACGGCCGGCATCCGGGTGGAGTCGGCATTCCAGGTCAGCAGGTCGAAGGCCGGCGGTTCCTCGCCCTTCATCCAGTTGTTGACCACGTAGTTCCAGATGAGGTCATTGCCCCGCATCAGGTTGAACGTCTTGGCCATGTTGTCGGCCGGCAGGAACCCGGTCTGGTTCATCTGCTGCTCGAGCTTGCTGACGCTGACCTCATCGGTGAAGACGCCCAGGGCGCCGGGCTGGGAGAAGTCGGTCAGCGTGTTCAGGAAGGTCGCGTTGTTGATCCGATCCTTGCCGATCGCGTCGAGGTAGGTCAGCGAGATCATGGTCAGGGTGCCGCCCAGACAGAGCCCGAGCAGGTTGACCTTCGGTTGCCCGGTGATCTCCTCGATCACCTCCAGCGCGGTGAGCGGGCCGTTGAGCAGGTAGTCGTTCATGCCGACCGAGCGCATCGACTCGTCCGGGTTGCGGTAGCTGATCAGGAACACGGTGTGGCCGTGATCGACCGCCCACTGCACGAGGCTGCGCCCGGGCGACAGGTCCATGATGTAGTACTTGTTGATCCACGGCGGGCTGAACAGCAGCGGGATCTCGTACACCTGCTCGGTGGTCGGGCTGTACTGGATCAGCTCCATCAGATCGTTGCGGAACACGACCTTGCCCGGCGACACCGCCAGGTTCTTGCCGACCTCGTACACGCCCTTGCGGTACTGGCTGGGCATCCCGTTGTTCTCGGCCAGGTCGTGCAGGAAGTTCTGGGTGCCCTTCATGACGGACAGCCCGCCGGTCTCGATGGCCCGACGCATGGCATCCGGGTTGGTGGCGAACGAGTTCGTCGGGGCGACCGCGTCGACCATGGCCTGGGTCAGGAAAGCGACCTTGACGCGAAGTGCGTCCTCGATCGGCGCGCCCTCGACCAGGTCCTCCAGGGCCTGCTCCCAGAGTTCGTACTCCTGCCGAAGCAGCCAGAACGCGGCGTTGTCCTTCCATGCCGAGTCGGCGAACCGCTTGTCCCGCTTCTCCTCGATCGGGCCGTCGACCTTGGCCCCGACGGCCCGGGCGCCCGCGGTGGCCCACGCCCGGAGAATGCCGGTGGCGTATCGGGCGCCCACCTTGAGCGCCAGGTTCGGCTCGGTGGCCAGCGCCATCGCGGTCCGGGTGAAGGCCGGAATCGCCGCCACCGCGTCCAGCCGGCCCAGCGGGGTGCTGGAGAAGTGGTGCTCGGCCCGGTTGAGGACCTCGGAGATGCTGGCCCGGACCCGCTTGTCGAGCTCGTCCCACGGGGAGGAGTCGAGGGTCGGTTCTCCTCGCTGCTTCGGCCCCACCTCATCCCAGGACAGGTCCAGCGGCTTGGCGTCCGCAGCGGTCATGTGACTTCTCCTCGATCGGCGGTCGGATTCTCGGTCAGGGCCGCGCCGTTGCGACGTCCTTTGATGCGGCGGCGTTCGTAGGTCACCTGGCGGAACGCCAGGTACGACTCCTCCAGCGCCTTGCGCTGCTGGGTGGTCAGATCGGGATCGGCCCGGATGGCGATGACGACGGGTGGCGGATCGAGATCAAGGTCGGGTTCGGGCGCGGGTGGCCGCAGCGAGTCGGCGGACATCTGCAACGAATCGGCGATCGCGTTGAGCACCTGGTCCGACGGGTCACGCAGGCCGCGTTCGATCTGCGAAAGGTAGGGATTGGAGATGCCGGCCATCGCGGCGAGCTGCCGCATCGGCAGCGAGGCCATTTCTCGCTGTCGGCGAATCATCTCACCGAGTGACATCGACTCGGACCACGAATGGTTCATCAATTTCCAGACTAGGTGCGGTGGCGCCGCTGGTGGGCGCGACCCGGCAACTCGAAGGGTGACGAAGATGGCAATTCCCGGGAAAATCGGGCCAAAGAGTCGTTTCGCCGAGCGAAGGGCCTGGCGGGGCCACGAAATTCGGGTGCCGCACCGATCAAGTCGGTGGTGGCGCCGTGTCGGTGGTGCGCATCGCGCTCTCCTCGCCCTGGGGAGGTCAGCAGTGACTCCCGGTTAACTCCCGGTTGGGAAGTTAGCAGCGCAGTTGCTAACCGGCTAACATTTCCGCCACTTATGTGATGACCGTCACACTTTGTGAGATCGGTCACGACGCCGGCGGGACGCGAGCGCGCCGGCCGGGCAGCCGGCATCGTCGCAGCGACGACCGCGTGACCAGTGCAAACAGATCCGTTCCGGCCCGGGAAGATGGGCCGGTGAGCACACCCATCCGGATCGACGACCCCGACGATCCGCGCCTGGCCGACTTCCGCGACCTGACCCGCGCCGATCGGCGGCCGGATCGACCCGGCGGGCGGGGTTTGGTGATTGCCGAGGGCACCGTGGTGGTCCGCCGGCTGCTGGCCTCGCCGTACCCGGTGCGGGGGTTGCTCGGCCTGGCCCGTCGGTACGACGAGCTCGCCGGAGATCTGGCCGGATCGGACGCCCCGTTCTTCGTGGTCGACGCCGAGCTCATGGCGACAGTCATCGGGTTTCACCTCAACCGGGGGGTGCTGGCCGCCGCCGACCGCATTCCTTCGCCGGCAGCCGGCGAATTGCTCCGGAATGCACGGTCCGTTGCCGTATTGGAGGGTGTCGGCGATCACGAGAACCTCGGGTCGATTTTTCGTAATGCCGCCGGCCTCGGGGTGTCAGCGGTGCTGCTCGGTGACGGCTGCGCCGATCCGCTGTACCGGCGCAGCGTGCGGGTCTCCATGGGGACCGTCCTGCACGTGCCCTTCGCGCCGCTGCCCTGGCTGGACGACGGCCTCGAGCTGTTGCGCCACCACGGTTTCCGCGTCGTCGCGCTGAGCCCGGCCGGTGAGCTCCGGCTCACCGAGGCCGCGCTGGACGGACGGATCGCCCTGCTCGTCGGCTCCGAAGGACACGGTCTGACCCCCGCGGCCCTGGCGGCCGCCGATGCACGGGTCCGGATCCCGATGCACCGCGGCATCGATTCGCTCAACGTGGCGACCGCCGCGGCGATCGCATTCGCCGCGCTGCCCGACTGATCCCGGCTGCGGCAGACTGGACGGGTGCAGTTCAGCAACCGTCCGGACAGGACGAACCGGTGACCGACGAGACGGACGAGCGGGATCGTCGTGCCCGGCTGCGGGTGGTCGGGGCCGCCGGCACCGAGGCCGGTGCCGTGGGTTCGGCCGGCGATCCGGACACCCCCGTCGATCTGATGGATCCGGCCGACCGGGCGGTCGGCGACGAGGCGGTAGGCGACCGTGCGGCCGATGACGGTCCCGACGGCGAGAGCGCCAACAGCGAGAGCACCGACGACGTGCCGGAGACCCAGGAGTGGGCCTGGATCGCCGAATGGCGGGAATCGGCCGAACCGGCGCCATGGGCGACCGGGCTTCCGCTGGCCGCGTTCGCCGCGGTGCTTGCCGGGGTGGCGATCTGGGTGCTCTCCGCCGGTCTCGCCGACCGTCCGGTGCTCGCCGTCGTCCTCAATGTGCTGGTGGCCGGTGGTTTGGTGCCGGCGATGTGGCTGTCCCGTCACCTGCCGGTGCTCCGCTGGTTCGCGGCCGGGGCCGCGGTCGGCGTGGCTGGCGGGTGGATCGCCGCGCTGATGATGCTGTGACGCCGAAGCAGTCCCCACCCGCGCCGGCCCCGTCCGGCCGCGAGTGCGCCGGAACGCTTCTCATCCGCGCGGACAGAACGGATGGGGCCAACCCGGCGTGCCGGTCCGGCCGATATCCGCCAGTGTGCGGATGTCTCGGGGGCCGTTTCCGGACAGGATCGGACCGAGCCGCTCCGAGAACCGGATCGGCGACGACGATCTCAGGAGTAGATGATGACGTGGACGGCAGCGGGGACCTTCAGCAAGGATCCGGGGTTCGACTTCGAGGCGCGTTGCGCGCTGGGTCGGGCGGCAATCGGAATCGGTGACGTCGGGCTCGTGTTGGCCGCCTTGGATCGCCTCGGCGATCATCGTTCGCCGCCGGGGTCTGCCCCGGCGCCGGGCTCGTCCGGCAACGCGGAATCGCAGGCCTGGTTCGACGAGTGGTCGGCCACGGCGCGTGACCTGGCCGCCCGGGCCGATGCCGCGGCCGCCGGCGGCCACCCGGAGACCGCCCGCTGGGCTTTCCTCGCGGCCGCCGACTACTTTGCCGTCGCGCTCGGTGCGGTCGACGGGCTGGCCGACCAATCGGTGCTGGCGCCGACATTCGAGCAGTACCAACGCTGTTGGAACGGATGGCTCGATGCCGCGGCCGGGGCGCATGTCCGGGTAGAAGTTCCCTACGAAGGCACCACGCTGCCGGGCTGGCTGCTGCGACCGGACGCCTCCGGTGTCCGCCGGACGACTCTGGTCGTGACCAACGGCAGCGACGGGTCGCTGCCCGCGTTGGTCGCCAGCGGTGCGTCGGAGGCCCTGGCGCGAGGCTGGAACGTGTTCCTCTACGACGGGCCCGGGCAACAGTCGATGCTGTTCCAGCGGGGGATTCCGTTCCGGCCGGACTGGGAGGCCGTGCTGACTCCGGTGGTCGACGCCTTGGTCGCCCGGGACGACGTCGACCCGGACGCCCTGGTCGGCTACGGCATCAGCCAGGCGGGCTACTGGCTGCCCCGCGCGCTGGCCTTCGAGCATCGGCTGGTCGCCGCCGTCGCCGACCCCGGGGTCATGGACGTGTCGACATCGTGGCTCGGCCACCTGCCGCCGGTCATGATCGACTTGCTGCGCAACGGCGACAAGGCCACCTTCAACGGCTACATGTCGCAGATGGGCGGCGACCCGGACGCCGAGCGCACCTTCCGGTTCCGGGCTCGACCGTATGGGCTGGCCGAGGATCCGTTCGACGTGTTCAGCGAGGTCATGGCCTACAACCTGGCGGGTGTCGTGGGTCGGATCCGCACTCCGCTGCTGATCACCAGCCCGGCGGACGAGCAGTTCTGGCCCGGGCAGAGCCAGGAACTCCACGACGCGCTCACCGGCGAGAAGCAGCTGCTGGACTTCACCGCCGAGCAGGGCGCGAACTGGCACTGCCAGCCGATGGGACGGCAGCTGACCAACAAGCTGATGCTGGACTGGCTGGCCGACCGGCTCGCCGCGCGCTGACCAGGGCGCCGCCGCGCCGACCGTCCCTGCTGCGCTGTTCACGAGCCGCGCCCGCCCGGCGGAACCGGCCGGACGTCCGAGGCCGTGTTCAGCGCAACCCCGGGAGCGGATGCCACCCTACCCACCCCACCCTGAACGGAAAGATAGGTCATGAAACCACTGTCACTGATTCTCGGGTTCGTTCCGTGGATCGCCTTCTCCTTCCTGGCGCACCGCGTCGCCGCCGACGCCGTCGCCTGGAGTGGATTGATCGGAGTGCTGCTGGTCGTGGGCGGCATGGCCCTGCAGAAGCCGGCCTGGCCGCCGTCCGTCCTCAACGTCGGCATGCTGATACCGCTGACGACGATCACCGTCGCCGGTTTCGTCGGCAGTTCGGACGTCGATGCCTGGTTGTACGACTGGGCGGTGCCCGGGGTAGGGCTCTTCCTCGGCCTGTTCATCCTGGTCCTGGTGCCATTCGCGCCGTTCACCGAGCGTTTCGCCCGGGAGTCCACGCCGAAGGCGTACTGGGGCTCGCCGACGTTCAACCGGATCAACCGTGTGCTCAGCGCGGCTTGGGGAGGGGCGATCGCGATCATGGGCCTGTGCAGCCTGCTGGTGGCCGCGTTGAATCTGTACAGCGACGACTTCACCACCCCGGCCACGGGCGAGCTGTTGCTCAACTGGGTGGTCCCGATCGTGGTGATCGTCGCAATGATCAAGTTCACCGCGCAGTACCCGGCGCGGGAGCGGGCGAAGGCGCGCGGTGCGCAGGCCCCGGTCGTGACCCCGACCACGTGACCGGCCGACGGGGGACGCCCGAAACAATCGGGCTCCCCCTTCGTCGCCGATCGCGTCGGGGCACCCTCCGGGACTCGATGGCGGCATCGCACGCTCGACCGACTGGCTAGGCTGACCCGAATGGCGCAGCAACGCGGTGGTGACGCTCCGGTCGACCGGGCCGCCGTCACCGAGTTGTTGCGCTCGCGCGTGGAGGCGGCGATCACCGATCGGGTGGGCACCAGCCTGTGCGTCATCGCCCCGGCGGGCATGGGCAAGAGTCATCTGGTCCGGTCGATGCTGGACGCGGCGATCGGCGGGGCCACCGTCTTACGGGCGGTCGGGGACCACCGCCGGCGCAACGAGCCGTTCGCCGTCCTGGGGCAGCTGACCGGGCCGGTCCCGGCCGGGGAAGATCCGGCCGAGGTTGTGTTCGACCGGGTCGACGAGCGGTGCGCCGCCGGTCCGCTGGTTGTGTGGGTGGATGACGCCCACCATGCCGACGCCGCGTCGTTGGCCGGGATGCGCCGGTTGGTTTGGGCCAGCCGATCGCTGCCGCTGACGGTGGTGCTGTCGGCTCGGCCCTTCCCGACGCCGGATCAACTGGAGTTGCTGCTCCGGCAGGTGCAGGTGACCGTCGAGCTGCCGCCGATGGACGCGATGATGACCGAGCGACTGGTGTACGACCGGATCGGCCGCTGGCCGGGACGCCGGTTGCGGCGGATGCTGGAGGCCGGCGGCGGCAACCCATTGTTCGTCGGCGAGCTGGTCCGGACGTTGGCCGAAACCGGCGGCCTGCAGGAGGCCGGGTCCGATTCGGTCGAAGTCGCGTCCGGGGCGGTGGCGCCGGCCGCCGCCCTGGACGCCGTGATCCGCGGACATCTGGCGGAGTTGGACGACACCACCACCGAACTGCTGTCGGCGCTGGCGGTCTGGGGAACGGCCGCCACGCTGGCCGATCTGGGCGACGTGCTGTACAGCACCGATGGCGCCCTGGCGCCGGCGCGGGACCGGGCGGTCCGGTCCGGTGTCGCGCACACCCCGCCGTCGGATGGCGCCATCGATTTTGCCCACGACCTGTTCCGCGAGGTGACCTACGCGGCGCTGCCGGACGCGAGCCGGCGCAGGCTGCACCGGCGGGTCGCCGCGGTGCTGACCGAGCGGGGCGCCGGTCCGACCCTGGTGGCCGAACATCTCCTCCAGGCCGCGGCGGCGCAGGGCCGGGACGACCCGCCGGACCGGGAACTGCTGGACGCCCTGAGCGCGGCGGTGGCGGCCAGCGGACAATTCGCCCCACAGGTCGCGGTCGACCTGCTGGAGGTCGCCGACGAACTGGCCGTCCCGGATGACCCGGCGGCCGAGGGCCTGGTGCTGCAGCGAGCCGGTGAGCTGTTCCGCACCGGGCGGGGAACCGTCGCCGAACGGCTGGTGCTGGAGCGCATCGGCCGGATCCGCGACCCGGCCGTTGCCGCCGGGCTGCAGCGGGTGCTGATCACCTCGCAGATCAATCGGGCCGACGTGGACGCCGCGCTGGTCAGCATGGGGCACACGTTGGCCATCGAGCGCCTCCCGGCTCAGATCCGGCGCGGGCTCGAGGCCCAGCGGCAGTGGCTGCTGCTGCTCGGCGGCCGGTTCGGCCTGCTCGACGACCTCGAGGCGATGGCCGCCCAGGCCCGCATCGCCGGCGACGAGCCCGCGATGTCGACCCTGCTGCTCACCATGTCCGTCCTGGCCTACGTCCGCGGCGACGGCCGGCGGGCGCTCCAGATCTTCGACGAACAGCCCGACCTCGTGGCCGCCGAGATCGGCTCGCTGGCGGCGACCACGTCGATGGTCTGGCCGGCGATGTTCCGGCTGGAGGTCGACGGCCCGGCCGCGGCCGGACCGGAGCTGGAACGGGCGCGGGCCACGGCCGCCCGGATCGACAGCCCATGGGTGTACCCATTTCTGGGGTTCGTCGCGGCCGGGGCCGGGTGGGCGTCGGGGGACTGGGACGGCGCGGTGGCCGAGGCCGACGCGGCCCTGGAAATGGCCGAGGAGACCGGAACCGGATGGATCTCGATCACGGTGGGCGAGCGCATCGACATCGACGCCCGCCGCGGTCGGGTGCGGGCGGCGCGACAACGGCTGGACGACTTCCGGTCCCGGCGCCTGCCCGATCAGTTCGGCCGGGGTGACGTGGACGTCGCCGAGCTGTCCATTCTGGAGGCCGAGGGTTCGGTCGACGCGGCGGCAGCACTCGCGGAAACCTACTGGACCCGGGTGCGGACCCAACCCGGTCTCGGGGGCGCCGACTTCGCCGTCGATGTGGCGCGACTGGGAATGATCGGTTTGCGCCCTCACCTGGTCGAGCAGGTTCTCGCCGACGTCGAGCGGTTGCCGCCCGAGCAACGGGCGGCCGGCGTGCTGGAGCTGATCCGTGGCGCCGCCCGATCCGACCCGGCCGAGATCCGGCGGGCCTACGCGGCGTTCGTCGATCGTGGATTCCACTGCCGGGCCTGGCACGCGCAGGAGGAACTGGCCTGCGCCCTGGCCGCCGCGGGTGACCGAGCGGGCGCGGTGGCCGCGATGGAGGAGGCCATCGCCGGTTACCAGCGCGTGCGGTCCACGGTCGACCGGGATCGGTTGCTGGCCCGGATGCGGCTGCTGGGAATCCGCCGTGGGTCCCGGCAGGCGCACCGCGCGCAGGCCAGTGGCTGGGACGCGCTCACCGCCACCGAGCGCCGGATCACCGACCTGATCTGTGACGGGCTGACCAACCGGGAAATCGCGGCCCGGCTGTACATCTCGCCACGCACCGTGCAGTCGCACGTGTCGCACGTGCTGGAGAAGACCGGGCTTCGCTCCCGTGTCGAGGTGGCCGCCGCCGCGCCGCGATGAGCCGGTTGCGTTCGCTCGACGGCCGGTGCCGGCGCGGACGCGGGCCCCGCCCCGGCCGCCCGTTCGCTCAGACCAGCGAGTCCCGCCAGGCCGCGTGCAGCCTCGCGAAGGCGCCGGTGCCGGCCAGCAGTTGCGCCGGTGGTCCGTCCTCGACGATCCGGCCGCCGTCCATCACCAGAACCCGCTCGGCGATGGCCACGGTTGACAACCGGTGCGCGATGATCAGAGCGGTCCGGCCACGCAGCACGGTCCCCAGTGCCCGCTGCACCGCCCGCTCGGCCGGGAGGTCCAGCGACGCGGTCGCCTCGTCGAGGATCAGCACGGCCGGGTCGGCCAGGAACGCCCGGGCAAAGGCGACCAGCTGGCGTTGGCCGGCCGAGAGCCGGCCGCCCCGCTTCCGCACGTCCGTGTCGAAACCCTCGGGCAGCGAGCGGACGAATTCCCCGGCGCCGATCGCGTCGGCCGCCGCCTCGATCTCGGCCCGGTTCGCCGTCGGCCGGCCGAGCGCGATGTTGTCCGCCACCGACCCGGCGAACAGGAACGACTCCTGGGTCACCATCACCACGGACCGGCGCAGGTCGGCGGTGCCCAGCGTGGCCACATCGACGCCGTCCAGCGTCACCGAGCCCGTGGTCGGGTCGTAGAACCGGGCCAGCAGCTTGGCCAGGGTCGACTTGCCCGCGCCGGTCGCGCCCACCACGGCCACCGTCTGGCCGGCCGGGATCACCAGGTCCAGTGGCGCCAGCACCGGAACCTCCGGGGTGTAGGCGAACTCGACTCCGGCGAAGCGGATCTCGCCGACGGCCGGGGAGCCCGGCGGCCGCGGATCGACCGGCTCGGGCACCCCGGGCCGCTCCTCGAGCAGACCGGAGATCTTCTCCAGCGCGGCGATCGCGGACTGGTAGGCGTTGTAGAACATCGCCAATTCGTCCAGCGGGTCGTACATCCGCCGCACGTACAGCAGGAATGCGGCGAGAATGCCGACCTCCAGGGTCCCGTCGATCACCTGGACCGCCCCGAGCACCATGGTCGCGACCAGGCTCAGGTTGCCCAGCAACCGGACCGCCGGCGTGTAGATGCCCAGGGCGACCAGGGCATCACCGTTGGCGTCGGCGTTCTGGTCGTTCAGCGTCCCGAAGATGGTCGTGTTGCGGGACTCTCGGCGGAACGAGACCACGGCCCGCAGGCCGTTCATCGTCTCGGTGAACTGCACGATGACCGCCGCGATGAGGGTCCGGGTGCGGCGGTAGATCCGCCGGGACCGGTGCTGGAACCACCGGGTGGCCAGCAGGATCGGCACGAAGGCGGCGAGCGCGACCAGCGCGAGATCGACGTCCAGGACGAGCAGGGTGATGCTGATGGCGACGACCGACAGCAGGCCGGAGATCAGCCCCTCCAGCCCCTCACCGGCCAGGTCGTTCAGCGAGTCCAGATCGCTGGTCAGCCGGGAGATGACCCGTCCGGACGTGTACTTCTCGTGAAAGGCCAGGCTCAACGACTGGGTGTGGGTGAACACCCGGCCCCGCAGGTCGAGCAGCATCGCCTGGGTGACCCGAGCGGACAACCGCACGAAGAGCGCTTTGCCCACCGCGTTGGTGATGCCTGCCCCCAGGTACGCCAGGGTGGCCAGCACCAGCGGACGGCCGTCGCCGTTCGCCAGCGCGGGCACCGCCGAGTCGATTCCGTACGCGACGGCCAACGGCCCGACCAGGTAGGCGAGCTCACTGACGATGACGACGACACCGGCGAGCAGCGCCCACCACCGGTGGGGCCGGATCAGGGTGCGCAGCAACTCGCGCGACCGGGCCCGCAGGCGCAGACCGACTCCGGCCGAGACGTCGTCGGCATCCTCGGTGGCGACCCCGCGCCAGGCGTCGTCGGCGTCCGGGTCCAGGTCCGGCAGCGGTGTCGAACCGGTGAGCGCTCCGGTCATCCCGACACCCCCGTTCGGCTGGTCAACAGGTCGCGGTAGTCGGGGTCGGTCGCCAGCAACTCGGTGTGGGTGGCGACCGCGCTGATCCGGCCGTCCGCCAGGAAGGCGACCCGGTCGGCCAGCAGCACGGTCGACGCTCGGTGCGCGACCACCAACGCGGTCGTCCCGGTCAGGACGGACCGCAACGCCTGCTCCACCTTGGACTCGGTGTGGATGTCCAGCGCGGACAGCGGATCGTCCAGCACCAACACCTCCGGGCGGCCGATCACCGCCCGGGCCAACGCCAGCCGTTGCCGCTGACCGCCGGACAGCGACAGACCCTGCTCGCCGATCCGGGTGTCCAGACCCCACGGCAACCCGGCCACGAAGTCCGCCTGGGCCAGCTGCAGGGCCGCCCACACGTCGTCGTCGGTCCCGCCCGGCCGGCCGAGCAGCACGTTCTCCCGGACGGACGCGGAGAACAGGGTGGGCTCCTCGAACGCCACCGCGATCCGGCGGCGGAGCTCGGCCAGGTCCAACTCGCGGACGTCGACGCCGTCCAGCACCACCCGGCCGCCGGTGACGTCGTACAGCCGATTGACCAGGGCGGTGAGCGTCGTCTTCCCGGACCCGGTGGCCCCGACCAGGGCGATCGTCTCACCGGGGCGGATGTCCAGGTCGACCCCACGGAGCAGATCGGCACGATCGGCCGGGGTGTCGGAGAATCGGAAATGGACCGATTCGAAGCGCAGATGCCCCCGTCGCGGCGCCGCCTGCCGGACCGGGCGGGCCGGCGAGGTGATGGTGATCGGGCTGTTCATCACCTCGAAGTACCGCTGGGTGGCGCTCGCGGCGTCGTTGGTCATCGCCAGCAACCAGCCGATCGAGTCGATCGGCCAGCGCAGGCTCAACGCGACGCCGAAGAACGCGACGAGCGTTCCGGCGGACATCGAGCCACCGGCGACCTGGACGACGCCCAGGCACAGCGTGAGCCCGAAGGCGATCTCCGGGATGACGATCACCGAACCCCAGAGCCTGGCCACCACCGCCGCCTTGGTCAGCTCCGTGGCGCGCAGGCCACCCGCCGCGGCGACGAAGCCACGGGTGTAGTGCCCGCTGCGGCCGAACGCCTTGAGGATCCGGATGCCCAGGACGGACTCCTCGACCAGGCCGGCCAGATCGCCGACCTGGTCCTGGCTACGCCGGGCCAGCACCTGGTAACGGGACTCGTAGTGGAAGCACAGCGCGACCAGGGGGACCGCCATCACCGCGATGACCAGGCCGAGTTGCCAGCTCAGCACGAGCAGCACGACCAGTCCCACCGCGAAGGTGGCCAGATTGACGAACAGGAACACCAGACCGAACCCGAGGAACCGGCGGATCGTCGCCAGGTCGGACACGGCCCGGGACATCAGCTGACCGGTTGGCCAGCGATCGTGGAAGGCGACCGGCAGGCGCTGCAAGTGCGCGTAGATCGACGCCCGCATCCGGGCCTCGACGCGCATGGTGGGCCGGGCCGACAGCATCCGCCGGGCCCAGAACAGTACCGCCTCCAGCACGCCGAGGACGAGCAGGAGCATGCCGGGCGCCCACAACCCGGCGAGGTCCTGCTGGGTGATCGGTCCGTCGATGATTTGCTGGATGACCAGCGGAAAGGCAACCGCGCACAGGGTGGCAGCGAGCGCGGCGACGGCGCTGAGGATCAGCGCGGGCAGCGCCGGTCGGATGTAGGGCAGCAGTCTGCGCAGGCTCGCCACCGCCGGGACGTGCGCCTCGACGCCCGGCCGCGGCGGGGTGGGGCCGCGGTCGGTGCCGACGGGTTTCTCGGTGGTCTGGCTCATGGCGCTCGCCAGGCTACGTCCGACCGACGACAACGCTCACCGGCTTTTCCGCGCCCCACCCACCGAGCCGCCGCCGGCGGTTCATGGCCCTCGTGTCCGCGCGGATCATCGCCGCCCGCGCGGATGAAGTGACTCCGGATGTGACGCGGAACGCGCTCGTCAACGACGTCGTCCGCGGCCCGAAGTTGTCGAATTGATGATTCCGTTCGAGGAGGATGGGAGTATCATGTGATCCGGATCACTGAGCCAGTGATCCGACGCGGGCCATACGCCGTCCAGCTGACGCACGGCCCGTACCCGGGTGCCCACTCGCGCCGAGTGTGGACAGCCGGTTCCGGACCGCCGGGTCACGGATCCCCGAGCCGGGGAGTCGCACCCGGCGGTTCGGCTCGTTCTCAGGGCTTGCGCACAGCTCGCTCGATCACCGTTGGCGGTCACGTCCGGCGTTCGAGGAGTTCAATCGTGACCACATTCATCAGCAGGACCGGCCGATTCGCGCCGGCGATCGTGATCGGCGCCGTCCTGGTCGCGGGTTTGGCAGTCCGCCTGGCCGTCGTGAACGAGACGACCGGCGACTACCGCGTCTTTCTGAGCCCGTGGTACGACGCGCTCGCGGCCGCCGGGGGGCTGCGGGGCATCGGCCAGCAGATCGGCAACTACAACCCGCCCTACCTCTACCTGCTGGCGGTGGCGACCTACCTGCCGATCCCCAAGATCGCGGCGATCAAGCTGGTGTCGGTGGCGTTCGACGTGGTCCTGGCCGCGTTTGCCGGGTTGATCGTGCGCCGACGGTTCGGCCGGTGGACCGCCGTGGCCGCCTTCGGCGTTGTGCTGTTCGCTCCGTCGGTGCTGCTCAACGGCGGCTACTGGGGACAGTGCGACTCGATCTACGCGGCGTGCTGTCTCGGCAGCCTGTACTTCTTGCTGCGCGGCCGGCCGTGGTGGGCGTGCGTGTTCGTCGGTCTGGCCCTGTCGTTCAAGCTGCAGGCCATCTTCTTCCTGCCGGTCCTGCTGATCGTGCTGGTGGTCAATCGGCAGCGGTTGCGCGCGCTGCTGGCGGTGCCGGCGACGTTCGTGGCCATGCTGCTGCCGGCAGCGCTCGCCGGACGCAGTTGGTCCAGCCTGCTGACCGTCTACCCGGATCAGGTGACCAGTGGGGGAGTCGGTGGCGGGGCGGGCCGCGGCGGCACCGGGTTCGGTGGCGGCGGGAACACCGCAGTGAGCAATTCCGGCCTGGGCGCCTGGACGCAGAACGGGCCCACGATGTTCCAGTGGGTCGGCGGATCGGTCGGCTGGCTGGTCCTGGGACTGGTGATTGCCGCGGCCCTGCTGGTGGGCCTGGCGTTCCTGGCGTGGCGGGGCCGGCCATTGGGGGAAGCGCAGATCGTCCTGCTGGCCGCCGCGACGGTGCTGGCCGTGCCGTTCTTCCTGCCGCAGATGCACGAGCGTTACTTCTACCTGGCCGACGTGCTCACCGTCCTGGCCGCCTTCTTCCTGCGCCGGTTCTGGCCGGTTGCGGTCGTTGTGTCAGCGAGCTCCGTGCTGGCCTACGCGCCGTTCCTCTGGCGGACCACGCCGGTGCCGCTGCCGCTGGTGTCGTTCCTGGAGTTCCTGGCCGTCATCGCCACACTGATCGCCGCCGTGCACGTTCTGGGTACCCCGGACAGCCGGTGGATCCGTCGGCCGGCGGCCGCCGAGCCGCACCGGAACGGGACGGCGCGCACGGCCGGGCCCGGGACCGGTCAGCCCTTGGAGTGGCCGCCGAGCAGGACGTCCTCCCAGCCGGGCATGGCCGGCCGCTGACTGCGCCGGACCGGGCGGGTCGGTGTCTGGTCGGTGCCGGTGAGCCCGGCGGCCGGCACCGAGCGATCCGGCGCGGGTGGCGATTCCGGGGTGATCGGGAGCGCGGCGGGCGGTGCGGTGACCTCGGGGCGGCGGGTGCCGGCGGGGTGTCGCGACATCTGCGGCGCCGCCGCCGGCGGCTCGAACTCCGGCTGTCCGAACAGGGGCGCCTCGTCGGCCGGCCCGGCCGCGGGGGGCGCGGCATCTGCCTCGTCAATGGTCCGCAATGGGCGCGGCGCAGGATCAAGCAGCTCCCGGGCTGCGTCGTCGAGCGAGCGCAGCGTGTTCGTGCGGGTCCCGGTGTGAATCTCCCAGGTCGCCTGGTTGTCGCTGCGGCCGGCCTGCCAGTGCACCGCGACCACCCAGCCGCCGTCGTGCGGCTTGTAGGCGTCCCAGCGGATGCTGTCGGCCTGGCCACGCTGCCGCAGGGTCGCCGTGACCAGTTCCTCGAGCGTCTTGCGGGTGGGATTGCCGTCGACCATCGGGTGCGCGCCGCGGGCCTTATCGGCCATGCTGGCCCGCTCCAGCATCACGGGGTACGCATAGCTCTCGATCCGGGCGACGCTGGTCACCGCCTCGGCGGCGACGACCGCGACCGTCTTGCCGGCGCGGATGCGGGCCTGGATCTCCTTGGGTCGCAGCTGCGGGTCGGTTTCCACCGCTCGCCGGCCGGCGCCCTTGAGCTCCCCACGGGCGGCGGCCCGCAGCCGCTCGTCGGAACGCAGCGAGAAGACCTCGCCGGTCACCGTGTCCTCGCAGAGCAGGTTCTCGCCGTCCTCAGCCATTCCCAGGACCCGCAGCGCGCGCATCGGCGTTCTCCTCCCCGCAGCACTTTTCAAGCGTCACGGGGACCGTATCGCGCGGTCCGGCGCGCCCCGTCCAGGCGCGCCGAGCGGGCCCGGACGGCCGGCTCGCGAGGCCGCCACGGACCGCCGAACCAGAACGCCGGCGGCAGCGCGGCGGCGCCGCCGGCGGACTGTCCGGTGCGCTCCTAGAGCCGTTCGACGACGTAGTCGACGCAGGCGGTGAGGGCGGAGACGTCGTCGGGCTCGACGGCCGGGAACATGCCGATGCGCAGCTGGTTGCGGCCGAGCTTGCGGTAGGGCTCGGTGTCCACGATGCCGTTGGCCCGTAGGGCCTTCGCGACTGCGGCTGCGTCGACCGAGTCGGCGAAGTCGATCGTGCCGACGACCTGCGAGCGCAACTCCGGCCGGGCCACGAACGGCGAGGTGAATTCGCGCTCCTGGGCCCAGGAGTAGAGGCGGGACGAGGAGTCTTCGGTCCGCTTGGTCGCCCAGTCCAGGCCGCCCTGCCCGTTGAGCCAGTCCAGCTGGTCGGCCAGCAGGAACAGGGTCGCGACGGCCGGGGTGTTGAGCGTCTGGTCCTTGGTCGAGTTGTCCAGCGCGGTGGCGATGGACAGGAACTCCGGGATCCAGCGGTCGGTGGCGGCGATCTCGGCGATCCGGTCCACCGCGGCGGGCGAGGCGACGGCGATCCACAGGCCGCCGTCGGAGGCGAACACCTTCTGCGGCGCGAAGTAGTAGACATCCGCCTGGGTGATATCGACCGGCAGGCCGCCCGCGCCAGAGGTGGCGTCGATCAGCACCAGCTGGTCGTCGGTCGCCCCGGCCGGCCGGACGACGGGCACGGCCACGCCGGTGGAGGTCTCGTTGTGCGCCCAGGCGTAGACATCGACGTCCGGGTTGGCCGGGTTGTCGGGCGCGTCACCGGGAGCGGACTTGATGACGACCGGGTCGGCCAGGAACGGCGCCTTGCCGGTGACCGTGGCGAACTTGCTGGAGAACTCGCCGTACGTCAGGTGCTGCGACCGGTTGCGGACCAGGCCCAGCGCGGCGGCGTCCCAGAACGCGGTGGTGCCACCGTTGCCCAGGATCACCTGGTAGCCATCGGGCAGGCCGAACAGCGCGGAGATGCCCTCGCGGACCCGCCGGACCAGCGTCTTCACCGGGGCCTGCCGGTGCGAGGTGCCCAGGACGGAGGCGCCGGAGCCGGCCAGCGCCGCCAGTGCCGCCGGGCGGACCTTGGACGGACCGCAGCCGAACCGTCCGTCGATCGGCTTCAAATCCTCGGGCAGAACGATGGCGGTGCTGTCGGCCATGGCGGCGCTGTCTCCTTGACGTGGCATTCCGGGCTCCCACCGGGGCGTGTGGCCGGGGCAGGTCGGTCCCAATCTTGCCAGCCGAGCGGATCTGTGAGTCTGGGTGGGCACCGGTTCTGGTGGTTCTGGCAGGGTTCGGTGTTGGTGTTCGGGACTGACTCAGCGCGGATCTGGCCGCTTGGGCGTGCCTTTTTGTTGACGTGTCGTCCTGGGCGCCGACGCCGA
>JBGALY010000017.1:0-107194 GCA_044223435.1 Nakamurella sp.
GGCCTCGACCCGACCCTGCTCGTCGCCGCCAACACCTCCGGCGGCGTCGTCGGCAAGATGATCAGCCCCCAGAACCTGACCATCGCCGCCACCGCCGTCGGCCTGCTCGGCAAGGAATCCGACATCCTGCGCCGCGTCCTGAAATGGAGCGTCGGCCTCCTGCTCGCCATGTGCGTCCTGGTCTACCTGCAGAGCAACGTCCTGTCCTGGATGATCGGCTGACCCGACAGCCATCCGCGGGCGAATCTGGTGCCCGTCGAGGACGGGGGTCATGCTCTCATGCACGAACGGCCCGCGGTCTTCGCCGCGATGCTCGCGGACCTGCTGGCTCGGGCAGCCCGCTGACGACGCGGTCCGATCGGCTGGAATCGGCCGCGTCGGGGTACTGGTCAGGTGATCCCGAGAACTCCCCCCGGAAACCCCGAAGGAGCAGCGACCGTGCAGGTGCGTCGACCCACTCTCGCTTCAGCGCCGACCGCCAGGCGGGATCTCGCCCGCGGCATCGCCGTCACCATCAGCGAGATTGCCTGTGTGGCGGGCAGTCTGCTGGGGGCGGGAGTCTTCGGTGGCTCATCGGTGGCGCAGTCCGCCGATGGCGCGCTGGCGGCCGACGCGACGCTGATCGCGCCGGCCGGGCCGGCCTTCGCGATCTGGTCCGTCATCTATCTCGGGCTGGCCGTTTACACGGTGGTGCAGTGGCTCCCCGGCCGGCTCTCCGCTCCCCTGCATCGTCGGATCGGATGGTGGGTGGCCGCCTCGATGCTGCTCAACGCCGGCTGGCTGCTCGTGGTGCGCGCCGGCTGGCTGACGCTCAGCGTGGTGGTCATCGTCGTCCTCGCCCTGGTGCTGGGCGTCGTCGTGCGCCGCCGCGCCGGGATTCGACGTGCCCACCGGCTGGATGCGATCGTCGTCGACGGCACCATCGGCCTGTACGTCGGCTGGGTGAGCGTGGCGACCTGCGCCAACGTCACCGCCTGGCTGGTGGCGTCCGGGGTTCGGCCCGGCCCGGGAATCGCACAGACGGCCGCCGTCCTCGTCCTGCTGACGGCTCTGGGTATCGGGCTCGTGCTGATCCGGGTCGGCCGCGGGAATCCGGCGATCGCACTGGCCATGGCCTGGGGCATCGGCTGGATCGCCACCGGCCGGCTGGCCGGGGAACCACCGTCGACCGTCACCGGGGTGGCGGCGGCCGTGGTGGCGACCGCCCTGCTGGTGGCCGGGACACTCGCCTTCGCCCGACGCCGACCCGGTCGCTCCGAACCCCCGCCGCCGGTGCGGCCGGTCGCGCCGCTCGGTCCTCCGGCTCACTGACATTCGCCGACATCGGCGGGACCGGCGCCGTGCTCGTCCCGCGCCGTGTGATCCAGAATCAGCCGGTAGGCGACGATCTTCGTGGTGCCACCGTCACTCTCGATCCGCAGGGTTCGTCGGTTGGTGCCCAGGACCCGATGCCACTGGCCGCGAACCTTCACCGAATCTCCGGGCGAGATCGTCGCCGGGCCGTGATCCCGGACCCGGCCGGCGGCGATCTGCCAATCCCGGATCCGGCGCCAGTGCCGCAGCTCGCCGAGCAGACGAGCACGTTGCTCGATCAGCCGCGTCCGGTCCGAACCGCTGGCCGGCGGGACGGTCCGCACCGTCGGCCGGCCGTCGGCGAGGTGACCGACGGTGCGGACCGACCCGGTCAGGCGACGATGCACCCACCGCAGGTCGTCGTCGATCCGGGCGATCCGGCCGGCCACCGTGACCGGGTTGTAGCGGGCACCGACGGCGGCGACCGACGCTGCGGTGTGCGCCGGAGAGTCTCGTTCCATCATGGGATCTCGCGGTCGGCCGGCCCGGAGCCGTCGAGGGTCGGTGCGATCAGCTCGGCGAGGTCGTCGACGACCAGGTCGGCACCATGGGCGAACAGCTCCCGGCGGCCGACACCACGATCCACCCCGGTGACCCGGAAACCGCCGGACCGACCGGCGCGAACCCCGGAGATCGCGTCCTCGACGACCACCGAGCGCGACGGCGCGACGCCCAGTACTGCCGCGGCGTACAGGTAGGTGTCGGGCGCCGGCTTCCCCGCGAGCCCTCGGGCGGCCGCGACGGTTCCGTCGACGACCACCTCGAACCGCCATCCGAGTCCGGCGGCGCCCAGCACCGCGCCTGCGTTCCGGGAACTGGACACCACCGCCATCGGGACGTGCCGATCGGCCAGCCAATCCAGCAGCGCGACCGACCCCGGATACGGCCGAACACCCTCGGTGCGCATCAACTCGGCGAAGACATCGTTCTTGCGGTGACCGAGACCGAACATCGTGAGCCGGTCCGGTCCGTCATCCGGCCGGCCCTCGGGCAGGTCGATGTCGCGGGACCTGAGCAACGCCCGCACACCTTCCAGCCGCGGTCGACCGTCGATGTGCGCGAAGTAGTCGGCGTCGGTGTACGGGTCCGCTGACCCGGCCCGGCCGTCGAGGAACTCGGTGAACATCCGCGCCCAGGCCCGTTCGTGGACCGTGGCGGTGTCGGTGAGCACGCCATCGAGATCGAACAGCATCGCGTCGGCCTCGTCGACCCGCACCGTTGACGATGCCCTGCCGGCCCGGAGCGCGGCGGCGTGGGTGTCCCGCATCGATTCGACCGGCCCGCTCAGCCGTGCATGTCTTCGAGTTGCCGGCCCTTGGTCTCCCGGATGAATCGCATCACGAACAGCAGGGACAACAGAGCGAATCCGGCATAGAGGCCATAGGCGAGGGCCAGTGACACGTCCTTGAGTCCCGGAAATGACACGGTGATGATCCAGTTGGCCACCCACTGACCACCGGCGGCCAGCGAGAGCGCTGCCGCCCGCATCCGGTTCGGGAACATCTCGCCCAGCAGTACCCAGACCACCGGGCCCCACGACATGCCGAAGAAGATCACGAACAGGTTCGCCGCCACGAGTGCGATCGGGCCCTGCGCGCCGGACAGCACCGGGGCCCCGTTCACCACGTCCGCCGTGCCGAAGATGAACGCCATGGTGGCCAGATTGACCGTCATGCCGATGGAACCGATGATGAGCAAGGGTTTCCGGCCGAACCGGTCGATGGTGGCGATCGCGATCAGGGTGGTCAGGATGTTGATCACCGCACCGATCACGGTGATCACGAACGCCTGGCTCTCGTCGAACCCGACCGCCTCCCAGAGGATGTTCGAGTAATAGAAGATGACGTTGATGCCGACGAACTGCTGGAAAATGGACAGGGCGAGGCCGATCCAAACGATTCCGGCGATCCTTCCGCTGGAAGAACGCAAGTCCTTCCAGGACGGTTCGGTCTCCCGCTCCATGGTCGAGCGGATGCGTGCGATCTTGTCGTCCAGGTGCACGTCGCCGATCAACTTGCTCAGGATTGCCTTCGCCTCGGGAATCCGGTGCTTGGCGATCAGGAACCGGGGCGATTCGGGGATGGTCAGCGCCAGCACGCCGTACAACACCGCCGGTACGGCCATCGCGATGAACATCCAACGCCAGGCCTCCCACCCCAACCAGAGGATCTCGCCGGACCCGCCCGCGGCCCGGGCCAGCAGGAAGTCGACCAGGAGCGAGATGAAGATTCCGGTGACGATCGCGAGCTGTTGCAGCGAGGCCAGCCGTCCCCGAATACGGGCCGGCGCGATCTCCGAGATGTAGGCCGGCGCGATGACCGAGGCCATGCCCACTCCGAGACCACCGATCACCCGCCCGATGATCAGCCACCACAGGTTCGGCGCCAGGCCGGCGACGATCGCGCTGATCAGGAACAGTGCGGCCGCCACTTTCATCACGGCCAGTCGCCCGAGGTGATCGGCCAGGCGTCCCGCCACCAACGCTCCCGCGGCCGCACCGAGCAATGCGGACGCCACAGCGAACCCGAGCGATGCCGCGTCGGCCTGGAACTGTTGCTCGATCGCCGAGACGGCACCGTTGATGACCGCACTGTCGTACCCGAAGAGGAATCCACCGAGTGCGGCCACGCTCGCGATCCGTATCACCCCCCGGCCTGCGGAATCGTCGTCGTAGATCGATCCGGCCGCGCTGAAAGTCGCGCCGTGCTCACCCATTCCGTGCTCCTTCCAATGCCCTGTCGAGTGGAACGATCGTGGTCTGGCCGGCGGTGAGACCCACCGGTTCACCGCGGACCCAGATGGTGACGTCGTCCGGCTGGTCACCGTCGAGGACGAACATGGCGGTGGCATGCCCGATGGCGACGTCGATCGACGACCCGTGCCAGCGCAGCCGGAACCGGAGCTGCTGCCAGCCATCGGGCAGCCACGGATCGAAGTGCATCTGCCCGCCGATGACCCGGAACCCGCCGAACCCGTGAACCACGATCTGCCAGGTGCCGCCGGCGGACGCGATGTGCATCCCGTCCCGGGTGTTGCCCTGGTTGTCGTGCAGATCGACGAACGCCGACCGGGTGAAGTACTGGACCGCCCGGCGGGCGTCACCCACCTCGATCCCCATGATCGCGTGGATGGCCGGGCTCAGCGACGATTTGTGCAGGGTCCGCTTTTCGTAGAACTCGAAGTTCGCGAGCTTGACCGCCCGGTCGAACTCGCCGGGCAGCATGTGCATCAGCATCACCACGTCCGGCTGTTTGAGCAGCATCGTGTCTTCGCAGTTGAAGTGATGCAAGCCCGCCGGGTACCTGGGCATGTCGTTGCCGTCCCATTCGGTGATCGGCACGTCGCGGCGCGAGAAGTAGCCGTCGAACTGCTCCAGCACGCCCTCGATGACCCGAGGCACGGCGATGCCGGCGGCAACCTGCCGCCAGTGCACCGGTTCGGCGGACGTCAGCCCGATCTTGGTGACAATCTCGGTGAACGACGCCGGATGCCGGGCCGCGAGCTCCTCGTACACCTCGGCGGCCCGCCGCAGATGCCATCGGGCCAGATGGTTGGTGAACGCGTTGTTGTCAACGTGGGAATGGAACTCGTCCGGCCCCATCACGGTGCGCAGGGCGAAGCTCTGCGTCGAATCGTCCCACTCGGCCCGGTCGACCCAGAAGCGGCTGGTCTCGAACAGTATCTCCGCTCCGAAGTCCAGCAGCACGCTGTCGTCACCGGTGGCGTCGAGATAGGTCAGGATCCCGTAGGCGACGTCGGCCGACACGTGGATCTCCTGATCGCGGGTCCAGAATCGGTTCAGGCCATCCGGAGTCTGGACGGGGCACTCCTCGCGGCCCGTATCCGCCGACTCCCACGGATAGCGCGCGCCGCCGGTGCCGGTCTCGCGGGCGAGTTGCCGGGCACCATTGAGGGTGTGATAGCGGTATTCGAGCAGAGTGCGTGCGGTCCGGGGCCTGGTGAACAGGAAGAACGGCAGCATCATGACTTCGGTGTCCCAGAAGACGTGCCCACGATAGCCCTCACCGGACAGCGATTTCGCGCCGATGTTGACCGTCGGATCGCTCTCGTCGGCAGCGATCAGCAGGTGGTAGATGCCGAACCGAACGGCTCGGGTGGCCTCGGCATCACCGACGATCTCGACGTCGCAATCCGCCCATCTGGTCTCCCAGGCCTCGCGACTGGCCGCCAGGCCGGCAGCGAACCCGGATCGGCGATGCTCGGCGAGTCGAGCCAGTGCGCCGGCCCGGACGCCGGTCCGGCCCCGCCGCGACGTGCCGATCACCACCAGTTTGTCGAGCACGACGGTCTGGCCGGCGGCAACCCGGATGTCGAGTTGCTCGGCGATCCGATCGGATCCCCGCAGCACCGCGCGCCGGACCGGCGATGGCGCGCAAGAGACCCCCGCGGCGTACCCGATGGTGATGTCACTCTCGAGCGTCCGCACCTCCAGGAAGAGCGCGCCGCCGTCCTCGCCGCTGGCGACCGGGTCCAGATGTCGCGACTGCGACCACTTCTGCCAGACGTTCTGGGACTCGAAGACGGTCCCCGCCGGGTAGACCGGTAGCAGTTCCAGGTTGGTTCGCCGGCCGTCGATCCCGCTTTCCACGGTGACCAGCGCATCGGAATCGGTGGTGATCTCGACCCGTACGGCGCACAGATCGGGGTCCACCAGGCTGGCGAATCGAACGGTCCGCAGTACGGTCCGGCAGCCACGGTCGTCCTCGAAAACCGTTCTCCGGTGCAGGACCCCACCACGGAAGTCCAGAACTCGCTGGTGCTCGACGACCGTGCAGGACTCCACGTCCAGCCGAGTTCCGGCCACGAACACCGTGAGGTCGAGCCAGTCCGGCGCGTTCACCAGGTCGACCACCTGGGCGTCGTGGCGGTCGTAGACGCCGTTGATGAAGACCCCGGAGCGATCCCCCCGGCGACCCTCCTCCAGCACTCCGCGGGTGCCGAGTCGGCCGTTCCCGATGGTGAACAACGTTTCGAAGACGTCGGCGTTCTCCGGGTCGAGGCCGGACTCGGTGACGACCCACTCCGCTCCGTCGGGCTCGGGTCGCATGCGCGCCGCTCTCATACCGCGTACTCGAGCTGCCCGTAGGCATCCGCGAGCTGCTGCTCGGTCTGCGTCAACGGCAGGTACACCGACAGGTCGGTTCCCGAGCACCGCTGGGCACCCATCGCATTGCCGTACTGCGCGGCCCGGACGAAGTCGCGATGCCGGAGGTAGCCGAAACCCATTCCCGCGGCGAAGGAATCACCGCACCCGGTGGTGTCCACGACGTGGTCCACCTGAAGGCGATCGACGAACTCTTCGCAGAGCCGTCCCGCCGCGTCCAGGTAGTAGACCGCACAGCCGTGTTCGTCGAGGGTCACGCAGACGCACTTCACCCCCCGATGCAGGCAATGATTGGCGAACGCCGGCAACTCGGACATCCGCAGCGGCGCACCCGTCGTGATGCCGGCCGGCGACAGCGGCGACGGGAACCAGCTGCAGCCGGCCTCCTCGAGGTTCATCTTCAGGATGTCGATGTGCGGCAACCAGGCATCCCGGTCGATCCACAGCCGGTGATGCCGCGCCCCACCTTTGGTCAGCGTGTTGGTCGGACCGTGCGCGTCCAGCAGGATCGTGGCGGAGCTGTTCGCCCTGATGTGCGCCAGAGTGGATTCGGAAACCTGGTAGTCGGTGATCGGGACGCAGACGAAAGCGTCGGCGTCGAGGGCGAACTCGAGGTCCTCGGGCACGATCTGGGACATGAAACCGGTTTGTCGTTCGATTCGCTTGTTCTGATCCACGTACTCCAGCTCGACGACGTCCCCGCGTCCGGTCGTTGCTCGGACGCCGGTCAGATCGACGTTGGGAAACTGCGAGAGCTCCCGCTTGATCGCCTCTTCATCTCGCCGGCGCACGTGCACGATCGGGCAGATCCGACCCTTGCCGTCCATCAACGAGGCCAGCGCCGCGACGGTGTACAGGACGCAGCCGTACTTCTCGACGACCTCATTGCGGTGGGTGGTGATCCGGTCGTACGGAATCGGACCGAGCACGGCGACCGTGGGGTTGAACCCAGTCAAATCCTGCCTCCGAAGGTCACTGCGGATGCGCCTGGCGCGAAACCGCTGGGCATACAACAAACGTGCGCCCGGGGATGGGGGTGACAGACAAGTCCGGGCCGGGCCGTCCTCGTCCGAGGCGTATTAGACACCGGCCGCCCGGCCGGAGCGAGATCACGAAGCGACGACCAGGCGGGTGAGGCGGCAGAAGTCGGTCGACAATTGTGCGCGTCGTGACGCAGTTCAGCGCACGATGCTCAGGGGTCGACGGGTGGTAAATCGCGTTACCGGCGCCGCGGGGTGGCCAGGCCATCGAACGGCGGTGGGCCGACCCGACAAATGCCTGGAGTCCGGCAGAAGGGCGGCCCGACATCTTCCGTTCGGCCGCAGGTGCGCCCGCGGGCTCTGCGGCCAAGCGCCGGCCCGGTCCGGGTCGGCCGGATCGGGGCGGCTCACCGGGTTGTTATGACCTGGATCACACTTGCAGAACTCGTACGATTTTTGGTTGCTTACAGGACTAAATATGTTAATGTCATGACCGATGACGACCGCAAAGACGCCCTCATCCCGCCGCCACCGCTCTCGGGAGCTCCTATTGGAGGTAATAAGACGGGAAGGCGGTGTCACGCGAGCCGATTTATGCCGCTTGACCGGCCTCTCTCGAAGTGCCGTTGCCGACTCCGTCCAAGACCTGCTCAACGAGCGGCTCGTGGTCGAGGACGTCCTCGACGCCGGTGGGAAGGGGGCCGGGCGCGGGCGACCCTCGGCCCTGCTGGTCGTCGCACCGCCCCGGGGTGTGGTGCTCGGCATCGATTTCGGACATACCCACGTCTCGGTCGCGGTCGCCACCACGGACGGTCGCGTGCTCGCGGACCAACATTCGGAGGTCAACGTGGACGCCCAGGCGTCGGCGGCCCTGGATGTCGCCGCCGGCGCTGCGCACCGGCTGCTCAGCCAACTCGATCTGACCATCCTGGATGTCCGCAGCATCACCGCGGGCCTCCCGGCGCCGCTCGATGTCCGGACGAAGCGGATCAAGTCCGCCTCGATCATGACGAGCTGGGCGCACTTGGAGCCCGAACGCGAACTCGGCAGCCGGCTGGGCGGTCCGGTCGTCGTCGTCAACGACGCCGATCTCGGGGCCGGCGCGGAAGTGCGATTCGGCGCGGCCAAGGGCTTTCGAGACGTCATCTACGTGAAGGCCGGCGAGGGCATCGGCGCCAGCCTCATCCTCAACGGAGCTCCGTATCAGGGATCCCACGGCATCGCCGGCGAGATCGGGCACACCAATGTGACCAGCCAGGAGGGATGGTGCCGGTGCGGCAACCGCGGCTGCCTGGAAACCGTCGTGTCGAGCACCGTCGTGGAAGAACGGCTGAAGGCGGCCGGGTTGGATTCGGTACCGAACCCGGACTTCCCGCTCTCGCGCAGCAGTGAGGATCCCGCGATCACCCGGATCGTGATGGCCTCCGGGCGCATCCTGGGTCGGGTCCTCGCCGACATCTGCAACTGCCTCAACCCGTCCATGATCGTGCTCGGCGGCGTACTCGGTACCGCCGGCAAACCGCTCGTCGAGGGCGTCCGGGAGTCGATCAATCTGTACGCCCAGCCGGCCGCTGCGGCAGTCGTCGAGGTCCGGACCGCGCAATTGGGGCTACGGGCGGAGCTCATGGGCGCGGTCGCGCAGGCCAGCCAGCGAGCGTTGTACGAGGGTTGACGTCCCGGCCGACTGTCGACTGCCCAGTGAACAGATCGACCAGGCTCGCGGGGTCCGCAGGCTCCCTGCCACCCCCGGCAGTGATGGTGGTTGCGATCATGGCGACCCCGCGCTGATGGGCCAGTGCGGTGATGTCCCGGAGGCCGTTCTCGATCAGGGCGGGGTCGGAGACGTGGGGTGGCGCCCGAATATCGTTGATGAGGTACGTGATCAGCACCGCGGTGACACCAGGGGTCGCCAGCACGGCGGGTAGCCGGTGCCGGTAGCTCAGGCCGACCCGGAATCGGTGAGCAGTTGGGTTGCGCCGACCGAGGCGTCGATGACTCGAAGCCCCGGTGGCGGTCGATCGGGCCGCGGCGGCGGCCGGCGCGTCCACGAAGATCCCGACCAGGACACTGCTCATCAGAGTGACGGCGATGCGTCGTCGGGTCATCGCCGGCGCCTGAGGACGGCCCGGTCGAGCGCCCTATCGGGAATCCTCGGTCAGCCGGCGCTGCAGGAACCGCGCGACGTCGGTGATCTCGGGCATCGAGATGCTGTGCCCCATCCCGGGATAGGTGTGCTCCTCGAGTGCGGTATGGGTCCGCAGGAAGGTGACGGCGTGCCGGAGGGCGACACCCGGGACCCGTGGGTCGCGCGGGTCGTAGCCGACGAACGCCGGAACCCCATGCCCCGACGTCGCCATCACCTCCAGCTGGTGGTCGCCCGGGTGCGCGTCGTCGTAGAGGTACCCGCTCAACCCGACCAGGCCGTTGACCAGATCCGGATGACGTCGCATCGTGGTGATTGCGGCGGCCATCCCCTGCGAAAACCCGAGCAGCATGGCCGATGCGGCGTAGTGGTGAACGACCTTCGCGACGAGCTCGCCGGTCCGGGCGATGTCGGCCAACGGCGGCTGCGCCAGCAGCGGCCCGGGGAACCAGGCGTGCCCGCGCCGACCGGGTACCGGGTACGGGCCCCGAACGGCCACGACCCGCGCGGACACGCCCGGCAGGAACAGAGTCAGCGCGGGCATGAGGGCGATCAGGTCGGCCTCGCTCGAGCCGTAACCATGCAAAAGCACAAGCGTCGGCGCCGCCCGATCGTCCGGTACCGGCCGGCCCAACCAGCGCACCTGATGGGTGGGCAACGAGGGCTCGGACGGCACGCGGCCAGGGTAGCCCGCGCCGACGGCCGCGGGGTCAGGGCGCCGTCCCGATCACGACTTCGCTGACTTCCTGCCCTTCTTCCCGATGCTCGGGAACCTCTTGCGCACGGCGGCCCTGACCTTCTTCTGCTCGTCCTTGGTGCCATGCTGGGCGACCCGAGCGAGCGCATTGCGGGCATGCGCCTTGTCCGGGATCGGGTACTTCCGCTTGCCCGGTAGGGCGAACGACTTCTTGTCGAGCTTCTTGCGGTTCTTGCTGCTGCTCAGGTCCTTGCTCATCGTGCCGCTCCTGCACTTGAGGTCATCTCGTGATCACCTGCCTGGCGCACAATCTCGCCGGCTGGAGGCACCCGTCCACCAGGCCGACGCTTCGGTGTCGAATGGGTACCCGATTCCGACCATCACCAAACGTGATTCGGTCCGGGTGACGGGTCGAGCAGCCCACGGTTGGCCGAAGCGAATCGCCGGGCCGAGCGGCGGTTTCACAGCGACCGGCGATGGGCACCGCTCGGTCATGGTTTCGGTGGGATACACGTTGATGACGGAACAGAGCGGCCCGCGCGAGCTGGTCCGGGACGCGATCGCCGCCGAGGACGCCGGCTTCGACTTCGCCGTGTCCAGCGACCACTACTTTCCCTGGCTCGACGAGATGGGCCACTCCCCCAACGCCTGGGTGACTCTCGGCGCGGTGGCGCAGGCGACCGAACGGATCGACCTGATGACCTACGTCACCGCACCGACGTTTCGGTACCACCCGACGGTGGTGGCCCAGCAGGCCGCGACCCTGCAGATCCTGTCCGGCAATCGGTTCACCCTGGGCCTGGGTTCGGGTGAGGCCCTGAACGAGCACGTGGTGGGGGTGGGTTGGCCGTCGGCCGATCTGCGGCAGGAGCGTCTGGTCGAAGCGGCCACCATCATCTCCGGGCTCTTCGACGGCGGTTACCTCACGTTCCAGGGCCGGCACTTCCGCGTCGACTCGGCCAAGGTGTGGGACCTGCCGGATGAGCGGGTCCCGGTCGGGATCGCCGTGTCCGGGCAGCAGTCGTGCGAGCTCTTCGCCCCGCTCGCCGAGGTGATGGTCGGCATCGACCCCGACCCGCGGCTCGCCCGGTGGTGGGACGCGGCCGGTCCCCGGCGAGGCGGGCCGGGGGCCGGTGCATCGCGAAAGGTCGGCCAACTACCCATCTCCTGGGACGCCGACCGGGCGGCTGCGGTGCGCCGCGCGCATGAGCTGTTCCGCTGGTCCCTGGGTGGGTGGAAGGTCAACGCCGAGCTGCCGGGAACCGCCGCATTCGCCGGGGCGTCCAGCACGGTGCGCGAGTCCGATGTGGCCGCCCAGATCCCCTGCGGCGACGACGTCGGGGCGATCGTCGAGGCGGCGTCGGCCTTCTTCGACGCCGGGTACACCGATCTCGCGCTGGTGCAGATCGGCGGCGACCGCCAGGGTGAGTTCTTCGACGCCGCCGCGGACATCATCCAGGCCCTGCGCCGGGCCGGCACCTCGTCGGCCACCTCGGCCTGACCCGGCGCTCTCCGTTCCCGGCGCGCAACGCGATGCGCGGCGGGCCGTCAATCGGCCGCGGCCAGCTGTGTTTCATCGAGCCGGTCGCGCAGGTGGATCAGATTGTCGAAGACCGCCGCGGCGCCGGCGTCCGTCAGCTCGTCGACCGAGAAACCGCCGGTGCGCACCGTCAGGGTCGGGATGCCCAGCTTGCCGGCCGCGATGCAGTCCCAGGTGGAATCGCCGACCATCACCGCGGTCGCGCCGTCGACCTTGCTCATCGCGACCTCCAGCAGATCAGGCGCCGGTTTCGTCGCCGCCACGTCGGCCGAGGTCGTCCAGGCGTCCGCCAGCCCACGGGCGTCGAGCAGCTCGAGCATGTGGTCGATGTCGTGCTGGTTGCCGGAGCTGGCCAGCACGATCCGGAAACCGCGGCCGCGAATATCCGCCAGCAGGTCGTGGGCGCCGGCGAACGGCCGGACCTCCTCGATCAGCTCGGCGAACTCCTCCCCCGACGCCGTCCGCAGGTCATCGCCCAGCTGCCGTTCGACCGACGAACCGGCGAGGTGGGCCACGAGCTGGTCACCACCCATCCCGATCGCCCGATGGATCTCCCAGACGGGCTTGGTGATGTCGAAACGTCGAAACGCCCGAAACCAGGCCAGTGCGTGGTGATAGTTGGTGTCGACGAGCGTGCCGTCGACGTCGAAGATCGCAGTGTTGGCCATGGGTCCTCCTGGGGTCGGCCATCCGGACGGGGCCGATCACACAGTTCCCGTCCGCGCGATGCGCAATCGGATACCCGCCGTCCCGGGCGCGGCGGCGGTCAGGACACCGGGCGCCGGGTGATGGGGCCCCGCCGCAACAGCTCGACCGCCTGCCCGGGCACCGTCCGCCGGCGCAGCACGGGACTGTCCGTCGCCGCCGCGTCGGCCATCCCCGCGATCGCTTCGCGCAGCGCCGCTCGAGCGTCCACCCGTGGGCTCCAGTCCAGCACCCGGCGCGCCCGCGCGGCGTCGAGCAGGGGCGCGGAGAACGCCAGATCCAGCCAGCCCGGCGAAACGCGTTGCAGGCGGGCGTGCCAGGTCACCGCCGCCAGCGAACGGATCACCCCGCGCGGCAGGTGCACGGCCCGGGCGCCCAGCGCGGCGGCGATGTCGTCGCGGGTCAGCGGCGGCTCCGCGGCAAGGTTGAAGGCACCACCCGCGCCGCGTTCGACCGCGCCGACCACGGCCCGAGCCACGTCGTCGGCGTGCACGAACGACACGACGAGCCGTCGATCCATCGGCAGGATGGGCACGGCCCGGATCAGCCGGGCCGGCAGGTAACCCGGAACCGAGTACCGCAGCAACTCACTTCCGGCCGCCCGCTGAAGGATCAGGCCCGGCCGGAAGCGGGTCACCACCGGCCGGGCGGCATCAGCTGTGGTCTCGAACTCATCCAGCAGCCGCTCGGCCGCTGCCTTGTGCCGGCTGTAGGCCGAACCGGCGACTCCGTCGGTCGGCCAGCTCTCGTCCACCAGCCGGCCCGGCGCGGCCCGATAGGCGCCGACCGACGACATGTGCACGATCTGGCGGGGACCGACCCGCCGAGCGGCAACCAGCAGCCCGCGTAGCCCGCCGGGGCCCACCCGCTCCAGGTATCGGGTGTCGCGGGTGGGCTGGAATCCCCAGGCGAGGTTGACCACCACGTCGTCGGGCCGCAGCACGCCGGTGAGTGCACCGGCGACATCCGGCCGGGCCACGTCGATCGCCACCCACTCCGCGATGCCGTAGGGAGGTCGGGGCGGCGGCGGTCGCCGGCACACGCCGACCACCGGTCCGATGCCGCGGCCGGCCAGTTCCCGGAGCAGGGCCGTTCCGACGTTGCCGCTGGCCCCGATGATGACGATGCGCATGTCATGGTGCGTACCCGCCTGAAGGCGACGCGAACCGCGAGCGGGCCGGGGCGGGCAGGACGCCGGACGCCTTCCGATCACGGTTCGCTCAGTCGGTTACACCGACCGGCATCCGGGGACCTAGTGAACGCCCAGCCCGCTCCGAAGTCCCGAGAGGAACGAAAACCATGCAGGTCGAACCACCCTCACCCGACGCGGCCGACAAGCCGGACAGCCCTACCGATCTGACCAAACCGTCCTGGCGATTCATCCTGCGCAAGACGATCCGGGAGTTCTCCGCCGACGACTGCACCGACCTGGCCGCGGCGCTCACCTACTACGCGGTGCTCGCCCTGTTCCCCGGGCTCCTGGCGCTGGTGTCCCTGCTCGGCCTGGTCGGCCAGGCCGGGAACACCCAGGCACTGACCGACGTCCTGGGCGATGTGGGGGCCGGCTCGGCGGCCGACACGATCCGGGACCAGATCGACCAGCTGACCCAATCACCGGCGACCGGCGTCGGGCTGATCATCGGCATTCTCGGCGCCCTGTGGTCGGCTTCGGGATACGTCGGGGCGTTCGGCCGGGCGATGAACCGGATCTACGAGGTCGATGAGGGACGCCCGTTCTACAAGCTGCGGCCGCTGCAGATGGTCGTCACCCTGGGCGCGGTCGTGCTGGCCGGCCTCGTCGCGATCGGGCTGGTGGTGTCCGGCCCGGTGGCCCGCGCCATCGGCGACCTGATCGGACTGGGCGACACCGCCGTCACCGTCTGGAGTATCGTCAAGTGGCCGATCCTGCTGGCGCTCGCCGCGCTGGCGATCGCCATTCTGTACTACGCCACACCGAACGTGAAGCAGCCGAAATTCCGTTGGCTCAGTGTGGGCGCCCTGCTCGCCATCGTCGTCTGGGTCGTCGCGTCGGCGCTGTTCGGCCTGTACATCGCGAACTTCGCCAACTACGGCAAGACCTACGGTTCGCTCGCGGGCGTCATCATCTTCCTGTTGTGGCTGTGGATCACGAATCTGGCGTTGCTGTTCGGCGCCGAGCTGGATGCGGAGATGGAACGCGGGCGACAGCTGCAGGCCGGGATCGGCGCGGAGCGGGACATCCAGCTGCCGCTGCGCGACAGGAAGCTGGTGCACAAGCGGGAGCGTCAGGAGGAGCAGGACGTCGCCCGGGCCCAGGAGCTACGCCGGGACGGACGGAATCGCTGAGCGGTGACCGTTCGCCGGGTCATCCCTGCCAGTTGTCGATGCGGTGCCCCGACGGGGTAAACCCATGGCTCACCCCCCACAGCACGGCCTGGGTCCGGCTGCCGGCTCCGATCTTGCGGTAGATCGACCGGATGTAGGACTTGACCGTGTTGGGGCTCAGGTAGCTCAGCGAGGCGATCTCGGCATTGCTGCGGCCCTGGGTGATCAGGGCCAGAATCTCCGATTCACGATCGGTCAGCCCGTCATCGCGTCCCGGCCAGTCCAGCCCCGGGGCGCTGTTCACCCGCCGGTGCGGCATGCTCACCACCACCTCGCCCCCGTGTACCGCTTCCAGGGCGTTCACCAGGTGGCCGGCCGGCAACGACTTGGCCAGGTAGCCATGCACGCCCTGCCGCCGGGCCGCCGCGACCAGGCCGGCGCCGAAGCTCCAGGTGTAGATGACAACCTTCGCCGCATGCGGATTCTCCAGCAGGGTGCGGAAGTCGTAACGGTCGGATTCGGGCTGCGCGAAGGTGTCGTACAGGGCGATGTCGACGTCGGCCGAGACCGGTTCGTTGATATCCAGTTCAACAACCTCGATCCGGTTCCGAAACGGTTCGAGCATTCGCGCCAGACCGTAGACGACGACGTCGTAGTCGTCGATCAGGGCAATTCGGACGGGTACTGGCGGCGCGGTCACCTCACTCACGGTAAACCTCCATAGGGGTGTGCCGGACCACCCCTGCGGGCGTGTTCTGTGGAGTCGGGCCGGTCAAGGCCGGTCGGATCGAGGCGGGACGGGGACGGTGAGGAGATGCGGGACACCCCCGGCGGGACGAACGGTGGGCCATCCGCATGACCGGGGTCACGCCGGTCGGCGGCCCGGCCGGCCTCGACACGAGCCCGATCGACGGTGCACCGGGCGCGGTCGACGGTGCGCCGGGCGCCGGAAATCCATCGCCTCGCACGATCGCCGAGGCCGTCCGCACGGCGATGACCCTGCCGGCGAGCGAGGGCGCCCGGCTGCTGGTGGATCTGGCGCTGGCCGGTGGTCCCTGGCAGTCCGCCGCGTTGGCTCGCCGGCCGCCGGACGGGCGGTGGACCACCTGGGTCGGCACCGGCCCGCTCGGGCAGCTCTGCGATCAGCTGCAGTGGCAACTCGGCGAGGGGCCGGCCCTTGACGCGCTGGCGACCGACCTCGTGTTCGTGCCGGACCTGACGGCCGACCGGCGATGGCCGGTCTGGCGCACGGCGGCCGTCCCCTTGGGCGGCCGGGCCGCGGTCGCGGTGCGGTTGCACACGGGCCGCACGCTCGGCTCGCTCTCCCTGTACGCGGATCGACCGGTCGGGGCCGACGGAGCCGCCGTCGAGCACCTGCGCACGATGGCCGCGCACCTCTCGGCGCTGCTCGATGCGGCGGACCGGCTTGCTCATCTGGAACAGGCGATGCGCAGTCGGGGCGCGATCGGCCAGGCGATCGGGCTGCTCCGGGAGAGGTACGGCATCGGGGCGGACCAGGCCTTCGCCACGCTCCGGCGGATCTCGCAGAGCGAGAACGTCAAGATCGCTCAGCTGGCCGCCGTCCTGGTGCAGACCGGTGAGCTGCCCCCGCTGCACCAGCGCGGCGGCTGACCCGGCGGGAGGCCATCCGGCGCCGGCGGTACATGGTGCAGAACCCATGTGGATCACGGTTCCGCGCCGCGGCGGCAGTCAAACCCGATCGGCCGTCCGGCGTCGGCGGCCGGATTCGGGTCAGGTGTGGTCGGAGAGTCCCTCGGGTACCGGGACCCCAAACTCAATCGTGCCCGAGCAGAATCGATGCCCCCGAAACGCCATCAGGATCAAGCCGCACCGAAGGACCAGAGCCCCACTGGCCGACCCGGCCGGGGCCGGGCCTCGAGCGCCGCCGATCGGCGCAGCCAAGCCGGGGAGTTACTGACCACGGCCCAGGGGGTGCGACTGCCGGCCACCGACCACGCGGTGGAGGCTGGCCCGCGGGGCCGTCGCTGCTGGAGGATTTCCACTGCGGGAGAAGGTCACCCACTTCGACCACGAACGGATCCCGAGCGCGTGGTGCACGCCTGCGGCGCGGCGGCACACGGTGAGTTCGTGGCCTACGGCACCGCAGCGTCGGTCACCACGGCCCCGTTCCTGGCCGAGAAAGGCCGGACGACAACGGTCTTCGTGGGTTGCCGAGGGCCTTCCGGCACTGCAAGCCGATGGGCGGCCGGGGTGATGCGGGTCAGGTCCGCCGGGACGCCGGGATTGACACATTCGCCCCCGGAATCATTCTCGATGACAGGTCGACAGGGCATGACCACCGCGTTGATCACCGCGCTGCGCCGGCATCGGGCGTGGGACCGGGCCGGCAGGTGATGGTGCCGGCGCGACCGGCGGGCTGATTCCCGCCCCGGGCGGTGTTCCGACCTCGTTTTCGATCGAGAAGCAACGGGGACACTACCGAAAGGGGAGCCCCTCGGCCCGGGACGCCGGTGTTCTCCAGGCCCGGCCGGTTCAACCCAGGAGCCGGCCGGGCCGACTCCCCGGCCTGATCCACATTCGAGAGGCGAGCGCGAGCGAGCAGTGCAGGTCATCGGGATCCACGAGGTTGAGTCGATCGGGAGGACGGCAACCATAGCCGTCAACACCACCGGCCCCGCCCCGTCACGGACGGCCCGCCGGCCGACATTGCCGTTCCAGGGAGCAGACTCGTGCGTGTACGAGGAGTGAACGCGCTCTTCCACGACCCGTCCGCCGCGCTCGTCATCGACGGCCGGGTGGTCGCCGCCGCGGACGAGGAACGGTTCAGCCGGCGCAGGAGATGGGCCCGTTCGATCCTGGGACCACCGGCTGGGTTGACGAACCCGGGATCGTCAGTCAGATCGCGCGGAGGGCGGGCAGCACCTCGTCGCGATAGAAGCAGAAGAACCTGGCCAGGTCGCTGTTCGCGTCCCGCCCGCCAATCTGCGACAGATACACCTCGTCGAACCCGGTTTCTGCGAACGGGCGGAACGCGGCGACGTGCTTGTCCACCTCGGGGCCGTAGGCGATCGCATCACGGGTCATCTCCCGGGTGACCAGGGTGCTCACCTGCTCGAAATGCTTGGGACTGGGCAATACCTGGGCGAGCTCACCGGGCACCCCGGAGTTCGCCCAGAGCCGGTGCGCGGTGTCGATCGCCTGCTCCGGATCCCGACCCCAGCACACCTTGTACCCGGCCTGGCTCGGCTTGCCCGCGCCGCCGCTGTCCCGGAACCGCTGCAGCCCGTCGCGATCCGGCGAGGTCGAGATGAATCCGTCGCCGACCCGGCCGGCCAGCTCGGCCGCGTTCGGCCCGAAGGCCGACACATAGACGGGGATCGGCCCGTCCGGCCGGGTGTAGATGCGGGCATTTTCCACCGTGTAGTACCGGCCGTGGAACGTCACGAAGTCGCCGGTCCACAGCCGCCGCATCACCTCGATCGACTCCTCCAACTGCTCCAGGCGTTGCTGGACCGACGGCCAGCGGGCGCCGGTGACGTGCTCGTTCAGCGCCTCCCCGGTGCCCACCCCCAGCCGGAACCGGCCGTCCAGCAGCACCGCGGACGTGGCCGCCGCCTGGGCCACGATGACCGGGTGGAGCCGCGTGGTCGGGCAGGTGACCGCGGTCGTGACCGGCAGCGAGCACACCTGGGCGACCGCGCCGATCATCGACCAGACGAACGGGCTCTGCCCTTGCTCGTCGTTCCACGGATGGAAGTGATCGGAGATCCATAGGGCGTCGAACCCGGCCTCCTCGGCGCTCCGCGCCTGGTCGACCAGCTCGGCCGGGGTGTACTCCTCGCAGGACAGGAAATAGCCGATCTTCACGACGTCCTGGGTGCCCGGCCCGGCTGCCGGTCAAACCGCCTCGTCGACCCCGTCCCATTGGGTGTGCAGCCGGCGCAGGTAGTCGGCCATGCCGCCGGGGGCCCGGCCGGTGAGCCGGGCACTGGTCACCACCGGGCTCGCGCCGGTCCACTCGATCCGGCCGCCGGCGGCGTCCACCGCCGCGACGAGCATGACGTCCTCGTCCCGCGCGACCGGAGCGAACCCGCCGACCCGCCGGTACCAGTCGGCCCCGATGCCCAGGTTGGCTCCGTGCACGTGCCGGTGGTCGTCACCGAGCCGATGAGTGCGGTACCAGCGGTGTTCGATCGTGCGATCCAGCTCGGCCGGGTCGGGGCGAACCGTGCCGACCAGCATCGCCGCGCCTCGTCGAGCGGCGGCCGCATGGGTGGCCACCCAGCACGGCGACACCTTCGAGTCCGCGTCGGTGTTCGCGATCCACGTGCCGGCGGAGGGCACGCCGGTTCGGTCGAATCCGGCCAGCAGCTCACCGATCCCGGCGGACCGCGCCGCGCCCACCCGGCCGGCTGTGCAAGTCACGGCGCGAACTGCCGGCCATTGCGCGACGCGGTCGGCGGTGCCGTCCCGGCAACCGTCGATGACGACGACGACGCGCACCTGCACGCCCGAACCACCCGGGCGGCGCTGAAATTCGCGCACGGATGCGGTCACGGCGGACAGGCAGCCGTCCACCCGGTCGGCCTCGTCCCGAGCCGGGATGACCACGCCGATCGCCGCGAGGCGATCCGTCATGCCACCCCTCCATCGGGCGGGAGGAAGATCTCGTACGACCGCCGGAAGTGTTCGAGGAAGGTCGGTGTCAGTACCGGCGATCCTTCGGGGTCATCGGGTAGCGGAGCGATCTGGCTCCGATGCTCGGCGATGGCCCGTTGCTTGCCGCGCCATTCACCCTCGGTCAGCCGCAGCACCCGCAAGTTCTCGGGTCGGAGCCGGGGGTCGTCCGGGCGGGCCCACAGCCAAGCCCAGACGGGGAACTCGAGCACCGCCGCGCCGGAGCCGGCGGTGGCCCGGGTCACGGCCCGGGCAACCGCCTCGTGGTCGGGATGACCGTCCACCCGCCACGGCGCCACGACCAGCGTGGACGCGGTATCGGAGCCGAGCACCCCGCCGACGGCCGCGGCCAGCCGGCCTTCGTGATCGGCAAGCCGGCCGTCCGGCCCGCCGAGCCACTGAATCGCGGTTCCGGGTGCCAGATGATCGGTGGCGGACTCCATCTCACGCCGCCGTCGCGGTCCGATCCACTCCGCGGACCCCGGCCGGTGCGGGTGCGAGGCCTCGCCGTCGCTGGCCACCAGCACCTCGATCGTGGCGCCGTGCGCATGCAGGCGGGCGATCAGCCCCGCCGCGCCCAGCGTTTCGTCGTCCGGATGGGCCGACACGACCAGCAGCCGACGAACCCCGGCCAGTCGCAGATCCGTGGCCCGGTCCGGCAGACCGGCCGCGACCCAGGCATCTTCGGACGTGCCGGGCGCCTGACCGTCGAACCGGACCGGTCGCGCGGTCACCACCATGGCGGCGACTCCTGAAGTTGCGCGCCGAGCCGGGCGTCGTCGCGCTCGGCGTGGTGTTGACGCACGTACAGCTGCAGGTCGGCGACGCGGCGGGCGTGCACCGGGTCGAAGGCCAGCGGCGCCGGCCCCAGGGCGTGCCCCGCCCAAGTGAGCACGGATGCCACGGTCCCGGCGATCACCGACCGGACCCGGGAGGCCAGCCGGGCACCGGCGGGTCCGTCGGCGCGGCCCTGGTCGACGGCGGCGGCGGCCGCGGTCAGGACGGCGTCGCCGGCGAACAGCGCGGCGTCCACGGCGCCGAGGTGGGCGAGCGTCAGTTGATCGGGCTCCCGGTCCCGGCCGGCGGTCCGGAGGGTCCGGGCGATCCCGATCGACCCGCCGAACCAGCACGAGGCGACCCCGATGCCGCCCCAGGCGAAACCTGGTCGATGCAGGTACCAGCCGACCGGCCCGACGGGACGGGCCGGGCAACCGTCCAGTTCGATCGATGTCGACGGCACCTCGACCAGACCCCGGGCCACCCAGCCGTCGGCCGCCGCCACCGACACCCGCCGATCGGCGAGATCGATCGCGAACAGCCGGCGACCGGCCGACCCAACGTGTGCGGTGACCAGCGCCCGATCCAACCGTCCGGCGAGCGAGCACCACGGTTTGGTGCCGCGGAGGACCCAGCCGTTGCCGACCGGCTCCGCATCGAGCCGAACCCCCGGTCCTTCGGCGGCGAAAACACCCCAGAGGTCATCGCTCTCGGCGATCTCGGCCGCGTGTCCGGCCGCGTCGGCCTCGGCCAGGATGGCCAATGCGTCGGCGTGCGCCTCGAGCACTCGCGCCGCGGTCAGATCGGCGGCGGCGATGTCCCGCAGGCGCTCCCAGCGTTCGGCGGTCCGGCCCGAACCCGGCTGCGGAAGCCGCCGCCCGACCTCGTGGGCAAGTCGCAGGGCACGGTTCGCATCGCCGGCAACGGCTTCCGCCTCAGCAACCTCGGCCCGGACGGTGGCGCCGCCGGCGCCCTCCGGGAAGGCGGCCAGCGCCGACGATCGATTCACGATGGGGCCAGTGCCCGCCGGTGGCCGCCCCCAAACCGAGGGATCAGCCGGCGGCGGGCTTCTCCGCGTGACCACCGAACTCGCTGCGCATGGCCGACAGCACCTTGTCGGTGAATTCACCGAGCCGGCGCGATTCGAACCGCTGATCCAGGGCGGTGGTGATGACCGAGGCGGGCACTCCCTCCTCGACGGCGGCCAGCACCGTCCAGCGGCCCTCGCCGGAGTCGGACACCCGACCGGCGAAGTCAGCCAGCTGGGGCGAGCGGGCCAGGGCGTCGGCGACGAGATCGATCAGCCAGGATCCGACCACCGAGCCACGGCGCCAGACCTCGGCGACCTCGGCGACGTCGATCTCGTACTGGTAGTCCTCCGGGTTGCGCAGCGGCGTGGTCTCGGCGTCGATCTCCTGCGTTCGCTTGCCGACGTCGGCGTTCTTGATGATGCTGAGCCCTTCGGCGATGGCCGCCATCATGCCGTACTCGATACCGTTGTGGACCATCTTGACGAAGTGCCCCGCCCCGTTCGGGCCGCAGTGCAGGTAACCCTCGGGTGCGGTGCCGCCCTGCTCGGTGCGGCCGGGGGTCGGCTCGGCCGTGCCCTTCCCGGGCGCGATGGTCTTGAAGATCGGGTCGAGATGGGTGACCACGTCGTCCTCGCCGCCGATCATCAAGCAGTAGCCCCGCTCGAGACCCCACACCCCGCCGCTGGTTCCGCAGTCGACGTAGTGCAGGCCGGAATCGGCCAGGCGCCTGGCCCGGGTGATGTCGTCGCGGTAGTAGGAATTGCCGCCGTCGATGACGATGTCGCCCTTGGCCAGCAGCGGGATCAGCTGGTCAAGGGTTCGGTCGACGATGGCCGCCGGGAGCATCAGCCAGATCGCCCGCGGTTGGGTCAGCTGGCCGACGAAGTCCGCCAGTGACGATGACCCGGTCGCACCGTCCGCCTCCAGCGCGCTCACCGCATCGGCGTTGACGTCGTAGACCACACAGCGGTGGCCGTCCCGCATCAACCGGCGGACCAGATTGGCCCCCATCCGCCCCAACCCGACCATGCCCAACTGCATCGGCCTGTCCGTTGCCATCGACCCCTCCGCATCCTCGCGACGGTCCGTGATGACCGCATGATCATGATCCTCGTTCCGAAGGTGCTTCGCGCGGGACACCCCGATCGGGTCATTTCGCGTCCAGCCGCGCCTCAACCCGTTCGGCGACCGCCAGCAGGTAGGGCACCCGGTCGACCCGGGCGCGGGCATTGGGCGAGTCCGGCCCGTGCCGGGCGATGGCCTCGGCGATCCGGTACTCGACGGTCATCCGCCGGCCGCCCGGCCCGACGGTCTGGTCGGCATAGGTCAGGGCATCGGACACCGGTGAATCCTCGAAGTCGAAGGTGCCCATCAGCTCGGCGAACCCTCGTTCGACCGGGACGAATCGGGCCCCGGAGTGGTGCGCGACCAGGGCCACCACGCGCGGATCCCAGTGCTTGCGGCGCAGGTGCAGTGCCCCGTCCAGCGGGTGGAAGCCGGTTCGCCGGATGGCCGGCGAGTAACCGATGTCGTGCAACCAGGCCGCGGCGATCAGGACCGGCCGGTCGCCGGCCGGCACCGTCCCGGCCAGTTCGACGGCCCGCTTCGCCACGCCCTGGGTGTGCTGCCACCGCTCGATCAACGGCTTGCGCAGCAAACCCTTGGCCAGCCGACGGGCCCGTGGGACCAGTGCCGGGTCGACGCCCGGCCGATCGACGTGACCCTTCACGAGGATTGAGATTGCACCGGCCGGGTGAACGCCAGGCAAACAGCCCGGATGACCGTCACACCTGGACCCGCCGACAACCGTCCTTGTCCGGCTGATCGAACTTCAGGTCGTCCCAACAGGTTCCCCCCGGGGTCGAGCGGAAGACCAGGTTGCCGCTGCGCGCGAAGTACAGGTCGGCCAGCTTCTCCGGGTCCACCGTGGCCAGTTTGGTGTCGGGGCCGAAACCCAGGATGCAGTCGGGGTTGGTGATCTTGTGATTGTTCACGTCCAGGTGGGACGGGATCAGGCCCTTGAGCGCCGTCCCGAACTGCGCTTTGGTCATGCCCGGGGGTAGATCGGCGGGCGTGAGAATCGGCTTGCCCTGGCCGTTCTGCCGCCGGGCCGGGGTCAGTCGCTGGGTCTCCAGGAAGCAGTTGACCCCCTCGACCGCGGCGGCGGCGACCTGACCCTTCAACACCGCCATACCCGCCGGGTCCCGGCCGATGTTGCAGCCGAGGAACTGCACGCGGTCGATACTGCCGGCCGCCCGCTTGGTCAGGGCGGCCGCGATGGCGGCCAGCTTCTCGTTCGACCCGCCGATCTTGACCGTCCCGTCCAGCCCGCCGTGCGAGATGATCGCCAGCATCCCGATGTTCGGGTGCTGGTCGAGCACCGCCTTCAGGTCGGCGATCGACCCGACCTGCACCACCTTGCCGCCGACGGCCGCCGCCTCGTCCTTGTCCTGGGCCTCGCCGGTCAGGACCACGGTCAGGTTGACCTTCGCCGCTCCGGGTGTGGGAGGCGCCGCGATCAGGTTGCCGCCGCCCCCGCCGCCGGCGTTCTCGGCCAGGGCGCGCTCCTCGGCGCCGTCCGGGCCGGGCTTGTCCGGGGTGTGGCACGGGACGAGGAAGTTCGCACCCTTGATGGACCGCTCCGCGCGCACCATCGGCGCGGTCGCCGGCCCGACGATGCCGTCCGGTTTGAGCCGGTGCGCCCGTTGGAAGAACCGGACGGCGGCATCGGTGCCGCCCCCGAACTTGCCGTCCGGTTCCAGTTGCGGGGTGGCACCGAGCGCATTCAGATCGATCTGCAGGGCCCGGACCGGCTCGCCGGACGAGCCTCGGGCGAGCAGCCCGGTGCCGCCCGCGGCCCGTTGCACGCCGAGGAACCGGCCGACTGCGGCATTTCCTGCCGTCCGTTGCAGGCCGAGCAGCGGATGGGCGGCCGCCTCGACGTCCGACCGATCGGCAGACCGGCCGGCGGGCCTGGGCGGCCGAGGTCGGCGGGTGCCGGGTCCGCGGTGCACCGGTGGGTTCATCCGACCGCCTTCCGAGTCTGCCCATCGGTTGTACCCGCAGGTCGGGCGCTTGCGGAAGGGGCGCGGTCGAACCGACGACCGAGCGCGCTAGGAACTCCGACCCGCGGACGCCAGTGGCGGCGAAGCCGCTCCATTGTCGGCGGCCGGCGACGCCGCGTCGGTACCGATCCCGACGTGGCCGAACAGACCGGACAGATCCAACCCCAGCCCCTTCGCCGTCTCCAACACCTGGTTGAGCACCGCCGGAGTCACCGAGATCGCCCGCTGGATCGCGCCGCCGCCGTCCGCGCCACCGCCACCGCCGTCGACGACCACCAGCCGGTCGATGCTCACGCCCTTGGCGATCGCTTCGGCCAATTGCGGCAGCACCTGGATCAACTGCGGCAGCACGTTCTGCCGGGCCGCCTGGTCGGACAGCTGATTGAGTGCCTCCGCCCGCTTGGCCTGCCCGTCGGCCTCCGCCGCCATGACCGCGCGGATGCCCTCCGCCTCGGCCAGCCGCAACGCCTTGTTGCCGGCCGCCTCGGCCTCGCGCTCCTTCTGCGACGCCCCGGCCAGGATGCTCCGGGCGTCGGCGTCGGCCTTGCCCTGCAGTTCCCGCCGCCGCGCGGCGGCGGTGGCCGACGCGATATCGGCGTCCCGTTGGCCCTCGGCCCGGGCGACCGCGGCCCGCCGCTCGGCCTCGGCCGGGATGACGACGTCCGCCTGGACGGCGTTCTCCTGTTGCCGGGCCCGCTGCTCCTCCACCCCGATCTGCGCCTCGGTGCGCTCCCGATCGGTGCGCACGCCGGCCAGCACGACGGCGCGCTGGGCCTCCGCCTCGGCCAGCGGGCCGGCCTGGCCCGCCCGGGCCTTGGCCGCGTCGACCTCGGTGGCAATCGCCGCCAGCCGCAGGTCGCGTTCCTGATTCGCCTCGGCGATCCGCGTGTCGGCCTGGGCCCGGGCGACCTTGCCCTGCTGCTCGGCGGCGGCCGACTGGATCGCCGCATCCCGTTCGGCATTGGCCCGGCCGATGACCGCGTCCCGCTTCACCTCGGCGATCCGCCGCTGGCCGAGCGCGTCGAGGTATCCGTTGTTGTCCGAGATGTTCTGGATATTGAACACATCCAGCTGCATGCCGATCGGCTGAAATGACTGGGCTGCCTCGTCTTTCACCCGCCTCATGAATTCCTCGCGGTTACCGTTGAGCTCCTCGACGGTCAGCTGGGAGACGATGTTGCGCATCGTGCCGGAGACGATCTCGGTCAGTTGCGGTTTGAGCGCGTCCCGCGGGGTGTCCAGGTAACGCTCGGTGGACAACGCGAATGCCTCCCGGGACGAGGAGAACTTGACCTGGCCGACTGCGGTCACGCTGACCGGGACGTTGTCCTTGGAGTAGACGTCGACGACCTTGGCCTCGATGTTGAACGGCTCGATCGACATGACGTTGACCTGCTCGAGCAGCGGCATGCGGAACCGCGCCCCGCCGTTCACGATCTTCGCCTCGCCACGTCCGGTGAAGACGGCGACCTTGTTCTTCGGCACCTTGACATAGTTCTTCGCGAATACCGTCGTGATCGCCAGGATGACCACCACCAGCACACCGACGAGAACCAGCAGACCGCCCAACCCGGACAGGAACTCCATATTCCCTACCTTTCTTCCAGACGCAACGGATCGGGATCGACCACCACGTATTGCGGGGTCACGTCGACGACCAGGACATTCGTTCCGGCGGGCAACCCACCGCCGTCGCTGCTCACCGCGAAGTCCGTGACCGGCGTGCCGTTCCGGTCCAGGAAGCGCACGAGACCGCTTTCTCCGGAACGAATTCCGAGGGTGACCTGACCGCGACTGCCCACGTAGGAATCCCGGCTGAGGAGCAGGTTCGACTGCTGCCGCCACATGGGTCGCAGCACCAGCTGGCGAATGACGATCGCCATGCCGAGGAAACCGACGAGGGCGACCGGAAGGGTGGCCCAGCCGGACATTCCCACGGCCTGGGCGCCGAGACCGAAGGCGCCGAACCCCGCGGCTGCGCCGAGAATGACCCGGCTCGACAACCATGACGGCCCGTCCGCCTCGACATGCCCACCGTCGGAACCGGTTTCATGACTCGCATCGACCTCGTGGGCCACGTCGGCGTCGTGCCCGAACCCGGAAATCAGGGCCGCGATCAGCAGCAGGACGCTCACCAGCAGGACACCCAGATAGACGGCCGAGGATGCGTTCACCGGACCTCCCTTCCGCGGAAGTCGACCAATGACGCCGATTCGATCGAAACTCGATCGACGGCTTGTCAGTTCGAAGGCGAACACAACCGATCTGGCCGGATACGATTTCCCCACGAACACCGCGGCCACGTGTGATTCGGCTCTCAGCTTACCATGAGTGACCCGCCGCCTCCAGATCGTTTGCCCCATCGCCGCCGCGGGCTGTTATTCTGCGGCGTGCGTATCACCGCCGGTCGCCTGCTGACCGCCGCGGATCTGGCCGCCACCTGCCTGTTCGCCATCGAGGGCGCGATCGTCGCGCGCTACGCCGACCTCGACGTCTTCGGGGTTCTGGTCATCGGATTCGTCAGCGCGCTGGTCGGCGGGATCATCCGGGACGTGCTGATCGGCTACACCCCGCCGGCCTCACTGCGCAGCGCCTTGTACCCCATCACCGCTTTCACCGGAGCCGGTCTGGTCATCGCTCTGGCCGGGCTGGTCGAGCAGGTTCCGCTCACCTTGGTGCAGTTGACCGACGCCGCCGGACTGGCGCTGTTCGCCGTGGTCGGCGCGACCAAGGCGATCGACTTCCGGATCAACTGGTTCGTGGCGATCCTGCTGGGCGCGGTGTCCGCGGTCGGTGGCGGGGTGACCCGGGACCTGCTGCTCAACGTCGTCCCCGGGATCCTGCGACAGGACATCTACGCGGTCGCCTCGCTGGCCGGCGCGGCGGCCACGGTGCTGGCCCTGCGGTTGAAACTGCCTCGGGCCGCGGCGATGGCCATCGGCTTCACCGTGTGCTTCGGGCTGCGCATGCTCAGCGTGTGGCTCGGCTGGAACTTGCCACGGGCGTGACCGCAACGCCGGTTGCTAATCTCGATCTCCCGCCGCCGGAGATGGGAGCTCGGAATGGACATCGGAATCGGTTTGCCGAACACCGTCCTGGAGGTCGACCGGGCCGGCATCGTCGAATGGTCCCGGCGCGCCGATGCCGCGGGCTTCAGTTCGCTGGGCACCATCGACCGGCTCGTCTACTCGAACTACGAACCGCTGATCGCGTTGGCCGCCGCTGCCGCGGTCACCGAGCGGATCCGGCTGCTGACCGACATCCTGATCGCCCCGCTGCACTCGAACACCGCACTGCTGGCCAAGCAGGTGGCCACGATCGACAGCCTGTCCGAGGGGCGCATGGTCCTCGGGATGGCCGTCGGCGGCCGACCCGACGATTACGCGGCCGGCCAGGTCGAACTCGGCCGCCGCGGTCGCATCTTCGATGAGCAATTGCAGGCGCTGACGTCGGTGTGGGCCGGCGAGCGGGGCATCGGACCCGCTCCGTTCCGCGGTTCGCGACCGCAGCTGCTGATCGGCGGGACCCAACCGCGCTCGTTCGCGCGGGTGGCGCGCTACGCCGACGGCTGGACCAGCGGCGGTGGCGGTCCGGAGGCCTTCGCGGCGACGGTGCCGGCAGTCCGGAAGGCCTGGTCGGACGCCGGCCGGGACGGGAGTCCGCGAACCGTCGCGTTGGCGTATTTCGGACTCGGCGACACCGCCGCCGCGGACATCGTGCGCACCCTGGGCAGTTACTACGCGTTCGCCGGGCCGTACCGGCAGATGGCCGTCGACGGCGCCGCCGGCGGCCCGGCGGCGGTCCGTGCGGTCATCGACGGCTACCGGTCGGCGGGCGCCGACGAACTCGTGCTGTTCCCCACGTCGGCCGACCCGGCGCAGGTGGATCGATTGGCCGAGATCGCCTTCGGCCGATGACCGGGCCCGCGCGCGATCCGCAGGACGCCGCCCCGCCGTCGGGTTACTTCGAGGTCGACCGCTCCGCCGACGTCGTCGGCGCCAGCTTCGCCACCACCGCCGACCCACGGTTGCGGGAGATCCTGCAATCCCTGGTCGGGCACCTGCACGCGTTCGTCAAGGACGTGGAACCGACCGTCCCGGAGTGGGAGTCGGCGATCGCCTTCCTGACCGCCACCGGGCAGATGTGCGACGACGTGCGTCAGGAGTTCATCCTGCTGTCCGACGTCCTGGGCGTGTCGATGCTCGTGGAGTCGTTGAACCATGCCACCGGCGGCCGGTTGACCGAGGCCACCGTCGAGGGCCCGTTCCACATGGTCGCCTCCCCCGAGCGGGAACTCGGTGCCGATATCAACGTCTCCGCCGAGCCCGGGGAGCCCTGCCTGGTCACCGGACGGGTGGTCGACGAGCACGGGACCCCGGTCGCCGGCGCCGCCGTGGACGTGTGGCAGGCCAACGCGCGGGGCTTCTACGACGTTCAGCGACCGGATGAGATGCCGCCGGGCGAGTTGCGCGGCCTGTTCCGGACCGGCACCGACGGCCGCTTCCACTTCCGCACGATCGTCCCGGCCCACTACCCGATCCCGACCGACGGACCCGTCGGTGAGCTGCTCCGGGCCTCCGGACGGCACGGGTTCCGCCCCGCTCATGTGCACTTCGAGGTGTCCGCACCCGGAATGCGCACCCTGACCACGCACGTCTTCGTGGCCGGCAGCCCGTACCTGGACTCGGACGCGGTGTTCGGGGTCAAGCAGAGCCTGGTCGTCGACTTCGCGACGGTCGACGATCCGGCGCGCGCCGCGTCGATCGGGCTGTCGAACCCGTTCCGGCACGCGGACTTTCCGGTCGCGCTCGGCCATGAGGATCGAGCGGGCGGATGACCACGATCACCCGAATGCCGGCCTGCCGGGTGCTGATCGGACCGGGTGCCCGGCATGACATCCCCGCCGAGGCCGAACTTCTCGGCGGTCGGACGTTGCTGGTGGCGACCCGGTCGGCCGGAACCGCCGCGGACGAACTGGCCGGCGCGCTGGGCGAGCAGCTGGTCGGCCGGTTCGACGGGCCGGTGGTGCACACCCCGGTCGAAGTCACCGCACGGGCCATGGAGCTGGTCCGGTTGCGGGCTCCGGATCTCGTCGTCGCCATCGGCGGCGGATCGGCGGTCGGTCTGGCGAAGGCGATCTCGGCGCGCACCGGGCTGCCACAGATCGCAGCGCCGACCACCTACGCCGGCTCCGAGGTGACCGGCGTGCTCGGTGAGACCGAGAACGGGGTGAAGCGGACGCGCCGCGATCCCGCCCTGGCCCCGGGCACCGTCGTGTACGACGCCGAACTGACCGTCGGCATGCCGCCCGGGCTGACCCGGACCAGCGCCCTGAACGCCCTGGCGCACTCGGTCGAGGCGCTGTGGGCGCCCGACGCGACCGCCCTGTCCGACGCACTGGCGGTCGAGTCGTTCGCGCTGTTCCTGACCCACCTGCCGGCCGCCCTTGCCGACGGCGCCGACCTGGCCGCCCGACGTCGGCTGCAACAGGCCGGTTGGCTGGCCGGCCTGTGCCTGGCCCAGACGACGATGGGCCTGCACCATCAGCTCGCCCACGCGCTCGGCGGAACGTTCGATCTGCCGCACGCCGAGCTGCACGCCATGCTGTTGCCGCATGTCATGGCGTTCAACCTGCCGGCCGCACCGGGCGCCGCAGATCGGTTGACCCGCGCCGTCGGGCCGGATCCCGTGACGGCCGTCCGGTCGCTGGCCCGGGGGTACGCCGGACCGCGGACGCTGGCCGAGCTCGGCGTGCCGCGGGCGGGCCTGCCGGCCGTGGCCGACCGAGTCGCGGCCGACCCCTACCCGAATCCACGATCGTTCGACGCCGACGAGCTGCTCGACCTGCTCGAGCGGGCGTGGTCGTGACGGCCGTCGATCCGACCGTCAGCCGCCCCCGTCCGCCCGGGGCGGCCCGGCCCGCAGGTGCGCCCGTTCGCCCTGCGCGCCGAACAGACTGAGGAACTCCACGGCCTCGTCGCCGGCCGGCCCGAACCAGTGCGGGATCCGGGTGTCGAACTCGACCACCTCGCCGGGGGTCAGAACGAGGTCGTGTTCGCCCAGGATCGCCCGCAGCCGACCGTTCAGTACGTACAGCCATTCGTAGCCCTCGTGCGTTGTGAGCTCGGGCTCGCGCCGGCTGCCGGCGGGCAGGATCAGCTTGTAGGCCTGCACCCCGCCGGGCCGCCGGGTCAGCGGGATCATTGTCATCGTGCCCCGGGTGACCGGCCGCAGGTGAATGCGGGGGTCGCCGGTCGGCGGAGCGTCGACCAGCTCGTCCAGGGTCACCCCATGCGCCTTGGCCAGGGGCAGCAGCAGCTCCAGGCTGGGCCGCCGGGCCCCCGACTCCAGCCGCGACAGCGTGCTGACCGAAATGCCGGTGACCGCCGACAGGCCGGCCAGCGTGGTGTTCCGTTCCTGACGCAGCGCCCGCAACCGGGGGCCGACCGCCCGCAGGGTGTCGCCCAGGTCGTCCTCGTCCCCACCGTTCGGCTGCACACGACCAGTTTGCCATTACCGCAAACATGCTTGCCACTTGTCCGGGTGGGCGATCAGAGTGGTGCTCGTTCTGTTGACAACGATTCTCACTGGATGAACGCGGAGGCGGTCGGGATGAGCGGATACGACGCGGTGGTGATCGGCGGTGGCGCGGCCGGACTGAACGGGGCGCTGATGCTGGCCCGGTCTCGACGGTCGGTGCTGGTGCTGGACGCGGGCGAGCCGCGCAACGCCCCGGCCGGTGGCGTGCACGGGCTGCTGGGCCATGACGGCCTGCCGCCGGCGGCGCTCCTGGCTCGCGGCCGGGACGAGGTCCGGCGGTACGGCGGGCAGATCGAGGCCGGCACGGTGACCTCGGTGTCCGGGACGATCGACGACTTCGTGATCGCGCTCGCCGATGGCCGGTCGGTCGGTGCCCGCCGGCTGCTGGTCACCACCGGCCTGGTCGACGAGCTGCCACCCGTCCCCGGCCTGCGCGCGCGGTGGGGCCGGGACGTCCTGCACTGCCCCTACTGTCACGGCTGGGAGGTCCGGGACCAGGCGATCGGGATCCTCGGCGGCCACCCCCGGGCGCTGCACCAGGCCCTGCTGTTCCGGCAGCTCAGCGCGGACGTCGTGCTGTTCGGCAACGACGCCCCGCTCTCGGCGCAGGACCGGCTCGAGCTCACCGCCCGCGAGATCCCGGTGGTGGAGGGCGCGGTCGTGGGGCTGCGGACCGAGGACGACCGGCTCACCGGCGTCCGGCTGGCCGACGGCACGACCGTCCCGCGGCAGGCCCTGGCCGTGGCCACGCGAATGGTGGCCCGGGCCGACTTCCTGGCCGGGATCGGGCTCCGGCCGGTCGAGCACCCGCTCGGTGCCGGCGAGTACCTGCCGGCCGACACCTTCGGCCGCACCGAGGTCGCCGGCGTGTGGGCGGCCGGCAACGTCAGCGACCCGATGGCCCAGGTCGGGGCCAGCGCCGCTGCCGGAGCGTCGGCCGGGGCGCAGATCAACGCCGACCTGGTGATGGCGCAGACCCGGGCGGCGGTCGAGTCACTGACCGCGCCGGTGTGAGGCCGGCTGCGGAAACTGGGCCGAGCTGAGAGCAGCGGACGTTCCGCAGGCGGCGCAGGTGGACTCGCATGCTCGGCCAACTAGGGTCGTCGTTCATGGCGACCCTGGTCTCGTTCCACGCCCACCCCGACGACGAGTCGATCACCGCCGGCGGCCTGCTCCGGCGGGCGGCGGATCAAGGGCACCGGGTGGTGCTGGTCTTCGGTACCCGCGGTGAGCTCGGCGAGGTGCCCGACGGCTTCCTCGACGAAGGCGAGCCGCTGTGGCAGCGCCGGGTGGCCGAGACGCTCGAGTCCGCGAGGATTCTGGGCGCCGCCCGCACCGAGTTCCTCGGCTACACCGACTCCGGGATGATGGGCGAGCCGTCCAACGACGAGCCGGGCTGCTTCTGGCGCGCCGACGTCGAGGAGGCGGCCGGCCGGCTCGCCGAGATTCTCCGGCAGGAACAGGCCGACGTCCTGACCGTCTACGACGACAACGGCGGCTACGGTCACCCCGATCACATCCAGGTGCACCGGGTCGGGCTGCGGGCGGCCGAGCTCGCGGGCACCGCACGCGTCTATCAGCTCACCTCGAACCGCGAGTATTTCCAGCGCGGCTGGGAACTGTTCCGGGCGCAGGCGCAAGCAGCCGGTCTCGATCTTCCGGACACCGACGGCACGGACCTCGAGATGGGCAAACCGGAGGCCGAGATCACCGCCCGGTTCGACGTCGTCGATCAGATCGACGCCAAGCGCGCGTCGATGCGCGCGCACGCCAGCCAGATCGCCGAGAACTCCTGGTTCCTGGCCATCCCCGACGAGGGATTCGGCTATGCCTTCGGCGTCGAGTGGGCGATCCGGGACGGGCAGGGGCCGGGGATCACCGAGACCGACCCGATGGACGGGCTCTGACGCGGACGGCAGCCACCGCGGCTGTGGCCGACCATCCGCCAGGCCGCGGTGCCCACCGCCAGGAGTGCAGCCGCAAATCACCGGTCGCCCCCGTCGGGTCAGCTTGATGCCGCGCCGGCCGGCCGCGTCGACGTCGCCGTGCGACACTGCCGCAGTCCGGCCGAGCAATCCTGCGTCATCGGACGGGCGGGGCGTCACGGTGGCCTTGAGCGGGCACAGCTACGGCACCGACGCCCTGCCCCTCCGGCTCGGCCATCCGGGTCAGCAGCGGGAACACAGCGGCTTCAGTCTTGCCGCTCGCGGTGGGGGCGATCAGGAGCGCGTCCGATCCGCCGACCACCGGTTCGACCGCCGGATCCCGCAGCGGCCGCAGGCTCCGCCAGCCCAAAGGTGTTGGCGATGTGGTACTGGTCCACCACCGGATTCAGGCGAGCGAACCCGTCATTCATGGCGTTCGCCGAGCGCGTCCGACCTGACCCTTGGGAGCCGGCGGGATCGGTCCCGCCCGGGACCCGGTCAGACCAGCGCACCGGGGATCGGAAATCGGGAACCGCAGGACGGGCACCGGACGCGACCGAACAGGACGAGCATGGTGGCCGCCACGTCGTCGTGGCCTTGGTCGATCGCGCACGAATACACCCGGGCCTCGTCGCCGGTGAGCCACGCCGGCTGGGACGGCGTGACGATCGGCGGGCCGGATGGGTCGACCAGGTCGATGAGGAACTGCTCGCCACATTCCTCGCAGGAGACCTCCGCCTCACCGTCGACGATCAACTCCAGCTGCCGGGACCACACCGGCACGCCCTCGACCGCGAGCAGAAACTGCACCCCGTAGACGAACTCGGAGGCTCCGTCGGCGAGTGCGAGGTTCCGTTCGGCGACCTCGTGCAGCCGAGCGATGTCGTCCGTGTACCGGCGCCGAAGCAAAGCGGGGTCCTCCGGGCCGTCGGTCGACGCGAGGATCGACGCCGCCAGGTGCAGCGGCTCGCAGTAGCCGGACGGCGGGCGCGCGACGGCGATCCGGGTCAGGGCCGGCAGCGCGGCGTAGCTCGCCGTCGCGACCGTGCCCTGATGGCACAGTCGGCTCCAGAGTTGGCTCCAGATCGGCCGGCCAGCGTCCGGCGAGTCCGCGGCGGCCAACAGGTCAGGGACGCGGTCGGCCGGACCGTAGGCGTCACGCAGCGCCGACCAGTCCGTCACGGTCGCCCATTCAACCACCACGACGCCGGCTCGACGCGGGTTCGCGCAGAAGGGCCCTGCGGATGCCCGCCTGATCAGGAATCCTGGTCAGGAGGCGCGACCGACCGCGTGTCCCCGATCACCGGCGGTGGCGTCCGGTCGGGACCATCAGAACGCCACCCACAGCGCTGCCGCGGTCAGCAGCACCGATCCGGCGACACCGCCGAACGCCCATGGCCGCACCGGCAACCGGAAGCGGCGGGCCAATGCCGTGAACACGCCGGTCGCGACGGCCAGCACGGCCAGCAGGGCCGGGCCGCCGATACCCAGTCCGAGCCCCGCGTCACCGTCGTTCCAGGTCGGGTCGTCCAGCGTCGGGAACCATGTCGCCAGTGCGGCCAGGACGCCCAGCCCGAACAGCGTCAGCGGCAGGAAAAGCAGTCCGGCCGTCAGCACCGCGACGAACCCGAGGAGGAGCGGGCCGAGAATTCCGGTGCGGACGGCCGGCCCGGCCGGGTCAGCCAAGCAGCACCGCCGGGTCGAAGCGGACCGGCACCGGGCCGTCGACCGTCACCATGTCGCCCGGCCCGCCCGTCGCGACCAACCGATACTCGCCGTCGACCAGGTCGAACACCTGCACCGCCGGGACGGCCGGATCGACCAGCCAGTACTGGGCGATGCCACCCTCGGCGTACCGGGACAGCTTGAGCATCCGGTCGATCCGGGCCGTGCTCGACGACAACACCTCCGCGACCCGGGTTGGGGTCTCGACGACGTTCCTCTCACCGATCCGGTCCTTGCGGGCCACCAGGATGTCGGGCTGCAGCGAGGTACGACCGTCGGGCTGCCAGTCGACCGGCGCAACCAAGGCGCGGTGGTCGGGCGGGCAGGCAGCGCGGAACAGCACAGCGAGCTCGAACAACACCGTCTGATGCTGCGGGACCGGCGCCGGGCTCACGAGCAGCACCCCGTCGAGGATCTCGTACCGCTGCCCGTCGGCCGGCGAGTGCACCAGGTCATCGACCGTCCACTCGCCGCGCACTCGCGGCGGCCAGGCCGGCGCCTGCTGTTCGACCGCTGACATACCCGCCATAGTGCACCCTCCGCCCCACCCACGGAACGAGTCTGACCCGATCCGCTGCGCTGCGGCTACTGCCCACAATCCCCTGGTCAGCGACTTTGACCGGCGCCACAGGAAGACTTTGACCGGCGCCACAGGAATAGGTCGAGGATCGCCCGGGTTGCCTTGGATGACCGGCCGGACCACCGGCCACCGGGGTCCAGCGCAGCACCTCGGACGCGCACCGAGGAAGGCGAATCCATGCCGTCGCTGTTCGACCCCATCACCCTGCAGGACCTGACGCTGAAGAACCGGATCTGGCTGTCCCCGATGTGCCAGTACAGCGTCGAGAAGCAGGACGGCGTCCCCACCGATTGGCACCTGGTGCATCTGGGTTCGCACGCGGCGCTGGGCTACGGCCTGATCCTGACCGAGGCCACCGCCGTCACCCCGGACGGCCGGATCAGCCCGCAGGACACCGGCATCTGGAACGACGAGCAGATCGTCGCCTGGCGCAGGATCGTCGACTTCGCGCACTCGCAGGGCACGTCGATCGGGGTCCAGCTCGCCCACGCCGGCCGCAAGGCCTCGACCGCCACTCCCTGGCTCGGCCAGGGCAGCGTCCCCGAGAGCGAGGGCGGCTGGCCGACCGTCGCACCGTCGGCGGTCGCGTTCGACGGATACGCCACCCCGGCCGCGCTGACCACCGAGCAGATCACCGGCGTCGTCACCGCCTTCGCTGACGCCGCCCGCCGCGCCGACGACGCCGGATTCGACGTCGTCGAGGTGCACGCCGCCCACGGGTACCTGATGCACCAGTTCCTGTCCCCGCTGGCCAACCGGCGCACGGACGGGTACGGCGGCAGCTTCGAGAACCGCACCCGGCTGGTGCTCGAGGTGGTCGATGCGGTGCGCGCTGCCTGGCCGACCGGGAAGCCGGTGGTGGTCCGCATTTCCGCCACCGATTGGGTGGAGGGTGGTTGGACGGCCGCCGAGAGCGCCGAGTTGGCCGGGCTGCTGCGCGGGCACCGGGTGGACCTGATCGACACGTCGTCCGGCGGCCTCGACCCGGCCCAGCAGATCACGGTCGGCCCGGGCTACCAGGTGTCGTTCGCCCGCGATGTCCGCACCAAGGGTGGCATCCCCACCGGAGCGGTCGGGTTGATCACCGAACCCGCGCAGGCGCAACAGGTCCTGGACGAGGGATCGGCCGACGTCGTGCTGCTCGCCCGAGCCGCGTTGCGCGAGCCCGCCTGGCCCTTGCGCGCCGCCCACGAGCTCGGGTTGACCCGGGACCAGGCGCCGTACCCCCAGCAGTACCTGCGCGGCGCCTGGCGGTGATCGCGGAGGCGGCTCAGCCGCCGGTGATCTCGCCGGTCAGGTAGCGCTGCAGGGTCGGTGCGACCGCGGTGACCACCTGATCGACGGTCGCCGACGTGAGAGGCTCCACCCGCACGATGTAGCGGGCCATCACCAGCCCGATCATCTGACTGCCGACGAGGCTGGCCCGGAGCGGCCCATCGGCATCGCCGAGAACCCCGGACAGCCGCCCGAGGATCTGCCGGTCGACGAATTCGCGTAGCAGGGCCGTCGATTCCTCGTGGGAGACCGCTGATCTCACCAGGATGATCATCGGGCTGTGCGCACCGGCCGCGTCCCATTCACCGAGCATCCGGCGAAGCAGGCGCTCGCCCAGCCCCTCCGGACCGCCGTCCAGGACCCCGGCCAGCATGACGGCCGGGTCGACGGTCGGTTCCATCGTGGCGCGGAACAGGCCGGCCTTGTCGCCGAACCAGTGCCTGATCATGCCCGGATCCACTCCGGCCTCCGCCGCGATCTGCCGGACGGAGGCGGCAAGGTAACCCTTCTCGGTGAAGGCGCGGCGAGCGGCGGCGAGAACCTGTGCCCTTGTCGTGACCGAGTCCCCTGCCGGCCGCCCCGGGCGCCGGGCGGGGCCGCGGGCGGGCCGACCCACGACGTCCTGGGTCACCTGTCCACCTTCCGCACCACCCCGGTCGCACCGTCGACGGTCACCCGCGCACCGGACGTGATGTCCAGGGTGGCCCGGGGAACGCCGACCACCGCGGGAATCCCGTACTCCCGGGCCACCACGGCGCCGTGGCTGTTCGCTCCGCCCATCTCCATCACCAGCCCGCCGGCGGTGAGGAACAGGGGTGTCCAGCCGGGATCCGTCGACGGTGCGACGAGGATCTCCCCCGGTTCGAGTCGGGCGCCGACCGGATCCAGCACCACCCGGGCCACCCCGGTCACCGTGCCCGCCGAGGCGGGCGAGCCGACCAGTGTCCCGGGCTCCCCGGCGACGACCGGAGGCCCGGCCACCGCCTCCGGTTCGGTGCCGTCGGACAGCACCACTCTGGGTACGTGCCGCCGGGCCAACTCCCGGTCGTAGCTCGCCCGTCGCCGGGCCACCGTCGCCCGCAGATCCCGCCCGGCCACGACTTCCTCGACCTCGTCGAAGTCGAGGAAGAAGACGTCGTCCGCGGCGTCCAGCGCACCGGTGGCGGCCAGTTCCGCGCCGACACCGGCCAGCAGATCTCGGGCCCGGCCGATCGCGGTGATCATCAGGAACTTGGGCATCTCCCGCAACCCGACCAGCATCCGGGCCCGGCGCAGGCCCAGCGACACCAGCGCGCCGCGCAGCCGTCCCCGTCGCTGCGCGCGGGCGACCAGTTCCCGCACCATCTGCTCGCCCTGCCGGGCCCCGTCGGCGAACCGGCGGTCCGGAGTGACCGCCCCGTCATCGGCCCGCAGCCGCAGATAGCCGGCCAGCACGCCGAACAGGTGGGTCGGATCGTCGGCCCAGCGGGGCATCCCGAGGTCGATCTCGGCGACCGCCCGCCGCCCGTAACGGGCCAGGAAGCCGGTCATTCCCCGCTGCAGCACCGGCGGCAGTTCGCCGGCCCGGTACCGGGCCGCCAATTCGTCCGCGCCGGTCGCCGCGAGGAGGTCCGCCGCCGCCCGGTCGCCGTGCACCTGCACCGCGAGATCCCACAGCGCCATGTCCATCTCGGTCGTCACATTGTGCGGAACGCCGCGGAGCACCGTCTCCGCCTCGAGCGCGGTGATGTCGCCGCGCAGCAACCGCCAGGTCAACCCCAGCCCGGCAAAGCCGACCACGGCGGCCGGCAGGATCCGCGGCGCCGCCGGGAACGAGCCGGCGAGCAGGTCGACGGCCGCGGCCACTCGTTCGGCAATCGGCGCGCTCGGCGGTGGCACCGGCGCCCGTTCGATGCGACTGCGCGATCGGTGGGCGGACCGGATCGCCGCGGCGGGCCGGACCGCCGCCCGCACGGCGCCGACCGGTGCCCGGATCGCGACCAGCGAGCGCAGGATCGCGCGGATCCCGGTCCGCCGCGATCCGGGCAACACGGAGAACCGCGGGTCGTCGAACAACCCGCGCAGCACGACCGCCGACCGGGCCTCCATGACGTCCAACCCACGCGGAGCGATGGCCCGGCCGATCCGCGACCGGACCACCGGCGTGAAGTCTGCGAACACCCGCTCCGCGGCAACCGCAAAGCCCGCCGGGCCACCGGTGATCGACGCCGGCGGGTAGCCGGCCAGGGTCGGAAATCCGCCCCCGATCACGCGGAACGCCGCCCGCCCCATCGGCGTGATCGGCCGGTGCAGACCCTGCGCCAGGGTGATGCAGAAGAAGACCCGGACATCTTCGGCGGCAACGGGTTTCGATCGGACCGGGACGGGGAACAAAGTGGTGATCGGCCGCGACTGGGTCAACCACGGCCGACCGGACGGATCGAACGCCCACTCGATGTCCTGAGGGGCACCGAAGGCCGCTTCGACCCGCTCGCCCAACTCGGCCAACTCCCGGACCTCGCCGTCGGTCAGGCAGAACGTACCGGAGCCGCCGACCATCCGCCGCAGGATCCGCCGGGTCGCCGTGTCGACGACGAAGTGATCGGGGTCGACGCGGCCGGACACCACCGCCTCGCCCAGGCCGGGTGCGGCATCGATCACCGCCTGCCGGCGCCGCCCCGTGATCGGGTCGGCGGTGAACAGGACACCCGCGGCCCGGGCGTCGACCATTCGCTGGACCACCACGGCGAGAGCGATACCGGCCCCTCCGGTTTCGAGTTTCATGCCCTGCGACGCGCGGTAGGCGACGGCACGGTCGGTCCACAGCGAGGCCCAGCATCGCCGGACGGCATCGAGCACGGCATCGATGCCGACCACGTTCAGGAAGGTGTCCTGCTGACCGGCGAAACTGGCCCCGGGCAGATCCTCCGCGGTCGCGGACGAGCGCACCGCCACCGGCGCGTCCGGCCCCAGGCGGGCGTAGCGTTCCCGGATCGCGGCCGCCACCGGCTCCGGCATCGGTGCGGCCAGCACCGCCGATCGCGCGGCGACCGCGTCGACCCCGACGGAGGCGGGCATCAGGCCGTCCGTGGCTGCCCGGTACGCGGCGGTCCCCACGCAAAAGCCTTCCGGCACGCGGAACCCCGCCGAGATCAACTCGCCGAGGTTCGCGGCCTTCCCGCCCACCGCGGCCAGGTCGGCACCGGACAGGTCGGAGAGTTCGAACACGACGGATGCGACGGCGGTCATCGGCGTCCCTCCCAGAAAATTCCACGCGTGTGGAGTTAATCCTCAGGGTGGCACCCCCGGTGGCGGGGCGCAAGGGGGTTCAGCACCATGACGGCATGCGCAGCACGCCGCCGCACCGCAACCGGGTCAGCCCGACCGGCGAGATCGTGGCCATCGGGCTCCGCGGGGCGTGGACCGGGAACCGGGGAATCCTGCACCGGGACCGCGGAAGCGGTCCGGTGATCACCCGATCGCACGCCGGGCCCGCCTGGATCGTGTGCGTCCTCGAGTTCCGCGGGCGACGGATCCCGCAGTGGGCGCCCGGCCACTACACGCCATTGTTCTTCCACGACGAGGCCGTGGCGTTCGCCGCGGGCCACCGGCCGTGCGCGGAATGCCGGCGCCCGGCGTTCCGCGCCTTCCTCGACGCGCTCGCCGCCTCCGGCCCGGACCACGGCGGCGGCCCCGACGAGCGGCTGCCGGTGCCGAACCGGGCACCGGAGCTGGACCGGGTGCTGGACCGGCAGCGCCGGTTCCCCCGACGGTCACGCCGCCGCCTGCACGACCGTCCGTGGCGCGGACTGCCCGACGGCACGTTCGTCGTGCTCGGGGACGGGCCGGCCGTGGTGATCGGGGACGCGGTGATCGGCTGGACCGCCGACGGCTACGGCCCGGCCCAGATCCGCCCGACCCACGGCGCGGCCCGGCTGCTCACCCCACCGGCGACGGTCGGCGCGCTCGCCGCCGGGTACCCGGTGCAAATCGACGGCCGCGCTCGGTCGTCGGCCCATCAGGCCCGTTCGAGCACCGACTCATCGAGCTCGGCGACGGACGGATAGCCACACAGGCCCAGGGTCAGGTCGAACTCGGCCATCAGGTTGGCCAGCTGCTCGTCGACGCCCGGGCGGCCGGCCAGGCCGAGCGCCAGCGCGTAGGGCCGGCCCACGCACACCGCCCGCGCCCCGAGCGCCACCGCCTTGAGCATGTCGGCGCCGCCCCGGATCCCCGAGTCCATCAGCACCGGAACCGCCCCGTCGACCGCCGCGACCACCTCCGGCAGGCTGTCCAACGCGGCGCGGGCCCCGTCCACCTGCCGGCCGCCGTGCGTGGACACGATGATCCCGTCGACTCCGGCATCCAGCGCCCGGCGGGCATCGTCGCCGCGTTGGATGCCCTTGAGCACGATCGGCAGCGAGGTCAGCGACCGCAGCGTCGGCAGGTCGCGCCAGGTCAGCGAGGGCCGTGAGTAGGTCTGCAGGAACGTCTGCACGATCGCCCGGGCAACACCGGGCGGCCGCCCGGTGTTCGACACCATCCGGGCGACGGACCGGAGGACCGCGGGCAGCTCGGACAGCCGGGGCCGCCCGGCGGGGGTGGCGGGGCCGGTCGCGCCGGCCGGGACGGTGCCGGCCAGCCGCCGGAACACCGGGTCGGAGGTGTACTGGGCCAGGCCGTCACCGACCGCGAACGGCAGGTACGCCCGGTCCAGGTCGCGGGGTCGCCAGCCGAGCATGGTGGTGTCCAGGGTGACGACGATCGCCGAGCAGCCGGCCCGCTCGGCCCGGCCGACCAGGCTGGCGACCAGTTCGTCGGAGGTCGACCAGTACAACTGGAACCATCTCGGCCCGTCCCCCATGGCCGCGGCGCACTGCTCCATCGGCACCGACGCCTGGTTGGAGAAGATCATCGGGACACCGCGCGCGGCGGCGGCCCGAGCCACCGCCAGGTCGCCGTCCCGGTGCACGATGCCCAACGCCCCGATCGGCGCGAGCAGCAACGGAGCCGGCAGCCGGCGGCCGAACAGCTCGACCGAGGTGTCCCGGACCGAGACGTCCCGCAGCATCCGCGGGACCAGGCGCCAGCGCCGGAAGGCGGCCCGGTCGGCGTCCATCGTCGACTCGGACCCGGCGCCGCCGGCCACGTATCCGTAGGCCGTCGGCGGCAGGCGCCGGCGCGCCCGACGGTCGAGCTCGGCCCAGGTGGTCGGCACCACCGGATGGCGGCCGAACACGCCGCCGGTATAGATGTGCGACTGACGGACACGGCCGATCGATTCGCGCGCCGCCGCGGGCAGGGTGACCTGGGGCATCGGACCAGCGTGACCCAGCTCCGGGGGCCCGACCACCCGAACCTCGCCCCGAAGACCGGCGATTGAGCACCGCACTGCCCGGGAACATGCGCCGCGCAGGCAACCAGGAGAGGCAGATCCGTGAGCAAGGGCGACGAGACCTTCCAGCCGGGCGACGAGGTGTCCTGGCACACCCACGGCACCACCACGCACGGCACCGTGGAGAAGCAGATCACCGCGGACACCGAGGCCGCGGGCCGGTCCGTGCGGGCGTCCGTGGACGAGCCGCAATATCTGGTCCGCAGCGACAGGTCGGGCCGGACCGCGGTGCACAAGCCGGACGCGCTGGATCGCGACCCGTCCGGGCGACGGTCATGACGGCGAGCGCCGCCGGAGCCGCCCGGTCGGCCAAGGACGGCGCCGAGCGCGCCGGCGGCGATGCGGTGTCGAGCAGACCGTTCCGCATCCTGGTGACGGTCGGCCTGATCACCTACGGCATCGTGCACATCCTCGTCGGCTGGATCGCCGCGCAGGTCGCCTGGGGCGGCGGCGGGGGTTCGCAGGAGGCGTCCCAGCAGGGCGCACTGGCCGAGCTGGCCCAGAACGCGGCCGGCGTGGTGGTGCTCTGGTTGACCGTGGTCGGGCTTTTCGCGATGACCGCCTGGCAGGCGGCCGAGGCGGCCTGGGGGCACCGGGACCGGCCGGCCGGATTCAAACGGATCCGCAAGCGCCTGGGTTCGGTCGGGCGGGCGATCACCTACGCCGCGATTGCCGTCGCGGCGATCACCGCACTGCAGGGGGCATCCCAGTCGGGCGATCAGAAGCAGGAGGGCTGGACCGCCCGGCTGCTGGCGATGCCGTTCGGCCGGGTCCTGGTCGGCGCGGTCGGCCTGGTGATCATCGTCCTGGCCGTCCGGCAGGTGATCAAGGGCGTCAAGCAGAAGTTCACCGAGGACCTCGAGGGTGGTCTGACGCCCGGCGTGCGGCGGCTGGGCCAGGCCGGATACATCAGCAAGGGCGTGGCCATGGCCGTGGTCGGCGGGCTGTTCGGCTGGGCGGCCATCACCTACGACCCGAGCAAGGCCGGCGGCCTGGACGACGCCCTGAAGACGATCAACTCGGCGCCGTTCGGCTCGGTCCTGCTCACCGTCGTCGCTCTCGGCCTGGTCTGCTTCGGCATCTATTGCTTCTTCTGGGCCCGCCACCCGAAGATCGACGCGGGCACCGGCCCGGGGTCCGGCGAAACTGCAGGTACCGGCGCTGCGGGCGGACGGAGGGCATGACAAGCTGACCCGACGCGGCGACGGCCGCGTCGGTGTCCCAGCCATGTCGAGGAGTGCCCGCCGTGGGTGACAAGAAGAACAAGGTGGTCAATCCGGACCGACCGCCCAAGATCAAGAAGTCCGCGTACGAGGCCGAACTCCGGCGCCTGCAGACCGAACTGGTCACCATGCAGCAATGGGTGAAGGAATCGGGCACTCGGATCGTGGCCATCTTCGAGGGGCGGGACGCGGCCGGCAAGGGGTCGGCGATCAAGCGGATCACCGAGTTCCTCAATCCGCGCAACGCTCGCATCGTGGCCCTGCCCGCGCCGACCGAGCGGCAACGGACCCAGTGGTACTTCCAGCGCTACATCGAGCACCTTCCCGCCGCGGGGGAGATCGTGCTGATGGACCGCTCCTGGTACAACCGGGCCGGGGTCGAGCGGGTAATGGGGTTCTGCACCACCGACGAATACCGGCGGTTCCTGCACCAGGCGCCGATCTTCGAACGGTTGCTGGTCGAGGACGGCATCTTGCTCTTCAAGTTCTGGTTCTCGGTGTCGGACGTCGAGCAGGAGCGCCGGTTCCACTCGCGGCTCACCGACCCGATGCGGCGCTGGAAGCTGTCCCCGATGGACGTCCAGTCGATCAGCCGGTGGGAGGACTACTCCCGGGCCAAGGACGAGATGTTCATCCACACCGACATCCCCGAGGCGCCCTGGTACACCGTGGAGAGCGAGGACAAGAAGCGCTCCCGGATCAACGTCATCGCCCACATTCTCGAGCACGTGCCGTACGAACACATCGAACCCGAGCCGGTGACCATTCCCGAACGACCGCCCGTCACCAGCTACGTGCGGCCGCCCCGGGAGGAATTCAAGTACGTCCAAGATCACGCCTCGTCGCTGGTGAAACCCGCGCTCTAGCGGTCAGATGGTCATCGCCGCCAAGACCTGCGGCACCGCGGACCCGCCACCCTCCCCGGTGGCGGTGACCCGGCCCGAGGCCAGCACGTAGTAGTGCGCCGCCGCGCCGAGCGCGAACCCCACGTGCTGCTCGACGAGCAGCACCGACAGGCCGCCGCGGGCGGTGAGATCGAGGATGGTTTGCTCGATCTCGGCGACCACGGAGGGTTGGATGCCTTCGGTCGGCTCGTCCAGGATCAGCATTGTCGGCTCGGTGATCAGGGCCCGGGCGATGGCCAACTGCTGGCGCTGACCGCCGGACAGCAGCCCGGCCTTGCGCCCGAGCAGGTCCTTCAGGGCCGGAAACAGGTCGAGGGCCTCGGCCGTCAGCTCCTTGCCCCGCCGGCGGCCGTCGGCGACCAGTTGCAGGTTCTCCTGAGTGGTCAGCTGGCCGAACGACTGCTGACCCTGCGGGACGTAGGCCAGCCCGCGGGCCACCCGCTGGTTCGGCGCCAGCCTGGTGACGTCCTCGCCACGAAACCGGATCTGGCCCGAGCGCGGCTTGAGCAGCCCGACCGCGGACCGCAGCAACGTCGACTTGCCGGCCCCGTTGTGGCCCATCACCGCAACCACGCCGTCCGGTGGCACCTGCACCGAGACGCCGTGGATGACGTCCGTGCGGCCGTACCCGACGTGCACGTCGGTCAGCTCGAGGACCATCTCGTCGGCCGTGCCGCTGGTCATGACGTCGCCTCCGGTACCTGCTCCGCTTCGGCCTGTTCGACCTCAAGGGCGACCTGCTCGGCCTGCGCGGCGATCGCCTCCACCGCGTTCTCGCCGGCGGCCAGGGCGTGCCCGGCGGTGCCCAGATAGACCTGCTGCACCTTCGGATCCGCCTGCACCTGGGCGACGGTGCCTTCGGACAGCACCTTGCCGGCCGCCAGCACGGTCACCGACTTGGCGAACGAACGCATGAAGTCCATGTCGTGCTCGACAATGACGACGGTGCGGTCCTGGGCGATGCGCTGCAGCAGCCGCCCGGTTTCGTCCCGTTCCTCGGCGCTCATCCCGGCCACCGGTTCGTCGAGCATCAGCAGCTGCGCGTCCTGCACCAGCAGCATCCCGATCTCCAGCCACTGCTTCTGCCCGTGGGCGAGAATGCCGGCCGGTACGTCGGCCAGCTCCACCAGCGAGATCGTCTCCAGCACCTCGTGCACCTCGTTCGGCACTCCGTGGCGCCTGCGCAGGAGCGAGAGCTTCGTGCGCGATGCCCCCGCCGCGATGTCCAGATTCTGCAGGACGGTGAGCTTCTCGAACACCGTTGCGGTCTGGAAGGTACGGCCCACGCCGAGCTTGGCGATGGAGTGGACCTTGCGGCCGGAGAGCTGGTTCCCGGCGAACTCGATATAGCCGGTGGACGGCACCAGGCCGCTGACCGCATCGATCAGCGTGGTCTTCCCGGCACCGTTCGGCCCGATGAGAAACCGCAGGTCGCCCTTGAGCACCGTCAGGTCGACATCGTCGACGGCGACGAACCCGTCGAACGCGACCCGCAGCTTGGTGATCTCCAGATAGTCGGACACGTCAGGCCGAACCCTTCACCATGTCGGGGCGATCGGCCGCGGCCGGGTCGGCCGGTGTTCCGGCCGACCGGGAGGGCCGCCGCAGCCGGCGCAGGACCGAACCCAGCGAGGCCAGCCCGCCGGGCAGGAACGCCACCACGAGCATGAACACCGCACCCTGGAAGTAGATCCAGATCGACGGGAACGACTCGGACAGGCTGGTCTCCATCCAGGCGATCGCGATGGTGCCCAGCACCGGCCCGAGCAGGGTGGTCCGGCCGCCGATGGCGACCCCGATCAGCATTGAGATCGACGGCACGATGCCGACGTCGGCCGGCGAGATGATCCCGACGATGACCGTGAACAGCGCCCCGGCGATGCCGGCCATCACCGCCGCGATCACGTAGGCGACGGTCTTGACGTTGGCCGGGTCGTAGCCCAGGAACCGGACGCGCTCCTCGCTGTCCCGGCACGCCACCAGCAGCTCGCCATAGCGGCTGACGTACAGCTGGCGGGCGATCAGCACCATCACCAGCAGCACCGCGGCGGTGATGAAGTAGACCATCCGCTTGTTGGCCGGGTCGGTCAGGTCGAAGCCGAAGAACGAGCGGAACCCGTTGAGCCCGTTGGTCCCACCGGTGGTGGCCTGGTTGCCGATGAGCAGGATGGCGAACGCCGCGGCGAGCGCCTGGGACAGGATGGCGAAGTACGCACCCCGCACCTTGCGTTTGAAGGTGGCCAGACCCAGCACCAGTGCGAGGATCCCGGGTATCGCGACAATGCCGATCAGCGTGACGATGTCGCTGCGGAACGGCTCCCACCATCCGGGCACCGCACCGGAACCGTAGAGCTGCATGAAGTCCGGCACCCCCGACGGCCCGGCGTCGTCGAGCTTCATGTGCATGGCCATCACGTAGCCGCCGAGACCGAAGAACACGCCCTGGCCCAGGGTCAGCATGCCGCCGCGGCCCCAGGCCAGCCCGATACCGACGGCGATGATCGCGAAGCACAGATACTTGCCGAGCAGGTTGAGCCGGAAGTCCGACAGCACCGCCGGCGCCACGCCGAACAGCAGCCCGGCCCCGACGGCCAGCCCGATCCAGACCCGGTAGGTGGTGAGCATTCTCATGCCAAGCTCCTGGTCCGCACGTTGACGATGCCCTGCGGCCGGATCTGCAAGAAGATCACGATGGCGACGAACACCAGCACCTTGGCGATGCTCGCGGAAGTCCAGAATTCGAACCCGGATCGCAGCAGGCCGAGCGCGAACGCGGCGATCACCGCGCCCTTGATCTGCCCGATCCCGCCGACCACGACCACCAGGAAGGCGTCGATGACGTAGTTCGTGCCCAGAGTCGGTCCGATGGAGCCGATCTGGCTCAGTGCCACCCCGGCGATGCCGGCGAGCCCGGAGCCGATGAAAAAGGTCGTCCGATCGGTCCGGCGGGTGGAGATGCCGGAGGTCTCGGCCAACTGCCGGTTCTGCACGGTGGCCCGGATCCGCCGGCCCAGCGACGTCACGGTCAACACCAGGGTCAACGCGGCGACCGCGGCCAGCGAGAGCAGCAGGATGAAGATGCGGGAGATCGGGAGATTGACGCCGAACAGCTCGACCGAGCCCTTGAGCCAGCTCGGCGCGGGCACGTCCACGTTCGGCGCCCCGAAGATGTCCCGCGCGGCCTGCTGCAGGATCAGCGCGACACCCCAGGTGACCAGCAGGGTGTCCAGCGGCCGGTCGTACATCCGGCGCAGCAGGGTGGCCTCCAGAACCACGCCCATCAGCCCGGCGACCAGGAATCCGACGGGTAGCGCGACCAGCAACGAGACCCCGGGCGAGGAGAAGACGAACTGCATCAGGTAGGCGGTGTACGCACCGGCCATGATGAACTCGCCCTGCGCCATGTTGATGACGCCCATCTGCCCGAAGGTCAGCACCAGACCGAGCGCGATGAGCAGCAGGATCGAGCCGACGCTCAGGCCGGCGAACACCTGTGAAACGAAAGTCTCCATGCTGTCCTCCCTTTCGGCTGTCGGATCCCGGGGCCGGGGCCGGGGCCGCGCGCAGGCGGTGCGACCCCGGCGACCGGCGGACTCAGCCGCTGGCCAGCCCGGCGGCCCACGGGTAGCCGGTGAGGAAGGGATCGGGCTGGATCGGCTCGGGCGAGCTCCATTCGGTGTAGAGCAGGCCGTCGGGCCCGATCTTGCCGATCAGCGCGGTCTTGCTGATGTGGTGGTTCTCGCCGTCGACGACCACCGTGCCCTCGGGCGCCTCGAAAGTGGTGCCGTCGGCGGCCGCCTGGATCGACGCGGTGTCGAACGCCTTGGCCTTCTCGGCCATCAGCTTCCACAGGTACAGCGAGGTGTACGCCGCCTCCATCGGGTCCGAGGTCACCCGGTTCTGCCCGTACTTGGCCTTGAAGTCCTCGACGAACTTCTTGTTCACCGGGGTGTCGATCGTCTGGAAGTAGTTCCAGGCGGCCAACTGTCCGACCACGTTGTCCAGGCCGATGCCGCCGACCTCCTCCTCGGCGATGGACACGCTGACCACCGGCATGGTCTCCGGCGACAGCCCGACGTTGCGGTACTGCTTGAAGAACGCCACGTTCGAGTCGCCGTTGAGCGTGTTGAAGACCGCGTCGGCACCGGCGGCCTGCACCTTGTTCACAATGGTGGAGAACTCGGTGTCGCCGAGCGGGGTGTATTCCTCACCCTTGATCTCGATGCCGTTGGCCTCCGCGTACGCCTTGATGATCTTGTTGGCGGTGCGCGGGAAGACGTAGTCGCTGCCCACCAGGAACAGGCTGGTCACGCCCTGCTCCTTGAGATAGTCCAGGGCCGGCACGATCTGCTGGTTGGTGGTGGCCCCGGTGTAGAAGATGTTCTTGCTCGACTCCAGGCCCTCGTACTGCACCGGGTAGAACAGCAGCGAATTGTTCCCCTCGAACACCGGCAGCATCGCCTTGCGGGACGCGGATGTCCAGCCGCCGAAAACAGCTGCGACACAGTCACTCTTGATCAGTTTCTCGGCCTTCTCGGCGAACACTGTCGGCTCCGAGGCGCCGTCCTCGGTGACGACGTCCAGGGTCTTGCCGTTGACCCCGCCGGCCGCATTGATCTCGTCGGCGGCCATCTGCAGGGAGTCGTGGACCGTCTTCTCGCTGATCGCCATGGTGCCGGACAGGGAGTTGAGGAAGCCGATCTTGACCGAGTCGCCGGAGGTGTCCACGCAACTTGCCGCAGCCGCACCGGGCGCGGCCGAGGCCGATCCCCCGGCGGCGGCGGAGGTGGTGGAAGCGGAATCCACCCGGGAGCCGCAGGCGGTCAGCGCGAGCAACGCGGCGACCGCCACGGCAGGACCACGCGTAAGGCGCAGCGTCGAACGGAGGATCGGACGGGACATGCGGAGCCCTTTCACTGGGCCGGGCGAACGCACGCACGGATACCCGGGCACAACGGCGGGCCGGGTGTGCTGGAAGCGGTTCACTACCGGGACGTCAGGTGCGATGCGGGTCGGTGGGTACCCGGCGTTCCACGGCAGCAGGGTGGCAGGAAAGGCGCTGCCGCCGGTCGGAACCCGGATCACCCCGGCGGACCGGGGATCACGGAGCGACCGTAGGAGTCCTGTGTTTCGGCTGAGGACGTGCCCGGTTAACTCGACATTGCCGAGCACGGTTGACGTAATGGATCGTTATCCAACCTCAACCCTGCGTGGCGCCCCGGTCGACCTTTCGGGTAGGTCGGTGCCCGGACGGGAGAGCGCGCCCCACCTCGGCGCTGATCCGGCCGACCCGGTGCTCGACGTCCGCCCGGATGGCCGCCTCGTCCAGGGTGGTGAGCCGTCCGTCGGCGAGCAGGCGTCGCCCGGCCACCACCACGTCGGTCACGTCGGACCCGCGGGCGGAGTAGGCGACGTGGGCCACCGGGTCCGGCATGGGGGTGGCGTGCGGCGCGGTCACGTCCAGCACGGCCAGGTCCGCGGGTTCGCCCACCTCGAGCCGCCCGGACAGCCGGCCGCCGAAGGCCCGCGCCCCACCCCGGGTCGCCATCCCGAACACGTCCGTGGCCAGCACCGCGGTGGCGTCGTGGCGCACCCCCCGGGCGACCAGCGCCACGGTCTTGATCTCCTCGAAGACGTCGGCGCTGTTGTTGGAAGCCATCGAGTCGGTGCCCAGCCCGGCGGTGACCCCGCGCTCCAGGAACTCCGGAACGGGGGCGATGCCGGCCCCGAGCTTGAGGTTGGACACCGGGCAGTGGGCGAGAGTCACCATCGATCCGGCGAGGACGGCCAGGTCGGCCTCATCCTGCGGATGCACCGCATGGGCGACGTGCAACCGGCCGGCGTCCAGGCCGGCGCGGCGGGCCAGGGCGATCGGCGAGCACCCGTTCTGCTCCAGGCTCTCCTGCACCTCCCCCGCCGTCTCGGCCAGGTGGATGTGGACCGGCAGGTCGTGCGCCGCGGCGCGGCGAGCGACGTCGGCCAGCAGATCGGCCCCGCAGGTGTACGGGGCGTGCGGGCCGAACGTGACCTGGACCAGCTCGTCACCGGCGAACTCGGCGGCCAGCTGCGGCGTGCGGTCCAACACGCGGGCGCCGGTTTCCGGGGTGGCGGCCGGATAGGCAACGGCGTCGTACCCGAAGACCGCGGTCGCGGCCAGGACCCGGAGGCCGGCATCCCGCACGTCGGCCAGCAGGCCGGCATCCCACAGGTACATGTCGGCGAAGGCGACCGTGCCCGACCGGATCATCTCGGCCATGGACAGCAGCAGGCCGGCCCGGATGTCGTCCCGGGTCATCCGGAGCTCGAAGGCGCGGACGTGGCCCAGCCAGCGGTCCAGCGGCTCGTCGTCGCTGTAGCCGCGCAGCAGCGACATCCCGGCGTGGGTGTGCGCGTTGATCAGCCCGGGCAGCACCAGCCGCCCGGCCCCGGGGAGGTCGTCCGGACCCGCCACCCCGCGGATCGGGCCCAGGTAGGTCACCCGGCCGGTCACCGTCGAGTAGGCGATCTCGGCATCGCGCAGCACCCGTTCGGCATCGGCCACGATCGTCGCCCCGACCACCCGCAGTTCGCTCACCCGGGCATTGTGACCGGCGACCGCGACCGGGCGGCGATCAGGCGGTGCCGACCGGGACCGACATGGCCTTCCACTCGTCCCAGCTCATGGCCCAGGTGTAGACGTCGCCGTCCATGGAACTGAGCTGGATGTCGGTGCCGGACACCTCGACCGGATCGCCGTAGATCGCCGAGTTGAAGTAAGCCTCCGCGTCGGCGTTGGACAGATTCGCGCAGCCGTGGGTGACGTTGGTCGAGCCCTGGGCGCCGGCGCTGGCCGGGTTGGCGTGGATGAACTCGCCGTTGTTGCTGATCCGCACCGCCCACTTCTGCAGGCTGTTGGTGTAGCCGTAACGCGGGTTGTTCATCAGGTACTCGGCGTCCTTGGACATCACCACGTGAGTGCCGGACCGGGTCACCAGATTGGGGTCGCCGTTGTCGCCGCCCCGACCGTAGGACGCGGGGTAGCTGGCCACGACCTGGCCGTCGCGCTTGACCACCAGTTCGTGCGAGTTCACGTCGGCGACCACCACCTGGTTGCGCCCGATGGTGAAGTCGCTGGTGATGTCGGCGGCGCCGTAAGAGGTGTCGTCGAGCTTGACGCCGTAGAGCTTGGCGTCCACGTGCACCTGGGTACCCGAGGGCCAGTAGTCCTTCGGGCGGAAGTCCAGGGCCCAGCGACCGTCGTCGTGCTTGATCCACGCCCAGGCACCCTCCACCTGCGGGGTGGTGGTGATCGAGATCCGCTTGGCCACGGCCTCCCGGTCCTGCGGCTCGGCGCCGAAGCTCACGCTGACCGGCACCGCGACGCCCACCTCCGCGTTGTCGCTCGGGCTGATGGTGTTCCGGGTCTGGGTGTCGGCGCTCACGGTGGTCCAGCTGCCCTGGATCGGGACCTGCTTGCCGTCCTCGCCGGTAGCGGTGCCGGTCACGGTGTAGACCTTGCCGAAACCGAGCGGCTCGGCAACCGTCCACGTCTTTTTGTCCGGCGAGATCGCCTGCTGGACGACCTTGCCGTCCGGGTTGGTCAGCTGGACCGCGTCGATGGTGCCCTTGGCGACGGTGAAGGACAGCGGCTCGATCGGGGACAGGCCCTCGGTGCCGAAGGCCGGGGTGGCGGCCACGGTGGCGACCGGCGGCACCTCGCGGGTGGTGCTCGGGACCGAACTGGCCGAACCGTCGCCGCCGCTGCCGGTGACCCCGCCGGTCGCGCCGACGGTCGACGTGACCGTCTCGGCGCCCAGCGACCCGCTGCTGCACCCGGCCACCACCAGCAGGCCCACCAGGGCCAGCAGCAGGGCAGCGATCGACCTGCGGCGTGCAGGCTTCAACCTGGTCAAATCTCGTCCACTCCCGGAATTCCACGGGTGGGGACCAGCGGCCCCCGCCACGGCAGCCGATCAGTCACGGCCGCATTCCAGGATATCGAGCGAACCCGTGCGCCCGGCGTGAAGCACGCCGGACGCCGCTGGGTCAGCGGAACAGGCGGCGCAGCACGACCAAGCCGACCAACGCACCCACAGCGATCAGCGAGTACTTCACCTTCGGTTCGGCCAGCGTGGCCGACAGGGTCTGCCGACCCTGGTCGACCACCCGCTTCGGGTTGGCCCGGGTGGTCAGCTCGTCGACCGCGGCGGCCAGGGAGTCCCGCGCGCGTTCGATTTCCGCCTGGATGGTCTCCGCGTCGCGGACCACGGCGCCTCCCGTTCCTGCCTCGAAGTTCTTGTTCGGTACCCGGTCGCGGACCCGGACCCACGCCGGCCCCGCGGGTGTTTACCCTAGCCGCATGGCTATCACTGCACCCGGAGTGGGCGACGAAGCGCCCGCCTTCACCCTGCCCGACGCCGACGGCAACCCGGTTTCGCTCGCCGACTTCGCCGGCCGGCCGGTGATCGTCTACTTCTATCCGGCGGCGATGACGCCCGGCTGCACCACCGAGGCCTGCGACTTCACCAGCGCCCGGGGTTCGTTCGACGGCGGCGGGTACACCGTGCTGGGCATCTCGCCCGACAAGCCGGAGAAGCTGGCCCGATTCCGGGACAAGGAGGACCTGTCGATCGTGCTGCTTTCGGACGCCGACCGGTCCGTGATGACCGCCTACGGTGCCTTCGGCGAGAAGAAGATGTACGGCAAGACGGTGCAGGGCGTCATCCGGTCGACCTTCGTCATCGGCACCGACGGCCGGATCGAGCAGGCCTGGCGCAACGTGAAGGCCACCGGGCACGTCGCCCGCGTGCTGTCCGAGCTCGGTCTGGCAAGCTGAGACGCCGGGCGGAGGTCGCGGGGCCGTAGCCCAATTGGCAGAGGCACACGGTTTAGGTCCGTGCCAGTGTGGGTTCGAGTCCCACCGGCCCCACTGTTCCATCCGGTTCACACCCGATTCGACAACACGCGGCCCGAGGTACCACACCTGTGCCCGGTGAACAAGCACGATGAACACCGCTGGCACCGGGTCGGGCATTGACGCAGCGCGGTGCGGCGGCCAGATGGCGAAGCCAGTTGCTCGACTAGAGGGGCGAAATCGATGAGCGCACCGGAAACCACGAAGTCCGACCCAGGTGAGAGCGGCTCGGACCGCTCCGGCGGCGGGGTGACCACCGTGTCGTCGGCGTACTCGACGGCGTCCCCGTTCTCGGACGACTCCGCCGAGAGCCCCTACGGCTCGGCGAAGTCGTCCGGATCGGCCTGGAGCGGCAGCCCGTACGAGCCGCTCGATTCCGAGTCGTCGGTGGCGTCGTACCCCTCGACCTACGGGGTCTCGGACGCTGCCTCGCCCACCTACGTACCGGCCCCGGCGTCCGAGGATCGCGAGGAACGGCGGCCATCCGGACGGCAGACCAAACAGCGGGCGGTCGCCGGGCTGTTCAGCGCGATCCTGGGCGCGCTACTGGTCGGCACCGGCCTGTATCTCATCGGCGAGTTCGGCATGGGCATCTTCCAGTCCATGCTCAACGGGGGCGGTCAGCCGTCCGGGTGGGACATCACCTGGACATCGGTCGGCGCGGCGTTGATCTTCGTCGCCGTGCTGCTCAACGGGTGGTCGCCGTGGGCGACGCTGATCCCAGGGGCCGTCCTGACCGGCGCCGGGATCTGGTCGCTGGCCTGGTACGACGGCGCCGATCGGGTCGCCAGTTTCATCGACCAGCTGTTCGCCCGGCCCGAGATGGTCGTCTGGGGCATCACCGGCTGGATGCTGGTCCTTGGCCTGATGCTGCTCGGGGCCAGCTTCGCCGTGGTCATCGCCCGGGCCGTCGGTCGCCGGCGCCCGCTGAGCTGACCCCGGTCACGCCGGATCCAGCAGCTCCCGCAGGATCGGCAGCATGAGCCGCAGAGCCCGGCCGCGATGGGACAACGCGTCCTTCTCGGCCGGGCTCAGCTCTGCCGAGGTCCGGCCGTCGCCGGCCGCGTCGCTCTCCGCCGGCACGAACACCGGGTCGTAGCCGAAGCCGTTCGTGCCCAACGCCGCGCGGCCGATCCGCCCGGGCCACTCGCCGCGCACCACCTGGACCGCTCCGTCCGGGGTGGCCAGCGCCAGCGCGCAGATGAACGCGGCACCGCGTCGTTCGTCCGGCACGTCGGTCAGCTGACCGAGCAGCAGGGTGGTGTTGGCCGGATCGTCGCCGTGCCGCCCGGACCAGCGCGCCGACAGCACTCCGGGCATGCCGTTCAGCGCGTCCACGGCCAGCCCGGAGTCGTCGGCCAGCGCGATCTCACCGGTCTCCCGGGCCGCCTGCCGGGCCTTGTCGACGGCGTTCTCCTCGAAGGTCAGGCCGGTCTCCGGCAACTCCGGGAACGCGGGGACGTCGGCCAGGCCGAGCACCTGCACCTCGGCCCCGAGGATGCGGCGCAGTTCACCGAGCTTCTTGGCGTTGCGGGTGGCCAACACCACCCTGGCCGGGTCGGTCACGTGGTCGCACCCTGCGGCCCGGCCAGGGCGGCCCGCTGCAGCTGCGTCAGGGTGGCGATCCCGGCCAGCGCACTGTCCAGCATGGCGTCGAGGGTGGAGCGGGCGAAGGTCGCGCCCTCCGCGGTGCCCTGGACCTCGACCAGGGTGCCGCCGTCGGTGGCCACCACGTTCATGTCCACCTCGGCGCGGGCGTCCTCCTCGTACGGCAGGTCCAGCCGGACCCGGCCGCCGACCACGCCCACCGAGACGGCCGCGATCTGGCAGGACAGCGGCTGCGGATCGGCGAGCTGGCCGCGTTCCCGCAGCCAGCCGACGGCATCGGCCAGCGCCACGTAGGCCCCGGTGATGGCCGCGGTCCGGGTCCCGCCGTCGGCCTGCAACACGTCGCAGTCCACCGCGATGGTGTTCTCCCCGAGCGACCGCAGGTCCAGGCAGGCCCGCAGGGATCGGCCGATGAGCCGGGAGATCTCGTGGGTGCGCCCGCCGACCCGCCCTTTGACCGATTCGCGGTCGCTGCGCTCGTGGGTCGCCGACGGCAGCATGGCGTACTCGGCGGTGAGCCAGCCCAGACCCGAGCCCTTGCGCCAGCGCGGCACGCCGGTCGTCACCGATGCGGCGCACAGGACCTTGGTACCGCCGAATTCGACCAGCACCGAACCCGCCGGATGCTGCTGGAACCCGCGGGTGAAGGTGACTGGGCGAAGCTCGTGGTCGGCACGGCCGTCTGCTCGGGTCATACAGGCAGGTTAGTTGGCGGCCGGAACCGAACGACGAGGACGGTCAGGCGGTGTGCGCCAGGGCCGCGACGCCGGGACCGGACCGGCCGAGCCGGCGGGCCATCTCGGACTCCACCATCGAGGCGACCGTCAGGTCGTCGGTCGACCACTCGGCGGCCCCGGCGCGGGCGATCAGCCGCACCTGCCGGCCCAGCACGTCCATCGGCAGGCCCGCCAAACCGGCGCCCAGCATCGACCACAGCACCGCCCACAGCACCGCCCGGATCTCACAGGCCGGCCGGCCGGGCACGGCGGCCGCGGCCAGCGCCCGCAGGCCGTCCTCGACCACGCCGTCGGCCAGCGGCCCCAGCGGAAGACGGTCCACGCTCGAGCAGCGCGGCGCGTCGATCAGGTCCGCGACCTCGAACGAGCTGAACAAGGGACTGCGCTCGCCCGACGCCTGCGGGTCGTACAGCGCCGGGTACGGGCTGCGTTCGTAACCCGGGTCGTGGCCGCACACGTGGATCGGGGACGACGAGCCGGTCTCGGCGAGCACCCCGACGGCCAGATCCAGCAGCGAGATCGGCCACCCGAGGTCGGTGATGGCGTCGACCCCCACCTGATCGGGCCGGGCGTCGAGCACCGAGCCCATGAGAAGCTGAGCGGCTTCCAGGGCCGACTGGACGTAGAACATCGTGCCCGCGTCGTGCAGTCGGACGACACTCCCGGTCGCACACCAGTCCAGCAGGCGGCGGTGAATGATGGAATTGTCGATGATGTGGGTGAACCGGACGGCCGATCCGGTGATGTCCGCCCCGCGGATCCCATTGCGCATCACCCACTCCGCGGCCTTCTTCGACCCGGCGTAGACGTCCCGGCTGAACGGGCGCAGAGCCTTGCCGGTCGACGCGAACGCGAGGTGCAGGCCGCCGACGGACCGGCAGGCATCCACGACGTTCACCGTCCCGGTGACGTTCGTGGACACGGTGCGCGCGACGACCTGCTCGGCCAACCCCGGGTCGTGCTGCGCCGCGACGTGGTAGACGATGTCAGGCCGCAGATCGGCCACCAGCCCCCGGACGGCGTCGCGCTGCCGCACATCCATCCGCACGTACTCGACCCCGTCGGTACGCGGCCAGCAGGTGGTCCGACCGCGGCTGATCGAGACGACCCGCGCCGCGCCGCTGGACGTCAGCAGGCGCACCAGGACGGACCCGATGCAACCGGTCCCCCCGGTGACCAGGATGGTCCGTCCCCGATGCGCCTCGCGGACCCGATCGTCGTCGATGCCCAGCATCCGCGAGCCGGTGGCGCGGAACCGGTCGAGTTCGGCTCGCCCGGCTTCCGCGCGGTCCTCGACGACGGCCCGGGTGGCGGCCCGCATTCGCGGCGTCACGTCCGGCGCACCCTCGGGTCGGGCGGCCGTGATCAGGGCCGCCACCGGGTCGTCAAGGTCACCGGTATCGGACCGACATTCGTATTCGTCCCTGGATTGCATCGTTACGACCTCTCAGCCGGATCAGCGCTCACGAGGCCAGGCGTGCAACGAACACGCGCGTGACCGCCGGATGCGACCCTGTGCAATGAGCCCGGTCGGATTGAAGATGGATCCGCGATGACCCCTCCTCTGCGGAATGGGTGGGAAGGCAATCTGCCGGACCCCGGGCCACGCCCCGCGGCGGGCCGACCGGGTCAGCCGACGGGCGCGCCCAGCTCGACCACGGACCCGATCTCGGGTCCGAGAAAGCGCTTGCCCAACCGGGTGAACGGCGCCGGATCACCGGTGGCCAGGAACTCGTGCGGGGCGAGGGGCTCGGTCCCGGGCGCCAGCAGGTCCAGCTCGGTCAGCCGGCGGTAGACGTCCTTGGCGGTCTCGTCGGCGCTGGAGACCAGCGTCACCCCGTCCCCCATCACCAGGGACAGCGCGCCGGTCAGCAACGGGTAATGGGTGCAGCCGAGGACCAGCGTGTCCAGGTTGGTGCGCTGCAGCGGTCCCAGATAGGCCTGGGCCAGCCCGATCACCTGCCGGCCGGATGTGATGCCCCGCTCGACGAAGTCGACGAAGGACGGGCACGCGACCGCGTGCACGGTGATCCCCGGGTTGACGTCGAACGCGTCCTGATAGGCGCCGGAGGTGATCGTCGCGGACGTGCCGATCACGCCGACCTCGCCGGTCCGGGTCGCGGCGACCGCCCGCCGGACCGCCGGCCGGATCACCTCGACGACGGGCACGTCGTACCGTTCGCGGGCGTCGGCCAGGCAGGCCGCCGACGCCGTGTTGCAGGCGATGACCAGGATCTTCACGCCGCTGTCGACCAGCCGATCGGCGACGGCCAGGGCGTGCCGGCGCACCTGGGCGATCGGCAGCGGACCGTAGGGGCCGTTGGCCGTGTCACCGACGTAGCGAACCCGCTCCCCCGGCAACTGGTCGATGATCGCCCGGGCGACGGTCAGCCCGCCGACCCCGGAGTCGAAGATGCCGATCGGCGCGGTCACATCGGAGCTCACGCTCTCGACGCTACCGGGGGCCACGTCAGGCGGTGACCGCGCGCCGCTGCCGGTCGGCCCGACCGACGATGAAGGCGGCCAGCACCCCGCCCAGCGCGCCGAACAGGTGAGCCTGCCACGACACCGTCACCACCCCGGTGATATCGGCCGCCGCCACCCGGACGATGCCGGTCCAGAACAGGCTGCCGTACAGCACCAACAGGACCAGGCCGAGCAGGATGTGTTGCCAGGTCCGGGTCCAGATGCCCCGGACGATCAGGAAGGTCAACCACCCGAAGACGACGCCCGAGGCGCCGACGGTCACGCTGTAGGCCGGCGCGACCAACCACACGCCCAACCCGGAGACCAGCCAGACCAGCACGGTGACGGCGAAGAACTGGCGCAGACCGCCGACGGTGATGAGCACGCCCATGATGACCAGCGGTACCAGGTTGGACCACAGATGCCCCCAGGAGCCGTGGATCAGCGGCGCGGTGAGCACTCCCCAGAGCCCGGACCAGCTCCGTGGTTCGATGCCGAACTGGTCGAGGCGATAGGCCATCGCCCAGTTGACGATCTGGACGACGATCATCACCACGGCCAGCGAACCGACGACGACGACCGCGGTGCGCAGGTTCTCCGGGAGGACCTTCTTCGTGGCCGGGGCGGCCGTACCGGCCGGCGTGACGCCGTAGCCGGGGGGTACGTAGGAACCGGACGAGCCGAACTGCGACGGCGAGGTCATGGATCCAGGCTACGGACCGCGGGGCACCCGGGGATCCGGGGAAACCCTGACCGTCAGGGACCGGGCTGAATGCTCGGCCGACTCAAGCCCAGAGCTGGCCCTCCAGGCCATGCGCGGCGAGCGCGTCGTCGCCGGCGTCGTACACCCCGGTGGACAGGTACTTCCAGCCACCGTCGCAGACGACGAAGGCGATGTCGGCCTCCACGCCTTCCCGGACGGCGCGCGCGGCGATGCCCAGGGCCGCGTGCAGGATCGCGCCGGTGGAGATACCGGCGAAGATGCCCTCGACCTCCAGCAGCTCCCGGGTCCGGCGCACCGCGTCGTCCGGCCCGACGGAGAACCGGGAGGTCAGCACGGAGGCGTCGTACAGCTCGGGGACGAAGCCCTCCTCGAGATTGCGCAGCCCGTAGACCAGCTCGCCGTAGCGGGGCTCGGCAGCCACGATCGCGACGTCCGGCACCTTCTCGCGCAGGAACCGGCCGACGCCCATCAGCGTGCCGGTGGTGCCCAGGCCGGCGACGAAGTGGGTGATGCTGGGCAGGTCGGCCAGCAGCTCGGGACCGGTGGTCTCGTAATGCGCCAGCGCGTTGTCCGGATTGCCGTACTGGTAGAGCATGATCCAGTCGGGATGGTCGGCGGACAGCTCCTTGGCCATCGCAACCGCGGCGTTCGAGCCGCCGGCCGCCGGTGAGGAGATGATCTGCGCCCCGTACGCCCGCAGCAGCAGTTTGCGCTCCTCGGAGGTGTTCTCCGGCATCACGCAGATGAGCCGGTACCCCTTGACCCGGCACACCATGGCCAGCGAGATGCCGGTGTTGCCACTGGTCGGCTCGATGACGGTGCAACCCGGACGCAGCACCCCCTCCCGCTCGGCGCGAGCCACCATCGCCAGGGCGGGGCGGTCCTTGATCGAGCCGGTCGGGTTGCGGTCCTCCAGCTTGGCCCACAGTCGCACCGCCGGGGACGGCGACAACCGGGGCAGGCCGATCAGCGGCGTCCCGCCGACCGCGTCGACCAGGCTGGAATACCGAGTCATGGGCGTGCGCGGGTCGTCAGCGCGCCCCGCCGGCGACGGCCGGCAGGATCGTCACGTTGTCGCCCGCGGCGATCGTGGTCTCCAGGCCGCCGGTGAACCGCACGTCCTCGTCGTTGACGTAGACGTTGACGAACCGGTGCAGCGAACCGTTCTTGATCAACCGGTCACCGAGACCGGTGTAGCGGCTGTCCAGGTCGGAGATCACCTCGGCCAGGGTCGCACCCTCGGCGGTGACAGTCTTCTCCCCCTTGGTGACCGGACGCAGGATCGTCGGCACGGACACCGAAACGCTCATCGGACAACTCCTTGTTCACTGCTCCGCGGCGCGCGCAGAGGTCATTACCGGTCGGATCGGATCAATTGTGACGGACGCGAACGCCCCCAGATGCAACGCCGGGTCAGGCCGAAATGATTTCCACCGGTTCCTCGGTGACCACTCCGTCCCGGATCCGGTAGGAGCGGACCTCCTCGTCGTCCGGATCCCGGGTGGAAACCAGCAGGTAGTGGGCCTGCGGTTCGCCGGCGTAGGAGATGTCCGTGCGGCTGGGATAGGCCTCGGTGCCGGTGTGCGAGTGGTAGACGACGATCACCTCCTCGTCGGCGGCGTCCATCTCCCGGTAGAGCCGCAACTGCTCACCGGAGTCGAACCGGTAGAACGTGGGCGACCGTTCCGCATTGAGCATCCGGACCAACCGGGTGGGCGTGTCCGAGCCGGCCGGACCGGCGATGATTCCGCAGGCTTCGTCGGGGTGGTCCTCACGGGCGTGCGCGACGATCTCGTCGATCATCGCGGCCGGGATGCGCAACACCCGGACAGACTAGTAGAGCGGGCGGGAGGGTTTGATCAGCTGTCGAGCATCGCGCTGACCAACGAATCCTGCACCGCGGACAGCCAGCGGTAGGTGGCGTACATCCCCGCCTGCGGGCTGTCCGGGACGTCGACACCGGGCGGCGGGGTGTCGTCCTCGGTGATCTCCAGTCGGACCCCCAGGGCAAGCCGCACGTCGTTCAGCGCGGCCATCCACGCGGTGGCCGCCGGTTCGTCGAGCCGGACCGGACCGCCGCCGCGGGGCAGCGAATCGAGCAGGGCCACGGCCGCGGCGTCCTTGGCGGCGATCAATTCGGGTTCATGCAGCACCCGCAAACCCGATGACAACTGCGCGTCGTCGGCGTGGAAGTCCGGGAGCAGCCGGGCGACGGCAGGATCGGCCGGCTTCGTGGCCGGGCCCATCGTCATGCCGGTCAACTGGGCCAACGGATCGGCCGGGACCTCCGCGCGGCGGTCGGCCAGCAACTGTCGGACCTGATCGACCAGATCGGCGATCAGCGAGGCCTCGGCCGGCTCGAACGACGCGCTGTACCGGCCGAACCGGCGGTGGAACGGGCGCACGCCGTCAGCTGTCCCGGGCCATCGTGGCCCACAGACCAGCCGCCTGCAGCTTGGCCACGTCGGCCTCCATCTTCTCCCGGGGGCCGCTGGAGACAGTCGCCCGACCCTTGTGGTGCACGTCGAGCATCAATGCCTCGGCCCGGGGCCGCGGGTGGCCGAGCAGCTTCTGGAACACCAGCGTCACGTAGGACATCAGGTTCACCGGGTCGTTCCACACGATGGTCACCCAGGGAACGTCCGGCGCGGTCGTGACGTCGGCCGACCCGGTCTTCTCCGGTGCGGGCGCCGTCATCGCCGCGCCGGGTCCCGCGCTGATCACCGACCCGACCTCCGACAGTTGCCCTGCGCCACCCACGACCCCATTTTCGCACCGATCGGCGCCCCGGCCAACGTGCGTGGCCGGTGTGTGGACGAGCGGACCCGAACGGCCCAGCCGGGCCCGATCGCCACCCCGGCCGGCCGGCCGACCTAGGCTCCAGGGATGCGTCCCACTCCCGGGTCCACTTCCGGGTCCACCGCCCTGTTCACCGACCGGTACGAGCTGACCATGCTCGCCGCCGCCCTCGCGGACGGAACCGCCGCCCGGCACTGCGTCTTCGAGACCTTCGCCCGGCGGTTGCCGCCCGGACGGCGGTACGGCGTGGTCGCCGGCGTCGGCCGGTTGATCGAGGCCGTGGCCGACTTCACCTTCGGCGACGACGAGCTCGCCGAGTTGAAGCCCTTCCTGGACGCCCCGACGATCGACTACCTCGCCGGTTACCGGTTCGACGGCGACATCGACGGCTATCCCGAGGGGGAACTGTTCTTCCCGGGCTCCCCCGTGCTCACCGTCACCGGCACCTTCGCCAATGCGGTCATCCTCGAGACGCTCGTGCTCTCGGTGCTCAATCACGACTGCGCGATCGCGGCGGCCGCCGCCCGGATGGTCTCGGCGGCGGGCGACCGGCCGCTGATCGAGATGGGCACCCGGCGCACCCATGAAGAGTCGGCCGTCGCCGCGGCGCGCGCCGCCTGGCTGGCCGGGTTCTCGGCGACGTCGAATCTGGAGGCCGGCCGCCGCTACGGCCTACCCACCGCGGGCACCGCCGCGCACGCGTTCACCCTGCTCCACGACACCGAGGAAGCGGCCTTCGCGTCCCAGGTCGCCACGCTCGGCGTGGGCACGACGTTGCTGGTCGACACGTTCGACATCACCCAGGGCATCGAGACCGCGGTGAAGGTCGCCGGCCCCGACCTCGGGGCCGTCCGCATCGACTCGGGTGACCTCGGCGTGCTCACCCGGGCGGCCCGGCGCCAGCTGGACGGGCTCGGTGCGACCGGCACCAAGATCGTGCTGTCCGGTGACCTGGACGAGTACGCGATCGCCGCCCTGCGGGCCGACCCGGTGGATGTCTACGGGGTTGGCACCTCGCTGGTCACCGGGTCGGGTGCGCCCACCGCCGGGATGGTCTACAAGCTGGTCGAGGTGGACGGCCGGCCGGTGGAGAAACGCAGCAAGGACAAGGTTTCGCACGGCGGCCGCAAGTCGGTGATCCGGCGGGCCAAGTCCAGCGGCACGGTGACCGAGGAGGTCATCTTCCGCGGCACCGAGGCCGACGCGGCGGCCGTCGCCGGATCGCACGACCGGGTGATCCCCGTCGCCCTGGTCCGCGGCGGGCGGCCGGTGGACACCGCGCTGAGCCTGACCGCCGCCCGCGAGCACCTGCGGCACGCGCTGACCACCCTGCCCTGGGAGGGGTTGACCCTCGCCGAGGGCGAGCCCGCCATCCCGAGCACCCAGCTGACCGAACCCCCCACCGGAGAATCCCGATGAGCGCCGCCACCTGGACCACCGGCCCGGACCACGCGCTGCTGGTGGTCGACATGCAGCACGATTTCGGGCACCCGGACGGGTCGTTGTACGTGCGCGGCGGCGAGGACATCGTCGAACCGATCAACACCGCGATCGAAGCGGCCCTGACCGCCGGCCACCTCGTCGTCTACACCCGGGACTGGCATCCGGAGGTGACCCCGCACTTCGCCGAGCACGGCGGTCTGTGGCCGGTGCACTGCGTCATCGACTCGGGCGGCGCCGAGTTCCTGCCCGGGATCAAGGTGGACGGGCCGGTCGTGCACAAGGGATCCGGCCCGGAGGACGGGTACAGCGGTTTCTCCGTGCTGCACCTGCCGACCGGCCAGGACCGGGAGACCGAGTTGTCCGCGATCCTGGACGAGAACGGGATCATGGCCGTCACCGTCGTCGGGCTGGCCGGCGACTGGTGCGTCAAGTCGACGGCGATCGACGCGGTCCGGCTCGGCTACCGAGCCACCGTGCCGTTGGCGCTGACCCGGTTCGTCGAGCTGAACCCGGGTGACACCGAGGCCGCGGTCCGGGCGATGCGGGAGGCCGGCGTCGAGGTGATCGAGGCCGGATAGCGTCGCCGTGGGCCGGGCCTCAGGCGAACGGTCCGGGGATCTCCCCCGACCCCCGGACAATGAGCCGTACCGGCAGGACCACGTCCTTGGTCAGGGGTGATCCGGCCAACGCCCCGAACACCGCTTCGGCACCGATCCGGCCGATCCCCTCGGGGTCCTGGGCGACGACGGTCAGCGGCGGGTCGATCACCTCGGCCAACGCCAGGTCGTCGAACCCGACCACGGCGAACCGATGCTGCAGTCCGCGGCGCCGCAGCTCGGCGGTCACCCCGACGGCCAACAGGTTCTGCGCGGCGAAGACGGCGGTCGGCGGGTCGGGCAGGTCGAGCATGGCCGACATGGCCTGTTCGGCTTGGCTGGCGTCGCCCGGAACCTGGGTCCGGCCGCGCCAGACCAGCGCCGGGTCGGGAGTGACGCCGGCCTCCCGGAGGGCCCGGGCCCAGCCCCGCTGCCGCTCCTCGGCGGTGTACAGGCCGGGCCGGCTGCCCAGGAAGGCGATGCGGCGGTGGCCGTGGGCGATGAGGTGGGAGGTGGCGTCGTACCCGCCCCGGCCGTTGGCGACCCGGACGGTCGGGCAGGCCAGTTTGCGCGGTGGGCGGTCGATGAACACCACCGGCAGGCCACGGTGCACCTCCGGCTCGAGGAAGGAGTGGTCCCGCCGGCAGGACATGATGATCAGGCTGTCCACCGCCCGGGCCAGCAGCCGGTGGATGAGGTACTCCTCACGATCGGGATCGGCATTCGTGCTGACCGCCAGGACCAGGCTGCCCTCCGCGCTCGCGACCCGCTCGACGGACCGGTTCAGCACCGCCGCGAACGGGTTGCTGACGTCCTCCAGAACCAGGCCGACGGACGCGGATCGGCCGTCCGATCGACGCAGGGCATGCGCGGCGTCGTTGCGCCGGTAACCCAGCTTGGCCGCGGCCGCCAGCACCCGATCCCGGGTCTCCGGGGAGGCGCCCACCTCCTCGTTGATCACCCTGGACACCGATTTGAGGCTGACGCCGGCAGTCCTCGCCACATCGTTCATGGTGGGGCGGCGCAACCGATCAGCCATCGCGCGGAGTCCTGTCCATGCGATGACCTTGACATTCCGCGGCGGCATCGGCCACCGCAGGTCAGGCGGGTGGGTCTGCCAAATCGGTTCAGCCGGCCGGCCGGGCGCTTCCGCCTGGGCACAACCACAACCGGCCGGACCGACCGGCATCAGGCAGAATTTCCGCCATGCGACCCGCGCCTCCCACGATGCACGCCGAGGCCAACGCGGTCCTCCGCGACCGCCCCCGGCATCAGCAGGAACTCTTCGAATTGCGGCTCGATCGTTGGTGGGCGGACCTGGACGACGCGCTGTGCGCGGTCTACGGCGCCGACCGGGCGGCGGACCTCGAGCGCCGGCTGGTCCGGATCGCGGCCACCGCGTTCGACGAGCGGGACCCCGAACTGCACCGGCTGGATCTGCAGCGCACGCTGGACCCGGCCTGGTTCCAGGACGAGTCCATGCTCGGCTACGCCTGCTACACCGAGCGTTTCGCCGGCGACCTGACCGCGCTCATCGACAAGATCGACTACCTGCGCGAGCTCGGCGTCACCTACCTGCATCTGATGCCGCTGCTCCAGCCACGGGACGGGGACAGTGACGGCGGTTACGCGGTCGCCGACTACCGGCGGGTCCGTACCGACCTGGGCACGATGGAGGACCTCCGCAAGCTGGCGGCCGAACTGCGGGCCGCGGGCATCAGCCTGGTGATGGACCTGGTGCTCAACCACGTCGCCGCCGAGCACGCGTGGGGCCAGGCCGCCCGCGCCGGCGACCCGCACTATCGCGACTACTTCTACATCTACCCCGACCGCACGGAGCCCGACCGGTACGAGCAAACCCTGCCCGAGGTGTTCCCGGACTTCGCCCCGGGTAGCTTCAGCCATTCCGCGGAGCTCGACGGCTGGGTGTGGACGACCTTCAACACCTGGCAATGGGACGTCAACTGGACCAATCCGGACGTGTTCGCCGAGTACGCGGACATCATCCTGTTCCTGGCCAACCAGGGCGTGCAGGTGCTGCGGCTGGATGCGATCGCGTTTGTCTGGAAGCGCCTGGGCACCAACTGCCAGAACCAGCCGGAGGTGCACGCGATCACCCAGGCGCTGCGGGCCGTGGCGCGCATCGCGGCACCCGCCGTGCTGTTCAAGGCCGAGGCGATCGTCGCCCCGCAGGATCTGGTGCACTACCTGGGCCAGGGCGCCCATCACGGCAAGGTCAGCGACATCGCTTACCACAACAGCCTGATGGTGCAGATCTGGTCGATGCTGGCGGCCGGTGACGCGTCCCTGGCCGCGCATGCGCTTCGGGCGATCCCGCCGGTTCCCGCCTCGACCACCTGGGTCACCTACGTCCGCTGCCACGACGACATCGGCTGGGCCATCGACGCCGCCGACGCCGCAGCGGTCGGCCTCAACGGGTTCGAGCACCAGCGATTCCTGTCCGACTGGTACTCCGGAGCCTTTCCGGGGTCGCCGGCCCGGGGGCTGGTGTTCCAGGAGAACCCGGAGACCGGGGACCGGCGGATCAGCGGAACGGCGGCGAGCCTGTCCGGGCTGGACACGGCCGGCTCACCCGGCGACGTCGACCTGGTGGTGGGCCGGCTCTACCTGGCCCACGCGGTCATCATGGGCTGGGGCGGTATCCCGGTGATCTGGATGGGCGACGAGATCGCCATGTCCAACGATCCGGACTGGGCGGCCGAGCCCGGCCATGAGAGCGACAACCGGTGGGCGCACCGGCCGCGGATGGACTGGGACCGGGCCACCGAGCGACACGACCTGGCCACCGTGCCCGGGCGCGTCTTCGCCGGGCTGCGGCACCTGATGACGGCGCGGGCGTCCCTGCCGCACCTGGAGGCGTCGGTGGCCGCCGAGCTGCCGGCGCTGTCCGACCCGGGCGTCCTGCCCGTGCTGCGCCGGCACCCGCTCGGCCCGCTGCTGGAGCTGTTCAACGTGACCGGTACCTGGCGGCCCTTCCCGGGAACCCGGTTGGCCGAGTACGGCCTGATCGGCGCCCGGGACGCGTTGTCCGGCGAGCAGGTCTTCCCCGGCCCGGACGGCAACATCTGGTTGCACCCGTATGCGGTGCGGTGGCTGGTGCGGGACTGAGCGGTCAGCTGCCGGGCGAGCGGGCGACGACCGTGACGGTGCCCGGCTCGACCTCGGTGAAGCCGGCGTCACGGACGGCCAGCAGGCCCCGGCCGGTCCAGGCGCCGGCCTGGTCGGCCCGCAGCGGCGCGCCCAGCTCGGCCCACTGGGCGTCGTCGACCCGTCGCACGAGCACGGGGTAGCCCGCGTCCCGCCAGGCGGCCAGCCGCCGGTGACCGGCGGCCCCGTCCCGGCCGAGCAGAGCCGCGCAGATCATGCCGGCATGGCCCGCCTGCGCCATCGCCTTGCCGACGGTCATCGGGATGCCCGCCGGCACCCACAGCCGGAGCGACTCGGCGCCCGGGCGGTCCGGTCCGGGCGCCGGGTCGTCCGGCGGCACATCGGTGCCGCCGACCTGTAGCCGGCTCACCCGCGGATCCAGCTCGGCCACCGGGCCGGGTACCAGGGCTCGCACCTGGGTCCCGGCATCGGCCACGGTGAGGCCCGGCAGGTCCTGGACCGCCACCCAGTGCGCGCCGCGCGCCCGGCGGGTGACCTTGCGGATGTGCCCGCCGACGTACGCGGCGACGGCGTCGTGCCATTCACCGCCGGGTTCGCTGCGCGGATCGAGGCAGATGGCCGCGGCCACCCCGGCGGCCAGGGCCACGGCCCGGTGCCACGACGGTGGATCCGCCCGCTCCATCCGCAGGATCAGCGGCATGGCCCGCACGTCCTGGGCCGCCTCCTCCCGGTCCCGGACGACCTGGGCCGCATCCAGGCCCAGCCAGTGCGCGTACCGGTCGGCCAGCGGGAGCAGCACCCCGTCGCCGGACATGGCCGGGCTCAGTCCAACGGCACGCGGCGCAGCGTGCCGTCCGCGGCGTCGGCCGCCTCGATCTCGTCGCGGGAGATGCCCAGGATGAACAGCACGGGATCGAGGAATGGCTGGTTGAGCGTGGTGTCGGCGAACCCGGCGACCACCGGCTTGGCATTGAAGGCGATGCCCAGGCCGGCCGCGGACAGCATGTCGATGTCGTTGGCCCCGTCGCCGACCGCCACCGTCTGGGCCAGGCCCACCCCGTGCTGCGCGGCGAACCGGGCCAGGGCCTGCGCCTTGCCGGCCCGGTCGACGATCTCGCCGACGACTTGCCCGGTCAGCCGGCCGTCGCGGACCTCCAGGGTGTTCGCGGCGGCGAAGTCGAGGTCCAGTTCGCGCACCAGATGGCTGATCACCTGGGTGAAGCCACCGGACACCACGCCGCAGCGAAAGCCCAGCCGCTTGAGGGTCCGGATCGTGGTGCGGGCGCCCGGGGTGAGCACCAGTGCCGCGGCGACCTGATCGAGCACGGCGGCGTCCAGACCGGCCAGCATGGACACCCGGGCCCGCAGCGAGTCGGCGAAGTCGAGTTCGCCGCGCATCGCCGCCGCGGTGATCTCCTCGACCTTGGACCGGGTGCCGGTGTGGTCGGCCAGCATCTCGATCACCTCGCCGGTGATCAGGGTGGAGTCCACGTCGAAGACGATGAGGCGTTTGGCCCGCCGGGCGATGCCGATCCGCTCGACCGCGATGTCCACCCCGGCGGCCGCCGCGACGTCGACCACGGCCGAGCGCAGCGCATCGTCCTCCGGTGCGCTGACGGTCAGCTCGAGCCCGGTGACCGGGTAGTCGGCGATCCGCCGGATCGATTCGATGTTGACGCCCAACGTGCCGAACCGATGCGCCAGCTCGCCAATCGCAGTGGCCTGCAGCGGCCGGCCCAGCACGACGATCGCATGCGTCGCGGAGCGCCGGACCTCGTCGCCGGGCTGATCGACGCCGACCCGGACGGTCATCCCCATCGACCGCATCGCCCGCTCCACGTCGGACTTGATCGGCTCGGCGCTCTCGGGGGTGCGGACCAGCACGCCGAGCGTCAACTGCCCGCGGATGACCGCCTGATCGATGTCCAGGACTTCGACGCTGTGCTGGGCCAACGCGGTGAACAACTCACCGGTGACACCGGGCCGGTCATGCCCGGTGACCGTGACCAGAACCGTGGACAGCGCTCACCCGCCGAACGGAGCGGTGGACGACCCGGACCCGTCGCCCTCGGTGGGGATCTTCAGGTGCGGGCTGGCCTCGGCCTCGGCCAGCGCCGTCCAGCCCCGGTGCGGATGGGCCTCGCTGCGCATCCGCTCCACCATGTACGGGTGGTGCAGTTCGAACGCCGGACGCTCGGACCGGATGCGCGGCAACGACTTGAAGTTGTGCCGCGGTGGCGGCGAACTCGTCGCCCATTCCAGCGAGTTCCCGTAGCCCCACGGATCGTCCGCGGTGGTGATCTCGCCGTACCGCCACGACCGGATCACGTTCCAGATGAACGGGATCGTGGAGAACCCGAGGACGAACGCGCCGATGGTGGACACGGTGTTCAGCGTGGTGAAGCCGTCGCTGGGCAGGTAGTCCGGGTACCGCCTGGGCATGCCCATGTCGCCCAGCCAATGCTGCACCAGGAACGTGGTGTGGAAGCCGATGAAGGTCGTCCAGAAATGCAGGCGGCCCAGCCGTTCGTCCAGGAACCGACCGGTCATCTTCGGGAACCAGAAGTAGATGCCGCCGTAGGTGGCGAACACGATGGTGCCGAACAGCACGTAGTGGAAGTGCGCGACGACGAAGTACGAGTCCGAGACGTGGAAGTCCAACGCCGGCGCGGCCAGGATGACGCCGGTCAACCCGCCGAACAGGAAGGTGACCAGGAACCCGGCGGCGAACAGCATCGGCGTCTCGAAGCTGACCTGACCACGCCACATGGTGCCGATCCAGTTGAAGAACTTCAGACCGGTCGGGATGGCGATGAGGAACGTCATGAAACTGAAGAACGGCAGCAGAACGGCACCGGTGGCGAACATGTGGTGCGCCCACACCGCGACGGACAGCGCGGCGATGCCCATCAGCGCGTACACCATGCCCCGGTAGCCGAACAACGGCTTGCGGCTGAACACCGGGATGATCTCGCTGATGATGCCGAAGAAGGGCAAGGCGATGATGTACACCTCGGGATGCCCGAAGAACCAGAACAGGTGTTGATACAGGATTGCGCCGCCATTGGCCGGGTCGAGCACGTGGGAACCGAAATGGCGGTCCGACGCCATGCCCATCAGCGCCGCGGTCAGGATCGGGAACGCGATCAGGATGAGGATCGAGGTGATGAAGATCGCCCAGGTGAACATCGGCAGACGCCACATGGTCATACCCGGGGCGCGCATGCAGATCACCGTGGTGATCATGTTCACGCCGCCCAGGATCGTGCCGAGGCCCGAGACCGCCAGACCCATGATCCACAGGTCGCCGCCGACGCCGGGCGAGTTCTCGGCCAGCGACAGCGGCACGTAGGCGGTCCAGCCGAACGCGGCGGCGCCACCCGGGGTGAAGAAGCCCGCCGCAGCGATCAGCGCACCGAAGAAGTACAGCCAGTAGGAGAACGCGTTCAGCCGGGGGAAGGCCACGTCCGGCGCGCCGATCTGCAGCGGCAGGACGAAGTTGGCGAACCCGAACACCACGGCCGTCGCATAGAACAGCAGCATGATCGTGCCGTGCATGGTGAACAGCTGGTTGTACTGCTCGGGCGAGAGGAACTGCATGCCCGGTTGAGCCAGCTCGGCCCGCATGAACAGCGCCATCAGGCCGCCGATCATGAACCAGGCGAACGAGGTGGCGATGTACATGACCCCGAGAACCTTGGGGTCGGTGGTGTGCAGGTACTGCAGGAACTTCGCCCCTCGCGGCGCCCGCTGCACCGGGTACGGGCGGGTCACCACGGGACGGGGTGCTACTGCGGTCACAGTGGAGCCTCCAGCGGTTCGGCGCACGCTCGGGGTCGTTCACATGCCACGTCCATGCCGTGACCATCAGAGCTTAATCCGACGAGGCGTAGAACACCGCGTGAGGGGGGGTCGAGTTTCCCGAACCGGGCCCGGAAACCGAAAGGGCCGGACGTTCCGAACGGAACGACCGGCCCTGCCCGGTGGAGCTGAGGGGACTCGAACCCCTGACCCCCACACTGCCAGTGTGGTGCGCTACCAGCTGCGCCACAGCCCCAAGCTGCCGGAACAGATTACCAAGTCCCGGGCAGCGGTCCTAATCAGCCCACCAGCTTGGTCAGCCAATCGGAGTTCAAGGTCACCGGGGCGCCGTTGTAGATCACGGTCGGGGTGCCCGCCCGGCCGCCGGTGATGGTGCCGAGGTTGGTCATGAACGTGGCCGCCGCGGTCGCCGCGGCCTGGGTGTTCGCTCCGGTCGAGATGCAGGTCTGCGCCTGATCGGACGCGCCGGCGGTCTTGGCCAGATCGGCCAGTTGCTGGTTGGACAGGTCGGTCGACCCGTTCTCCGCCGGTTGATTCTCCGGCGCGAACAGCGCGGAGTGCAGGGCCATGTAGACGCCCGGCTGGGCACCCGAGTCCTGCGCCACGCACAGCAGCGCGCCGGCGGCGCGGCTCGAGTAATCCCCGGAGTGCGAGCTCCGGTTCAGAAAATCGACCATGTGGTAGTTGACGGTCAGGTTGCCGTTGTCCAACTGCTGGTTGATCTGCTGCCCGAACTGCCGTTCCAACTCGGCGCAGGCGGGGCAGAGCGCGTCCTCATACACGTCGATCGTCGCCTTCGGCGTGCTACCGGGCTTGGTCACGGTCACCACTCCGTCGGCCGACGCGGTCGCCACCGACTGGGTGGAGGCTCCGTAGCCCTCGGCCTGGGTCGCGGTCTGCTGCCGGTTGAGCACGACCCCGAAGACGACGATCGCGATGATGACCACGATGGCGATGCCGCCGATGATCAGCTGGGTGCGGTTGTTTCCCGGGCTCGATCGCCGGGCCGCGGCGACGGACTGCCGCCCACTCGCGGAGGTCTTGCCCCCCTTGCCCTGGTTCTTGCCGCTCTTGCTCGCGCCCGATTGCGCCACTGCCGTGTCCTCTCCGTCGCCGGGCCGCTGCGTCCGGCTCGCCGCCACCACTATGCCGGGTCGGCTGCCCGCCGATGCACGAGCCGATCCACCGACAGCGGCGTGTCCGGCCGGATCGCCAGATAGCCGGCCAACACCAGCAGCGCGAGGTCACGAACGATCTCCGCGGTGTACGCGGTCTCCCCCGCGGCCACCTCACCACCACCGCCGAAACAACCACAGTCGATCGACAGGCCGCGGGCGGCCGCCGAGATCACCGCGGCGATGAAAACCACCATGACCACCGCGGCGAGCACCGCGGCCAGCCGGGTCGCCAGCCCGATCAGCAACAACAGCCCCAGCGCGATCTCGAAATACGGCAACACCGCGGCCACCGTGCCGACCAGCGACTCCGGGAGCAACTGGTAGGCGCGGACCGCGACGATCGTCTCCCGGGCGTCCCACGCCTTGAGCGCCCCCGAGACCAGGAAGACCGCCGCGAGCACCATTCGGGCTAGCACTCCTAGGACGTCGCGGATGCGCGCGCCTCGGGATACTGTCCGCGTGTTGGTCACCCGTTCACCCTAACGACCCCGTTTTGCCATCCCCCGTTGCGGAAATACCTCCCGCCTTCCGCGCATCGACTTTGAACCCTTCGCCCAAGAAAGGCCCGGATGACGACGACGTTGTTCGTGGTGGCGCTGGTCGTGCTGACCGCGCTCGTGTTCGACTTCACCAACGGGTTCCATGACAGCGCCAACGCCATGGCCACGTCGGTCGCGACCGGAGCGTTCCAGCCGCGGGTGGCGGTGCTGGTGGCGGCCATCCTGAACGTGATCGGCGCCTTCCTGTCCACGGAAGTGGCGAAGACGATCTCGGGCGGCATCGTCAACGACGCCGTCGTCACCCCGGTGATGATCTTCGCGGGCTTGGTCGGCGCGATCTTGTGGAACCTGGTGACCTGGCTCTTCGGGCTCCCGTCCAGTTCGTCGCACGCCCTGTTCGGCGGCCTGATCGGGGCCGTGCTGGTCGGTGCCGGGACGGCCGGGGTCAACTTCTCGGTCATCGTGTCCAAGATCGTGCTGCCGGCGATCATGGCGCCGCTGGTCGCCGGCCTGGCCGCCGGCCTGGCCACCTATCTGGTCTACCGGTGGATGCGACGCGCCGACCGGGAGCCCGCCGTCTCCTGGTTCCGTCGCGGGCAGACCGTCTCCGGCTCGATGATCGCACTCGCCCACGGCACTTCCGACGGCCAGAAGACGATGGGCGTCATCACCCTGGTGCTGATCACCGCCGGTTACCAGGAGTCGGGCACCGGCCCGCAGGTGTGGGTGATCGTCACGGCCGGGCTGGCGATCGGGCTGGGCACCTACTCGGGCGGCTGGCGGATCATGCGGACGATGGGTAAGGGCATCGTCGAGGTCACCTCCCCGCAGGGGCTGGCCGCGGAGACCACCTCGGCCGCCGCCATCCTGGCCTCCTCGCACATGGGGTTCGGCCTGTCCACCACCCAGGTCTGCGCGGGTTCGATCATGGGTTCCGGCGTCGGCCGCAAGCTTGCCGACGTGCGGTGGGGTACCGCACGCCGGATGGTCTACGGCTGGCTGCTCACGCTGCCGGCCGCCGCGCTGGCCGGCGGGATCGCCGCCGCCATCGCCGGCACCGGCACGCTCGGTCTGGTGATCGTGTTCGCCGGGCTGGTGGCCGGGGCGGCGGCGATCTACGCCATCTCCCGGCGGGCCCCGGTGTCGGCCGACAACGTCAACGACTCCCGCGACGTGGTCATCAACCCCGGCGACGGCGAGCCCGACGCACGCTCCTCCGAGGTGGTCGCGTGAAGATCGACTGGGCGTCCCTGGCCCTGGTGGCGGTGACCACCGTGGTCGCCGCCATCTCCATCGTCGGCATCTTCGCCCTGGGGGTCGCGGCGCTCACCCATGAACCGGTCAGCGGCGGGCGACCGAACGTGCTGGCCCGGATGGCCGGCTACGCCTGCATCGGAGTCGCCGGGCTCATCGCCCTCTACGGGATCTACCTGATCATCCCCGCGTTCCACTGATCCCCGGCGGTCCGCGAGGCGGGGCCGCGACCCGGCCCCGCCCGGGACCTCAGCTGGTCGGGGCGGCGCTGCTCGGGGCGGCGCTGGCCGGCGCCGACGCGCTGGGCGTCGTCGCCGGGGTGACCGTCGTCTGATACAGCAGATCCACCACCGCCGCGATCGACGGCTGGCTCTGCCCGGAGGACGGATCCGTCTGGCCCGGCACCTGAACCAGCACCCGGCTGCCCAGCGGGACCCCGACCAAGCCCGCGAACGGGCCTCCGGTCGCCACCGGCAGCTCCTGCGGACCCTGCGCCGGGGCTCCCGATGCGGGATCGGCCGTCCAGGTGGACCCGGCGTTCTCGCCGGTCCAGGTGACCGCCGCGTACTGGACGAGCACCTGACCGAGCTGGACCGGGGCTCCGGTGCCCTTGGCCAGCACGGTCACCGACGGCGTGGTGGGCTCGGGGGTACCGGCCGGCACGCTGACGGTGGCCGGCCCGCCCAGGGCGCCACTGACCTGCGGCGCATTCTCGGGGGCGGGCTGGACCTCGGCGTCGGGCTGGCCGGCGGCGTTCGGCCCGATCGCGTCCACGATGTCGACGACGAACACCAGGGTGTCGGTACCGCCGATCTTGGCGTCGCTCTTGCCGGCCGGCCCGTAGCCGTCGGCCGGGGGCAGCGAGAGCATGACCCGGCTGCCGACCGGCACCCCGACCAGGCCGACGTCCCAGCCCGGTACCACCTTGCCGACACCGATCTGGAACGCCGAGGTGGCTCCGCGGTCGTAGGAGTTGTCGAAGACGTCCCCGCCCCAGACCTGACCGAGGTAATTGGTGATCAGCCAATCACCGCTCTGGGTGACCGGGCCGGTCCCCTCGGACAGGATGACCCGCTGCAGGCTCGGCGGCGGGTCGGTGGACGGGAAGGTGATCGTCGGCTTCTCGCCGAACGCCCCGCTGGCCGTCGGCAGTTGGTCGGCGGGCACCGGCGCGGCCACCGCGGTGGCCGCCGGCACGCTCGGCCCGAGGGTCGCGGGGGTGGTGGTGGGCGACGTGCTGGTCGGCGTCGACGTTCCACCGGAACCGCAACCGGCGAGCAGGACGCCCATCGCCAGGGGCAGGGCCAGGACAAGGGCGCGGACGCGCATCGAACATCCTCGGTGTCTGATCGGGTGCTGTCGCCGAAGTGCCTCGGCAACCCGCAACCCTACGCAGCGCCGCGGTGCGGTCACCGTGGGCCCACCGTGTGAACACCCTGGGAATGTGCACTCCCGGGGTGCCGGCCCAGGGTGCCGTCCCGCGGATCGGGCGGGGCCCTAACCTGATGCCGTGGCTCCCACCGCGAAGGTCTTCGTCGCCCAGCTGGCCGGGCTGCCCGTGTTCGGCCCGGGCGGGGAATCGATCGGCAAGGTGCGGGACATCGTGGTCGCGCTCCGGCTGGATCGCAAGCCGCCCCGGGTGCTCGGTCTGGTGGTCGAGTTGCTCACCCGACGTCCGATCTTCGTCCCGATGCTGCGGGTCGGCAGCCTGGAGTCGCACGCGATCGCCCTGTCGACGGGCTCGGTCAGCATGCGCCGGTTCGAGCAGCGGCCGATGGAGCTGCGGTTGATCGGCCAGCTGCTGGGCGTCCCGGTGCACCTGGCCGCCCGGGCGACGTCCGCGGTCGTGGTGGACGCGGCGATCGAGCGCACCCGCAGCCGGGACTGGGTGGTCGCCCGCCTCGCGGTCCGGGAGAAGACCCGCCGGCTGGTCCGGCGGGCGCCGATCCAGGTGGTGAGCTGGCAGGACGTGCGCGGGCTCGGTCCGGCCGAGCTGACCGGTCAGCCCATCCGCGGATCCCAGCAGGTGATCGCCCAGATGGAGGGGCTGCGGGCGGCGGACGCCGCGGCGATCCTGCGGGAGCTCGAGCCGGGGCTTCGGTATGACGTCGCCGACACGATGGACGACGACCGGCTGGCCGACATCCTCCAGGAGCTCGGGGAGGACGATCAGCAGGAGATCCTGGCCCACCTGGACGAGGCCCGGGCTGCGGACATCCTGGAGGCGATGGATCCGGACGACGCCGCCGACCTGCTGTCCGAGCTGCCGGCCGGAATCCAGGAACGCCTGCTCGGGCTGATGGAACCGGAGGAATCCGCACCGGTCCGCCGGCTGCTGCAGTACTCGGCCGAATCGGCGGGCGGCCTGATGACCCCGGAGCCGGTGGTGCTCACCCCGGACGCCACGATCGCCGAGGCGCTGGCCCGGATCCGCTCCCCCGACCTCACTCCGGCGTTGGCGTCCATGGTGTTCGTCTGCCGGCCCCCGCAGGCGACCCCGACCGGCCGGTATCTGGGCTGCGTGCACACCCAACGGCTGCTGCGGGAGCCGCCGTTCGAGCTGGTGGCCGGCGCGCTCGACGCGGAGATGGCCCGACTGTCCCCGGACGCTTCGCTGGCCGACGTCACCCGCTTCTTCGCCTCCTACAACCTGGTCTGCGCGCCTGTCGTCGACGACGAGGACCACCTGTTGGGTGCGGTCACCGTCGACGACGTGCTGGACCACCTGCTGCCGGACAACTGGCGGGACGAGGGCCTGGACGAGGACGAGCCGGCGCCGGCGGCCCGCGGGGTGACGCATGGCTGAAGCGCATTCCCGGCGGCGGCTGGACCAGCCGCGCAGCGGACGCCGGTTCGCCATGGACATCGACCCGGAGACGTTCGGCCGGTTCTCCGAGCGCCTGGCCCGCTTCCTGGGCACCGGGACGTTCCTGTTCTGGCAGACGCTCATCGTCATCGCCTGGATCACCATCAACCTGGTCGCGGTCAGCTATCGATGGGACCCGTACCCGTTCATTTTGCTCAACCTGGCGTTCTCCACCCAGGCGGCGTACGCGGCGCCGCTGATCCTGCTGGCCCAGAACCGGCAGGACGACCGGGACCGCATCTCCCTGGAGGAGGACCGATCCCGGGCCGCGCAGACCAAGGCCGACACCGAGTTCATCGCCCGCGAGCTGGCCGCCCTGCGGGTCGCCATCGGCGAGGTCGCCACCCGCGACTACCTGCGCGGCGAGCTCGATCGGCTGCGGGAGGACCTGGAGACCGCCGAGGGCAGCGAGTCGGCGCGGGACAAGCCGGCCAAGAGGTCGGGCAAAGGCGGCAAGTCCCGGACCAAGACCGCGCCGGTCGCGACCGACTGATCCCACCTCGTCGGCCCGGCAACGACGAACGCCCAGGTCCGTGACGGACCTGGGCGTTCACCACTCCAGTGGAGGTGGCGGGAATTGAACCCGCGTCCACCGTGGCCTTGCGAGGGCTTCTCCGGGCGCAGTCCGTTAGGTCTCTACTCGGCCCCACCGCTGTCACGGACACCCCGGTGTGACGGGCCCAGTCGCTGTGTGATGTCCCTCGAGGTCCCGCGACCGGACCTCTCGGTGATCCTCCTAGCTGACGTCAGGCTCCGGGTCGGAGGATTCCCGGTCTGACGGACTCCTTACTCGCTCAGGCGGCGAGGGCGAAGTCAGTGCGCTTGTTGTCGGCACTTGATTTTTTTGCAACGGATGGTTAACGAGATCATCGTTGCCTTCCTCGGCCCGCTTCACCTCACTCGACTCACGCTGTCGAAACCGATCACCCCCATGTGGGAGAGAACGCCCCCCGATCCTACTGCATTCCCCCTCGGCCGGCGGCGGTCCTCAGCGACCCTTGGCCCGCCGGCCGGCGTACCGCTCCAGCTCGCGGTCGGAGTCCCGCTTGGCGATGGCCTGCCGCTTGTCGTACTCCCGCTTGCCGCGGGCCAGGCCGAGCTCGACCTTGACCCGGCCGTTGCTGAAGTAGAGGGACAGCGGGATCAGCGCGGTTCCGCTCTCCCGCATCTTGCTGGTCAGCTTGAGGATCTCGGCGCGGTGCAACAGCAGCTTGCGGGCCCGCCGCGGGGCGTGATTGGTCCAGGTGCCCTCGGCGTACTCGGCGATGTGCACGCCGCGCAGCCAGACCTCGTCGTCGCTGATGGTGGCGTAGCCGTCGACCAGGGTGGCCCGGCCGGCGCGGCACGACTTCACCTCGGTCCCGGTCAGCGAGATCCCGGCCTCGTAGGTGTCCAGGATCTCGTAGTCGTGCCGGGCCTTGCGGTTGGACGCGATGACCTGCCGGCCGGTCGGCCGGTTGCTGCTGGTCTGCTTGGGTGTGGTCTTGGTTGCCATGGCGGCGTCCAGGGTAGGCGCTCGCCGACCCCCGCTCCCAATCGATTAAAGGCGAACGTAGAGACGAAGGGTGACGTAGGCCGAGATGGCCGCCAGACCACCACCGGCGGCCAGCAGGATCGGCGAGACCCAGACCAGCGTCGCCGTGTCGATCTCCGGCAGGATGCCGGACCGGATCACCGGGCCCAGGGCCTGGTCGACGAACAGGAACTTGGCGGCGACCAGCCCGCCGATCGCCAGGGCGGCGCCGACCAGGCCGGCGATGACGGCCTCCAGCATGAACGGCAACTGGGTGCGCCATCGGGACGCACCCACCAACCGCATGATGGAGGTCTCCGCCCGCCGGGTGTAGGCCGCCACCTGGACCATGTTGGAGATCAGCAGCAGCGCGGCCAGCGCCTGGATCAGCGCGACGATGATGGTCGCGTTCCGGATGCCGTTGAGCAGGCTGAACAGCCGGTCCAGGAATGCGCTCTGGTCGGCCACCGATTGCACCCCCGGCTTGCCGGAGAACTGCTCGGAGATCACCCGGTAGCGCTGCGGGTCGTAGAGCTTGACGTGGAAGGACGCGGAGAGAGCCTCCGGCGAGCCGATCTCCAGTAGTTCGGGTTGTCCGGCGAACTGCTGCTTGTACCGCTCGTACGCGGCGGCCTGGCTTTCGAAGTCGACCGTCTGGACATCGCCGTTGGCCTGCAGCGCCTGACTGATGTCCTGGCAGGGTGACTGCCGGCAGTCCGGGTCCTGGGCGGAGATGTCCGGGGTCAGATAAATGGTGACCTCAACCTTGTCACCGTAGATGTCGCGCATCTGATCGGTCATCCGGGCGATGATCAGCCCGCCGCCGAGCAGGCCGAGCGAGATCGCGGTGGTGAGAATCATCGCGATGGTCATGGTGATATTGCGGCGAAATCCGGTCAGGACTTCGCTCACGACAAATCCGGCGCGCACTGGGTTCCTCTCGTTGACTGCGCGTGGGCAGGCTGGCAGGAATGACTGCTCTAGCGGCCGACGCCGTAGACGCCGCGGGCCTCGTCCCGCACGACCTTGCCCAGCTGCAGTTCGATGACCCGACGCCGCATGGAGTCCACGATGGTGTTGTCGTGGGTCGCCATCAGCACGGTCGTGCCGGTCCGGTTGATCCGCTCCAGCAGCAGCATGATGTCCGCGCTGGTGTCGGGGTCCAGGTTGCCGGTGGGCTCGTCCGCCAGCAGCAGGATGGGCCGGTTGGCGAACGCACGGGCGATGGCGACGCGTTGCTGCTCGCCGCCGGACAGCTCGTGCGGCAGCCGGTTGGCCTTGCCCTCCAGGCCGACCATCTCGAGCACCTCGGGCACGGTCTGCTTGATCGACGCCCTGGACCGGCCGATCACCTCGAGGGCGAACCCGACGTTCTGCGCGACCGTGCGGTTGGTGAGCAGCCGGAAGTCCTGGAAGACGCAGCCGAGCCGGCGCCGGTGCGCGGCGACCCGGCCGCGCCGCATGTGCACCAGGTCCTCGCCGTTCACCTCCAGGTCACCCCCGGTCGGCACGTCCTCCCTGATGAGCAGGCGCAGCAGGGTCGACTTGCCGGAGCCGGACGGGCCGATCACGAAGACGAATTCGCCCTTGTCGACGTCGATGCTGACCTCGTCGAGGGCGGGCCGGGTGGAGGTCTTGTACTGCTTGCTGACCTTTGACGCATGAATCACAACGACGGAGTGTAAAGGCAAAAGAGTTATCGACCCGTGATCGCGGAGCAAAACGCCACAGCGAAGACATCATTTGGCCCACCGTTACGAAGATTAGGCCCGGCGGGAGGGGCGCCTACCGGGGTCGCATCACCCGTTCAGCAGCGTCATGACGTCCGGATGCAGGGGACCATTCGTGGCCAGTGCGCTGACCGTGGTGCCGCCGGATGGCTGACCGTCGATCGCGGTGAATCGGCCGCCGGCCTCGGTCACGATCGGCACCAGTGCGGCCACGTCCCACAGGCTCAGTTCGGGCTCGGCGGCGATGTCCACCGCACCCTCGGCGAGGAGCATGTACGAGTAGAAATCCCCGTAGGCGCGGGTGCGCCAGCAGGCATCCAGCAGGGCCTGGAACTGCCGCGACCGGCCGGCCGCCGCCCACTCGGCCGGCTCGGAGTACGACAGTGACGCATCGGTCACCGACCGGACACCGGACACCCGGCACCGTCGCTCCGGTCCACCGGCGAACCGCACGAACGCCCCGCCGCCGGACGCCGCCCACCAGCGCCGGGCGAGCGCGGGCGCGGACACCACCCCGACGACCGGGTCGGACCCGGGGGGACCGTCGATCAGCGCGATCAGGGTGGCCCAGATCGGCACGCCGCGGACGAAGTTCTTGGTGCCGTCGATCGGATCGATGATCCACCGCCGGCCCGCGATCAGATCCGCCGAGCCCCCGAACTCCTCCCCCACGATCCGGTCGTCCGGCCGGTCGACGGCCAGGCGCGCCCGGATGGCCGACTCGACCGCGAGATCGGCGTCGGTGACCGGCGTCAGGTCCGGTTTGGCGGTCACCTGCAGATCCGCGGCCCCGAACCGGGGCAGGCTCACGGCGTCGGCGAGATCCGCCAAATGGAGGGCGAGGGTGAGGTCCTGGTCGTCTCCGGGCACCGAGCCACTGTAGGCACTGTTCCGTCTACCCTGAATCCGACCGATTTGCCTGCTTCATGCCGGAAAGGCCGACATGCCCGCTGTCCTGCCGCGTATCCGGGATCTGCTCACCGGACTCGACGACATCGAGCCGATCGCGGACGCTCCCGGAAAGTCGGGGGCCACGTTGAGCCGCGGCCATCGGGACGGCCGCTCGTACGTGCTGAAGGTGATCGACGCTCGCAACGACTGGACCCAGCACGCGTCGGGGGTGCTGGGCGGCCCGATCGTGCCGCTGTGGCAGCGGGGAATCCTGGATCGGCTGCCCGACTGCATCAACCAGCCGATCATCGCCGTGGCGGGCGAGGGCGAGGGTCGCCGGCGCCGGACCGCCATCCTCATGCACGACGTGGCCGATTGGCTGATCCCCGCGGTCGACGACCCGATCCCGCTGTCGGTTCATCAACTCCAGTTGGCCCACCTGGCGACCATGCACGCCGCGCTGTGGGAGCCCGGTCCGGACTTCGACGTGGTCCCGCCGATGCACCGGTATCTGGAGCTGTCGCCCTGGACGGCCCGGGCCGAGGCGGCGATCGGATCCGACCACCTCGTGCCCCGCCTCATCGACCGGGGCTGGCGGCTGTTGCCGCAGGTGGCGCCGCGGGCGGCGGCCATCGTCGGGCCGCTCGCGCTGGACCCCGGCCCCTTGGTCCAGGCGCTCGACGGGACCCCTCGATCGTTCGTGCACGGCAACTGGAAGCTGGACAACCTCGGGCTGGACGATCGGGGCCGGACGGTGCTGATCGACTGGGAGCTGCCCGGGGTCGGCGCGCCGTGCAGCGACCTGGCCTGGTACCTGGCGATCAACTGCCGCCGGTTGCCGCAGAGCAAGGAGGCGGCGATCGCCGACTACCGGTCCGCACTGGAGGCGGCGGAGGTGGACACCGGCGGTTGGTGGGAGCGCCAGCTGGGTCTGGCCCTGCTCGGCGCGCTGGTCCAGTTCGGCTGGGAGAAGGCGCTCGGCGGGTTCGATGACGAGCTCGCCTGGTGGGCGGACCGGGCCTGCGCCGGCGCGCGTTTCCTACCGTGACCTGGTTCGGTCGCTCCGGACCGCCTCGCCCTGGGCGACGGTGGTGCCGATCTCCGTCACGAACGCCGGCCACAGGGCCTCGGGCAGGTCGTGGCCCATGCCCGGGTAGGTGACCAACCGGGCGCCGGGAATGGCCTGCGCGGTGGCCCGGCCTCCCGTGACGCCGATCAGCCGGTCCGCCTCGCCGTGCAGCACCAGCGCCGGTACCCCGATCGCGCCGAGCGCCGACGTCCGGTCGGGCGCGGCGAGCAACGCGGCGAACTGCCGGCCGCTGCCGGCCGGGTCGTAGCCGCGGTCCCAGGACCGGCCGACCCGGCGACGCAGCCGCTCCTCGTCGACGGGGTAGCCGGGCGAGCCGGTCCGGCGCCAGTTGGCCAGGCCGAGCTCGATCGCCTCGTCCCGGGTCCGGGCGGGCCGCTGGGTGACCATCCGGCGGGCAACGTCCAGCCGCGGGCGGCCGACCCGCCGGCTGCCGGTGGACGAGGACATCGAGGTCAGGCTGCGCACCCGCGCGGGGTGCTCCAACGTCAGGATCTGGCTGATGCAGCCGCCCATGGACAGGCCGACGACGTGCATGCTCTCGTGCCCCAGCACGCCGATCAGCTCGGCCGCGTCCTGGGCCATGTCGGCCAGCCGGTACGGCGGGGTGCGGCCGAGAAACGCGGCCACCGGTTGCCCCGCGGGCAGGTCCGCCAGGTGGGTGGACAGGCCGACGTCGCGGTTGTCGAAGCGGGTGACGTGGTGCCCGGCGTCAGCCAGTAACCGGCAGAACTCGTCCGGCCAACCGATCATCTGCGTGCCCAGGCCCATCACCAGCAGGATCGGGACGGCCGTCGGGTCGCCGAAGGATTCGTAGGCCAACGTGAGCCCGTTGACCGGGGCGATCTCCACCCCCTGGATGTCCACCTCGGGCAGGCCGCGCCGGACCAGGGCCCGATCCATCGAGCCGCCCACCGAGCCGCCGTTCCCCACGCCGCTGTCCGTCACCCGTCCATTCAAGCAACCGGCCGGGCCGGTTCAGGACCGGCCGGCACCGGTGAGCACGGTCCAGCGCCGGATCGGCCCGTGGCCGTGCGAGCGGACCAGCGGGTGGGTCGGCCGCAGGTAGCCGGTGACGGCCAACCCCCGGTAGCCGGCGGCGTCCAGCCGCGCGTCCAGCTCCGCACCGGTCAGCCGCGCGTCGCCGACCAGCCGCTGCAGGGCCCGGTCGGTGGCCCAGCCGAGCCGGCGCGGGTCGACGCCGTCGGCCAGCGCCCAGGTGTCGGCATCGGTCCGGGCCAGCAGGGCCGATCCACCGAGTTCCTGCCGCAGCCGGCGCTCGTGCACACCGAGGGCGGACATCCGGTTCACCCCGGCGGCGATGTCCGCGATCGGCAGCGGACCACAGGCGGCGATCATCCGGGCCGCGATCCGCGGCACCAGATCGTCCCGCCGGTCGAAGGTAGTTGTCCGGGCCGACCGCCGGTCGCGGACCCGGCGACGGGCCGCCTCCCGGGCCTCCACGTACTTGGTGTGACCGCTGCCCAGGGTGACGGCCAGCGCGCCGAGGGTCAGCGCGACGACCACCGGGCTGGTCAGCAGGGACACCGCCCGGTCGAGCAACGTCTCGTCCAGGATGATCACCAGGTAGGCGATCAGCAGCAGCACCCACAACGCGCACAGCGATCGGCCGGTCTCCCCCGCCTTGGCCCGGTCGTCGGCCCGGGACCCGGGCATCGTGCCGACCACGAACGACCAGCGGCAGGCGACCGCGGTGCAGCCGGCGTGGATGGCGAACGCCACTGCCCCGACCAGCGCGAACGGCGCGTGCTCGGGATCGACCAGCGCGTAGCCCGCCAGCAGGCAGACGCTGAGCAGGTCGATCACCGCGACCAGCGCGAACCCGACCCAGCCGGCCTCGGTGGACACGGCCGCCCCGAAGACCACCAGCAGCAGCCCGACGAAGAAGGCCAGACCGATCATCACCGTGATCCCCTCGGCCACCTCGCACACCCCCGCGGCCAGCAGCCAGAGCACCGCGACGGTGCTCGCGGCCAGCAGCGACCGGCCGACCGCGGTGGCGGCCGCGCCCTGGATCCGGCGATGCCAGTTCGGATACATCCACATCGACCGGCGTCGGCCGATCACCAGCACCCGGCGGATCGCGGCGACGGCCCCGACGATCGCGGCCAGCCACAGCCCGACGGCCGCGACCGCGGCGCCGGCGGAGACGCCCGGATCGTCCGGGCCCGCGTCGAACTCCAGCTCCACGGGGAGGTCGCAGGTCGATCCCGACGACCGGGCCAGGGTCACCACGACCAGGATGGCGAGCAGCATCACCAGCGCACTCCGGCGCAGCACGACCCAGCGGGTGCGCCGGCGGGGCAACCCCCGGGCCTGCCATCGGACATAGGCGTACTGCAGGGTGCGAACCGCGAGGAGGTCGGCGGCGGACACCCGTGCACTGTGGCACGTTCCCGCCGGCCCGATCCGGGCAACCCGCCGGGACACTCCGACCACCGTGTGGACAACTCAGGTGCCGCAGCACCGACCGGCTACCGTCACCGGCATGGCCGCGCCGACCGCCACCGAACACATCCAGGACGAGGTCCGCGAGCTGATCCGTCGCCGCGGCATCGACCCGGTGACCGATCACCGCGCGACCCGGCTGCTCATCGACGAGGTTGTGGCCCACTACGAGGAACGCGTCCCGATCTCCTCGCTGCCGCCGCTGCTGGACCGGCCCGGGACCGTCCGCTCCGTCTTCGATGCCCTGGCCGGCCTCGGCCCGCTGCAGAAATTCCTGGAGGACCCGGCGATCGAGGAGATCTGGATCAACCAGCCCGGCCGGGTGTTCATCGCGCGACACGGCCGGTCCGAGCTGACCACCGTCGTGCTGTCCGCCCAGGACGTGCGCGACCTGGTCGAGCGGATGCTCAAGCCGTCCGGCCGCCGGCTGGATCTCTCCTCGCCGTTCGTCGACGCGCTGCTGCCCGATGGAGGGGGCGGTCGCCGCCGGGCTGAACATCATCGTGGCCGGCGGCACCCAGGCCGGTAAGACGACGCTGCTGAACACCCTGATCAACTCGATCCCGGCGCGGGAACGGGTGATCACCTGCGAGGAGGTGTTCGAGCTCCGCCCGAACCTGCCCGACGTGGTGGCGATGCAGACCCGGCAGCCGAACCTGGAGGGGCACGGCGAGATCCGGCTGCGCCGGCTGGTCAAGGAGGCGCTGCGAATGCGGCCCAGCCGGCTGATCGTCGGTGAGGTCCGGCAGGAGGAGTCGCTGGACCTGCTGATCGCGCTGAACTCCGGTCTTCCCGGAATGTGCAGCGTGCACGCCAATTCCGCCCGCGAGGCGGTGGTCAAGCTGTGCACCCTGCCGCTGCTGGCCGGCGAGAACGTCACCGACGCGTTCGTCGTGCCGACCGTGGCCGCGTGCATCGATCTGGTGGTGCAGATCGGCGTGGAACCGGACGGGTCCCGCCGGATCCGGGAGGTCGTCGCACTGCCCGGCCGGGTCGAGGGCGCCGTGGTGGAGACCGAGGACATCTTCGCCAGCCGCGGAGGCAAACTCGTTCGCGCGCAGGGTTATCCACCGCATGCCGACCGGTTCGTCCGGCACGGGATCGACCTGGTCGAGCTGCTCGCCGGCGGCCGGGATGCCTAGAGGTGGCGCCGTCCTGCTGGCCGCCGTCCTGCTCGCCCTCGCCCCGGCCGGCGCCGCGGTGGCGCACGAGACCACCGACCCGGCACCGCCCACCGGCATCGCCGGGACCACCAGCGCCCCGCCGCAGACCAGCGGATCCACCGCCACCGGCTCGCCGGACGCAACGCCGACGGCGTCCGGCTCGGCCCGGCCCAGCGGATCGACCCCGGCGGCGCCGGACTCGACGGGGAACTCCACCGCCACCCCGACCGGCTCGACCGCGGACAGCGTCACGACGGTCGAGTCGACGGCGGAGTCGACCGGCGTCCCGGCGAGCACCGCTGCCGGGACGACGACGGCCACGCCGGTCCCGACCGCGGAACTGCCGGCGGTGCCCCCGGCCGCGCAGCGGTCGGACATCGGCGCCGGAAAGGTGCTCATCGCGGTCGCCGTCCTGCTGCTGGCCGCGATGGTGGTCGCGATCGTCCGCCGGCGGATCGCCCCGACCCCGGTCCGCCCCGGCCCGGCCCCGGTTGACGGCTCGACCGTCACCGTCGCCCGCGGCGGCGACGACCTGATCGATCTGCTGGTCGAGCTGGGCGACGAGATGGTCCGATCCGGCGCCCCGGTCACCCACGTGCAGGCCGACCTACTGCGGATCGCCGCGGCCAACGGCGTGCCGGACGCGGAGATCGTCGTGCTGCCGACCGCCCTGATCATCACCGTGCCCGGGTTGGACCGGCCCCGCACCGAGGTCGCCACCAGCGGTGGGGCCGGGCTGCGACTTGATCAGATCGACGCCGTCTTCCGCGTCGCGGCCGAGGTGGAGCACGGCGAGATCGGCATCACGGAGGCGCTGAGCCGGCTCCGCGCGATCCGCTCCCAGCCGCCGAGCGTCGGTCCGGCGGTCGTCGTGCTGGGCCATGCGGTGATCGCGGTCGGCCTGGCGATCGTGTTGGCCGGCGGTTGGTTGGCCTTCCCGGCCGCGGCGGTCCTGGGCGCGGGCGTCGGGTTGATCAAGCTGTGGTCCGCCGCCCGATCGGCGGCGCTGCAGGTCTTCGTTCCCATCGGCTGCGCCTTCGCCGTCTCGGCCGCGGTCGCGCTGCTGGCCCGGACCGACCTCGATCCCGGGTTCCTGCCGCCGGTGCTCGGCGCGCTGGTCACGTTCATCCCGGGCGGCCTGCTCACCACCGCGGTGCTGGAACTGGCCACCGGCCAGATGATCTCCGGGGCAAGCCGGTTCATCTTCGGCGGCCTGCAACTGGTGCTGCTGGCGATCGGCATCGTCGGCGGAGTGCAGCTGGTCGGCCTGCCGGTGATCAGCATCGCGCCGGCGAACGACTCCGCCGCCGGCGCCATCAGCCCGTGGCTGGGGGTGCTGGTCTTCGGCATCGGGGTGCTGCTGACGTTCTCCGGCCGGCCGCGGTCGCTCGGCTGGATGCTGCTGGTGCTCTACGTCGCGTTCGCCGGGCAGGTCCTCGGTGGGCTGCTGGTCGGCAGCTACCTGTCGGGCTTTGTCGGCGCGGCGGTGATGACCCCGGTCGCGGTGTTCGCGGCCGGCCAGCGCTCCGGGCCGCCGACGATGGTCACCTTCCTGCCGGCGTTCTGGCTGCTGGTGCCCGGCGCGGTGGCCCTGGTCGGCGTCACCCAGGTGATGGGCGACACCCGGGATGCCGGGCTGACGTCGATCCTCACCGCCGGTGTCACCTTCGTCGCCATCGCGCTGGGCGTCGTCTTCGGGTCGGCCCTGGCCCCCGGCCGGCTACGCCGCCGGCGCCGCTGAGCCGGTCGCCGAGCGGGCCCGGGCGGCCCGCACCTCGGGCGGTCCGGAGAACCGTTCGGGCAGCGCCGAAGCACCGACCCGGAGCGCCCGCAACGCGGCGGTGGCCGCCGCGTCGGTGGTGGGCAGGCCGGGCAGCCGGTACATCCGCCGCGCCCAACGCGGCAGCAGGCCGGCCGCGAGACCGGCCAGGGTCAGCCACGCCGGCCACGCCGGGGTGAGCAGCCGGACCCACGACGCCATCGGCGGCACCGCCAACTGCTTGACGGCCCGGCGTGCGTCGTCCGACACGGCCAGGTCCGGACGGATGGCGTCGAAGTAGTCGGCCAGGCCCGTCGTCGTCGTCGGCGCCATCCCCGCCGGGATGCCGATCAGCTCGGCCGCCAGCACCTGCTCGGCCACGTACCGGTCGGCGGCCGCCGAGTCGATCGGAGCACCGGCCCGGCGGGCGGTGCCCAGGAACGATTCAACCTGGCAGCAGTGCACCCACAGCAGCAGGTCGGGCTCGTCCACCCGGAACGGCTCGCCCGACCGCGGGTCGGTCCCGCGCAGCCGGCGATGCAGACCGCGCACCCGGGCAATCGTCCGTCGTGCCTCGTCGGCCTCGCCGAAGGTGACCGTGGTGACGTACTGGACGGTCCGCTCGAGCCGACCCCAGAAGTCGTCGGCGAAGCCGCCATGCTGGGCCACGGCTGCCATCGTCACCGGATGCAGCGCCTGCAGCAGCAACGCGCGGACGCCGGCCACCGGGAAGACCGGGTCCGCGTGCACGGTCCAGGTGACGCTGGCCGGGCCGAACAGCCCGTCGTCGGAGGTCACCGGCGGTCCTTCGGAGGCCACGGGACGAAGAACGACACCCGCCGCTGGTACTCCCGGTAACCCGGCCGCTCCTGCATCCGCCGTTCCGTCCGCCGGGCGCCGGTGGCGACGATCAGCAGGTAGCTCATCAGCGCCGGGGCCGGGACCGTCCAACCCCCGGGGGCCGAGGCCGCGGACGCGAGCCAGGCGCCGTCCCAGACCAGCGAATCCCCGAAATAGTTGGGATGGCGCGACCAGCCCCACAGCCCGCTGTCCAGGATGGGCGGTTTGGCGGCGTCGGTGCGGGCCCGGTACCGATCCTTCTGCCGGTCGGCGGTCGCCTCGATCACCGTTCCGGCCACCATCACCGCCAACCCGGCCGGCACCAGCCAGCGTCGCGCCGTCCTGGGTACCGCGCTGGCCGCGGCCAGCTGGATCGGCACCGACACAACCAGCTGGGCCAGACCCTGCGTCACGAACACCTTGCCCACCACCGCCGCGGTGGAGTCGCCCTCCAGGTACTCGGTGTACCGGGGGTCCTCCTGCTCGCTGGTGCGGAGCCGGCCGGCGATCTGCCCACCCAGCCGGGCCGCCCAGACCGAGGTCACGGCGGCCAACCCCCACCGCCGGACGGGATCCCCGCGGCCGACCGCCGCGGCCGCCACCGCGATCGCGCCCAGGCCCGGTCCCCACACCGCGTCGACGTAGTCGCGCCGCCCGCTCCGCAGCGCCGCCACCGCGGTGGCCGCCTGCACCACCGTGGTCACCCCGGCGGCCGCGGCCACCACCCGGCGCAGGTTCTTGACGTCGACGCCCATGCAGCTCCCATCGCCGGTCCGGTTCCCGATGGCCGGACTACCGCTCGTGCCCCGCCGGCAGATGCCGCCCGGCCGCTCGATCCTGCCCCCGATCGTGCAGGAGTAGGGTGACCTCTCGACACGGGGTGCCCCGACGCAGGGCTGAGAAAACACCCGTTGAACCTGATCTAGTTCGTACTAGCGAAGGGATTGTCGTTCGATGCGACCCCGCCTGCGGCGCGCACCCGCCGTCGCACTCCTGTTGGCCGCCGTCCTCGTGGTCGTCGGCTGTTCGGCGTCCGGCGGCTCCCCGCCCGGCAGCTCGGCGGCCGCCGCCGGCACTACCCCGGGTGAGAAGACCACCATCCGGTTCGCCCTGGACTGGACGCCGAACACGAACCACACCGGGCTGTATGCCGCGCTGGCGCAGGGCTGGTTCGCCGACGCCGGCCTGGACGTGCAGATCCTGCCGTACAACACCGCGCTGCCCGAGACGATCATCGACGCCGGCAATGCCGAGTTCGGCATCAGCTTCCAGGACTCGACGACCGTCGCGCAGGCGGCCGGCGCCGACCTGGTCTCGGTGCTGGCGGTGTTGCAGCACTGGGCGACGGCCATCGGGGTGCGCGCCGACCGGGCCGACCTGACCTCGCCCAAGGACCTGGACGGCAAGACCTATGCCGGCTTCGGCGGCCCCACCGAGGAACCGCTGCTCAAGACGGTGATCAAGGACGCCGGCGGCACCGGCGACTTCACCACCGTCACCCTGGGCACCTCGGCCTACGAGGCGCTGTACTCGGGCAACGTCGACTTCACCATCCCGTTCCTGGCCTGGGAGGGCATCGAGGCCCAGCACCACGGCACCCCGATGAAGTACTTCAAGTACGCCGACTACGGGTTCCCCGACGCCTATTCCATCGTCGTCATCGGCAACCGGAGCTGGCTCGCGGAGCACCCGGACGCGGCCCGCGCATTCGTCCGGACGCTGCAGCGCGGCTACCAGTTCGCCGCCGACAATCCCGACGCGGCCGCCCAGCTGCTGATGGAGGCCAACCCGGGCGCCTTCCCGGACCCGTCCCTGGTCACCGAGAGCCAGGAGCTGCTGGCCACGCAGTACATGAAAACCGGCGACGGAACGGTCGGACCGCAGACCCTGGCGCAATGGGCGGGTTACGGCAAGTTCCTGTACGACAACGGCCTGCTGATCGGGCCCGACGGTACACCGCTGACCGCCGAGCCGGACTACGCGTCGCTGTTCACCGACGAGTACCTGAACCCATGACGATCCGATCCGCGCCGGCCAGCCGTCCCGGCGCCGGGCCGACGGGCGCCGACGTCGGCCCGGCACCCGGTCCGACGTCGGCCGGCGGGCCCCGGCCGGGTCCCTCCCGGACCCGCCGGCTGCTGCGGACGGTCGGCCCCGCGCTGCTCGTCGTGCTGCTGCTGCTCGTCGGCTGGCAGGTCGCGGTGCAACTGTCCGGGGTGCGGCCGCAGATCCTGCCGTCCCCGCTGCGGGTCGCCGAGCAGGGTTGGCTGAACCGGGACGACCTGGCTCGGCACGGGCTGTCGACGCTGGGCGTGACGCTGATCGGGTTCGCGGTCTCGCTGGTGGTCAGCTGGGTGGTCGCGATGACCGTCGACTTCGTCCCCTGGCTGCGCCGCGCGCTGGTGCCGCTGCTGGTCGGCTCGCAGACGCTGCCGATCATCGCGATTGCTCCGCTGATGATCATCTGGTTCGGCTTCGGGCTGCTGCCCAAGGTGCTGGTGATCATCCTGACCACGTTCTTCCCGGTGGCGATCGGCCTGATCGAGGGCTTCGCGAGCGCCGATCGGGAGACCGGCCGGCTGCTCGCCTCGATGGGCGCGTCCCGCTGGCAGCAGTTCCGCTTCCTGCGGCTGCCCGGTGCGATGCCGCGGTTCTTCACCGCGCTGCGCATCGGTATCACCTACGCCGTGGTGGCCGCGATCTTCGCCGAGTACGTCGGAGCGACGAGTGGCCTGGGCATCTACATGAGCATGCAGAAGAATTCGTTCCGCACCGACCTGGTGCTGGCCGCGGTCGTCGTCACGGCGGCGTTGTCGATCATCCTGTTCGCGCTGACCTACGTGGTCGAACGGCTGGTCTGCCCCTGGAACAGGCGGAGCATCGACGCCCATGATGTCTGAGGACTACCTGCGGCTGCGCACGGTGCGCAAGACGTTCACCACCCCGACCGGGCCGCTGCCGGTGCTCGACGGCGTCGACGCCACCGTCGGACGGGGCCAGTTCATTGCGATGATCGGGCCCAGCGGCTGCGGCAAGAGCACCCTGTTCAACGTGCTGACCGGCCTGGAGACGCCCGACGCGGGTCGGGTCGAGGTGGCCGGGGCCGACATCACCGGCACCGTCGGGCACTGCGCCTACATGCCGCAGCGCGACCTGCTGATGCCGTGGCGCACGATCGTGGACAACACGGTACTGGGCTTGGACGTGCAGGGCGTGCCGCGGGCGGCGGCCCGCCGGCGCGCGGCCGCACTGTTCGACCAGTTCGGCCTGGCCGGCTTCGAAAACGCCTACCCGGCCGACCTCTCCGGCGGCATGCGGCAGCGTGCGGCGCTGCTGCGAACGGTGGTGCAGGACAAGCAGATCGTCGCGCTCGACGAGCCGTTCGGCGCGCTCGACTCGCTCACCCGGACCGACCTGCAGGGCTGGCTGCAGGACGTGTGGCAGCGGCACGACTGGACCGTGCTGATGATCACCCATGACATCCGCGAGGCGATCTACCTCGCGGACCGGGTCCTGGTGCTCTCCCCCCGACCGGCCCGGATCGTCCGCGACCTGGCCGTGCCGCTACCCCGTCCGCGCGAGCTGCGACTGCTCACCGCGCCGGAGTTCGTCGCCCTGGAAGCCCAGCTGCTGGACCTGCTTCACACGCCGTCACGCGGCCGGTCGGAGTAGGCCAGCACGTCGCCGCCGACGAATAACTCGATCTCGTCGCCTGCTGGCCGCGGCGCGAAGCCGGGTGCGCGCACGGCGACCAGCTCTCCGGACGCGAGTCGGGCGCGGATCACGGTGTCCGGGCCGTAATAGCGGTGCTCGACCACCAGCGCGGAGACCCCCGTCTCGGCGGCGGTCTCCGGTCCGGCCAGCCGCACCTGTTCCGGGCGCAACGCCACCGTCACCGGCCCGTCCGGCACCGTCCCCCGGACCGGCAACCGGCCCAGCGCCGAGCCGACGATCCCGCCATGCGCCTCACCGGCCACCTCGACGATCTCGCCGACGAACGCCGCCGCGGCCAGGCTGACCGGTCGGTGGTAGAGCTCGGCCGGCGAGCCGGCCTGCTCGACCCGACCGCCCAGCAGCAGCACCACGGTGTCGGCCAGCGACAGTGCCTCCGCCTGGTCGTGCGTCACGAGCACCGCGGTGGTTCCGGCGTCGCGCAGCACCCGGGCGATCTCCTCCCGCACGGTCATCCGCAGCGCCGCGTCCAGCGATGAGAAGGGCTCATCCAGCAGGATCAGCGCCGGGTCGGCGGCCAGCGCCCGGGCCAGCGCGACCCGCTGCTGCATGCCGCCGGAGAGCTCCTCCGGCCGCCGGCCGGCGGTTCCGGCCAGACCGACGATGTCCAACCAGCGGTCGATCGCCGCGGCTCGGTCCTTGCCCGCCGGCAGGCCGAAGCCGACGTTGCCGCCGACGCTCAGGTGCGGGAACAGCGCACCCTCCTGAGGCAGCAGCCCGATCCGCCGGTCCTGCGGCGCGACCCAGGTCCGCGGTCCGACCAGCTCCCGGCCGGCCAACCGCACCTGCCCGGCATCGGCCGGCTCGAACCCGGCGAGGATGCGCAGCATGGTCGTCTTGCCGCAGCCGGACGGGCCGAGCACCGCGGTGAGCGACCGTGGGGGCACCGTCAGGCACACGTCGTCGAGCACCCGGTGCCGGCCGAAGGACTTGCCCAGCCCGGCAACGACGAGGCCGCCGGCATCGCCGTCGACCTTCGGGTGGGCCGGCGGTCGGTCCCGCGACGCCCGGCGGCCGGCCGGCCGGAATTCAATGACCACGGATCTCCCCCGCCCGTCCGCTCCAGCGGCCCAGGATCGCCGTCGGCACCGCGGCGAACAGCACCAGTGCGGCCGCGTAGGGCGCGGCGTTGCCGTAGTCGCTGACCGTGGTGTACCTCCACAACCCGGTGGCCAGCGTTTCGGTTCCCGTCGGGTGCAGCAGCAGCGTCGCCGGAAGTTCCTTCATCGTGGCCAGGAACACCAGCGCCGCACCGGCGGCCAGCCCGGACGCGGCCATCGGCGCGGTCACCGCGAAGAACGCGCGGGTCGACGACCGGCCCAGCGAGATCGCGACCTCCTCCAGCCGGGCCGGCGACGACTCGACGGCGGCCCGGATCGACCCGACGGCCAGCGGCAGGAACAGCACGACGTAGGCCAGCACCAGCAGCGGGGCGGTCTGGTAGAGCGGCCGCAGCAGCCGCGCCCCCAGGTACACGCCGGCGACGGCCACCACGATGCCGGGCAGCGCGTGGGTCAGGAAGGTGGCGCGTTCGATGGCGCCGACCGCCGGTCCCCGGAAGCGCGCCGCCAGCAGGGCGACCGGCACGGCGAGCGCAGTGGTGACCAGCGCGGCGGCCAGCGCGTAGCCGAGCGAGGCGGTCAGCGCGGCCGCCAGCTCGCCCACGTCGACCGACGCCTGCGCGGACCGGATCACCCAGCGGGCCAGCACAGCCAGGGGGAACCCCAGGCCGGCCGCCAGGACGACCACGATCAGCCCGAACCCGGCGGCCCGGCCGACCCGGCCGAGCCGGATCAGCGGCGCCGGGCGGGCGACGCCCGCGCCGAGCCGGTAGGCGCTGGCCCGGCCCCGGGCGATCGCCTCGGCCACGATCAGCGCCACGGCGAACACCATGAGCAGCAGGGCCAGGATCGCCGCCCGGGACGGGTTGAACCCGGCCCGGTAGGCGCCGTAGATGACCCACGTGAAGGACTCGTACCGCATGGTCGCGACCGCGCCGAAATCACTCAGCACGTACAGCCCGACCAGCAGGCAACCGGCGGCGATCGCGGCCCGGGCCCGGCGCAGCGTCACCCCGAACAGCACGGCAGGACCGGAGTGGCCCAGTGACCGGGCGACCTCCTCCTGCGCCGGGTCGAGCCGGGACAGCGCGGCGACCGCGGGCAGGAACACGTACGGGTAGCTCACGATCGTCAGCACGATCGCCGCCCCCCAGAAGCCGGCCAGGTCGGGGACCTCGGAGATCCAGATGTAGGCGGCGACGTAGCTGGGCACCGCCAGCGGCAGCGCGAGCAGCACGGTGGTGTACCGGCGGCCGGGCAGCGACGTGCGGGTGACCAGGACGGCCAGCGCGGTGCCCAGCACTCCGCAGGCGGCGGTGACCACGGCGACCAGCCCGAGGCTGCGCCCGATCAGCGACGCCGTCCGGGCCTGGAACAGCTCCTCGGCGACGAACCCCCAGCCGCGTTCGACCGCCCGTTCACCCAGGTAGAGCAGGGGCACGAGGGTAATCAGGGTGATCAGTGCGGCGGCGGTGACCAGCAACCACGGTGGCCGCCGGCCGGCCCGGCCACGAGGGGCGGGCCGGCGCAGCTGGGTCGAGGTCACCCGGTCACCGGGTCAGCAACCCCACCTCGGACAGCAACTGCTGGGTCTGCTCCAGCGACGCCAGGTCCGACAGGTCGATCTCCGGCGGGCTCAGGTCGGCCAGCGGGGGCACCTCGGCCGCTGCGGCGATGCCGGGCACCAGCGGGTACTCCTTGGTCGTGGCCGCGAAGTACTCCTGTCCGGCGTCGGAGAGCAGGTAGTCGACGAATACCTGGGCCTGCTCGGCGTTCGGCGCGGACTTCAGGACGCCGACCCCGGCCACGTTCAGCAGCCCGCCCGGGTCGCCGGCGGCCATGAACCGGTTCTGCGCGGTGACCGCATCGGGCCCGTCGGCCGCGATCTTCTCGTACAGGTAGTAGTGGTTGACCAGGCCCACCGCGATCTCGCCGCTGTTCACCGCGTCGCGGACGGCGCCGTTGCGCTCGTAGGCCTTGGGCTCCTGGGCGGCGAACGCGGTCAGCCACTGCCGGGCGCCGTCCTCCCCGCGGAGCACCCGAAGGCCGGTGACGAACGCCTGCCAGGACGCGTTGGTCGGCGCGTAGCCGATCTGCCCCTTCCACTGCGGATCGAGCAGGCCGTCGACGGTGTCCGGCGGGGTCGGGGCGAGGGTCGGGTTGTAGACGACGACGCGGGCGCGGCCGGAGACCCCGGCCCAGGTGCCGTCGTCGGCGGCGTAGGCGGTCGGGACCCGGGCCAGCGTCTCAGCCGGCAGGGCCGCGAACAGGCCGGCCTGGGTGACCGCGCCGAGCGCCCCGGCGTCCTGGGAGAAGAACACGTCGGCCGGCGAGGCGTCGCCCTCGGTGAGGATCTGCGCGGCCAGCTCCCCGGAGTCGCCGCCGCGGAACTCGACCTGCACGCCGGTGTCGGCGGTGAACTGCTCCAGCAGCGGCCCGACCAGGTCCTTGTTCCGGCCGGAGTACAGCACCAGCGTGCCGCCGGTGGCCGGAGCGGCCGACCCTTCGGATGCCGACCCCTCGGACGCCGACCCCGACGGAGCCACCGATCCGGACGTTCCTGCTGATCCGGCGGAGCCGGCACCGCACCCGGCGATCAGGGCGGCCAGGCCAAGCGCACCGGCCACCTGCAGCACCCTTCGGGGTCGCGGGCCGCGAAGCTGGGGCACGTGCATAGCACTCCTCAGAAAGTTAGGTAAGCATACCCTGGGCGAGAGAACCGTACTACAGCTGTCGCCGCGGACCCGCTCGCAGGTGCGGGGAGCGGCGTGCGCCCAGCGGCCGGACCAGAGGGGAACCGGGCCGGCCCTCGCGCGGCTCAGCCGAGCGTCAAGCAGTCCTCGTCGAGCACTGCAACCAGGGTGTCCAGGGGCGCGGCGCGGAACCGGTCGGCCGCCGGGTCGCCCTGCTCGGCGGCCGCACCGATCGCCCGCTGCCACGCGTGCGCGCGGGCGATCTTCGCGACGCGGCAGGCGATGTCGAGGGTGGCCGGGAGATCCTCACCCGGCGCAAGCGATCGGAACGGGTCCAGGTAGGCGTCACGGACCGCAATGGACTGCGGTCCGCCGGACGGCTCGCCGAGAAGTTGCCGGACCAGACCGAGCGGGACGAGCATCGCTGCGAACGGGTGCGCCAGGACCGCGTCGCCCCAGTCGAAGAACCGGGCGGTGCCGCCGGAGAAGAAGATGTTGTGCGGGTGCAGATCGTTGTGATCCAGGCTGGCCGGCAGCATCGACCCGACGAGCTCGGCGCACAGTCCCGCAACCTGCGATCGGGCCGCGGCCACCGCTGCGTGCCGGTCCTGCCGGGCGGGATCGCCGGCCGCCGCAGCCCGCGTCATCGCGACCGCGCGGTCGAAGGCGTCAAGCATCGCGGCCGGCCGCATGTCGGGCACCCTCAAAGCGCTCATCCGGCTCACGGCGGGCATCAGTTCCCGCTGGAGCCGTCCGTACTGCACCATCGCCTCACCCAGCGCGCGGGCGAGCGCCGGCCCGGAGAACCGGTCGGCGAGCAGCTCCCCGCCGTCGGGCAGCAGGATCCAGCCCCGCTCGGGATCGGCCGCGAGCGGGTGCAGCACCTGGCCGGGCGTCAGGTCGGTCAGGACGCGGTAGAGCCGCACCTCGAACGCCGTCCCCGGACCACACGCCTTGAGCCAGTAGGGGCCACGGTCGGTAGGAATCCGCACCGCGGTGGCCCACGCTCGAACATGCGGGTGTTCGGCCGGCCCGATCCGGCGAATTCCGGCCTCCGCCAGCCGGGCGTCGACCCACCGGACGGCGCCGGCCCGCCAGCCCGGCGACGACCAGACGGCCGAGCCGAACTCCATTCAGGTCAACTCGTCGACCGACCGCACCCCGCCCGGACCGTTCGCCGTGCGCGCCTCCAGCGCGGCACCGACCACCCCGCGCAGGTCGAGTCCGACGTTCGCGGCGATCGATGCGGACACCGCGCCGAGCACGAACGGGGTGTCCACGATGATCACGCGACCGGCCTGCTCGTCCTCGAGGAACTCCACCGCCGTCTCGGCGGTGAGGTACCCGGAGCCCAGGTCGTACAGCACCACCGCCCCGGCTCCGCCGTCGGCCTCCTGGATCGCCGCGCTGATCAGGTCGAACGAGGTGCCGATCCCGCCGTCCTCCAGCCCGCCGGCCGGCCGGATGGTCACGTTCGGCGCCATCTGCCCGGCCACCTCCGCCACGCCGGCCGCCAGCTGCGCGCTGTGCGAGACCAGGACGATGCCGACGGTCACGACGGCCCGGCCGCGGGCCCGGCCGCGTCGGCCAGTGCGTTGAGCAGGTAGGCCGTGCTCGTCGCCCCGGGATCCTTGTGTCCGATGGATCTTTCGCCCAGGTAGCTGGCTCGGCCCTTGCGGGCCTGGTACGGGATCGTCGCCTCGGCGCCGAGGTCGGCGTCGGTCGCGGCGGCGCGGAGCACGGCCGCGACGTCGTCACCCGCGTCGGCGGCCGCCCGGGCCGCGTTCACCGCCGGGGTGAGCGCGTCGACCATTGTCTTGTCCTCGAGCTCGGCCTTGCCGCGCGCGACGACGCGCAGGAACGCCGTGCCGTACAGCGGCCCCGCCGCCCCACCGACGGTCGAGATCAGTGTGGAGGCAACCAATTTGAGCACCGCAGCGGGGTTGTCGAATTCGGTGGCGTCGAGCTTGGCCAGCACCGCGGTGAACCCGCGGGCCATGTTCTCGCCGTGGTCGCCGTCGCCGATGTCACGGTCCAGCCGGGTCAGTTCGACCCGGTGTTCGGCGATGGTCGCGGCGACCGCCCGGATCGCCGCGACCGTGGATGCGGCATCGCAGTCCATTCGTCACACACCCCAGCGCAGGGCGGGGGTGTGCACGGGCGCGTCCCACAGCTCGATGAATTCGTCGTCCAGCTTGAGCAGGGTGATCGACATGCCCTGCATCTCCAGCGAGGTGATGAAGTTGCCGACGAGCGAACGGGTCACCTCGATGCCGCGCTCGCCCAGGAACGACCGGGCCGAGTGGTACGCCAGGTACAGCTCGATGAGCGGCGTGCCGCCCATCCCGTTGACGAACAGCAGGGTCCGGTCGCCGCTGGTGAACGGCAGGTCCTCGACGACGGCGCCGAGCAGGGTGGCGACGATCTCGTCCGCCGACTGCAACTTGACCCGGTGCCGGCCCGGCTCGCCGTGGATGCCGATGCCGATTTCCATCTCGTCCTCGGCGAGGGTGAACGACGGCTCCCCGGAGTGCGGGACGGTGCACGGCGTCAGCGCCATGCCCATCGACCGCACCTGGCTGTTCACCCGCTGGGCGATCGCGGTCACGGTCGCGAGGTCGTCGCCGCGGGCGGCGGAGGCCCCGGCGATCTTCTCCAGCAGCACGGTGCCGCCGACACCCCGCCGGCCCGCCGTGTAGGTCGAGTCCTTGACGGCCACGTCGTCGTCGACCACCACGCTGCTGATCTGGATGTCCTCGGCGGCCGCGAGCTCGGCCGCGGTCTCGAAGTTCAGCACGTCGCCGGTGTAGTTCTTCACGATGTGCAGCACCCCGGCGCCGCCGTCGACCGCCTGGGTGGCGGCGAGGACCTGGTCCGGGGTGGGTGAGGTGAACACGGCCCCCGGCGCGGCCGCGTCCAGCATGCCGGCCCCGACGAAGCCCCCGTGCAACGGTTCGTGCCCGCTTCCGCCGCCGGATACGAGGGCGACCTTGCCCTTGATCGGGGCGTCGGCCCGCACGATGGTCGCCGGGTCGAGGGTGACGGTGATCAGATCGGGATGGGCCAGCGCCATGCCCTGCAAGGCTTCGGTGACGACGGTCGTCGGGTCGTTGATGATCTTCTTCACGAGGTTCCTCTCGTTGCTGTGCGCGGGCGTCGTTGCCCCCCACGATCTTCCCCCGGCGATCTTCCGGTTGCCACCGCGGGTGACACCCTGACGGGGTGGTTCGCGGGACGACCGGGGCCGACCCGGGCCGCACTCAGACCGCGGGCGACGGAGCGTGACGAAGGCGAACGGACAGGCAGGTGACGCAGCCCTCGAGCTTCGCGAACTCGGAGATGTCGACCGGGATGGGGGTGAAGCCGAGGTCCGCGATCAGGTCGGCCGACCTCGGGGCGGAGGCCGCCATCAACAGTCGCCCGTCGCCCAGGTCGACCACGTGCGAGCCGCCCTCCTCGGGCATCGGCCGGAAGTGTGGCCAGAATCCGGGGTCGTCGACCAGCGGCGGGTAGCCGATCACGGTGCCGTCGGGCAGCGCGGTGACGGCCGACTTCAGGTGCAGCACCTTGGTGGTCGGCACGGCCACCACCCGGTGGCCCAGCGGCGCGCAGATCCGCCGCAGGGCGGCCACCCCGGCGGCGTCGGTGCGGGCGGTGCGGCCGACGTACACCGTGCCGCCGATCTTGAGGACGTCACCGCCCTCGAGGTGCCCGTCCTCGATGGCCGCGGTCGGGTAGCCCAGTGCGCGCACCGTCACCGAGGTGCCCAGGGTCTCCGGGCGGCGGGGCGCGGCGCCCGGGTTCGTGATCACGGCGGTGCCGCCGACCATCACCACGGTGTCCTCGACGAACACGCCGTCCGGGCACTCCGGGACGGCCGGCACCTCGACCGCGTCCCAGCCGGCCCCGGTCAGCGCGGCGACGTAGCCGTCCCACTGGCGCCGGGCCAGGTCCACGTCGACCGGCACCCGCTCCAGGTGGGTCAGCAGGCCGTCGGCCAGGTGCGGGGACGGCGGTCGGACGAGGGCTCGGGGGGTGTCGGTCACGCCGGGCAGGCTACTCGCGCTCGTAGACGTCGGGGATGCCGTCGTGGTCGTCGTCCCGGTTCTCCTCCTCGTACATCGCGCGGTACCGCCGGTTGCGCAGCCGCAGTACGACCGCGGCCAGCAGGGCCGCGCTCAGCGACCCGGTGAGCACGGCGATCTTGACGTGGTCGTCGGCCTCCGGGTTCGCCGCGAACGCCAGCTCGCCGATCAGCAGCGACACGGTGAACCCGATGCCGGCCAGCATCGCGACCCCCGTGACGTCCGGCCAGGTCAACCCCTGCTGCAGCGGGCGGCGCAGGGCCTTGGAGGTGAGGAAGGTCGCGGCCAGGATGCCGATCGGCTTGCCCAGCACCAACCCGCAGATGATGCCCAGGGCGATCGGATCGGTCAGCGCGGAGGCGAACCCGCTGAGCCCACCGATGGTGACGCCGGCGGAGAACAACGCGAATAGCGGCACCGCGATCCCCGCGGAAATGGGCCGCAGCAGGTGCTCGAACCGTTCGGCCAGCCCGGTGCCGGGCTCCTTGTCCCGCGGGTGCGGGCGCACCGGCACGGTAAAGGCCAGCAGGACCCCGGCCACCGTGGCGTGCACCCCGGAGGCGTGCACGAGGATCCAGGTGGCGACGGCCAGCGGGAGCAGCAGGTACCAGTGGCTGACCCGACGCTGGACCAGCAACCCGAAGCCCGCAAGCGGGATCAGGGCCAGCGCGAGGTACCCCAGCTGCAGGTCGTCGGTGTAGAACAGCGCGATCACGATGATGGCCAGCAGGTCGTCGACCACGGCCAGGGTCAGCAGGAAGGTGCGCAGCGCCGACGGCAGGTGGGTGGAGATCACCGCCAGCACGGCCAGCGCGAACGCGAGCGAGGTAGATCGCGGCCGGCACGAGCATGCCGCCGACCGCGGCGAACACCGGCACCGCCGCCCGCTTCGGGTCGCGCAGGTCGCCGGCGACGAACTCGCGTTTGAGTTCGAGACCGGCGACGAAGAAGAAGATGGCCAGCAGCCCGTCGGCCGCCCAGGCCTCCAGGGACAGGTCCAGGTGGAGGAACGTCGGTCCCGCGACGGCGTCGAGCATGGCGAAGTAGGAGGCCGACCACGGCGAGTTGGCCCAGACCAGCGCGATGACCGCGGCACCGAGCAGCAGCGCCCCGCCGACCGTCTCCTTGCGCAGGATCTGCGCGAGGCGGCTGTCCTCGGACCAGGAACCGCGGGAGAACATCGACGAGGATTCGGGCGATGATCCAGAGGGCATGCAAGACCCTTCCGCCGACCAGACTTCCCGGCACACCATCCGTCGGCCCGCGGCCCGGGCGAATCAACCCCACCCTAACGATCCGGACCGGACCGACCGGCCGCGGGCTACCGTGACCGCATGCCCGCCGACCCGGCTCCCGAGGCGCTGGTCCGACTGGTCCCGCCGCCCGCGGCCCGGCGGGCGGTACCGGGCATGGTCGGCTACCGGATGCCGCCGCTGCCCGGCGAGCACCGCGGTTTCCCCAGCCCTTGGCTGACCCTGGTGTTCTCGCTGTCGGGGGCGCTACCCATCGACGTGCCCGACGGCACCCGGATGCGGTCGGCCGCCTTCCACATCCCGGTCGGCGGCCTGCACACCCGGGCGGTGGTGATGCCCCGGCGCCTGCCGCACGCGCCGACCGTGGACCAGCGCGGCATCCAGCTCGCCGTGCACCCGCTCGCCGCGCGGGCCGTGTTCGGCGTGCCCGCGTCCGCACTGGCCGGTGAGGTGCTGGAGATCGACGAGCTGCTCGCCGACGGGCCGGAGCTGGCCGCCCGGCTGGCCGGCGACCCGTCCGGCGGCCTGTCCGGCGCGGCGGCGACGGCGCTCGTCGCGCGCTGGCTGACCGCCCGCATCGGCGCCGCCGCCGACCCGCCCACCCCCGAGCTGGCCCACGCCTGGCAGGTCATCGTCGGGCGGCACGGCCACGTCCGGATCGGCGACGTCGCCCGGGAGGTCGGCTGGTCGCGCCGGCACCTGACGACGCGCCTGCGGGCCGAGGTCGGCGTCGGGGCCAAGGACCTGGCCCGGTTGGCCCGCTTCGCCCGGTCCCGCGAGCTGATCGGCCGCCGCGACCGCAGCCTGGCCGAGGTCGCCGCCGACGCCGGGTATGCCGACCAGTCCCACCTGACCTCGGAGTGGCGGGAGTTCGCCGGGTGCAGCCCCGCGCGCTGGATCGCCGAGGAGTTCCCATTTCTGCAAGACGACGCCGGGTCGCGGTCGGCAGACTCGCCGACATGACGACAGCAACTCGCACCCGGCCCGGGGCCTGGCCCACCCTCTCCTATCGCGACGCCGAGGCGGCGCTGCGGTTCCTGACCGACGTGGTCGGCTTCACCGAATCCGCGGTGCATCGGGGCGGGGCGGAACGGCCGATCGCGCACGCCGAGCTGCTCTGGCCCGACGGCGGCGGCATCATGTTCGGCTCCGAACCCGAGGAACGCTGGTCGGGGACGGCCGGGGCCCCGGGCACCGGGACCATCTACCTGTCGGTCGGCTCGGCCCCCGACCTCGACGCGCTCGCCGGGCGGGTCACCGCGGCCGGCTGCACGGTGCTGCGTGAGGTCGCCGACACCGATTACGGCAGCCGGGAGTTCGCGTTCCTGGACCCGGAGGGTAACGCCTGGAGTGTGGGCACGTACCGGGGCGCCGCCGCCGGCTGACCGTCGCTCGGTCCGCGCCGGACCTCGACGGCCGCCGTCGAGTATGCGAACATGTGTTCGTGCGGATCGGCCGGAACAGGATTGACGCCTCCATCCTGCACGCCGATCTGGACGCGTTCTTCGCCTCGGTCGAGCAGCGGGACAACCCGCGCCTGCGCGGGCGCCCGGTCATCGTCGGCGGCGGCGTGGTGCTCGCAGCCAGCTATGAGGCCAAGGCCATGGGGGTCAAGACCGCCATGGGCGGCCGGCAGGCCCGGGCCCTGTGCCCGGACGCCGAGGTCGTCGAGCCTCGGTTCGGTGCCTACACCCGGGCCAGCAAGGACGTGTTCGAGGTGTTCCGGGCGACCACCCCCCTGGTCGAGGGCCTGTCCATCGACGAGGCGTTCCTGGACGTCGGCGGGCTGCGGCGGGTCGCCGGCTCGCCGGCCGAGGTGGCCGACCGGCTCCGGACCCACGTGCTGGACCAGGTCGGCCTGAAGATCACCGTCGGGGTCGCCCGCACCAAGTTCCTGGCCAAGGTGGCCAGCGGCGTGGCCAAGCCGGATGGTCTGTTGGTCGTGGAACCGGACCGGGAGCTCGAGTTCCTGCACCCGTTGCCGGTCCAGCGGTTGTGGGGGGTCGGTCCGAAGACCACGGCCAAGCTGCACGCCCTGGGCATCACGACCGTCGGCCAGGTCGCCACCCTGGACCAGGCCACGCTGCTGACCGCGCTGGGCGGCGCGGCCGGGCACCAGCTGCACGCCCTGGCCCACAACCGCGATCCGCGGACCGTGCAGGTCGGCAAGCGTCGCGGGTCGATCGGCTCGCAGCACGCGATGGGCCGGGGGCGGCATACCGTCGCCGAGATCGACGCCATCGTGATCGGCCTGGTCGACCGGGTGACCGGGCGGATGCGCAAGGCCGGCCGCGAGGGCCGCACCGTCATGCTGCGGCTGCGGTTCGACGACTTCACCCGGGCGTCGCGGTCGCGGACGTTGACCCGAGCCACGTCCCGCACCCCGATCGTGCTCGAGGCCGTCCGCGACCTGGTGGCGGTGGCCATGCCGATGATCCGGGACCGCGGCGGGCTCACCCTGCTCGGAATCGCGGTCGGCAACCTCGACGACGACAGCGGGCAGTTGGAGCTGCCGTTCGCCGACCCGGGCTCCCCGACGCGGGCCGCGGCGCTGGACCGGGCCATGGACGGCATCCGGGAGAGGTTCGGATCCGCGTCGCTGACCCGGGGCGTGCTGCTGGGTCGCGACACCGGATTCACCATGCCCGGGCTGCCGGATTGAGGTCGAATGGAGCGATGACCAGCTCCGAACCGCATGTCCAGGACCGGCCGGCCACCCCGTTCGTCGGCACCACCACCGGGGTCACCCGGGCGACGTTCGCGCAGATCGCCGACCTGATCCCGGAGCTCGTCGGGGCGCTGATCAGCCGCGGCACGACGCCGGCCGGCGCGCCGTTCTTCCGCTACCTGGAGATAGCGGGCGAATCGATGACGGTGCAGGTCGGCGTGCCCGTGCCGCGGGGCGCCACCCTGCCCGAGCACGTGACCCCGTTCCCGACCGAGGCGGGTGAGCTCCCCGCCGGCCGCTACATCGCCACCACCCACGTCGGACCGTTCGATGGCCTCGCCGGCGCGACGGAACAGCTGCTGGCCTGGGCCGGCGACCAGAGGCTCGACCTGGACCGCGAGGTCGTCGATGGCATCGAGAAGTGGGCCGCCCGACTGGAGATCTACCTGACCGACCCGCGTCTGGAGACCGACCCGCGCCACTTCCGGACCGAGCTGGCGATCAAGCTCCGCTGACTCGACCGCGGGCCGACTGTCCTACCGCTCTGGCACAGTCCCCACCATGGCCGACCTACAGACCGGGATCGTCATCAGCAGCGCAACGGCGCGCGAGTTCGCCGAGCTGGCCGTGGCCGCCGAGGCGGCCGGCTGGGACGCCATCTTCACCTGGGAGGCGGTGTGGGGACCGGATGCCTGGGTGACGCTAACGGCCGCGGCGATGGTCACCGAACGGATCCGGCTCGGCACCATGCTCACCCCGCTCCCCCGCATCCGGCCCTGGGACCTGGCCGGCAAGGTGGCCACCCTCGACGCGCTCTCCGGCGGGCGGGTACAGCTCGCCGTCGGCCTCGGGGCGCTGCACGAGGGCTGGCTGGCGTTCGAGCGGGACGAGGGGCGGCGGGTCCGGGCCGAGAAGCTGGACGAGGGTCTCGCCGTCTACGACGGGCTGATGCGCGGGCAGCCGTTCGCCTTCACCGGCACGCACTACCAGGTCGGCCCGACCGAGTTCATGCCGCCACCACCGCCGGTCCAGCAGCCCCGGGTGCCGGTCTGGGTGGTCGGGGCCTACCCGTCGGCGAAGTCCCTGCGCCGCGCGGCGCAGTGGGACGGGCTGCTGCCGACCAGGGTCGGCAACACCGAGCACACGCCGTTCGGTCCGGCCGACCTGGCGGAGGTGGTCGCCGCCGTGCGGCCGTTGCGGGCGGCGGCCGGACTGCCGTGGGAGGGCTACCAGGTGATCGCCGAGGGCGTCTCCGAGCCCGGTCCCGCCGGGGATGCAGTGGTCCGGTCCTGGGTGGATGCCGGGGCGACGTTCTGGGTCGAGTCCGACTGGTCGATGGGCGACGATGCCGTGCGGCGGCATCGCGAACGCATCGACGCCGGACCGCCGGGGTAAGCCGATCGAAATGGCCGGAAGAATGCAGTGGCGGCGCTGCCGGTATCGGCAGTGAGGAATCGGTCGGAACGACAGCTGAGCGTCCGGGGAACGCAGCGATCTGCGGCCGGAGCCCTGCCCCCCGACGGCACGCACCGATCGTGGCGCTCCGTCACCCAACGACGGCCCCACCCGATCAGCGGGGTCACCCGAATGAAGTCGGGCTCACCCCTCGCGGATTCATGTCCGGGATTCGGAATTCGGTCCGATGCCGGCGGACTGAGCCATGTGCAATTGCCGGTGATCGCTCTCCGCAGCAATTGATCTTGAGTTATCCACATGACCGAAAGTAGATTTCTGCCGGGCTCACTGTGCTGGGTATCGTCACCCGATCGCGCATCGAACGCGGATGGAGGCGAACAGGTGGGGGCCTTTCTGGGTCTGATGCTGGGCCTCGGCCTGCTGCTGATCTGGCACGGGCTGTCGGCCCCGGAGGCCTCCCGGCCACGCCGGGCCCCGTTCGAACGCACCCGCGAACGTCTCGTCCAGGCCGGGCTGCCCAGCGTGTCACCGGCGCAGCTGTTCGCGTTGCAGGCCCTGTCCGCCGTCCTGGTCGGCGTGCTGGGTCTGGCGCTGACCCAATCGATCAGCGTCTCCCTGATCTTCGCGCTGTTCGCCGGCGCCGTGCCCCACCTGATCGTGTCCCGGTTGCGCCACAAGCGGCAGGCGGACCTGCGGGAACTCTGGCCGGAGGTGGTCGACAACCTGACCTCGGGCGTCCGGGCCGGGCTGTCCCTGCCCGAGGCGCTCGCCGGGATCGGCGATCGGGGCCCCGAACAGCTGCGCGAGCCGTTCCGACAGTTCGGCGCGGACTACCGCACCACCGGCCGGTTCAACGACTCGCTCGACCGATTGAAGGCCACCCTGGCCGACCCGGTCGGCGACCGCGTCATCGAATCGCTGCGGGTCGCCCGGGAGGTCGGCGGCACCGACCTGGGTCGGCTGCTGTCGACACTGTCCGGCTTCCTGCGGGACGACGCCCGGACCCGCGCCGAACTGCTGGCCCGGCAGACCTGGTCCGTCAACGCCGCCCGGATGGCCGTCGCAGCGCCCTGGCTGGTGCTGGTCCTGCTGGCGACCCAACGCGAGACGCTGCAGGCCTACGACACGCCGACCGGCACCATCATCCTGTTCGCCGGAGCCGCGCTGTCCTTCATCGCCTACCGCCTGATGATCAGGATCGGCCGGCTGCCCGAGGACCGCCGGGTGCTGCGATGAACGCGATGCTGCTGGGCGGGATCCTCGGTGGCGTCGTCGCCGTCGGGCTGCTCATCGCTGTCCTGGCCACCCCACCGTTGCGCCGGCCGACCATGTCCGACCGCATCGCGCCGTATGTGGCAGATGCCGGCCGGCCCTCGCGGCTGCTCACCGGGTCGGCGGCCGGCCCGACGTCCAGTGCCCTGGGCAAGCTGACCGCGCCGCTGGTCCGGGACGCCGTCCGGTTCGTCGACAGGATCATGGGCGGACGCGGCTCCGTCGAGCGACGGCTCACCGCCGTCTCGTCGCCGCTGACGGTCGACCAATTCCGGGTCGAGCAGGTGTTGTGGGGTTCCCTCGGCGCGGCGATCGGCGCAGGCATCGGCCTGCTCGCGGTGGTCCTGGGTCAGTCCAACCCGTTCATCCTGATCCTGCTGATCGTCGCGTCCGCCGCCGCCGGTGTGCTCGGCCGCGATTGGTGGCTCACCCAGGCCGTCAGCAAGCAGGAACAGGAGATCATCGCCGAGTTCCCGGTGATCGCCGAGATGCTGGCCCTGTCGGTGACCGCCGGTGAGAGCCCGACCGGGGCGATCGAGCGGGTGACGAAACTGGCCAACGGACCGCTGGTCGGCCAGCTCAGCGGGGTGCTCGCCGAGACTCGGGCCGGCACCCCGTTCCTGACCGCGCTCACCCACCTGCGCGACCGGACCCGCCTGGAACCGCTCGCCCGATTCCTGGACGGGATGGCCGTGGCGATCGAACGGGGCACTCCCCTGGCCGATGTGCTCCGCGCGCAGGCGGCCGACGTGCGCGCCCTGTCCAAGCGGCAACTGCTGGAGTCCGGCGGGCGCAAGGAGATCGCCATGATGGCTATCTTGAGCGCTCGCTTGAAGTGAGGCACGTTCGTTCCATGCGCGGTGGGTCGTCGTACCTGCGTGTTATCCGCCAGGTCGTGTGTCACGTGTGGGAGCGTGTGGCTATGGGTTCGCTGGCTCGGCCGCGCAGCTGTTGATGTTGATCTCGGAGCAGGCGGTCTCGCCGGTTTCCGGATCACGCTTGTGGGTATTGGTCGACGACCGAACGATGGCGATTCATCCGGAAGCGGCCGCTTGGGCGTCGTTCCAGCGGGGAGCGGGCCGTTCACCGAACACGATCCGGTCGTACTTGCCGCGGCTGGGCCGGTTCCTGAACTGGGCGTCGTCGCGGGGCCTGGATTGGCGGCGGGCAACGGTCCTTGATCTGGCTGGGTTCAAGCAGCGGTTGGAGCTGATCGAGGTCGGCGGCACCGGCCGCCGGGTGACCGGCAAGACGATCAACGCTTATCTGGTCGCGGTGGTCGAGTTCTACCGGTTCTGCGCCGCCTTTGGATACGTGATTCCCGAGGTCGCACAGCGCATGTCGCAGCCGAAGTTCGTGAAGGTGAGCGGCCGGGCGTTGGAGAACTCGAGCGAGTATCGGGAGATGGCGGTGCGGGCGGTGCGGGCGCCGGAGGTCCAGCGGGCGCCGGAGAGCTTGACCGGCGCCCAGGTCGAGGCCGTTGTCGCCGGGTGCCGGCTGGCCCGGGACCGGTTCCTGTTGGTCCTGCTGGCGGAGACAGGCATGCGGATCGGTGAGGCGTTGGGGATGCGCCGTGGGGATGTTCCTCTGCTGCCGGATTCGTCGTCGTTGGGGTGCAACG
>JBGALY010000018.1:0-106018 GCA_044223435.1 Nakamurella sp.
GGCACGTTGCGGATGGTCGGTCGCAGCACGACTCTGTCTCGAGTCCAGTCGCGGGCGCTGGCAGCCGTGCTCACCCCCGCCGCCGCCGCTGCCGTGGATCATCCGTGGCCGGACTCGATCGTTGCGACCAGGTTCGGTGATGCACGGGACCGCGTCGAGCTGACGAGGGTGGATCCGACCGTGATTGTCGAGGTGGCCGCGGACGCCGCCCGCGAGTATGGGGTGTGGCGGCATGGGCTGCGCAGCATTCGCCTCCGAGCCGATCTGACTGTCTCAGACCTGGCTGTTCTGGATGCGCACGGCGACACCGCCTGACCGCGCGGTCCAGAGGTGGTTCCGGTCTGCTGCGAGTAGCGAAGGCGGGATCGAGGCTCCAGTGCCTTTACGGCGACTCGGATCGGCTGTCGGAATCGATCTGTCGTTGGGTGCTCCGCACGAGGTCGACCAGTGTCTCGGAGCTTGGCAGGGCCGGCCGAACCTCGTCCGGGAGGGCGCGATAGGTCGAGACCGCCAGCGGGGTGGTGAGGCCCTGGAGGGCGTACTGGACAGCGACGTTGTCCCGGTCGGCGGCGAGCAGGATCCCGATGGTGGATCGATCGCCGTGTTCCCGATCGCGCAGCTGGTCGTCAACGACGTTGACGTAGAAGTTGAGCTTGCCGATGTGTTCCGGTTCTGCCGCAACGGTGTTCAACTCGAAGACAATAAATCTCCGAAGCTTCAAGTGGTAGAAGAGAAGATCGACATACCAGTCGCGGCGGCCGACGGTGATCTTGTATTGGCGGCCGACGAAGGCGAAGCCGGTGCCCAGCTCGGACAGGAACCGGGTCAGCCGGGTGATCAGGGCGTCCTCCAGGTCCCGCTCCGTGTGATGGGGATCCAGGGCCAGGAAGTCCAGCGCGTAGGGGTCTTGCAGGATCTCCCGCGTCTGGTCGGACTCGGCCGGCGGCAGAACCTGCGGAAAGTTGTTCGGCGCGGCGCCGACCCGCGCGTGGCGGCCGCTGGTGATGTGATGGGTCAGCACGGCCCCGGACCAGCCGTGTTGCCGGTCCTGGTCGGCGTACCAGGCCCGGGTGGGCGCGTCGCCGACCTTGTCCAGCAGGATGGTGATGTGGCTCCAGGGCAATTGCGCAAGAGGCTCTTGCGCAATTGAGGTGGGGTAGGCGGCGGCGAACGTCCGCATGTAGACCAGGCTTCGGGTACCGAACCCGCGCACCCGGGGAACTCGGTCCGCAGGTCGATCGAGAGCCGGTCGATGACCTTGGTGCCCCAACCCTCGGCCTCCTGGCGTTGAAGGATCAGGCGACCCACCTGCCAGTAGAGCGCGACCATCTCGTGGTTGACCGAGTGCGCGGCGCGGATCCGGGCCGCCGTGACCGCGGCCTTGATCTCGGCCAGCAAAGCCACGTAGCTGGAACCGGTGATCTCCACGCCCGCCACTGCACCACCCCCTTACGTCCCCCAGAGGGGTGCGCGCAGTGTCGCACGCGGTAGGGACAGTGCCGCCGCCCGCGACGGATCGCCGCGCTCAGTTGAAGGGACGCTGCGACCGGAGCCAGGGGGAGGACGGCCCTGATGGGCGGACGGGAACCTCATGCTCCCGGAGAAGCTGCAGGACGCGTTCCGCCGGCTGCCCGGTGAGCTGCTCGATGTGGGCTGCACTGAGCCCGATCTGGGTGTAGGCCTCGACGAGGAACGCGGCGCTGATGTCGGCGGGTTCGGAGAAGCGTTGGGTGATGGTGCCGCCCTCGGTCCGCACCGGGATGTGGTGGCGGCGCAGCAGAGCCGTGACGTCGGGGTCGTCGTAGAGCGCTGCGAGTCGCTGCTGGCTCGGTGTGTTCATGCGCGGGCGGAGCGGGCCGGCGCGGCGAACCGGGATGTCGTGCTCGTGCAGGGTGCGCAGAACTTGGTTCGGCGAGGTGTTCAGCTCGAGGGCGATCTGCGCGGCCGTCCATTCCCGCTCCACGTACAGCTCGCGGAGCAGCTCCGGGTCGAGCTGTTTGCGGGTCTCCCGAGTGGTCCGGGGTTGGACAGAAACGCCGGCGCCCTGCAGCCACTGTTTGACCCGCTCGCGGGTGGTGTGCTGCCGGCGGGCGATCTGTTCGAGGGTCTGCCGCTCGGTGATGTACCAGCGGTGCAGCTCGGCCGGCGCCGGCGTCCCTGGTGGTTCCGGGTGGGGCGGTGCCACCGAGGGTCGGCGGACGCCGAGCTCCCGGCGCCGCTGGGTGACCCGGTACGGCGGCACCCCGTGCAGGGTGCCGATCGCGGCGTCGTCCAGGCGCTGGGTCACGTACAGCTCGGTCAGCGTGGCCCTGTCCACGTCCAGGGGTGGCAGCGGCGTTGCCGGTTCCGGCCGACGTTCGATGCCGTGCCGGCGCAGGGCGGCGTTCACCCGGGTGGTGGTTGTGTGCAGCGCCGCGGCGACCTCGCTGACCGTCATTCCGCCGTCCAGGTACAGCTCGGTCAGCTGCGCCCGGGTGATCGGTTCGGGTGGCTGACCGTCCGTCCATCCCGGTCGCCGGCCGGGGATCCCGGCCGCCTGCAGTTCCGCGGTCACCCGATGCTTGGTCACCCCGAGCCGGTGCGCGACCTCGGCGACGCTCAGGCCCTCGACGAGGTACAGCTGCCGCAGCGTTTCCACCGGAGCCGGCGGTGGCGTGTTCCGGGATGGTCCGCGGGGCCGTCGGGGCGGTCCCGTCCAGCCCCGGGCCCGCATCCGCTCGAGCACGGGCGAGATGGTCACGCCCAATCGGTCGGCGATCTCCGAGACCCGCAGCCCCTGGTCGAGCAGCGCCCGCACCTGGTCGTCGTCGATCCGCGCCTGACGCCCAGGGGCTCGTAGGGGTACCCCGGCGGCCACCAGGCGAGCCCGCACCCAGTCGGCGGTGTGACCGTGGCGGGCGCCGATCTGCGCCAGGCTCAGCCGCTGCTCCACGTACAGCTCGATCAGGTCCGGCGGATCGGATGCCATCGACGATGCCGCGGTCAGGCCGGGCCGATCGGCGCGAGCAGGTCGGGGCGGTTGTTCCGGACGTTGTTGACCGCCTTGCTGACCGGGTACGGCGTCAGCACCGGCGACGGCACCGACTTGATCATCTCCCGCACCGTCGCACGGTCGGTGACCTTCGGGTCGAGCCAGTCGGCCAGCAGGTCATCGGGCAGTACGAGGGGGCTGCGGTCGTGGATCTGGCCCGCGGCGTCTCGCGCCGTCGTCGTGAGGACGGTGCAGGTCCACAGCCAGCGGGTGCGGTCGTCGGTCGCCTTGTCCGGGTCCCGCCACAGCTCGTAGAGACCGGCCATGCTCAGGACCGTGTCGTCGAGGTGCAGGAAGTAGGGCTGTTTCCCGTTCTCGGTGGCCTGCCATTCGTAGTAGCCGTCGGCCGGTATCACGCAGCGGTGCTTGGCCGCGGCGCTGCGGAAGCTGGGCTTTTCGGTGATGGTTTCCGCGCGGGCGTTGATCAGCCGGCCCAGCTTGGCTTCCTTCGACCAGGACGGCACGAGTCCCTTTACCGGACTACGAGGCGGCGGCTTTGGAGCGTTCGCGCGCAAGGTGCTGGGACTGCCGGTCGGCGAAGCGGGCGTGCACGATGGGCAGGATATCCGCGACGGGTTGGCCGGCGAGGCGGCGGTGCTGCCGATCGATTGCCTCATCGATGTGGAGCACAGAGAGTTCGACGGCGACGAGGTCGGCGATCTCGGCTTGGTCGGGTCGCCATCCGTCGTAGTAGCGGATGGCCATCCAGTTGATCAGGCCGCGGCGACGGGGTTCGTCCAGGAGGGCGAGGGCGAGGGCGTCGGCGTGGGGGTCGGCGATGTTGGGTGTCGCCGGTGTGCTGCCGGCGTCCGGTGTGGCGATGGTCAGGGTCCGTCGCGGTCAAGTTCCGTGGCCTGAGCGTGGCGGGGGAGTACTCCGTGCTGGCTCGAGTCGGAGACGCGGCACTGGCCTACCGTTCGCACTGCTGGGAACACGACCCTCGTACCTGAGCGCGTCCGTGGGAGTCGGAAGACGGCTCGCCGAGGAGGCGGTACCGGTCAGGACCGACGTGCCTGATGAGCGGATGACTGCTGATCTTGCGGGCTCGCGCGGATGTGGCGGCGTAGCCGGCGGCGACCAGCGCGGCGATCATTTCCTGACGGGCCAGCTCCCGGCCGGCGACGATCGCGACCAGGGCGCGGTCGCGTGCCGGTGCGATGGCGTCGCCATCTCCCGTGACTGGGTCAATGCCAACGCCAGCGGTCGCGGTGCCGGTGCCGCGACGGGCCCGTCTGACCGCGGCGTACAGCACATCCATCGGAAGTGGGCCGGCGGTGGCCAGCACTCGCATGGCGATCCCGGCCGCGGCCTGATCTCCCGTGATCCGGTCGGGGGGTGGTCAAGCCCAGCGTTCTCCTGGGTCAGGTGATCCTCGCCGGGGCGCGAGCGGCGGGCGGTCTCGGTGGCCAACGCGGCCGACAGTGGGAGCCGTTTCCCGGCCGCGGTCAACGTCATCGACCAGCCGGTCAAGGTCCGCGTGGTGATCCCGTGTCGGCCGGCGAGCGGTCGGCCGGAACACCGGCCAGGCCGTGGTAGTCCAGCATTGCCCGCACCCATGTCCCGCCGGATCGGCGAAGACCCGATGAGCGAGTTGAGAAACGACGCGGCCGGCGTGGCTGCGAGTGGCCGGCCGTCGCGCACAACCCACCGTAGCGGCCGACGAAACCGACGAACCGAAACGAACATTTGTTCGAAGTGGGCGGCGGTGGCAAGCACTCGCATGGCGATCCCGGCCGCGGCCTGATCGGCCTGGTGCCGGGTTTGGCGCTGGTCAGGGTGGGCGCGGTGACCTACCAGCAGGAATACACGTGGTTGGCCGAGGACGACGTGACGACCGCGATCCGACCGCGTCTGGACTGAACGCACGCCGGGCCGCTGGTCCGGCCCGGTCAGCATCGGCCCCGTTTCGACGGTCCGGTGATTTGGCATCGGCTGCCCCAGTGCGGATGAATCGCAGCGGATGCCGCCCATAGCCTGCGCTATCGCCGCATCCGCCCGGACATGAGCCCGCGGGACGTGCTGGCCGCGCCAGGCTGACAGGTCGCGCTCCACGCGTCGCGGGTGCTCGTTTCGTACCCACCGGGCCGATCGGTCGACGACCGGGGAGCGCAGCTGGTTCGGCGGCAATGGCCGTCGGTGCTCGGGTTGGGATGTGCTGAAGCGCTCGGATAGTTGGCTACGCCGAACGGTTTGGCCCGCTCGGGTCACGGTCTGGTCGGTTACGCGGGAATTGTTTGGAGGGCGCCGGTGTCGGTGTCACTGCGAGTGGTCAGTTCGAAGCGGAGTGGGGTGACTTCGGACCCCGGGTAGGACTGTTCGCTGCCCTCGAGGTCGTCGGTCTCGTCGATGCCGAGGTCGCCGAATTCCTTGCGGACCAGGAAGGGTCGAATATCGGGCGAGGTCGGGTTGCGCAGCGAAATGATCAGGTGCCAATTGAAGGCGGGGTTGTGCAGCCGGTAGTCGATGGTGGAGAAGTTGGCGGGTTGGCGTCGGTGGACGTGGAATGCGGCGACGGGTTCGAGTCCGCGGCGCTCGATGCGCTGCCATTCGCGGAGCAGGTCGGTTGGGTCGGCGACGAATCCGGCGTCTTCGTAGGCGCGGAAGTAGCTGCCCTGGGCGTGGAAGGCGGCCCGGTTGGCGGGTTCGTTGCGTCGGTTGCGGTTCGGGTCGAACAGCGCGACGTCGACCGCCTGGTAGGGGAAGTCGGGGTGTGCGGGGTCGCCGATGAGCAGACCGTAGGCCTTGAGACCGGCGGCGTTGAGGTCCTGCGCCTGCCGCAGCAGCCGGGAGTACAGCGGGGCGGGCATCCGGATCGTCGGCGCCGACAGGTCGATAGCGGGCTCGGTCCGGGGCGCAGCGGTGGCGGCAGGGGTGGGCATCGTGGGTCCTTCCGTTGATCGGCTGACCCGGCTGACGAACGACGCATCGCGTGGACGCATCGGAGGGGGTTGACCGGGGTGGGGCCGGAGTTGTTTCGCCCGGTCTTGCGTCCATCGGGGATCGGCGTCGTCTACCCCGATGAATCCGTTCAACACAGGGAGGACCTCATGTCCGAGACCAGCACGCAGCCCGTGCCCACGTCCATCACGGGGCAGCACCCCGGCGGGGCGGTGTCCGCCGACACCGGTTCGGCGGCGGCCTGTTGCGCGCCGACGGTGCAGGTGGACTGTTGCGCCGCCGAGGACAAGGCCGGGTGCTGCGGTGCGCCTGTGGCGTCCGGGACGTGCGGGTGCCAGGCTTGATCCGAGGCGAGAAACCCGAGCGATCGACGCGAGGCGATGATGAGCGCACCCACCACGGCGGCCCGGCGGTCCGACGCCGATCTGGACGAGGCCTACCGGCAGATGCGGTCCCGGTTGCGGGCGTTCATCGCCGCCCGGGTGGAGAACCCGGAGACCGCGGAGGATCTGACGCAGGAGGTGCTGTTGCGCCTGGTCCGCTCGGGGTCGGCGGTGGACGATCCGACCGCGTGGCTGTACCGGGTGGCCCGCAACGTGATCATCGATCATTACCGGGGCCGGCGGCCGCAGCCGTCCGACCCGACCCTGCCCGGTGCGGACGGGGTGGTCGACCCGTTCGCTGACGATCCGGACGGGGCCAGGTTCGAGCTGTCCCGGTGTCTGCGGTCGCTGGTTGATCGGCTCGCCGAGCCGTACCGGTCCGCGGTCCGGGCGGTCGATCTGGACGGGGCCACCCAGACCGCGGTGTCCGCGGGGGCCGGGGTGAGCGTGTCCGGGATGAAGTCCAGGGTGCAACGGGGTCGCCGCCAGCTGCGGGACCTGCTGCTGGACTGCTGCACCATCGAGGTCTCCGCCGGTGGCGGGGTGATGGACTACGCCGGTCCGTCGTCCTGCACCGCGCACACCGGCTGCACCGGCTGAACCGCACGCACCCGGGCCCACCGGGTCGGGACGCTTGACTTCGGTGGGCCGTTGGGCTCGCGGGCGCCCCCGCTGCGCCGCGGCCGGTTGTCGTCCTACCGCGCCGGCGATCCGGCCCGGAGGTGGTGCAGCAGTTCGGTGACGCATCCCTTGGCCGTCCGGGCGGCGCCGATGAGGGTGGCGGACGCGGCGCCGGTCCAGTCGCCGTAGCCGAGCAGGTGCAGACGCGGCTCGTCGACGGATCTGGTGCCCGCGGTGCGGGGGATCCCGTCGGTCCGGTCCAGGGCCAGCGGGGCCAGGTGGTCCAGGTCGGGTCGGAACCCGGTACACCAGATGATCGTGTCGGCGGCTTGTTCCCTGCCGTCGGCCCAGGCGACGCCGGTCGGGGTGAGACGGTCGAACATGGGTCGCCGGGCCAGCGCGCCTCGGTCCCGGCCCGCCCGCACGCCGAGGGTGATGACGATGTCGCCCAGGGCGGTGACGCCGCCCGGGTCGCTGTGGCCGGCGCGCAGCGCGATCTGCCGTCGGGTGGAGACGTCGAACAGCACCCGTCCGTCGACGTCGTCGGGCAGGAACCGCGGCGGCCGCAGCGTCACCCATGTCGCGTTGGCGACGGCGCTGACCTCGGCCAGGATCTGGGCGGCCGAGTTGCCACCCCCGACGACGATGACCTGTTGCCCGGCGAACGGCTCGGGTCGTTGGTAGGACACGGTGTGCAGCTGGGTTCCGGTGAATCGGTCGGCGGTGGGGTAGCGGGGCCAGTACGGTCGCCGCCAGGTGCCGGTGGCGCTGATCACCGCCCGGGCCCGCCAGACCGTTCCGTCGGAGGTGTGCACCTGCATGGCGTCAGAGTGCGCGGTGACGGCGGTGACCTCGGCCGGGCGTTGCACCGGCAACTCGTACCGGGCCTCGTAGTCGGCCAGGTATTGGCGCACGTGGCCGCGGGTCGGGAACTGTTCGCCGGGCTGGTCGGGCATCCACCAGCCGGGCAGCGGGCTGTACCGGGCCGGGGAGAACAGGCGTAGCGAATCCCATCCGTGCCGCCAGGCGCCGCCGGGGCCAGGTTGGGCATCCAGGATTACGAAACGGGCGTTGGCCCGCCGCAGGTGGTAGCCGGCGGCGAGGCCGGCCTGTCCACCACCGACTACCACGACATCCGCCAGCGCGGCCGGGTCAGCGGTCATTTGGCCGTGCACTGCGGCCCGGTCAGTCGCCGATCGGCGCGGATGAAGGGGGTTGGGTGGCCAGTTCGGCGGCCAGTTGGTCGACGTGTCGAGCGATGTCGTCGCGGACCAGGCGCATGCGTTCGATGCCCTCGATGCCTCGTTCGGCGGGCTCGTCGGTGTCCCACATCTCGACCGGGGTGCCGGCGACCGATTCGACCTGGGCTTCACGGCCGAGCACGACGACCCGGTCGGCCGACCTGATCAGGCTGTCGGTGAGCTGCTGCGGGTGCTGGTTGGTGATGTCGACGCCGACCTCGAGCAGCACCTGGGCCGACAGCTGGTTGATGGCCGCGCCCGGCCGGGTACCGGCCGAATCGACGCGGACACTCGCGCCGGCGGCCCGGCGCATCAGGCCGGCCGCCATCTGTGACTTTCCACCGTTCTTGACGCACACGAACAGTACTGACGGGATCTGGTCCACGTGGATCTCCTGGTGTCGGTGCGCTCAGGCCCGGGCGGGTAGCAGCTCGGCGATCAGCTGCTGCACCCGGCGGCGGATCTCGTCGCGGATCGGCCGCACGGCGCCGATGCCCTGACCGGCCGGATCGTCGAGCTTCCAATCCTCGTAGCGTTTCCCGGGGAAGATCGGGCAGACGTCCCCGCAGCCCATCGTGATGACCACGTCGGAGGACTGCACCGCGTCGGTGGTGAGGACCTTCGGCTGTTGGTCGGAGATGTCCACTCCGATCTCCTGCATGGCCTGCACGGCGACGGGGTTGACCTGGTCCGCGGGCAGGGAGCCGGCGGAGCGGACCTCGACCTGTCCGTCGGACAGCGCGGTGAGGAATCCGGCGGCCATCTGGGAGCGGCCGGCGTTGTGGACACAGACGAACAGCACGCTGGGCTTGTCGGTCACCTGGGATCCTCCGATGTGGGGATGGCGAGGCTTGAACCTCGACGGCGATTCAACAATACTTGAGGCAATCACGATGGAGGTGATGGGGTGACCGGTGATCTGGAGCGACGGGCCCGGGTGCACGCTGCGCTGGGGGAGCCGGCCCGATTGGCGATCGTAGACCGGCTCGTCCCGGGGGATGCGTCACCGGGGGAGTTGGGTGCGGAGTTCGGCCTGGCGACGAACCTTCTTGCCCATCACCTGCGGGTGCTGCAGGACGCCGGCGTGGTCCGGCGGGTGCAGTCCGAGGGGGACCGCCGGCGCGCCTACGTGCAGCTGCGGACCGAGGATCCGTTGGTCTGGGCGGCGATCAGCACCAGTCCACAGGTCCTGACGGCCGGGCAGCGGGTAGTGTTTGTGTGCACCCACAACTCGGCCCGCTCGCAGTTGGCGGCCGCGTGCTGGCAGAAGGTCAGCGGAGTACCGGCAGCGTCCGCGGGCACCCACCCGGCCGCCCGTGTCCATCCCGGGGCGGTGGCCGCCGGTCGGCGGCACGGCCTGCGGCTGGGCCGGGCCCGCACCGCTCATGTCGAGCAGGTCGTGGCTTCCGGTGACTTGGTTGTGGCGGTCTGCGACAACGCCCACGAAGAAATGGATCCCGGTACGCCCCGGCTGCATTGGTCGATCCCGGATCCGGTCCGGGACGGCACCGACGCCGCGTTCGACGCCGCGTACGACGAGATCGCCCGCCGCATCAGCGCCTTGGCCGGCGCAGACGACCTGACCGGCTGATACCTCGGGGGCCAGGAAGCGGGGACGGGCGGTGCGGGGGTCGGACGCTCGGCTGGTTCAACCGGCCGCGGCCGGTTGGCGGATGCGGCGTTGTTGAGCCGGGGTCGCCGACCATGCGGTGAGCCTCGGTCGTCGGGTGGTGTTCCAGGAAACCGGTGGCCTTCCTACCGGACGTGACGACCTCCGGCGTGGATGGTTCGTCGGCCGACGGGCGGATCTCACATCCGTGGATGGCGTCAGTCGGGGGAATCCAGGGTTCGGCGGCCGCGGCGGGTGATCTGCGGCGGTCCGATGGGTGCAAGTTGCACGAGGCTGCGGACGACCAGCGCTCGCAGCGTCCAAATGACGTTCTTGCCGTCCAGCAGGTGCGGTTCGTAGGTGCCCAGCAGGACATACCGTTGGATGCGGTGGTCGGCGACGGCCTGCAGCACCAGGTACTGGCGAGGACTCAGGTGGGGCGGTTGCCATCGGCGCCCGCCAGGGTTCCCCGGCGTGGCGGCGATCTGTTGACCGGCCGGAAGGGTGGGGGCAGGAGGTGCCGACCCGGCCAGTCGATGGTCGGGCCCCCGGGGTCGGAGCAGCTTGTGGGTCATGACCGGCTCCCGCAGCACATCGGGGCAAAGCAGCTCGGCATTAATTGACTCAATTGTCGCTTCACGGAATCCGACGCGTCAAGCAGTGTGTCGATGCGCGGCCGCGGGATCATCCTGGTCAGAGCTGGTTTCCTCACCGGATTCTGGTGAACAACGGGTGAACGCGACCGTGGGACGCTGCAGGTCGGATGTCGTGGGTCGAGGCCGGTGGCTCGCCGATCAGGCCCTGGACCCGGGCCGTGGTGCCCTCGCGGATCGGCCGTACGGCGTCAATGCCTTGCCCGGCGGGTCGTCGAGTTTCTCCAGTCCTCGTAGCTTGCCGGGAGCCTGGAAGAATCGGGCCGGCGGCGGCCAGCCCCACGGTGATCACCACGTCGGAGACCGGCGCTGTATCGGTGTTCAGCAAAGCTGCTTCCGAGATTCCTTGGGCCGGTCCGTCGAACGCCTTGACCCATCGATACCACTCAGTCAAGATTGAGGCAATGAGTGCTGAAGTGAACGCAGAGCAATTTGCGGTGGGTCGCTGTGCACACCAGCCTTGGCCGATCCCGGACGCCCCAGCCCTGGTCGGCGGCACCGCAGCCTTCGACCACGAACTGGACGACCTCCGGCCGCATTACCCGACTGGCCCCCGCCATCCACCATCCCCAAGCAGGAAGGGCGAGCATGACTGAAACCAGCTACCGCCGATCAGACCTGTCCATCGACCAACAACTTGCCCTCCGGACCGCGGCATCAAACCTGCGGCAGGAATTCGCCGATTTCTTCGGGACGGAAACCATCGAACGATTCCTGCATTCCTCCTACCACCAGTTCGCAGGCCGGGCCGCCGTCCTGAATTTCCTACCCCTGCTGGCCGAACGTTTCGCCCGGCAACGACTCCGCGCCCTGGCGAAGGTCGAAGGAATGTCCCATGACGGGCGGCCCACGGTGCTGTTCCTCTGCACCCACAACGCCGGCCGCTCCCAGATGGCGCTCGGCTTCTTCCAGCGCCTCGCCGGCGATCAGGCCGTGGCCTGGTCGGGCGGTTCCGAGCCAGGGGACATGATCAACCCGGCCGCGATCGCCGCGATGTCCGAACGCGGCATCGACATCACTGGGGAGTACCCCAAGCCCTGGACCGACGAGATTGTCCGTGCCGCCGACGTCGTTATCACCATGGGCTGCGGCGACGCCTGCCCCGTGTTCCCCGGCAAACGATACGAGGAATGGATCCTGGAGGACCCGGCCGGGCTCGGTGTAGACAGTGTGCGGCCAATCCGCGACGAAATCGAGCAACGCGTCTACCGATTGTTGGCCGAACTCAACATCACCACGGTCCGCCACTGATTCCGCTGACCGACCTGACCAAAAGCTACCGTCCGGCCGGGTCTTGACCGGGTCCGGCCGTGGATCGGGTGGGGGACGTCTACACCCAGGAAGGCTCGGCCCCGCGCCCGGCTCATGACCGCGTCGCCAGCCCGATTTGGCGCACGTCTAGCCCAGGCGGGTGCGCCTGGAGTGGTGTCCGTTCGGCAGCCGGCCGCCGGGACGTTCGTCGAACGGACGCCACGACCCCGCACCCGGGCCGCACTTTCGGTAGCTTCGCGTCCTCGAGTCAGTTGTCGATCGAGACCGGTTTGGTGGCGCGGACGATCGCCGCGTGCATGCCCGGTGCTGCTTCGTGGGTGAAGGTGACGTCGGCGTCAACGAACCCAGCCGCGGCCAGCCCGTCGAGGTATTCGGTCCGGGACAGGGCGCCGGCGATGCACCCGACGTAGGAGCCGCGTTCGGCCCGGTCCGCCGCGGTGAGCTGGTCCTCGGCGACGACGTCGGAGATTCCGATCCGCCCGCCCGGGGTCAGTACTCGGAACATCTGGGCCAGCACGGCCGGCTTGTCGACGGACAGGTTGATCACGCAGTTGGAGATCACCACGTCCACCGCGGCGTCGGGCAGCGGGATGTCCTCGATGTGCCCCTTCACGAACTCGACATTCGTGGCGCCGGCCTTGACCGCGTTGCTCCGGGCCAGCTGCAGCATCTCGTCGGTCATGTCCAACCCGTAGGCGAAACCGGTTGCGCCGACCCGCTTCGCGGACAGCAGCACGTCGATCCCGCCGCCCGAGCCCAGGTCCAAGACTCGCTCGCCCTCCCGTAGCTCGGCCACCGCGAGCGGGTTGCCGCAGCCCAGGCTGGCCAGCACCGCCTCCGGCGGCAGGCCGGTGGTCTGGTCCGGCTCATACAGTCCTGCGCCGAACGCCTCGCCTGCCTCGTCCAACACCGTCGGCCCGCACCCCCCACCGCTGCAGCAGTCAGCGTTCACACCGACCTCGGTGACCGTCAACGCCGCTCTGGCGTACCGGTCCCGGACCCGATCCCGCATCCCCTCGTCCACCGCTGACACGTCCGTCATCCTGAACCTCCACATAGACGAATGTCGATGCGATGAGCTTTCCACTCGCATCGACGTATGTCAATGCATTCGGGTAAGGTGAGCTCCGTGAGCACCGTGACCCGCACCCGTTTGTCGCTGACCGACCTGGCGGCGTGCTGCAACCCGACTACCGGGGCGGTGCTGGACGCCGCGGCGGCCGAGCGGCTGGCCGCGGTGCTCAAAGCGCTGGCCGAACCGACCCGGTTGCGGTTGATCTCGCTGATCGCGGCGCAGGGCGCCGAGGGGCAGGCGTGTGCGTGCGACCTGACCGATCCGGTGGGGTTGAGTCAGCCGACCGTGTCCCATCACCTGAAGGTGCTCACCGACGCCGGCCTGATCGCGCGGGAGCAGCGGGGCAAGTGGGCGTACTACTCCCTGGTGCCCGGCGCCCTGGCGGCGATCGCAGGCGCCCTCACCGGCCAGGTCTGACCGCCGGGCCCGGCCGCGATCGCGGCCAAGGTCACCGGGAGCGCGTGGTGCAGCACCCCGGCTGACGATCTGAGTCAGGCGCAGCGCGGCCAGTGCCCGCCCCGCCCCACCCGGCCGTGGTTGGGCGGCAGCGTTCACCGGCCGCCGACGGCAACCAGCAGCTGACTTGCGTGGCCGTGCGCGGTGCCGGTGGCGAACCCGAGGCCGGCCGGTTCGCTGTCCACCGCAGCCCTGGTGGCGTTGCACGCCCCGGTCTCGGGCAGCTGCAGCTCGACCCGGTCGGCGGCCTCCTGGTCGCCGGCCAGGGCCGCGGCGATGGAGCGGACCTGTTCGTAGCCGGTGGCCAGCAGGAACGTTGGGGCCCGGCCGTAGCTCTTCATCCCAACCAGGTAGAAGCCCTCGTCCGGGTGGGCCAACAGGGCCGCGCCGTGCGGCGGCACCGTCCCGCAGGAGTGGAAGTTCGGATCGATCAGTGGGGCCAGCCCGGCCGGCGCCTCCACTGCGGGATCCAGATTCAGCCGCACCTCCCGCAGCATGTCCAGGTCCGGGCGGAAACCTACCGCGCCGACCACCACATCGACGGCGAGATCATCGCGGTCCGGTTCATCGTCGGCCGGCCCGGTGTGCTCGCCTGCGTGGGTCAGCTCGATCTGCAGCGAGCCGTCCCCGGCGGGGCGTAGGGCGGTGATGGTGGTCCCGGCTAGCAGCGTGACGGCGCCGGACCGCACTGCCTCGCGTACCCCGCCGCCCAGGGCGCCGCGGGCCGGGAGCTGGTCGGCCTTGCCGCCGCCGTACAGGCGGGTCGGCGACGCCGACCGGACCACCCAGCTGATCCGGGTGTCGGGTTCCTGCCGCCGCAGCCGCACCAGCGCCAGCAGCGTGTTCGCGGCCGAGTGGCCCATCCCGACCACCAACACCCGCCGACCGGCGAACCGGTCCCGGTCCCGGCCCAACACGTCCGGCAGGGGACCGGCCAGCCAGGGCGCCGCCTGCGCCTCACCGGCCGCGGGCAGTCCAGCCGCCCCCAGCGGGTTCGGCCGGCCCCAGGTGCCGGAGGCGTCGATGACCGCGGCCGTCGCGATGTCACGCACGCCGTCCGCGGTCACCGCGCGGACCAGGTACGGGTGTCCGTCCCGCCCCACGGTGCGGGTCTTGTCCACTCCCTGCCGGGTGACCGCGACTACTCGGGTCCCGGTGCGGATCCGGCCGGCCAACTCCGGGGTGGCCGCCAACGGCGCCAGATACTGCTCCACCAGATCCCGCCCGGTCGGCAACGCGTCCGGATCCGGCTCCTGCCAGGCGGTCCGGCGCAGCAGGCGCCGTGACGCGGCGTCGACGGCGTAGGTCCACGGGGAGAAGAGCGACACGTGACCCCACTCCGAGATCGCCGACCCGACCCGATCGCCGGCCTCCAACACCAGCGGCTCCAGCCCCCGCTCCACCAGATTCGCGGCCGCCGCCAACCCGACCGGACCACCACCGATCACCACCACCGGCAAACCCGACCCCGCCACCGCCGATCCCACCACCGCCGCCGCCACCCGCTGCCCTGCACCCATCGAAATCCCATCCCTTCCATGCATCGACGCCCATCGATGCATCGATAGTGGTCGATGCATCGACAATTGTCAATATGTAGGTGGGCGTTGGGTGTGCGCGCCTGTGTCAGGAGCCGGTCCCGTCGGGCTCGGCTCGGGTTGCCGGCGACGTCGCCGGCTCCGCTCATGCCCGGCCAGGCGTGGTTCTCCGGGCGGACACTGGGGACAGTCGACCCGAACGGAGATCCGGCCGTGAACAGCAGCGAGATTCAGGCCGAACTGCGACGCGTCCAGTCCGATTTCCGCGACCTGGTGGCCCGGGCCGGTCCGGATGACCTGCGCCGGCGATCCGACGGCACCCGATGGACCAACCGACAGCTGCTGTGGCACATGGTGTTCGGCTATCTCATCGTGCGCACCCTGCTGCCATTGGTTCGCGCGTTGGGTCGGTTGGGACACAGCCGAGGGTTCGCCGCCGTGCTCGACGCCGCCCACCGGCCGTTCCACTTGATCAACTACGCCGGCTCCGCCGGCGGCGGGCTACTCCTCGCCCCTCGCCGGATGGTCGCCATCCTGGATGCCACCATCGACGCGCTGTGTCGCAAGCTGGAAACCGAAACACCCACGGCGCTCGCGCTGACCATGCATTTCCCGACCCGTTGGGATCCCTACTTCCAACCGACGATGAGCGTGTTGGACGTCTATCACTACGGCACCCAGCACTACGACCACCACCGCCGCCAGCTGACCCTCTGAGCGGTGGGGCTGCGGTGCACCCGGGGGTATTCACGCCCGCTCACCGATCGCCGAACCAGCGGGCCGGTTCCGTCGGTTGGCCACGTACAGCTCCGGGCCGCTCAGCGGCTCAGCGCCTCCTCGAACGGCGCCCGAGGTTCCTGCGGCAGGGGATCGTTGGTGGGATGAGCCCCGATGCCGCCGTTCGGCGCCGGGTGACGTGCGAGGTAGTGCTGCGCGTCCAGCGCGGCCGCGCAACCGGTGCCGGCCGCGGTGATCGCCTGCCGGTAGGTGTGATCGACCAGGTCGCCGCAAGCGAAGACACCCTCGATGCTGGTGCCGGTGTTGGCGATCGCCGACACGTGATGGCCGGTGAGCACGTAGCCCTCGTGGTCGACCGTCACCTGGTCTCGGAACAGCTCCGACCGCGGATCGTGGCCGATCGCGACGAACAGGCCGGTCGCCGCCAGTTCGGACTGCTCCCGGTTGCGGGTGTCGGTGACGGTGACGCCGGTCAGGCTGGTGTCCCCGTGCAGCGCGCTCACCACCGCGTTCGTCAGCCACTTGATCTTCGGGTCCTTGCGGGCCCGTTCGATCATGATGGCGCTCGCCCGGAACTCGTCGCGCCGGTGCACTATCGTCACCGACCGGGCGAACCGGGTCAGGAAGGTCGCCTCCTCCATCGCCGAGTCGCCGCCACCGACGACCAGGATGTCCTGGTCCCGGAAGAAGAACCCGTCGCAGGTGGCGCAGGCGGACACGCCGCGGCCGACCAAGCGTTGTTCGTCGGGCAGCCCGATGTACCGTGCCGCGGAGCCGGTGGCCAGCACGACCGCCCGCGCACGGTGCACATCACCGTCCACGGTGACCGTCTTGATCGGGCCGGACAGGTCGACCGCCTCGGCGTCGACGGTGCGCAGATCGGCGCCGAACCGCTCGGCCTGCTCGCGGATCTGACCCATCAGCTCCGGACCCATGATTCCGGCCGGAAACCCCGGGAAGTTCTCCACCTCGGTGGTGTTCATCAACGCGCCCCCGTAGGAGTAACCCTCGAACACCAGCGGCGCGAGCTCGGCCCGGGCCAGATAGATCGCCGCCGTGTACCCGGCCGGCCCCGAGCCGACCACGATCACATCGTGGATGCGATCATCCTGATCGCCCGTCGACGCGGTGGCTGCGCCCGCGGACGGCACCTCCGGGAGGGACACCAACTGATTCACGACTTCTCCTCACACCGCCAACACTGACAGATCACTCAATCGTGCTTGTCTCAAGTTTGACTGAGGCATTGTCGATCGGTCAAGATGCCGGTGTGACTACACCTTTGGTCCGCCGCCTGTTCGGCGAGTTCCTTGGCACCGCCCTGCTGGTCGCGGTCGTGGTCGGCTCCGGAATCGCCGCCCAGCAACTGTCCCCGGACGACGTCGGCCTGCAGCTGTTGGAGAACAGCATCGCCACCACGCTCGGCCTGGCCGCGTTGATCCTGATGTTCGGCCCGGTCTCCGGGGCGCATTTCAACCCGGTCGTTTCACTGGCGGACTGGTTCCTTGGCCGGCGCACCGGCACGGGCATCCGCCTCCCGCAGGTGGCTGGCTACACCGTGGCACAGGTGGCCGGGGCCATCGCCGGCTCATTGCTCGCGAACGGGATGTTCGAGGTCGGAGTCGGTATCTCGACCAAGGACCGCACCGGCGGGGGCCATCTCCTGGCCGAGGTGGTCGCCACCGCCGGGCTGCTGCTGCTGATCTACTCGTTGGTCCGCACGAAGCGGACCGCCCTGGTCGCGCCGGCCGTCGGCGCCTACATCGGGGCGGCCTACTGGTTCACCAGCTCCACCAGCTTCGCCAACCCCGCCGTCACCATCGGCCGCATCTTCACCGACACCTTCGCCGGGATCGCCCCCGCCTCGGCCGGCGCGTTCATCGGGATGCAACTCGTCGGCCTCCTTCTCGCCGTCGCATTGATCCTCGTGATCTACCCCGACCGCGCAGACTGCGCGGACGAGGTGATCGACCCGCCCACGGTCAGCACACCCAACGGCAGCGTCCAGTCCTCCACCACCACCCACGCCTGAAAGGGCCGTCATGCATCTGGTAGCCGTCGGCGGCAGCGACGCCGGGATCTCCGCCGCCCTCCGCGCCCGCGAACTCGATCCCACCGCCGAGGTCACCGTGGTCGTGGCCGACGCCTATCCGAACTTCTCCATCTGCGGCATCCCCTACTTCATCTCCGGTGAAGTCACCCACTGGCGCAACCTGGCCCACCGCACCCACGCCGACCTCGAAGCAACCGGCATGAAGCTGCGTCTGGACACCGTCGCGACCACCATCGACGTGGGCGGACAACGCCTTGGGCTGCGGGACCAGCACGGCGTCGAGTCCTGGATCGAGTACGACGAACTGGTCGTGGGCACCGGAGCGGTCCCCGTCCGCCCTCCGATCGACGGGTTGGACACCCTCGACGCGTCCGCCGGCGTTCACCTGCTGCACTCGATGGGCGACACCTTCGCCCTCACAGACAGCCTCGACCGCATCGCGCCCAAGACCGCGCTGATCGTGGGGGCCGGGTACGTCGGACTGGAGATGGCCGAGGGACTGACCGCACGCGGCATCCAGATCACCCAGGTCGAGATGCTCCCCGAAGTCCTGCCCACCGTCGAGACCGACCTCGGCGCGCTCGTCCACACCGAACTCATCAAGCACGGCGTCGACGTGCACACCAACTCCACCGTCACCCGCATCACCCGCACCGACAACGGGCCGGCCCGGCTGCACGTCGACGGCAAACACGCCGACGGGGAACCGCTGGCCTGGGACGTCGACCTGGTCCTGGTCGTCGTCGGGGTCCGACCCGACACCGACCTGCTCGTCCGGGCGGGGGCACAGACGGGTCCCCGCGGCGCGGTCATCGTGGACACGACGATGGCCACCGGCCTGCCGCACGTGCGGGCGGCCGGAGACTGCGTCGTCACGCATCACCGCATGCTCGGCGTCACCTACCTGCCCCTTGGCACCACCGCCCACAAACAGGGCCGCGTCGCCGGGGAAAACGCGCTCGGCGGCAGCGTCCACTACGCCGGATCACTGGGCACCCAGGTGGTCAAGGTGTTCGACCTCGTCGCCGCCCGCACCGGTCTGCGCGAACACGAAGCCGCCGCCGCCGGCTTCACCCCTGTCAGCACCACCACCACCCCTGACGACCACAAGGCCTACTACCCCGGAGCCACCCCGATCACCATCCGCGTCACCGGCGACGCCACCACCGGCAAGCTCCTCGGTGCCCAACTTGTCGGCACCCGCGGCGCGGAGATCGCCAAACGGGTCGACACCTACGCCGCCGCCCTGTTCCACGGCATGACCGCCGACGCCATGAACGAACTGGACCTGTCCTACACACCACCGCTCGGCTCACCCTGGGACGCCGTCCAGATAGCTACCCAGACCTGGGTCCGCGACCACCAACTCGACGCTCAACGGGCTCAGATCCGCTGAACAGCTCCTCGAGGATGCCCGGATCAGGTGGAGGCGCCGTTGGCCCCGGCGGTCGCCGTCAGCACATCGGTCCTGACCGGTACCGCTTCCTGGGCAAGTCGCTCCAGTGACGCACCAAGGTGCGCTGGGGCTGTGTGCTTGATGGCAACCCCTCCGGGCCAGGATCGCCGCCGAACGAAACCGCTCGCCGACGGACAGCCACTATGTCAGTCCCGCACTAGCATGAGCGATCCGCTGGGAGCACGTCCCTCCTGGTGGCACCCCCTGGCGCCGAGCTATCCGACTTCGGGCCCGATCTCGGGCAGGGCGGGTTGTGCGAGCTCGTCCTCGAACACGCCGACGTCCTGCCAGAGTGTCTGCGGTTCGCGGTTCTGCTTGCGCGCGGCGTCGGCGAAGTAGCTCCACGCGCTGGTCGATGGGTGCTGCTTCAGGCGAAACACGTTTGCACGGCGGGGTCGGAGCCGGCGGGAGAGCCCGGGAAGTTCAAGTAGAAGAGCTCCGGTGGCGCGGATCGGGTCATGACCTAGGCCTTCGATCGCGATCACTGTGAGCTCGGTCTTGACGATCGCCGCAACCTCGTGCGGGATATCGAGCATCTTGTAGTTGTTCGTTACTAGCCCGTCCCAGCCCGCTTGCCATAGAGCGATGATCAGTGCGCGGTCCGAGAGATCCGACATGCGCCGGTCAATGTGGTTGAGGTGGACCAGCTCGACGTCATCAGGGAGTAGACCTCGGAGTTGACGCAATATGGAGAGCGGGAAGTTTTGGTCCAGCGCGAGCCGCATGCTGGCCGCCGGCTGGGTCATGCAGCGGCCGAAGGCTCGATCGACAGCTGGCGCTCCAAGTCAATGGCTTCCGCGATCTTCAATGCCGGCTCGTCGTACATCTCAGCGATCTGCGCGGTGGTAAAGCCGCGATTCGCCAACGCTGCGATGGTTTGGGTGGTCAGCCGGGAGTGCTCGATGTGAGGTTCACCAGCAACCTTGGCTGGCACGATCCGCAGATGGGGACGAGGACGTACCAGGTTCGGTCCAGACCGGCCCGCGGCCGTAAATGGATCTGTCAGCTCCAAGACGTCCTCGGGTAAGTAGGTCGGTTGTCGGTCGAGGGTAACGATCTGATCACCGGCGCGGATGAAGATCTCGCCGGCCCGGTCCACCAACAACGGGGAGCTTCCCGGCGCCTGCGGGTCCCACGGGTCAAGGTTCCACTCGTCGAGCATTCGCAGCGCCTTACGAACTTTGGGCATCGGGCTGGCCGGTAGGTTTCCTGCGTCGGTGGACTTTGGGTGCCGGAGCCAGGACACGATGCGCAGCGCCATGAGATCGGAGTACGACCAGAACTTCTCGCGGACGGGCGAGACCGATGGCACGACGATCCGGTTGCGGGCCCACCAGTAGACGGTGGTCTTTGGCACGCCAGCTAGAGCCGCCGCCCGTGACGCCTCGTAGCAGCCGTCACCGGCGGCGCGCGCTACAGAGGCCCTAGGTTCGCCGATGCTCACCTAAGCAGTATCGCCGAATGGGTCACCGACGGCAGCGATCGTGCTGACTGAATCGCATTGACCGGATGGGACTGCGTCCGGTAGCTGTCGGCACGCCGGAAGCTAGGGCGCTCTTGCTGCGGCACGTTCGGGCAGACTTCCGTAACTCGCCATGGCGCTCCGCACAGGTAGGCGACGCATCCGTTGCCGGGTGACCCGGCCTACCTGTGGGAGTACCTCCATGTTCCGAGTCCTGTCCGCCCCTGAAGACAGCACCGCGCCGGCCCCAGCCCCGGCCGGCGGGTCGAATCCGTTGACCGGTGCGACGGAGACGACCTTGCCGGGTCTGGCAACGTTCAAGGGCCTGGTGCTGGGCCTGATCCCATACGCCCTGGTCGCGTGTGTAGCAGCGTTCCTGATCGGCGCGATCCTGTGGGCGGTGGGCGCCTTCGGCCACAATCCGCAGCATTCGTCGCGGGGCAAGACGACGCTGATCGTCGCGCTGGTCGCGGCCCTGCTGGTCGGCGGCGCCGGCTACCTGGTCGGCTGGTTCAACGACATCGGAAAGAAGGTGTCGGCGCCGGCCTCCGTGACCCAGGTGGTGACGCCTGCTGCCCCCTTCCTGTCGGTTTGAGCGCGGCGATGTTGAGCCCCCTGCGCTCGAGAGGGCGCGGTCGCTGGATGCTGGTCGCCTGCGGGCTAGCACTCGCTGCGCTGATCGTCGTGACCGCGGTCGTCGCGCTCAGGCCGAACGATTCGTCGGCCGGCGCAAGGCCGTCAAGCACCGCCGCCCGTTCCACCGCCGCCGTGACGATCGCGTCGAGTCAATCGACGTCGGTGAGTTCGTCGGTGATGCTGCCAGGTGGCCGGCCCGACTCACAGTTGGTCGGCGGTCAGAGCGATCATCTGCGGTTCGCGTGGCTGGTCGCGCAGGCGTTGCTGGCCTACGACTCCTCGACGGACTTCGACGCCCGGAATCAGGACCTGCTGTTGGCGTCCGCGCCGGCACCGTATGGCGATTCGGCGCGGCTGGCGGAGGATCTGGCGGCGTTCACCCCGACGGGGCCGGCGCTGGATTCGATGCGGAAGAACCGGACCACGGTGACCGTGGACCTGACCGACGTGCAGGTGTCGGCGTGGGCGGCCAACCGCCTGAAAGGGATCGGCGCATCGCCCGGGGTGTACGGGATCGATGTGACCGGCGAGCAGACGATCACCACCAAGGGTGGCGTCTCGACGACGGTGCCGGTGGCATTGGGGGTCACGGTGGCGTGTCCGCCGGCGACGCGGTTCTGCACGTTGGACGGGGTGTTGCCGGCGCACCTGCGGGACGCGTTGGGGCCGAAATGATCCGCACCGTCCGCAGGATTCAACTGATCGCGCCGGCCTCGGTCGCGCTGCTGCTGGGCATGGCGGTCGTGGTGACCGTCGCCGCGATCGCCAACCCGAAGCCTGCCAACCAGCCCGGGACTTGTGTTCCGGTGACGGGCAGCACCGGCGGTGCGTTGGATGCGGCGCAGGAACGGAACGCCAGGATCATCATCGGGGTCGCCCTGGCGCGGGGGTTGGGGTCGACGGGGGCGGCGATCGGGGTGTCCGTCGCCCTGGCCGAGTCGACGCTGTTCAACTACGCCAACGACGGCACCTCCACCTTGGTCGGGTCGGCGGAGGGGCGGCAGCTCAACGACAGCGAGCGGGCGGTGGCCCGGGAATCGTTGGCATTTCCGCATGATCGGGTCGGGAACAACCTGGACTCGATCGGGTTGTTCCAGCAGCGGCCGATGACCGGGTGGGGCACTCCGGCGGAGTTGATCGACCCGGCCATTGCGGCGGGGAAGTTCTTCGACCGGCTGGTGCAGGTGCCGGGGTGGCAGGGCATGCCGCCGTGGAACGCGGCCCAGACGGTGCAGGGTTCCCCGTCGTCGGACGGCGGCATCTACCGCGACATGTACCAGCAGGCCACCGGTATCGTCACCGAACTCTCCACCACCCCGGCCGGCACCACCGGGACCGCAGTGCCGACGGTGGCCGCGGACCAGGGGTGCGGGTCATCGGGCGTTTCTCCGGTCGTCGCCACCGGCGGCGGTGGATCGGCGGAGTGGGGTGGGTATCAGAACGGGCGGATCCCGGCATCGGCGTTGTGCCCGGTCCCCTCGGCTCCGTCGTTGCTATTGGAGTGTCAGGCGGCGGCGGCGTTCGCCCAGCTGAACACGGCGTTCCGGGCGGTGTTCGGGCAGGACATCGGGATCACCGACGGCTACCGCTCCTACGACGATCAAGTGGCGTGCCGGGCGGAGAAGGGCAGCCTGTGCGCCGACCCCGGGACGAGCAATCACGGCTGGGCCAAGGCGGTGGACATCGGCGCGTGCTGCGACGTGAACACCGGGTCGGGGGCGGCGTTCGACTGGCTCACCGCGAACGCCGGCGGGTTCGGCTGGGTCCACCCCGCCTGGGCGCAATCCGACGGGTCGAAACCCGAGCCGTGGCACTGGGAATACGGAGTGATCTCATGAACTGGCAACCACAATCGGGCACCGAGGCGATCACCTCGTGGATCAACCAGGGCGTCCTGTTCGCCCTCGTCCTGGCGGTCGCCGCGGTCGTCGTGTGCGGGGCGACCTGGGCGGTCGGCTCCCTGACCGCGAATGGCGCGGTGGTGAGCCGGGCCCGCACTGGGGTCGCAGTGTCGTTGGCGGCTGCGCTACTGCTGGGCGGTGGGGTCACCTACGTGCACTGGACCGACACCCAAGCATCGGCGTTCGCCGGCGACCCCAAGGACTACGGCATCCAGGATGCGCCGCAGACGCCGCAGGCGTGGGAGGTCCTGGACCTGTCCGACCGGTGGACCACCGACATCAACACGGTCCGGGCGAAGGACGGCCTCCCACCATTCTCGACGGACGGTGGGTTGGCGGACCGGGCCCGCTCCTGTGCGTCCAGCCGCGCGGGGCAGGGCGGTGACTGCCCGCGGAACTACTTCTCCTGCCGGGACAACACGGGCATGGTCTACGCGGCGTGGGACTACGGGCCGGGGGATCTGGACAAGCTGAACCAGGACCTGGACGAGGCGTTCATCCGGAACCCGAACCCGTGGGGCGGCGACGACACCCACCGCACCCTGGATCCGTCGGCGGACATGCGGTCGGCGTGGGTGGCGTTGCGGGACAACAACAACAAGAAAGCCGTGGTCGTCGCCCTGCTGGAAAACGGTGCCGGCCTGGCGGAGTGGAACGAATGCGGCACCTTCCAATGACCCGTTCCGGACCGATGACGACAAGGGAGTTCTCGTGACGACGATGGTGGCGGCGGATGGGGTGCAGGACTGGTTGTCCGACACCTCGGACGACGTGCTCAAGCGGATCGCCGCCGGGGCGGTGAACGCGAATCAGTGGATGATGCTCAAGGCGATCGACCAGATCAACTCCGGGCTGCGGATCAACCTGGGCGCCGACTGGCTGCAGAACGTCTTGGGCATGATGCGGTACCTGGTGCTGCCCGTCGTCGGTCTGTTGTTCGTGTTCCAGGTGGTGACCGCGATGCTGGCCCGGTCCCCGTCCGGGCTGTGGCGGGCCGTGTGGGGCAGCGCCCTCGGCTTGTTCCTGGGGTCGGCGTGCGCGGTGTTGACCGCCGGCCTGCTGCTGATCGTTGACCAGTTCAGCAACTATCTACTCGGCGGGGCGCAGGCCGCCGCGCAGGACGGCATCAAGAAGGCGTTCGCGATGCAGGGCGCGATCGACGGTTCCGGCTGGTTGGTCGTCACATTGTTGGCGGGATTCGGGATCCTGGCGTGGGCGACGATCATCGTCATCCTGTTCCTGCGCAAGGCGATGATCATTGCCACCCTGGTGTTCGCGCCGTTCGCGATGGCCGGCCTGGCTTACGGGAAAACCAAGTCGTGGGCGGTCAAGTGGGCCGAGCTGGTGTTCGCGCTGGCGCTGTCGAAGTTCGTGATCTGCGCGGTCCTGACCCTGGCCTACAGTGCGGTCGCCTCCTCGGTGACCGGGGACATCTCCGATGCCCTGTTGGGGTCGGTGTGGGTGCTGCTGGCCGCGTTCAGCCCGTTGGCGGTGCTGCAGTTCGTGCATTTCGCGTCGGAGCAGATCACCGCGGCGAACTCGACTGGCACGGCCGCGGCCCTGCGCAACGCGAGCCGGGGTGTGGGGATGACCCGGCACGGCGCCGCGGCTCTGGCCGGTGGGGCCGGAGCTGTCGGCGGCTGGCTCGCCGGCAAAGCCGCTACCGGCGGCGGTCGGGCCGGCCAGCCCGCGAGTCCCGCCTCGGCAGTCGGTGGCCGACCCACCGCCGGTGCGGGCACGGGCAAGGCAGCCCAGGGTGGAACCGCCTCCGCCGCAGGTGGAACCGTCTCGGGAGCAACAGGATCCAGCACCGGCACCTCCATGTCGTCAGCGGGCGGCGATGCGCCGGCTTCGCCCGGCGATGTCCAGCCGGCGGCTCCCTCACCTGTGGCCGCGACCGGGTCTGCGTTGTGGGAGTCGCCGGATGCGGTGCAGTGGCCGCGGATGCGTGAGCATTTCGATCAGCAGGCCCAGGCAGGTGGGCACCACCCGTCCGTGCACCCAGCCGCCGCCGCGCAGGCTTTGGCGATCCCCCGGTCGCAGGCGGAACGGATGTTCCTGGTCGCCGAAACCCAGGGCCTGGTGGGCCCGCAGCAGGTCGACGGCTCCCGCCGGCTGCTCACCAACAGTCCGCCGTCGACGCCGATCCTGACCCCGACTCCTGGAGGTTCCCGCGCATGACTCTCACCGAAAAGCCCATAGCCGCGCCGCGGACCGCGCGGTTGGCGCGGCGGTCGCGCCGCGGCCTGATCCTGAACCTGACCGCGCCGCAGGCCATCACCCTGTTCATCGCGATCGTGCTGGTCGCCGCGTGCGTGCCGACGCTGGGGTTGGGGGCGGCGTTCTGGGTGGGCCTGCTGGCCGGCGGACCGCTGACCGCGGTGGCGCTGGTGCGGTACGACGGGTTCCCGCTGGTCGAGTGGTCGCCGATCCTGTGGCACTACTGGCGACGCCGCCGGACCCGGCAGAACGGGTTCCGCGCCACCGCCACCCCCCGGGCCGCGGGACGGCTCGCCCTGCCGGGGCAGGAGGCCCGGCTGATCACGCTGACCGGGTCGGATGGGTCGGTGACCGTGCATGATCCGTGGACCGGCGGGTACACCGCGGTCCTGCGGTTGCGGGCGCCGGCGTTCCTGCTGCTGGACCCGGAAACCCAGGACGCCCAAGTGAACGGGTGGGGGCGGGTGCTGGCCGGGATCTGCCAGTCCAACCTGATCGGCCGCATCCAGGTGCTGGAGCAGTGCGTCCCCGACTCCGGCGACGGCCTGCGCGACTACCACGCCCAGCATGCTCACGGACAGCACCTGTCCGCGTGGGCGGCCGAGAACTACCGGGACCTGATGGACATCGCCGGCCCGGCATCCTCCCGCAGCGACGTCCTGCTCGCGCTGACCCTGGACTCGAAACGGTGCCGCGGCCTGATCCGCAAGTCCGGCGGCGGGCACACCGGCGCGCTGAAGGTGCTGGCCGGGCAGCGGCGGGTCGTCGAGGCCGCCCTCGCCGCATCGAGTCTGGCCGTCGAGGGCTGGCTCACCGCGGAGGACTTGGCGTATGAGTTGCGGTGCGCGTACGACCCGGCGATCCGCCCGGTGCTGGACTACACGCCGACCGCCGGCCGCGACCTCACCACGGCGGGACCGTTAGCAGTTCAGGAGCATTGGGACTATCTGCGGACCGACACCGCCTACCACTGCGTGTTGTGGCTGATCGAGTGGCCCCGCAGCCTGGTGTATCCGACGTTCCTGGCACCGCTGGTGCTGACACCGGGCATCGACCGCCGGCTCAGCCTGATCTACGAACCGGTCCCGACCGGGAAGGCGATGAAGCAGGTCCAGCACGACAAGACCGAGCTGATCTCCAACGCGCACGATCGGCACCGCCTGGGCCAGGTCGAGAACCTCGCCGACACCGACGAACTGTCCGACACCCTGCAGCGGGAAGCGGAGATCAACGCCGGCCACGGCGACATCGGCTACGCCGGCATCCTCGTCGTCAGCGCGCCCACCCTGGATCAGTTGACCCTCGCGGTGGGGGCGGTGCGGCAGGCCGCGATCCAGGCCGGCTGCGAGGCCCGGGTCCTGGCCGGCCAGCAGATGCAGGCATTCGCCGCCGCCGCGCTCCCACTCACCCGAGGATTCTGATGCACGAGAAGGATTCAGCAACCGCGCATTCCGGCGGGTACCTGCCCGACGACGCCAACCGCCGGGATCGGCGCAGCGCGCGGAAGCAATGGCAGGCGGCCGCGGACCAGCTGGTCCGGGAGCAGCAGGACCGGGCTGCCGCGGCCAAGGCGGCGGAGGTGCTGGCGCGGAAGGCGGAGTACCGGTCCCGCACCCCGAAGGCCGGGGACAAACGGCCCTGGGCCGGCCGCACCAGCCGTGGATTGAAGTTGCGGCAGCATCGGGCGACGACGGCGAACCTGTCGCACGTGTACCCGTTCCTGGCCGACGGGGGCCTGGGCTCCGCCGGGGTCTACGTCGGCCGCGACTCGTATTCGGGGGCGTCGTTCTGTTACTGCGGGTTCGACCTGTACAACCGCCGGCCCCGGTTGGTGTCGAACACGAACATCATGATGGTCGGCAACATCGGCTGGGGAAAGACGAACACCGCGATGGCCCTGGCGGTGCGGAACCTGCCGTTCGGCCGCCGGATCGTTGTCCCCGGCGACCCCAAGGACGACTGGCTCCGTCTGGCGATCGCGTTGGGCGGGCAGGGGATCCGCCTGGGCCGCGGCCTGCCCGCCCGGCTGAATCCGCTGGACGGTGGCGTGAAGCCGGCGGGGAAGGACCAGCTCATGTGGGACACCGAGGTGTGGTCCCGCCGGCAGAAGCTGCTCGTCGCCCTGGTCGCCACCGCCGCCCCCGCGATCGCCCCCTTGGAGCCCCTCGCGGTCGCCGCCCTGGACCTCGCGCTGGCCGGCGCCGTCGCCCGGGCGGGCACCCCGACCCTGCCGGACGTCGCACACCACCTGGCCAACCCCGACGAAGCTCGGGCCCGGGCCGCGGGGTACGACGCGGAGCTGCTGCGGCACCGCGGCCAACCGGTCTACGCCGTGCTGTCGTCGCTGATCAACGGGCACCTCGGCGGCCTGTTCGACGGGCCGTCGACGGTGCGGTTCGACCCGTTGGCGCCGATGATCGCGCTCGGCTCGGCCGCGTTGGGCGATGACGACCTGCTGCAGTCGCTGGTGATGCTGTGCTGCTCGGCCTGGGTCGGCTCGACGATGTCGGACCCGGCGTTCGGGCAACGGCTGTTCGTCTACGACGAGGCGTGGCGGATCATCGGCGGCGAGGCCCAGTTGGACCGGATGAACGCCGACCTGCGGCTGTCCCGGCACTACGGCATCGCGAACATCCTGGCCATGCACGCCCTGTCCGACCCGGACAAGGTCGGCCACGCCGACTCCGCCGCCGTCAAGAAGGCCCAAGGGCTGCTGTCACTGTGTGATACCCGGGTGGTGTTCCGGCAGGCCCCCGGCGAACTCGACCGCGCCACCGCCGATCTCGCGCTCACCCAGGCCGAACGGGAAGTCGTCGCCGGCGCCGGTGTCGGCGAAGCCCTCTGGAAGCTCCCGACGAAATCGTTCCGGGTACAGACAATTCTGTCCGACCGCGAAAAGATCATGTTCAACACCGACCAGCGCATGACCAACATGTCGAAAGAACTTTGAGGACAACATGTTCAAGCGAATCGCAATACTGGCCCACCGTACTCCGAACCGCGCCGTGACGTCCAGCGACGACCGGACCAGCATCGCTCCGACCGCGCGGGTCGCCGCCGGTGCTCTCGTCCAGGATCAGGCCGTCATCGGGGGTAGCACGGTCGCGCTCGGCGAGGTCACCGTCGCCGACTGGGCGCAGCTGGTCGAGCACGGCATGCTCGGCGGCACCGCCCGGCTGCAGGGGCGGGCGGTGCTGTCCGGGTGGGCCGCCGTCATCGAGCAGGCCGTGATCGACGGTGACGCGTGGGTGTTCGGCCGAGCCGTCGTCTCCGGCCACGCGAGCATCGCCGGCCACGCCCAGGTCTTCGGCGACGCCACCGTCACCGGCGGCGCGGTCGTCGACGGAAACGCCTGGATCCACGGCCACGCACTGGTCACCGGTGACGCTTGGGTCAGCGGCCGGGCTCAGGTCGGCGCACACGCCATCGTCTGCGGCACCGCCACGGTCGCCGGCGCCCTTCGTGCCGGCGGGCACACCGTCCTGGGCGACGGTGCCGACATCACCCGCCCCGGCGACTTCGAGACGCACCGGCTCAGCTGGGGCGAGCACGTCACCCTGTACCGGTGCGACGACGGCGTCGTGGGTCTCGGAAGGAGCGAAACCGTCCACGGCCCGGTCACTGCCGACCGGACGCATCTGTTGGATGGGCGGCTCACCGCGCGGATCGCCGAGCTCGGCGAGCTGTGGGCGCCGGCTCGGCCTGACCCGATCAGCGCATCGTGAACATTATTCGGGCGGCCAGGCGGGCCAGCCACAGGCCGGCCACCAGGCCAAGGATCAGCAGTCCGAAGATGACCACGAAGTAGAGCACCACCGCGGCCGCGGTGGTGCCCAGCACGATCAGGACACCGTTGCCGACGTAGCGGGCGACCTTGTGACCGCGGGATTCAGGTTCGGGCAGCATCGGTGGCCTCCTCGATCAGGATCTGGTGGACGGCGGACAGGTGCCGGTCGACGTCCCGTTCGGTGTTGGCTGGGTCGTAGACGGTGATCTGCCCGGCGGTACCCCGGCCGCTGGGGCAGCTGATCTCCCACCGGACCTTGCGGCCCGGCTCGACGTGCTCGTCCAGGCCGTCGCGCAGGACCCGGACGATCTCGTCGACGTCGTCGCGAAGCGAGGTCTCGGGCTCGTTGCCCGGCACCGTGATGGTGATCGTGTACATGCCGCTCACTGTCGACTCCTTCAGCCGGCCCCAGGGGTTGGGCCGGAAAGTTGTGGATGAATCTGGGCCCTGTGGACAACTCGGGACTGGTATGGCCGATCAACTCGAACAGGTGGACGATAGAGAGTCATGGCTACGAAGATCGTTCTGTGCGGAGGCTGCAGGCAACCGGTGACCGTGAGTACCCGGTCGCGGGGTCGGGACTGGTAGCACGAGGATTGCCGGCCGCTGTGTGACGTGCCGGGCTGCCGCACTCCGACGCCGGGGATCGGTTCCCGGTGCTGGGTGCATCGGCGTTACGACATCACCTCGGGAGCGTAAAGGCGCGGGTGGCAGTCAGAGGGTGGGTCGGGGTCCGCGAATCTCGGCCCAGGCGGGCCGCTGGTCGTAGTCCTTGGTAGGCCTGGGCTTTGCCGACTGGTAGCGGTTGACGGGCAGGACCAGCGGGGCGAGGGCGGAGACTTCCCGCCACTTGCGCTCGGTGGTGGCCCAGGCGGTCTGGTCGTGGATGCGCCAGGTGAGGCCGCCGATGCGGATGAGGGCCAGGTTGCGGGCGGCGTCGAAGACGTGGTCGACGGTGTCCGTGCCGTGCGCGCGGACCATCATGACCGGGCCGTGGGTGGCCGGTCCGGTGGGGACGGTCTTGGGCAGCCGGGAGGCGTTGTACCAGGCGTCGGTCCAGGCTTCGGAGTATTGGCGGGCGGCGAGCTGGTCGTGCAGGTAGATCAGCAGGTTGTCGGTGGTGACGGCGATGTGGCCGCCCCAGTCCTTACGGTTGCCGGACCCGTGGGTGTCCAGGGTCAGCTGCTGTTCGCCGGCGAGGTCGACGGTTGCCGTGATCTGCTGGCCGACGCTGGGCGGCTGATCGGCCCTGGTCTGGGTGGCGCGGCGGGCCGCGGCGGCGATCGGGTTCGTCCCGTTGTGGGCGCTCATCGGTCGAGTTCGCTTTGCCGGCAGGAGTTCCCGGCCGACGGTGGAGCCGGCTGGTCCCACCGGTAGATGGCTCCGGGTCGGGTGAAGCCGACTGTGCCGTCGGGCCCGAACGCGATCTCCTGGTGCTCGTGGGTGCCGGAGGCGTGGGCGACCGCGGCTAGCACCAGCTGCACATGCCGGCGGTCCAAGCCGGCCAGGCACCGGCCGAGGTTGACCATGGTGTCGCCGTCGTCGAGGGCTGCCGCGATCTGCAGGAATCGTTGCTCACCGCCGGACAGGGTGCCCAACAGTTCGGGGATGGCGTCGAAGTCGATCCAGTGCCCGGATGCCGTCGGGTGGACCCAGGGGCAGCCGGGGTCGGCGAACCGGCCGTTGAAGCCGCGGATCAGCAGCTCGGTCGCGGCCTCCAGGCCGTACAGGCCCTTGGCCCAGGCGCGGAGCTGGGCGTGATGCCGGTCGACTTCGGTGTTCATCACAGACTTCGCCCGGCCGAGGCGGTTCCGGGCGCATCGGGAATCTCGATGAGCAGCGGCATGGTCGGCGGGTAGTAGCTGGTGGCGCCGGGGATCTCGGCGAACTGGACGGCGACGACCGCGTGGGCGCCCTGCAGCCGGTGCAGGGTGACGTGCCGGCGGGGTCCGGTGTCGGGGATGACGACGTCGCCCAGCTGCAGCTGCAGGGCCGTGACGGTGCGGACGAGATAGCTCATGACCTTCCGTCCTTTCTTAGTTGGGGTTGTACTCAGGTGCGGTCGGACCGGCGGGAGTTGTTGTGCACCCGGCTGGCTCGCCGGTGTGGCTGCGGCCTTCAGGCGGGCGGTGGCGTAGCTGTCGATGTGGCCGCACGGGTTGGTCCAGCCGTCGCAGGCCAGCTGGCGAGAGCCGTCGTAGGAGATGACCGCCCGGACCTCGCCGCGCGGCCCACCGCAGGTCGGGCACACCCAGCGCAGGGTGACGGTGGTCAGGTGGTGGCCGTCGTGGTCGTCGCTGCCGGGGATCCGTACCGTCCGGTACTCGGGACGGTCATCCTGCTCGGCTGTGCTCATGGGTCGTGTCCCTTCTGCCGGCCTGCCCGAGGGCAGGTGTTTGTCCGGGGCCAGTCGTTCTTCCGGCGGGCCGATCGCGACTGTGATCGGGGGTCGGGACAAGGGGCCGAAGGCGCGAGGGCGACCGCGGCCGATCGGTTCGGTGTGGATGCGCGGAGGAGCGAAGCGGGGGAGCGGATTCACCCGAACGGATCGGCAGCGGGCGGCGTCGCCGTAGCCCTTGGCCCGAGCCCGTACCATCGACCGCTCGGTCGGCCCGCCGGAAGGACGGGGAGCCCCTACGGGGCGACCCAACAGTCAGGCCGCTGTGCGGCCTGTCCGACAAGCTTTTCGGGCGTCACGCCCAACTCGGCCCGCTGGGACGTCGGTGCTGTTGGTCGCCGCACGCCCTGGGTCGGCCAGGCAACGAACGCGGCGCATCTACCCGGACGGGGCGATCGGCAGAGGGCGAGCGATGGAGGCGAACAGTCCCGACCGGACCAGCAGCGTGCAATGCCTCCGCAAGCACTCCAAAGTGGTCGGTCCTCCCGTTGATGCCGTTCCGCACCCCCTTTGATCCCGGACCGGATGCCGCACGGATGGACAAGCGGGGCGATCGACGCCTCGGAGCGAAGGAGGACCGGTGACCAACTCGAAGGTCCGGCCACCGACCAGGGCGGGTGACCTGGACTGGATGCTCATCGGCATCGTGCTGCTTGCTGTCGGCGGGTGCCTGCTGCTCTGGGCGGGCGGTCAGGCGGCAAGCCTGCTCACCGGCAACGGCTTCGCCGCCGGCCCGGTCATCTCCGGCGTCCGGGCGTTGCTGGCCAGCCGCGACAACCCCACGCAGGCTTGGGATTCACCGATGCCGGACGCGCCGGCTTACTGGTCGATCACCGCTGTGATCGCTGGCGGGCTGCTCGTAGTAGGTGCGTTCGGGTTCCTCGAGCTCCGCAGCGGGATGATGCGCCGGGGGCGGTTGGCCGAGATGGCGTCCCGCGATGGGATGGCCGCCACGCGGGCAATCCGACAGGCAGTGGGATCAAAACGGTTGCGGGGCAGCGCACCCGAGCTGCGCCCCGCCCTGACCGGAAGTGTCCCCGCGGAGCAGCTCGGCTGGTGCTGGGGAACCGCCCGCGGCGTCCGCGTGTGGACCAGTGTCCGCGACTCGGTGGTGCTGCTGGGACCGTCCGGCGCCGGCAAGGGCGTCTACGTGGTGAACAGCCGAATCCTCGACGCGCCCGGCGCCGTGGTCGCCACCTCCACCCGTCCCGATGTCCTATCGGTGACGATCACGCAGCGACGCAGCGCGGGTCCGGTCGCGGTGATCGCGACCGACGGGTCGATGGACGGCCTGCCCGAGGTGGTGCGCTGGTCACCGATCCAGGGCTGCCGGGACGGGCGGGTCGCGGCCGCCCGCGCCCAGGTCCTGGCGGCCGGCTCGTCCAGCGGAGTCGAGGACGCCTCGTTCTGGCAGGGCTGGTCGGAGAAGGTCATCAAGACCCTGCTGCACGCCGCCGCCTGGTCCGGCGCTGGCATCGATGAGCTTTGGCGGTGGTCCCAGTCCGCGGTCGCCGCCCGCTCAGCACTGGCCGTGCTGCAGGACCTGGACGGTCGGGACGTCAGCGGCCGGGAACGGGTCGAGCCGGGCTGGGCGGACACCCTCGCGCAGGTCGTCGAAGGCGACGAGAAGTTCCGCGGCAACGTGTGGGCTGGTGTCGGTAAGGCGCTGGCGGGTTTGGACCTGTCCGCGGTCCGCCGCCGCTTCGACCCCCGTCCCGGCGAGAACTTCAACCCCACCCGGTTCCTGGCCGACGGCGGCACCCTTTATCTACTGTCCGAGACGGACGACCCGGCGTCGAGGCTGCTGCAGTGCCTGGTCGCCGACGTCACCCGCACAGCCAAGGACCTGGCCGACCACTCGCCCCGGTCCCGGTTGGATCCGCCGTTGACCCTGGTGTTGGACGAGATCGCAAACTGGGCGCCGCTCCCGGCCTTGCCCACCTACGTGTCGGCCTATGGCGGGTCCGGGATCGTCACGATCGCGGTGATCCAGTCCCGGGCCCAGATGGCCCGGTCCTGGGGCAGCGATGCGGCGAAGGCGATCTGGGACTCGGCGACGATTACCGGGATCCTCGGCGGGGTCACCGACGCGGAGAACCTGCGGGACTTTGTCGCGATCGCAGGCGACCGCGACGAGACGTCCTGGCAGGCGTCGACCGGCAAGGGCGACGGTCTGTTCGGTCTCGGCGCCGGGCGGTCCTACTCGGAGCAGACCCGGACCCGGGCGGTGCTGGACACCGGGGAGATCCGCGGCCTGCCGGAGGGCACGATGCTGATGTTCTACAAGGGCCTGGATCCGATGTTGGTCATCATGACCGCGTACTACCGCCGCAAGGACCGCTCGGCGCTGCTCGTCGGCCGCGAACAGGTCGAGGCCTCGATCAGCCGGGCCGGCGCGGCGCCGGTGCCGGTAGTCGCAGACCCGGTCGAGGAGCGCTGACATGCGTCCGCCCCGACCGGGGGCGTCATGGATGCCCACCCGGCGGGCCCGCCGCAGCTGGTACGCCGACTTCATGAACAGCCCGGCCTGGATGGCCAGAAAACGTCGCTGGTTCCGGGAACACTGGGAACGAACCCACCGACCCGCGGTGTGCGTTGTGTGTGGCGCCCGGCCGGTTGATCTGCACCACTTGGACTATCGGCGGCTTGGCAACGAAAATCATGATGAGATTTGGCCTCTCTGCCACCAGCACCATGATCGTATTCACAAGGCTTGGGATGCAACGCCTCACTTGCGGCGGCTCGGTCGCCGGGCCGCGACGGTGATCGTCGTGCAGGCGATGCAACGCGACCTGGGAACTTGATCGATCAGGTGTTTCATTGTGTAACACCTGACTGTCCGTGACGGCCGCTATGTCAGGAGCCCGCCGATGTCAGGGTGTCGACGGCGGGCCGCGGCTCGATGATCAACTGCGGCGTTGCGGGCGGTGGCCGCTGCGACGGCCCGGTCGGCGGCAATCGAAGCCGGAAGGAGGGTTTCGAGCGCGTCGAGCCACCGTTGGCAGAGATCGTCCGGGGTCGAAGGACTTTGGTCGGCCAGCGCAGCCGAAGAGAGCAGATGGGCGATGTCGTCGCGGGAAAGCGCGACGGCGCCTTCCCGGAGGACGTGCTGCTGCGCGTCTAGGACTGTTCGGGCGGCGTCGGCCGCGGCCCGAGCGGCCCGGTCGACAGCGTCGACGGCGAATTGTTGCAGGTGTTCTGCGACCTGGGCGCGGTCGTCGGCGGTGGCGTGGGCGGAGTCGGTGAGGATGTCGGCGAGTATGGCGGGCGCGAGGTCGTGCCGCAGTTCGGCGGACTGCAGGATGTCGATGACTTGGTCGACGGCGGCCTGATGCGCGACGGCGCGGACCCGGTCCCCGGTCTGGCTGTCGAGGTGGTCCTGCCACAGCTGCTCGGCCGACGCTGGGATCGCGGCTGGGCCGGGTTCGGGCTGGTGGCGGGTGGCGGTGCAGCCGGTGATCGCGGTCGCTTCACGGAGCCGGCCGATCGCGGCGTCGCGGCGTTGGTCCCAGTCCAGGCCGATCATGCCGACGCCGGCGTCAGGGTGGCGGGTCAGCAGCCATCCGATCCAGAGGTGGCCGATGTCTTCGCGGAGGCCGGGGTGGGTGAACCAGCAGGGCGGGATGACGGCGGTTGGGATCCGGTAGGTGCTGCGGAGCCAGCCGATCCAGCCGGCGAGTTCGGCGAGCCGGTGGGTGTAGTCGTCGGGTGGCAGGTCGTCCCAGCACACCACCATGGGGACCGGTGGTGTGTTGGGTTGCCCGCCGAACGTGGCCGGGTCGAAGGCCGGCTGGGTCACCGACCCGTCCCGCGGGTCGGCTGCGGCCGCTGGTGGGCGGCTTCCACTGAGGAACCAAGACTCGCTTGAGCGGCCCGCAGTCGTCGACCTTCTTGCTCGGTGCGGAGTTCCCGGGCGTCGGCGACGGCGTCGACCAAGCCGATGAGGTGGTTGTGAACCTGCTTGCCGAGCCGTTCGTACTCGTCGGCGCGGCTGGGTTCGGGTTGTCGGTCGCCGGCGGCGATCCTGCCCATGGTGGACAGGTCGGCGGCCTGCATCATGCTGCGCTTGCCGGGCTCCAGGGTCATGAACACGTAACTGGACGAGCCGACGGGCCCAGGCGGGCGCATGACGGTGATCGTGGTGCCGGCGAACGCGGCGTCGATGACGATCATGTTGTCCCAGTCGTCGACCGCCCGGACGGTGTCCGGCCGCAGCGCCAGCTCAAGCTCGCGTGGCTCGGTGTCCTCGACGGCGATCGTGTCGTCCGGGACGATCGTGTCCCACAGCGATGATTCATCGAGCATCTGTTTGAGCTGGCCGGCGAGTTCGATGTGCTCAGGGGTGAATCCGCCCCGCCGACCCTGACCCCGGATCAGGGACAGCGCCGATTCTGCGGCCGCAAGGTCGGCCTCCACGGCCTCGGCCCGGCTCCGGTCTGCATCGTCGCCGGCCGGGACGTATTCGGCGGCACCGCGCTCGGCGAGGTCGAGATCGTCGGCGTTGGCCATCCGGGCATGGATGCGTTGCTCGGCCTCCCGAGCCACAACCACGGACGGGTCGACGGTGGGGGTCCACCACCGGTAGGCGTCGTAGGCGGCTTCGTCCGGGGTGACCCACCTAGTCTCCCGCCGCAGGTACCGGCCGAACGCAATGTCGGCCTCGTCGCCGCGGAGCCGGTAGTCCTCCCGCAGGATCTGCTGGACGTTGGCAGCGAAGTATTGGTGCCGGTCGGACTCGTCGACGGCGGCTTGCTGGTCGAACCCGTTGACCGGGGCGGTGGTCACAGCGACCGTCCGTTGTCTGTGGCTCGTTCCGGGGCGGGGGAGGGGGCGACGCCGGCGGTCACGGCCGACGCTCGGTCGGCCGCTGGTGCGGGCTGGTTGACGACGGGGATGTCGCGGCCATTCTCTCGGACGACGGACAGCACGTCGCTGACCCGCGCGGTGCGGGTGTGCTCGTCCATGTCTTTGGGCAGGTTCCAACTGCTGGTCGGCGACGACCAGCGGAAGCCTTTGTCCTTGAGGGCGCGGTGCAGCGCGGTCGCGGTCCGACCCACGCCGACGACCATCGTGGCCTCGCTGGTGTGGTGGATCGTCGGCGTCGCCTGGTCCTGCTCGGCCGCGCGGTCGCCTCGTTCGTCGTCCGCGGCGGTGATTCGATCGTCGGCGAGGGCGACGGCACGCGCGTAGACCTTGATCGTGGCGCCGGTGGAGCCGTCGCGGCGGTCGAACATTTCCAGCTCGGGCCGGCCCTCGACGGTGAGCCGGTCACCCTTGTGCAGATTGTCGCCGGCGTCCTCGGCGGACTTCCCGAACAACGTGACGTTGAAGAACTCGGGGTCGGTGGACTCCCATTCACCATTGCGCTTGACCCGCTCGTGGCTGGCGACCCGCAGCCGAGCCCAGCTGACACCGGAGTTGCTGACCCCGAAATCGGGATCGGCAGTGAGGTTGCCTTCGATGGTGATGCGTGCGGACATGTGGACTCTCCCATTCTGAGGGATTCGGATCGGCGGATCCTGCCGTTTCGCCATTCGGCAGGCGATTCGCCGGCGCCGGATGACGCCACCATCCAGTGCCGCCGGAGCCGGTGAGTTATCCATCAGCGCCGATCGGTGGCAGGCGGGCTGGCTGCAGGCCGGCCGGCGCGGCGGGCAAGGTTCCGGTCCCCGGCGAGAATCGGATTCTCCGGACGCTGATTTTGTTACAGCGTTCGGCCCGGCCGGCTCGATGATTGATCGATGCCCGGAACGAACCGGGCCGGCGATTCGGCGGCGATGCTGCGGAGCATTTCCGAGAGCCTTCGGTGATCAGCGTGCTGCACCGCGTGAGAGAATTGGTCGGGCTGATGTCCCAGTGGCGTCGGATCGGTAATGTCCCAGCGTTCGCGATAAGCCGTCAGAATACGCATGAATGCCATTCGTCGGTCGGACGGGAACGACTCTGGAATGGCACTCATCCACGGTTGCGGCGTATTGAGCGCGTCGACGGCTAAAGTGTCGGCGCGTTGCTCGATCATTTCGTGTCGCTTTGATATCGCTGTGATCATCTCCGGGTCGGATAATCCGGTCGTTGCGTCGACGAGCAGACCGGCGATCAAGGCGGGCCCCCTCGCCGGCATGCGAGTCCGCAGATGGGTGCGGATCACGGTGGTCAGATTGTCCGCGGTGAGGGAGTCAGGTCGCCGGGAACCGACGATGACCGGCAATTCCCGGGCGACGTCGACGCCTTTGGAATGGGCGTGCCGAATCGCGAGGACCAGGTTCGGGAAGTTCTTGTCGGACAGGATTGCCCGCACCGCGGGGGTATCACCCAGAATGGTCAGCAGGAGTTCGCCGGCGGCCAGTTCGTGGGCGTAGGCGGCGATGGCGTCGACCTCGTCGGCGAGTTGCCGGATCGACACGGCCTGGTTCTGCACGATCCGGATGGTGTCGTGGGCGGAGGTGTCGGCGCCGGAATGGGTGACGATCGCGTCGGCGAGTTCCTGGGTAGTGAAGGCGTCCTGGTTGGCCGGCCCGCCGACCGGGTGGGCGAGCCGGTCACGCAGGGTCGTTGCCGGGTCCAGGACCAGGTAGGCGTGGTTGGCGTACCGTCCGCGAGTCATCGCGACGTAGAACGGTTCCCGTTGGGTCAGGGCGTCGGCCAGGACGTGGCTGGTGTCGACGGTGATGCCCTGGGCGCGGTGCGCGGTGGTCGCGTACCCGAGGTCGAGGTGCTCGCGCACGTAGCCGGGGGACAGAGTGACGGCGGCCGCGCCGGGCCGGCCGGCGTCCAGCAACCGCACGGTCAGCGACCCGTCCCGGTGCGCTCGCCGCACCTGCCAGCGCTGCCCGTTGCGGACGAACCCATCGCCCAGTCGGTAGGCTGCGCCGCCTGGCGGGGTAGTGCCGTCGGATTGGGTGCGGTCGATCCGTCGGGTGACGACGACGTCGCCGGCGCCGACGGACAGCCCGTTGCGGACCGGGACCATGCTGGTGTCGTCGACCTGGCCGGTGCGGATCAGGTCGGTGCGGGCGCGTTGATTGAGCTGCACGACGGTGTCGTTGTCGGCGGCGATGAGCACGCTGGACAGGCCGCTGCGGACGTCGCCGAGCCAGGCGGTGTAGGCGGCGTCGGTCATCTGCTCCTGGTCGCCGGAGTGGATTCGCTGGTGCTCTTGGTAGTCCCCCAGCGCGGTGGGGTCGCCGTTGCGGAGACGGTCGGCGGCGTCCTCTTCCCAGGTGCGGCGGGAGCCGTCGGGATTGATGAACCGGCGGACCTGGTTGAGCGTGGGCGGATCCGGGTGGCGCGCGCACAGAAGCCCGAACGCGCCGCCGGTCTCCACCGCGGACAGCTGGCAGGGATCACCGACAAGCAGCAGCTTCGCACCGGCGTCCGTGGCCTGCCGGGCCAGGAGGGCCAAAGTGAAGGTGCCGGCCATCCCTGCCTCGTCGACGATGAGCAGCTGCCCCGGCCGGAGCTGCCACCGGTCCTGTTCGCTGGTCAGCCGGTCCAGCGCGGCCCGCAGCCCGTCGATCCGCCGTGGGATGTCGGCCCGCTGCATTGCCCGGGTCAGCACCGCGATGCGGCGTTCCCGGCGTTCCCGTTGGTTCTGCTGGGCGATCCATTGGGCGAGGTTGTCGGTGACGATCCCCAGGTCCGTCGCTAGGACGTGGGCGGCCATCGCGGACGGCGCCAGCCCAACGACGGTGCCAAGGCCGTGCTCGGCCTCCCACATCGAGCGGACGCCGGCCATGGTGGTCGTCTTGCCGGTGCCGGCCGGCCCGACCAGCACCTCGACCACCCGCCCCGAGGTGACGATCTGGACCGCAGCAGGCCGCTGGTCCTCCGCCGCTAAAGCGTAGTTGCGGCCGGGCAGATCCAGGGCGGCGATCCCGTCGGCCCGATCCTGGTCGACGGACGGACCGGTCCGGTCGTCTTGCAGACGCAGCAAACGGTCCTCGGCTTCCAGCACAGCGGCGGAGGTGAACACGTCGGGCGGGGTGAACGGGCTGCTGCCGTCCGCCTCACGCAACGGCTCCGGGGTGGGCGTCAGCTCCGGCGGGGTCAAGGACACCGACAGCCGCTCGGCCACCGCGACGATCCGGTCCCGTGCCAGCACGGCGTCCTGGGGGGTGCGGTGCTGGCAGTCGCGAGAGGCGAGTTGCCGCATCGTTTCGGCGATCAGGTTCCACCGGGTCCAGGTGGACCGGCTGGTGGAGACGGCGTCGACGACACACAACGCGATCGCCTCGGCGTCCTCATCGGCCAGGCCCGAACTGTCCGAGAGGATCACGGGTTCTGCGTTCGCGGTGACTGTGCTGGCCCAGCTGACGGGGTCCTGGTCGAGGACGCCGGCGGCGGTCGTTCGCCACCGGTCGACGGATTCGGCGAGGTTGGGGGCGTGCTTGCGGTCCCGGGTGGCCAGGGTCAAGTGCTGCCGGATCCGGTTGATCGCGTTGGTTTCCGGTCGGTGGCCGGTATGCAGCACAACCTTCGCGATGGCGGTGTCGACCGCGGCCTCGATGTCTGCGGACCGTTGCGAGTAGGCGGCGATCAGCGCGTCCGGCACCGGGGTCAGTTCGCGGCCGAGTCGGCGGTTGCTGCCCGCCTGCCGCTCCCGGCGGCTCCAGGTCAGGCCGGCGCGGCGGGTGATCTCGTCGGCCAGCAGCAGGTCGTAGGTCTCGGAGTAGGCGACGGCTGCCTGGTGCAGGATGGCCGCGTCCAGGGTGCGCCACCGTTCGTCGGGGCCCTGGACTCGGTTGGCGACGGTGACGTGGGTGTGCAGCTGTGGGTCGCCCTTGCGGGAGTCCCAGTGGTCGAACGCGGCGGCGATCAGTCCGGCGGCGCGGACCCGGCGGACCCCGCGGGTGCCGAGGCGGGTGAACACCGCCTCGGCCTCGATCAGCTCCAACGTCGCGGCCAACGCGGCCCGATGGGCCAGGTATAGCTGCTCCTGCACCGGGGCCGGCGCGAGAGCCCACAGCGCGGACACCGACTTCGGCACGCTGAATGTCAGGTCGAACCCGGCCACCGCGGTCCGAGTCTTGGTCTCCTTCTCTTCCGCGGTGATCTTCTCGACCAGGCCGGCGCGGACCTCGGCGGTCAGGGTGTCCGGGAGCTTGGCGACGCGCCGGTCGATCCGTTCCTGCCGGGTCGGATACTTCGCCGGCGGCCGGCCCAGCCGCGCACCGGTGAACGGGTTGCAGGCATCCTCGAACAGCGCCCGCAGCTGCTCCTCGGTCACCTCGGAGCCGGCCCGGTCGGCGGCGCCGAGCGCGGCCATCCCGGACCCCAACCAAGTGCCCGGCGGGTAACCGTCGGCCGTGTAGTAGCGGGTCAGCGGTGACGAGATACGGTCATCTCCGCGGCCGTCGCCGGCGGCGACGTGATCGACCAGATAGTCGACCGACGCCATCTTGGCCAGGCTCATCACCACGCCTCATAGGTGGCGTCGGAGCCCGTGAGTTAACGATCATGACCCCAAGCCTGCGGCGAGGTCGTGCAAGAGGTGTACGACCTGCGAATCAACTTGGTCGCTGAGCTCTCGGAGTCGGTAGGACGTAAGCGGATCGGACGCCACTGCGTCGAATCCTGTCGATGGTCGAGCCCGTGCGTCAGCATTGTGGTGGTGGGCTCTACGGGCGAAGTGGCGTGCGGATCGGGGAGGACGATGGTGTCGACAGCATCGTCGGCGTCAAGCAACTGCCTCCGAGGGCATCACCGGACGTCAACTGGGCAATGGCCTTTGCCTCATCCAGGAACTCGGCGAATTCATCTATTCATGCAATAGTTCGAGAACTTCCCGGCCGCCCGGGGGGCGGTGGCTCACCTTGACGATTGGGCAACCGTGGGGGAGAAGTCGATACCCGGCTGACCGCCGCGGCCAGCACATCGATGCGGCTGACGATCTCGTCCGTCCAGCAACGAATGTCGCTGCTGATCCGTGCGAGCTCCGCCAGAACCTGCTGCTGCTCGTCGTCTCTCACCGTTCGCACCCCTCACCAGGCTCCGCGTTTCGACCTGACTCGACTCTGCTTGCGCAAACCGCACCGCAACAGGGCACACTCGGGGGCGCACTTGGACACTGAGAACAGATCCAGGGGGTGGGCCGGTGCCGGTAAACGAGCGACTGGCCGCACTCATGACCGAAGCCGGCTTTCTCGACCGAAGCGGCACCATCGGTCGAAAACGCTTCGCACGCGCAGTCACGGACGCCGCCGGCATTCGAGGCATTCAGAAGACCTACAGTCACACGTATGTGACCCGATGGCTCAACGGCGTCACTCCCCGTACCGCTGAGACCCGCGAAAGTATTACCGCAGCTCTTTCGCGAGCACTTGGTCGCACAGTGCTCGCGAGCGAGGTCGGCTTTGCCGCTCGTGCGCACATCCGCGCTGACATCGGGCTCAAGTACCCCGAGGACGCCGAGAACGCCGTCGAGCAGTTGTCCCTGCTCCTCGGTGCCGATCTCGTCGGCCCAAGCTTGGAGACCGCGCCCGCGACCCACGTCGGTGCGTGGAGCGAGGCGTCCCTGTCGTGGTTGGTCGGGGGATTTCGTCCAGAAGCGTCGCGCAGGGACGTATCGCGGGCAACTGCCGGCGACGTGATGAGACTGCGGGCGACACGTGACCTGTTCGACCGGCTCGACAACCAGTTCGGTGGCGGCCATGCTCGCCGCGCCCTGCTCGAATACCTTCGCAACGACCTGCCGAACTTGTTACGGGCCGGTGCATCCGGGCGGGTTCATCAAGACCTGCTGTCCGCGGCCGCCGAAGCCACCCAACTGGCCGCTTGGATGTCGTACGACGCGGGCCACCATGGGATCGCGCAACGGTATTTCATCCAGGCACTCGGCCTTGCCGATGCCGCTGACGACCGACTACTCGCCGCCAGCATTCTCGACGCGATGAGCCATCAGGCGACATTCCTCGGTCACTTCAACGAAGCGGCCAATATGGCGCGAGCGGCACGACTTGGCGCGGCCGGAGTGAGCACGCCGATCCTGAGCGCCCATTTCTACGCCATGGAGGCGCGCGCCCTGGCGCGCCTTGGGCAGGCGTCGGGCTGTGATCGAGCGCTCACGGCCGCCGTGAAGGAGTTTGCTCGTCACACCCCTGGCGAAGGCCCGGCTTGGATCCAGTACTTCGATGAGGCGGAACTCGCTGCCGAGTTGGGGCACTGCAATCGTGACCTCGGCCGCGCCCTACCCGCGACGACCTACGCGGCGCAGGCAATCGGCACCGCAAGCGGTCAGTACCTTCGGAGTGACTTTTTCGCGACGATGGTCCTCGCCGACTCCTACTTCGACCAAGGCGAGGTCGAGCAGGCGTGCGATGTCGCGCTGCGTGCGATACGAATCGGCGAGCAGTTGAAGTCCGCCCGCTGTCATGCATACGTGGACGAGTTCCGCGTGCGTCTTTCCAGGGTGGGTGACAGCCGAGCGATCAGGTCGTTCACCGAAAACGCCGAAGGCGCTCGGCTCTGGAACCCCCGGGCGAGTCAGTAGGCCGACCAGTCTCGCCGGCTTGCGCCGGTCCGCATCGTATCGATCCGTTTAGCCGCCTCTGCGGCACTCTTGTCCGAATTGGCAGCCTTTCGGCTCAGCCAAGCCGTCATCGCGACCTCTCGCATATCGGCCAGCTCGGGATACCCGCGCCAACCCATGATGTCGTAGCCATAGACTCGGACGAAGGTTTCGTACTCCTCCGCCGAATGCCAGCCAAACCGGTCGTAGAAGATGGCGGTCTGTATCAGGTCCCACTCTCGCGGACCGATCGAAAAGCTGTCGAGATCGATGAGAACGGGTCGGCCGTCATCGGCCACAATGACGTTCCCGACATTCGCGTCGCCGTGAACGACGCCTATGGGCAGGACGTAGTCAAGAGAATCAAACGCCTCCCGCGCGTCTACAATTCGTTCACGCAAATAATCGGCGTCGTCGCTCGACAGGCCGGAAAAGTCCGGAATCGGGTCGCCTGACCTGCCGAAGGGTTGAAGTTGGGGAAGCTGAATGTCGGCTGGGTGATCCAGCGCATGCAGCCGCCGGATGAGATCAGCGACGTCCCCGATATTGGCATACGCCTCCTTATCGGATTCCGAGTGCCAGAATGTCACCACCCGGTCGTCCGCTATGACCGGCTGCCGGAGGTCTAGCGCCCGGACCGCAGGAATGCGTTGTGCCTCGAGCCAGCCAGCAACGTCGACCTGCTTCTTGGCGTTGTCAAACATCTCGGCTGATCGTGCCACGCGTGCAACGACACTGCTTGGAACTCGAAAGACTGCATTCGATCCCATCCGAATGAGTTTCGCGCCGTCTGTCGCAAGCCCAACTTGAACACCCGCGGCCCGGAGGGCGCGTTCTGCGGACTCAGCGGTCAGCTCGCCCTGTTCGACCGTTCTGCTGCACATAGGCAGGACGCTACCGCCGCCGGTTGTCATGGTTGGTCCGTGGATGGCGGTCTGGACGGTTCATCACTCCTAGGCGGGCGGCCAACTGCTGCTTCGTCATCAGCGGGAGGGCGCCACGAAGGTCCGCACGCGAGTCTTGGTCGCGGCATCGGAAACTTCCAGGGTGAAGTCCGACAGATCCGATTCGTCCCTGCCGTCTCGACGTACGGCGTCGACGAGCAGGCGGTGCAACTCGCCGGCATCGTCTGGATCCGACTCGGCGGAGAAGTCGGCGACGACGTAGCCCCTGCGCCTCACAACCAGGTCGAGCAGACGACGTCGCCCCGTCGCGGCGTCTGGCTCCGGCTCCGGCTCTGGATGCAAGCCACGTTGCTGAGCGTGATCCTCCGCATCGAGAGCCGGAACGGGCGCCGCGGTGATGACGCCACGCCGGCCGCGACTGACCTCGACCAAACCCCATGCCGAGAGCAGGGCAGCCGCTCTGTAGGCCGTCCCGACCGAGACCTCGTACTGCGAGGCAAGTTCCTTGATGGTGGGGAGCAGCGAGCCAACTGGCAACGTGCCGTCGTCGATCAGCCAGCGTAGTTCGGTCGCGATCCGCTCAAAGGGCGCGCGAGGTTCTGCCGCCGCTCGTTGGGCAGGGTCGAGCTGGCCGGAAGGCCTGTCCGGCATGCGGGAGGTGAGTGCCGCCGCGGCCCGCTGGTCCGACTCCGCGATCCACGCCGAGTAGACCCGAAGCGTTGTTGTCCCGCCGCCGGAGTGTCCGAGCCGGCCCGCGACCGTTCGGACGTCAACCCCGGCCGCGATGAGTTCGGTGGCGTTGTAGTGACGAAGCTTGTGCAGCGTGGTTTTGATGCCTTGACTCGCGACCTGCTGGGCGTACCGATGGGTGACCGCTGAAGGCTGCAAGTGAGTCGAGCCGTCCGGGGCAAGTGAGAACACGAACGCGTCCGACCCGAGCTTGACGCCGATCGCCGCGGCCCGCGCTGCATGACGCTCCCAATGCTCGGTGAGCGCTGCGACCGTCTCGGGATCGAGCACGACGCGACGCTGCTGGTGGGTCTTGGTGTCCTTCTCCCAGATCTCGCCGCCATGCTGGGCGATCGATCGGCGCAAGGTCAGCACCGCGCCGACGATGTCAACGTGGGTCCACCGCAGCCCGCACAGTTCTCCGCGTCGGGCACCGGTCGTCAGGGCGAGCCAGACCAGCACGCCCCAGTCGGGATCCCGACGCCACGCCTCGTTCACGATCCTGGCCGCGTCGGGTGCCGACGGCGGCTGCGGGTCGGGTTTCGGCGCTCTTGGCGGCTCGGCCTGCGTCATGGGGTTGACGCCCACCCAGCGCCATCGCACCGCGCGCTTGAACGCCCCGGACAGGACGTGGTGGATTTGCCGGATGCTTGACGCCGACAACGGTCGGCACACGTGCGGCCCGCAGCGCTGGTCGCACTCGTGCGGGCGGTTCGTGCGGTGGTCGACGCCACGAGGGTTTCTGCAGTGGGCCCGGCAGCGGCGCAGTTCCGCGTACAGAGAGTCCAGGACGGTGGCGTCGATCGCGCCGACCTTTTCGCCACCGACGAACGGACGGACGTGCAACCTGAGCTGGCCCTGGTAGTTCAACAGGGTTGAGCGATCGACGTCGAGCATGGCCAGGTGCTGGTCGAGGAGTTGGTTGACCGTCGAGACGGTCCGCGGATTGCGCTTCTCGTCGACCTGGTTCAGCAGCCGGGTGAGGGTCTGTTCGGCAAGAGTGGCGGCGCGTGGCCCGGCCGGCACGACCTCGGTCAGGTCGTGGCGGCGCTTCGTCACTGGGTCGACGCCGGCGTAGACGCGCACGCGGAGGGCCCCGCTCGGTAGCTGATCGATCGTCCCGCGGGATCGTGAGCGTCGCTTCGAAGGAGGCGCCATGGGGTCATGGTCGACCTGTTTGCGTCATGAACCGTGTCACGACACGCCTAGCGTTGTTCGAAATAACGCCCTGACCTCGGTGCGCCCGGAGGGATTCGAACCCCCAACCTTCTGATCCGTAGTCAGATGCTCTATCCGTTGAGCTACGGGCGCCTGTTCAGTTGTCGGACCCGAGGATCCGGCCCCACACACTAGCGGGACCCACCGGAGCAGGTCCCACCACTATTTCACCACACCCCGGCGGACCGGTGTGCAGCGCGGAAGCGGAGGGATTTGAACCCTCGGTGCCCTTGACGAGCACAACACATTAGCAGTGTGTCCCATTCGGCCGCTCTGGCACGCTTCCAGGGGTCATCCGGGGATGACCACCGGCGGGTTACCCTACCGGTCCCTGCCCCGGCCGGGCAAAACGACTGGTGAGAGCACTGCGGCCCCGATCTCGACGCGTCAATGCGAGAGTCCGGGCCGATCCCCGAGCCGTCGGTCAGAGGCGGCGACGGTCGGCCGGTCCCATCCGGCGCCCGCACGTGCGCCGATCCACCCTCGGCCACCGAACTCGTCCCGGGCCGATCGAGACCCGGCGATCGATCGCGGAGTTCGCTGGCCAGGGGTGGCCGGACTGTCGGCTGCGACCGCCAGACTGATCCGGTCGGTCCCTGGGTGCCAGCCCGCCGACGACGACGAAGGGAAATCGTGATGACCGAACGCCCGGCCGTGACCATCGGGATGATCAACATCGACAGCGCCGACGCGACCGCGGCGGGCCGGTTCTGGGCGGCGCTGACCGGCTGGGAGGTGGTGGCCTCCGGCGACGGGTACGCGATGGTCTCCGGCGGCGGCCACAACCTCGGCTTCGGCACCATCCCGGATTACCGGCCGCCGGCGTGGCCGAATGAGCACGGCAGCAAGCAGTTCCACCTCGACCTGGCCTGCACGGACCTGGCCGCCACCGAGGCCAGGGCGGTCGAGCTGGGGGCCACCGTGGTCGATCCGCAGCCCGGTGACACTTGGCGCGTGCTGATCGACCCCGACGGCCACCCGTTCTGTCTTACGGACGCGACGAACTGGGGCTGACCCGGGCCCCGGCCCCGGAACCGGCCACGACCGGCGTTGCCACGCCCACCCCGATCAACGCGATCCCGAAGTTGACGACGGTCTCCACCCACCCGGGGTGCGCGTATGCCGGGGCGAGGAACGCCAAGGCGATGATGAGCGCGGTGACCGGCAGGATCAGCACCAGCACCCGCCCGCCGACACCCACCGGGTTGGTGCGGATCAGGGCCAGCCCGAGGACGACGGCGGCCAGGATGGTGCCGAAGAAGATCGGTGTGCCCAGCGCCCCGAACACCGCGGCGAACGCCCCCTCTGTCGACTCGGTCAACAACATGGCCGGCACGATCACCACGAAGCTGACGGCCGACGCGGCGAGGCAGACGACCAGCACCCACCGGCAGATCCGGGCCACCCGGTTGGCCGTGGTGAACCGCGCGGCCTCGGCGATCAGCACCCAGGTCAGCGCGGCGTAGGTGAGTCCGTGCCAGACATCGCTGGCAACGATCGCGCCGACCGGGCCATCGTCGGCGGCGAAGATCGAATCGTTGCCGGTGGTGGCCTTGACGAAAGCGTCGGTCAGAGCGATGCCGGACAGGCCGACGCAGCCGATCAGCGCGGCGATGTGGTGCGCCTTCATTGAATGACCTCCATCAACTCCGGGCCGACCGGTGCGGCGGCCTCGGCGTCGAGAATCCCGCCGCACCCGCGCCGGCCGCGTCGCCCGCGGGCCGGTTATCTGGTCCCGCGGCGGGGTGAACCGGCGTCGCCGCCCGGACGACACCGGATCGTCCGCACGGAGGATGTTCGGACGCCAACAGGTTCCTATGCTCGGACGATGGCGCACCCAGCGGTCCGCTTCACCGCCCTCGCCGCACTCGCGGCGGCGGTGGCCGCCGCGCTGACGGTGACGGCCGGGGCCGGCGTCCCGGAGTTCGTCTTCGGGTCGATCACCCTGTTCGTGCTGTTCCTCGTGCTCGACCACGGCGTCCGCTCCTGGCGGTTGGCCCGCCGCGAGCGTCGGCGCACGCGAACGGTGCTCGGCGTCGCGCCCGAGGTGGCCGCCCGGGACGCGGTCGTCGACGAGCGCCGCCGGCTCGCCGCGGACATCGCCGCGGGCCTGCGGGAATCCCTCACCGCCATCGGCGAATGGGCGTCGGCGGCGGTCACCGCGGCCGACCCGGTGCCCGCAATCGGGGACATCCATCGCGAGGCCCGCCGGGCCACCGCCGACCTGCGCCGGCAGCTGGGTTTGCTGCGGGATCCGCCACCGGCCGCCACGCCGGCGCCGGAACTCGACCCCGCGCCGCGGGTGCCGAACGCGCCGGACCTGCTGATCGCCGCCGCGGTGACCGTGCTCGCCGTGCTCGAGGCCGTCGCGTACCCCCTTCTGGAGGGCTCGTCACCGGGTTGGCTCTCCGTCGTGCTCACCGGCCTGGCCGCCGCGGCGATCGTCGGGCGACGCACCGCTCCCGGGCCGGCTGCCCTGCTCGTCGGCCTGACGTTTCTCGTCGCGCTGGCGTTCGATGCGCCGGTGAGCAGCGGATTCTGGTGCCTGGCGACCATCGGCGGCCTGTTGTGGACGATCGCCGTCCGCTCGACATCCACTCGACGGGACGTGGCGTGCGCCGGACTCCTGCTGCTGTCCGCGGGTGCGTCGGTCTGGCTGCTCGACCCGGACAACGCCGCGCTGCTGATGCTGATCATGATCGTCGCGGTGACCGGCGGCGGCACCATCCGGTTCGCCCGCTCCCGCACGGACGTGGCTCGCGAGCGGGCCCGGCGGCATGAGGCCGAGATCGGCGCCGCCACCGCGGCCGCACTGGCCGCCGAGCGGGCCGCGTTCGCCCGGGAGATCCACGACACCGTTTCGCACGCGGTCGGTCTCATCGCGGTGCAGGCCGCCGCGGCCGAGGTCAGCTGGCCGGGTCAACCGGCGGCCACCCGGCAGGCCCTCGACGTGATCGCGGCAACCACCACCGCCGCCCTCGCCGACCTGGACCGGCTTGAACCGCGCCGTCCCGCCCGGCCGCGGCAGCCGTGTGACCTGTCCGAGCTGATCGACCGGATCGGGGCGGCGGGCACTGCGGTCCGGGTTGCCGGTCTCGATCTGGTGCCGCCGGCGCGGCTCGACGTCGCCTACCGGGTGCTGCAGGAGTCGCTGACCAACGTCCTGCGGCACGGCGGTGGTACGGCCGCACGGGTCACGATCACCGTCGACGGCGACCTGCGGATCGTGGTCGATGACGACGGCGCCGCCGAGGGCTCCGGCGACGCACCGGCCCGCCGGGGATACGGGCTGATCGGGCTGGCCGAACGGGTGGGTTTCGCCGGCGGCACGCTGCACGCCGGACCGGGACCCGGTGGCGGGTACCGGGTCGAGGTCACCCTGCCGGTGGTGGCGGACCGGGTGGGCACGTGAGGATCCGGGTGGTCGTCGTCGACGACAACGAGCTGCTGCGGGCCGGCCTGGTCACAGTGCTCACCAGCGACCCCGACGTCGAGATCGTCGGGCAGGGCGCCGACGGTCCGGCCGGCGTCCGCGCCTGCCGCCAGCATCGGCCCGACCTGGTGCTGATGGACGTCGAGATGCCCGGCGGCGACGGCATCGCCGCGACCCGGCGGATCGCCACCGAGTTGCCCGCCGTGCGGGTGCTGATCCTGACCATGTTCGACCTGGACGACTACGTCGTGGAGGCGCTGCGGGCCGGGGCGGCCGGGTTCTTGCTCAAGACCACCCCGCCGCAGGCACTCATCCGCGCGGTGCACCAGTGCGTGGCCGGGGAGACCACCGTGGGGCCGACGGTGATGGCCCGGCTGGTCGACTCCTACGTCGGGCATCAGGAGTCACCGCCGCCGGGGCTGGCCGAGCTGACCGGCCGCGAGCTGGACGTGTTGCGCTGCCTGGCCGACGGCCGGTCCAACGCTGAGATCGCCGGCGAGCTGTACCTGGCCGAGACCACCGTGAAGACGCACGTCGCGCGCATCCTGGCCAAGCTCGGCGTTCGCGACCGGGTGCAGGCCGTCGTCGTCGCGCACCGGTGCGGGTTGGCCCGCGGCTGACCATCCCGTCGAGCCCGAGCTGCCGGAAGATCAGAAATAGACCACCATCAGCTGCGCCAGCAGCACCTTGATGATCATGCTGACCGGGAACAAGACCGCGTAACCGATCGCGACCCGCTGATCCGGCACCTTGCCGATGGCGTACGCGTAGGGGGCCGGGTTCAGCTGCGAACCGGTCAGTCCGCCGAGGGAACGGGCGGTGCCGTACTTGAGCACCGTCCGCAGGCCGATGACGCAGACCACGGCGTGCGCCGCGGAGATGGCCAGGCCCAGGCTGACCAGCCGCACCCAGTCGGCGGCCAGCGCGGTGATCAGACCGGACCCGGCACCGGTGCCGACCGCGACCAGGAAGACCAGCAGCGAGTACTGGTTCAAGGTGTTCGCGACGTTGCCGGGCAGCGCCCAGATGATCGGGCCGGTCCGGCCCAGCGCCCCCAGCGCCACGCCCAGGATCAGCGGGGCGGTCGCGGTGCCCAGCACCAGCGTGCCGCCGCCGGGCAGCGGGATCTGGATGAACGCGGCCAGCAGACCGATGGCCAACCCGAGGCCGAGTCCGACCGGGTTGATGTCGCCGGCCGTCCGCTCCGAATCGCCCAGCTCCTTGGTGATCGCGGCCAGCTGCTCGCGCGGCGCGGTCACCCGCAGCCGGTCGCCGCTGGCCAGCACCAGATCGGGGGTGGCGATGATGTCGACGTCGCCCCGCCGCACCCGGCTGACCACCGCGTCGTACTTCTCGTCGAGCCGCAGGTCCACCAGTTCGCGGCCGACGTACGCGCTGTTGGACAGCGTGATCCTACGGAAGTCGATGTCCGACCGGTCCATCCAGGGCTCGTCCTGGGCGGGCCGGCCGAGATCGTCGATCATCCGCTGCACCTCGTCCTCGCGAGCGGTGATCGTCAGCAGATCGCCGGCGGCCAGGGTCTCGTCGTCGTGCGCGACGACGGTCGTCCCGCCGCGGGTCAGCCTGGACACGACCGCCTGGTAGCGGTCCGACAGCCCGCGCACGGTCAACGCCGGGTCGCCCACCAGTTCCAGCGTGCGGACCGCGATCGGCGCCACCTTCTTCCGATCCTCGGCGGTGGGCTTTCGGCGGCCCGCGCTGATCAGGTACGAGCAGCACAGGATGGTCAGCAGCACGGTGATCGGGTAGGCGACCGCGTACCCGATCGCCGGTTCGGGCGGGATGGGGCCGCCGGCGGCAAGCTGCTGCTGTACCGCGCCCAGCGCCGCGGTGGCGGTGCCGGCCCCGGCGAACGCGCCGGCCACGGTGCCGATGTCGAGGTCGAACCAGGTGCCGACGCCCAGCGCGGCCGCCGCCATCGCGACGATGGCCAGCACCGATACGACCACCGGCTGCCAGCCGGACCGCAGCGCGTTGACGAAGGACGGCCCGGCGGCGATGCCGACCATGTAGCAGAAGACGCACAGGGACAGGCTGGTGACGATCGGTGGCAGAGCGACCTTCGGCTCGATGGCGGACAACGCCAACGCCACGAACAGCGCACCCGCCGGGCCGAAGGACACCGGGCCGAACTTGATCTTCCCCAGCAGGCTGCCCACACCGACGCAGAAGAAGAGGGTGAGCAGCGGGCTGTCGACGAACCATTGCAGCATGAGCGGACCCCCTCGGTGGGCAGCCCGCCGTTCCGGGCCACGGCGGGAACGTTAACGGCCCGACGATGATCACGCAGGGGACGAAGGGCCCTACTCTGCGACCGCCGTCACTCCGGTGGGACGTTGCGCTCCAGCTCGGCCAACCAGACCCCGGCGTTCCCGTCGGACGGCGCCCGCCAGTCGCCGCGCGGCGAGAGCGAGCCCCCGGCAGACACTTTGGGTCCGTTCGGCATGGCCGACCGCTTGAACTGGCTGAATCCGAAGTACCGCTTGACGAACACGGTGAGCCACTGCCGGATCGGCGCGAGATCGTAGGCGCGGCGCCGCTCCGGCGGAAAGCCGACCGGCCAGAGGCCGCCGTCCACGTCGTGCCAGGCGTGCCAGGCCAGGAAGGCGATCTTGGACGGCGGGAACCCGTACCGCAGCGTGTAGAAAAGGTTGAAGTCCTGCAGTTCGTAAGGTCCGATTGACTTTTCCGTGCTCTGCGGCACCTCACCGTCCTTGACCGGGATCAGCTCTGGCGAGATCTCGGTGCCCAGGATGGACAGCAGGATCTCGTCGACGTCGTCGGAGAAGTCCTCCAGCCCGGCCACCCACCGGATCAGATGCTGGATCAGGGTTTTCGGCACGCCGGCGTTGACGTTGTAGTGCGACATCTGGTCGCCGACCCCATAGGTGCTCCAGCCCAGCGCCAGTTCGGACAGGTCGCCGGTGCCCAGCACGATGCCGTGGTGGTGGTTGGCCAGCCGGAACAGGTAGTCGGTGCGCAGGCCGGCTTGCACGTTCTCGAAGGTGATGTCGTAGACCTCCTCGCCGCGGCCGAACGGGTGGTCCAGGTCGGCCAGCATCTGCCGGGCGGCCGGTCGGATGTCCAGCTCGTCGGCGGTGATGCCCAACGCGCGCATCAGCGCCCATGCGTTTGCCTTGGTCGAGGTGCCGGTCGCGAACCCGGGCATGGTGTAGCCGCGGATGTTGGTCCGCGGGTAGCCCAGCAGGTCCATCGCCCGGGCGGCGACGATCAGCGCTTGCGTCGAGTCCAGCCCGCCGGACACCCCGATCACCACGGTTCGGGTGCCGATCGCCCGCAGCCGCTGCACCAGCCCGTCGACCTGGATGTTGTAGGCCTCGAAGCAGTCCTGGGCGAGCCGCTCCGGGTCGGCCGGCACGAACGGGAACCGTTCCACCACCCGGCGCAGGCCCAGGTCCGCGTCGGGTGGGTCGAGGGTGAACTCGACCGTGCGCGGGGCGGGATCGCCGACCGCCCGGCGATTGTCGTCGAAGGTGCCCTGCCGGGCCCGCTCCTGACGCAGCCGGTCGAGGTCGACATCGGCGACGGTGACGACGGGGTCTTCGGCGAACCGGGGACCCTGGCTCAGCAGCATCCCGTTCTCGAAGATCGACGTCTGCCCGTCCCAGCTCAGATCGGTGGTCGACTCGCCGCGTCCGGCCGCCGCGTACAGGTACGCCGACAGGCAGCGCATCGACTGGGCCCGGCACAGCGCGGTCCGGGTGTCGGCTCGGCCGATGGTGATCGGGCTGCCGGACAGGTTCAGCAGCACCGTCGCCCCGGCCAGGGCCAGGGTGCTGGAGGGCGGGACCGGCACGAACATGTCCTCGCAGATCTCCACCCCGACGGTCAGGCCGGGCAGGTCGGCCGCGGTGAACAGGAGATCGGTGCCGAACGGCGCCTCCCGGCCGGCCACCTCAATGGTTTGGCCGGTCATGCCGTCGCCGGAGGCGAACTGGCGCCGCTCGTAGAACTCCCGGTATGTCGGCAGGTGGATCTTGGGCACGACACCCAGCACCGATCCGCGGTGCAGCACCACCGCCGTGTTGAACAACCGGTCCTGCTGCCGCAGGGGGGCGCCGACGACGATCACCGGCAGCAGGTCGGTGGTGGCCACCGCCAACTCGCCCAACGCGGTGTGTACCGCCTCGAGCAGGGTCTGCTGACCGAGCAGGTCGTCGATCGCGTAGCCGGTCAGGGACAGCTCGGGAAACAGTGCGACGGCCACCCCCTGTTCGGAGCACCGGCGGGCCGTGGCGGCGATGCCGGCGGCGTTGCGCGACGGGTCGGCGATCCACACGTCGGCGGTGCAGGCGGCCACCCGGGCGAAGCCGTGGGCGTACAGGGAGCGGAACATCATGCCCCCATCCTGGTACGACCACCCCTCCGGGCCGTACCAGGGCTCCGCTCCCGGCTCGCGCTCCCCGTCCGCTCGCTCAGCGGCGCCGCTCCCGGCCGGTGAGGATCAGCGCGATCCCGATCCCGACCAGCGCCACCACCCCGGTGAGGTTGCCGACCAGTCCGTGCTGGTCGTAGGCGATCCACTCGGGCAGCCGGGTCAGTTGCAGGAGGGCAACCGCGAGCAGGGTGCAGCCGGCCACCAGGAAGGCCGTCCGGCGGCGGGCGGGTGCCGGCGGCGGGACCATCGTCGACGCCTCGGCGGCGAACCCGGCTGGCGCGGAACCCGGCCGGTCGCCGGACGGGTGGCCCGGGACCGGCCCGTCCGCCGGGACCGACCCGTACGCGGGGGGCGGGTAGGCCGATGCGCCGGCGGTTGTCGGGAAGGACGCCGTCGTGGGGAACTGCTTGCTCATCGGGGCAGAGGTGCTCGTCGGGGCGGGCTGATCGGTGGTCGACGCGGTCGGGGTGGTGGTCATCGGTGCGCTCCTGGTCATTGGGGGTTCCGGCGGGCACCAATGAGCTTGCCGATCTCGAGCCGCCGCGACCGTCCGCCGACCGGCCGGCTTTCCGGGGGAGCCGGGGGTCCACCGATCGGGGGACCCACGCGTCGTGGTTCCCGCTACGGCACGTCGCGCCGCCGGGGTGAACGCGATGCCGGGACGAGGTGCTGCGGCCGTTCTGGTGGCGTGACGGGCGCCCGGCTCGGGCCTGCCCGCTGCGCGCGCCGAACATCCGCCGGCGTGGGGCGCGCGGAGTTCCGCGGTGGGCGGTTCGCGATGCCGGGCGGCGCGGACGTACCGTCCACAGCGGCGGCGGACAGGCAACGGTGACGGTGGTGGGATGCGGAACATTTGCCCGCGTCAAATCCGCGGTGGGCGGCGGGCGACTTCCGCGGCCGACGTGGAGATCTGCTGCGGAAGATTCGTGCCGGCGTCAGGCCCGCCGAGTTTCAGCAGTCGGCCGCACCCGATCACTCCACCAACCCGGAGCCCGCCCGGCCGGCGCTGAGCCCACCGCCGGAGCCTGCTCAGCCCACCGCCGGAGCCTGCTCAGCCCACCGCCGCAGCTGGATCGGCCGGCCGTTCGGCGGGCTCGGGTCGCCGGTTGGGCAGCGCGAGCGTGGCGAGCAGGCCGATCACCAGAAACCCGGCCGCGGTGAACGCTGCGAAGCTGGTGCCGTCGGAGAACGCGGTCTTGGCAGAGTCCGCGACGGCCGCCGTCTGGGGGTTTGCGGCCAGCTGTGGGATGGCCGCACCGGCGCTGTCCACCACGGCGTTGACCAGCTGATCGGCGGCCGCCGGCGGCACGCCCTGATCGGACAGCCCGCTGCTCAGCGCGTTACCGGCGCTGACGAACAGCACGGTGCCGAGCACGGCGATGCCCAGGGCGGAGCCGACCTGCCGGGCGGTGCTCTGGATGCCCGAGCCTTCGCCGCTGCGCCGGATCGGCACGTCGGCGAGCACCACCCCGGTCAGCTGTGCGGTGGCCAGGCCGACGCCGAACCCGTAGACGAACAGGAACGCGACCAGCACCGGCCACCCGGTGGTCGGGGAGACCACCAGGCCGACCCCGGCGATGCCGATGATCTCGGCAATGATGCCGATCCGCACCACACCGACCGCGCCGATCTTGGCCGGCAGCCCGACGGACAGGCCGCTGGCGGCGAACGACCCGATCGCGAGCCCGAGGAGCACCAGGCCGGTCTGCAGGGCGCTGTAGCCCAGCACGTTCTGCAGCCAGATCGGCAGGGACAGGATGATGCCGAACTCGCCGAGCGAGACGATCAGGGCGGCGACGTTGCCGTTGCGGAAGCTGGTGATGCCGAACAGGCCCGGATCGATCAGCGACGACCGACCGGCGCGGGTGCGGCGCCGGGCCCGCACCGCGAAGGTGATCAGGGCGGCGGCGGAGACCAGGAACGCGGCGGGCACCGGTGAGAAGGACGCCGTCCACGACCAGCTGCCGATCGTCAGCGGCTTGATCGTTGTCCACCACCCGTACTGCCGCCCCTCGATCAGGCCGAAGGCCAGCAATCCGAAGCCGACGGTGGTCAGCAGTGCGCCCAGCCAATCGACACCCCGGGTGTGGACGCCGCGTGACTCGGGGACGAACAGCAGCACGAGCGCGATGATGGCCAGCCCGATCGGCAGGTTGATGCCGAACGCCCACCGCCAGGAGAACGAGGTGGTCAGCCAGCCGCCCAGCAGCGGGCCCACCGCGGCCATGCCACCGATCGTCGAACCCCAGATGGCGAACGCGATCCCCCGGTCCCGGCCGGTGAACGTCGCGTTGATCAGGGACAGGGTGGTCGGCAGCATCATCGCGCCGCCCACGCCCTGGATCACCCGGGCGCCGATCAGTAGCGGGCCCGTCGGCGCGACCGCGCACAGCATGGAGGCGATCAGGAACAGCGCGGTGCCAGTGATGAGGATCCGGCGTCGGCCGTACCGGTCGGCCAGTGCGCCCCACATCAGCAGGGTCGCGGCGAACACCAGGGTGTACGACTCCTGGACCCACTGCACCTCGGTGGATGTCAGCGACAGGTCGCGGACCATGGACGGGATGGCGACGTTGACGATCGTCGAGTCCACGATGATCAGCGCGACCGCCAGGCTGATGCCGATGAGGCCGACCCAGCGGTTGCGGCCGGCGGTTGGCGGACTGGTGGTCACGGTGACCTCCCGGGAGGAACGAAGTACTACGGAAACCGTACTACACGGAAGGTAGCATGATCTGATGGCGGGACCACCAACGGCGGCGGGCCGGAGCCAACCGGAGACCCAGCTGCTCCGGCAGATTCAGGTGGCCGGGTCAATGGCCGAGCAGGCGATGGCCCGACGGCTGGAGATCAACGGCACCGACCTGGCGGCGATGGGGCACGTCGGCGCGGCCGAACCGCCCATCGGTCCGCGCGAGCTGAGCCAGCGGCTCGGGTTGAGCCCGGCCGCCGTCACCGAGGTGGTCGACCGGCTGGAGACTGCCGGGCACCTCATCCGGCAGCGGGACACCAGGGACCGTCGCCGGGTTCAGTTACGTCCCTCCGATGCGGCGATCGGTCGGGTGATGGCCGAGCTCACCCCGCTCACCGGCGAGCTGGACGCGCTCGCGGAGTCGTTCGACGAGGTCGAGCGGGCCGCGATCAGTCGCTATCTGGCCGGTGTGTTGGTCGCCTACACCCGCTTCCAGCAGGACTGACACCTGCTCACCGGCGGTGCGTGCGACTCGCCGGCAGCGTCACCCGCAACCCGGCCGGCGCAGCGCTGCGCGAGGCCGGCCGCCGGGGCCCGCCGGCAGAGGCAGGGCTCTGAACCGGGCTGATCCGCGTTCACCCGCGGTCGGTGCGGTTCGCCGGCACCGTCACCCGGACCACGGCCCCCGGCCGGCCGCCGGATCCCGCCGGTCTCGGCGGGCTCTCGACCCGGAACCGGCCGCCGGCCGCCTCGATCTTGACCCGCTGCGAGTCCACACCGATGTGCCCCTCCGACAGCTTGCGGGCCGCCGTCCCGGGGGTGAAGCCGACGCCGTCGTCGGCCACGGCGAGCTCGGCCAGTCCGCCGCGCAGCGCCAGGGTGATCGTCATCCGGCCGGCATGGGCGTGCCGGACCACGTTGCTGATCAGCTCCCGGGCGACGCCGAACAGCAGCCGGTCCTGGTCGGTTCGAGCCTCATCCGGCCAGCCGGCGACGTCCACCGACAGCGCCAGGCCGCCGCGCTCGGCACCGGTCGCGGCCAGTTGACCGACGGCCAGGGCCAGCCCGGACTGCTCCAGGACCGCCGGATGCAGCTCGGTGACGGTGGACCGCAGGAGCTGCGCGGTGCGGGTAAGGGCGTCGTCCAGCCGGTCGAACGAGCGCGGGTCGCCGTCGCGCGCGTCCTCCAGGTCCATCCGGGCCGCCAGCACGTACTGCAGCGCCCCGTCGTGCAGGTTCTCGGCCATCGCCCGCTGCTCGGTCTCGGATGAGGTCATCAGTTCGGTGAGCAGGCGGGTCCGGTCGTCGACCAGGCCCCGGATCGACCCGACCCGGGACCGCTGGATCCGGGACAGCCAGATCGCGGCCACCCCCACCCCGGCCAGCACCACCACCCGCAGGACGATCGAGGGCCACGGCTCGTTCTCGTTGGCCTGCTGGGTCAGGATTACCTCGAGGGTGTAGAGGCCGACGGTCGGGATGACGACGCTCGCGCAGACCCCCCAACGGAGCTGGGTGGCGGCCAGGATCGGGATCAGGAAGAACCCGCTCTGCAGCACATAGGAGGTCCAGGTGGTGGCCGCGGAGCGCTGCGCGATGAGGTTGAGCGTGAGCAGCGCCGCGAGGTCGGCGTACAGGCCGAGCCAGCCCCAGTTCAGCGCCGCTCGGGTGCCGGTGCGCAACCAGATCGTCAGCGCGACCGCGGCGAGCGTGTAGCTGCCGGCGACCCACCACGAGGCGGTGACGCCCACCTGTGGCGGCAGGAATGCCAGGGTGGCGACGACGAAGGCGACCAGCACCCCGCGCAGGGACAATTGCAGGTTCAGGCCGCGCTGCGCAGACGTGGTGACGATCTGCTGGAGCTGGGTCATTCCAGCAGGCCGCGCCGCATGCCTTCGGCGACGGCCGCGGCCCGGTCGGAGACGCCGAGCTTCTCGTACAGCCGCTGGGTGTGCGTCTTGACGGTGCTGGCGCCGAGATACAGCTCCTTGGCCAGTTGCGGGATGGACAGTCCGCGGGCGAAGCCCCGGAGCACCTGCATCTCCCGTTCCGACAACGCCGGTCCGGCCGGTTGGGCGCGGGAGCGGATCTCCTGGGCCAGGGATCCGGCCAGTTCCGGCGGAACCACGGTGCGGCCCTGCGCCACCGACAGCACTGCGTCGACGATCTCCGCCCGGCGGGCGTCCTTGGACAGGTAGCCGGACGCGCCGACCTCGAGCGCGCGGAAGACCACGGGACTATCGGTGATGGCGGACAGCAGTAACACCTTGGTCGGCAGAGCGTCCCGGACGACGGCCTGGGTCACTGCGATCCCGTCCAGGTCGGGCATCTGGTAGTCGACCACCGCGACCTGCGGCTTGTGCTCGGTGATCGCGGCCAACCCGTCCCGGCCGTTCTCCGCCTCGGCCACCACGGTGATCAGCCCGCTGTTGGTCAGGCCCCGGCTGACCCCGTCGCGGAAGAACGGATGGTCATCGACGACGACCACCTCGATCCGGCGTTCGGAGGTCAGCACGAGGTGAGAGTACTGCTCGTCATTGCGTGCTCATACGACGGAGAAGCCGGCCGGCAGGGTCCGCCGGCCGGTCAACGCCAGTAACAGCTCGGCGCCGTCACCGCGCAGCACCGCGACGTCGATGGCCAGCCGGAGGGACGCGGCCAGGGCCGCCGATGGTGGCTCGTACGGCTGGCCGGTGGCGACGGCGATGTCCAGGCCGTGCACGACCAGCTCGAAGATCCGGGTAACCAGGTACTGCTCCAGATGCATGCCGCCGACGATGGTCTCGATGATCGGATCGCCCGGGGTGGCGTCCAACGCCGCGAGGGAGCGGGAGACCAGGTCGGCCACGCTGGCAACCGGGTCCTCGCCCAGGGCGGCCCCGGCCTGGCGCCCCCGTTCGGTGACCGCCACGGGGTCCGCCGCCATCATCGTCGCGGCCGCCCGGTAGTACTCGGCGACGCTGCTGACCGCCGCCGTCTCGGTGATGCGGGGCAGGTAGCTGAGCACGGTGACCGGGGAGCGGCTGGCGTGCCCGACCAATGCCCGCAGGTCCCACTCGCCCAGACCGGGCCCGTCCCAGGCGTCGGCCGGGATGCGGGCGACCTGATCGGCGAATGCGTGCGCGGCAAGGGCGTAGGTGGCGCGGGAGGTCGATGCGGGCATGCGCCGAGTATGCGAGCGCCCCCCGGTCCGCGTCGCGCGGACCCGACCGCCTGGTTCGCTGATCAATCCCGCGGCGAAGGGGACGGATCGGGCGCGGAGGCGTGGGTTTGATCAGCGGAGGTCGGTTGGGCGGCCTGGTTCGCTGATCAATCCCGCGGCGAAGGGGACGGATCGGGCGCGGAGGCGTGGGTTTGATCAGCGGAGGTCGGTTCGGCGGCCTGGTTCGCTGATCAATCCCGCGGTGAAGGGGACGGATCGGGCGCGGAGGCGTGGGTTTGATCAGCGAAGCCAGGTTCCGGCCCTCGCGGGCGGCGGGAGGACCGGCTCAGGGCGGGTCGGGGAGGGGCGCGAGGTCGACCCGCACCCCGAGCAGCCGGGTCGGCCGGCGCAGCTCGAATCTGTCCAGCAGGGCGATCGCGGCGTCGGCGACGTCGTCGACGGCGGTGGTGAGTGCCGGCAGGGTGCGGATGTGGCTCTCGGTGAAGAACGAGGCGTTGCGGACGATCACCGCGACCTTGGCGATCATCCGGCCCTCGGCCACCACGTCCGCCACCACCCGCCGAGCCAGCACCCGCAGCTCCCGTTCGATCTCCGCCCGGGTCGCCAGGTCGTCGGGGTAGGTGGTCTGGTGGCTGCGGGACCGGGCGACCCAGGGCTCGGTGCGAATGGTCGTCTCGCCCTCGCCGCGGGCGAGCGCCCGGTACCGCGGCCCGGTCGTCGGTCCCCACCACTGCGCGAGATCGGCGGGATCCGCGGCGGCCAGTTCGGCGACCGTCCGGATGCCGTGCTCGGCGAACCTGGCGGCCCCACGGGCGCCGACGCCCCACAGAGCGCGGACCGGCCGGTCGCCCATCACCGCCATCCAGTTCTCGGCGGTGAGCCGGTAGACGCCGGCGGGCTTGCCGAACCCGGTGCCGACCTTGGCCCGGAGCTTGTTGTCGCCGACGCCGATCGAGCAGGGCAGACCGGTGGCGTCGAGGATCAGGGACTGGACGGACCGGGCCACCGCGTCCGGGTCGGATGCGGTGACGCCGAGGAACGCCTCGTCCCAGCCCCAAACCTCCAACGGCCAGCCGGTGGCCCGCAGGGTGCCCATGACCTGCCCGGACACCAGCTCGTAGTGCGCCATGTCCAGCGGCAGGTACACCGCGTGGGGTGCCTTGCGGGCGGCGGCGCGCATCGGCAGTCCGGCCCGCACCCCCATCGCCCGGGCCTCGTACGAGGCGCAGGTCACCACCTGCCGGGCCCGGGTCGGGTCACCGTCGCCGCCGACGACGACGGGCCGGCCGCGCAGTTCGGGGCGGCGCAGCAGCTCCGCCGATATCTGGAACTGGTCCAGGTCGACGTGCAGGAACCACTCGGTCACCCGATCCATTGTCCGGGTCGGCCGGTCCCCGCCGGAAGATCCCGGATCAGCCGGGGTAGAGCGGCCAGATCAGGGGCACCACCAGCACGCCGACGACCAGCCAGAACACCATCGTCACCGCGCCGAGCTTCCAGTAGTCGCCGAACCGGTAGCCGCCGGGCGCCATGACGATCATGTTCGCCGGTGTCGCGATCGGGGTGAGCAACGACGCCGCCCCGGCGACGGCCACCATCATCAGGATCGCCTGCGGGGACACCCCGGTCTCGGCGGCCGCGGACAGCGCGATGGGCATGACGATCAGCACGGTGGCCGCGTTGCTGATCACCTGGCCGAGCGCGGCGGTGAGCGCGAACAGGGCGAGCATCAACAGGTACGGCCCGGATCCGCCGACCAGCGCGGAGGCGATGATGTCGGCCGCGCCGCTGGTCTGGATCGCTGTCGACAGCGGGATCAGCCCGCCGATCAGGACGACGGTCGGCCAGGAGATCGCCCGGTACGCCTGTTCCGGCTCCACCACCTTGAGCAGCACCATGGCGGCGGCCGCCATCAGGCCGGCGATGGCCGGCGGCACCAGGCCGGTGGCCAGCAGGATGACCATGCCGACCAGCACGGCGATCGCCTGCGGTGCCCGGCGGCCCAGCGGCACCACCTGCCGGCGCACCGACTCCGGCGAGTTCACCACGAGCACGTCGCCGCTGGCGCCCAGGGACTCCACCGACCGCCAGGGGCCGTAGTAGAGCACCGCGTCACCCTCGACGATCGTCACGGGCCGGAGGCCGACGTCCTTGCCGACCCGGCGAAGCGCCAGCACGACCAGTTGGCCGGGCCGGACCATCCCTGGGAACAAGGTCTGGCCGATCAGCCGGGACCGCGGCGGGATGACCACCTCGGCGATGCCGGACCGGCGGGACAGCATCGAGGTGCCCTGGCGGGTGGCCAGCGCCGACCCGGAGATCTTGCCGCCGTGCTCGGCCGCGAACGCGGCGACCGCGTCCTCCGGGCCGGAGAGCACCAGCCGATCCCCTTCGGCCAGCGTGTGGTCCGCACCGGCCGCAGAGCCGGTGGAGTCCTGGACGCCGACCAGGCCGAGTCCCGGGAAGGCGTCCAGCGGCAGGTCGGCGACCTCCGTCCCGCGGAGCCGGGATTCGGGCCGGACCCGCACCCGATGGATCGTCCGATTCAGGTCGTAGTGCTCGGCGACGGTGGCCGCGTACCCGCCGAAGTCGGCCGGTAGTTGGGTCGACGTGCGGTCCGGTAGCAGCCGGTTGCCCAGCAGCAACGCGATCGCGCCGGTGCCCAGCAGCAGCGGCAGGCCGACGATCGCGAACTCGAAGAAGCCGAAGCCGGGGCCGCCGACGCTCAGTGATCCCTCGGAGACGATGACATTCACCGGGCTGCCGGACAGGGTGAGCAGGGCACCCGCGCTGGCCGCGAAGGCCATCGGGACGAGCATCTTGGACGGTGCCGTCCGGGCCCGGCGGGCGACCGACACGGTGACCGGCAGCAGCGCGGCGGCAGCCCCGTTCGGGGTGATGGCGGCCGACAGGCCGCCGGCCAGCAGCATCACCGCGGCCAGCAGCCGCTTCGGCTTGCTGCCGGCCCGGCCGACGATCACTTGGCCGGCCCAGGTCGTCACGCCCGAGGACTCCAGACCCTCGCTGACCACGAACAGGGTGGCGATGAAGATGACGACCGGATCACCGAACCCGGCGACCACCTGACCGGCGTCGAGCACGCCGGTGAAGTACAGTGCCAGGCCGGTCAGGATGGCGACCACCCCCACCGGCAGCCGGTTCCAGACGAACAGCGCAATGCACCCGACCAGGATGATCAGGCTCACGGAGGCGGACGACACGATGCTGATCCCACCACGTCCGGGTTCGGGTGGGTGTCCGGAACGTTGCCCCGAGCGCGCCGTCGCTGTGGTGATGACGAGACCTGCCGTCGTGAGGACGCCCGCGGCCGGTGAGGACGCCCGTGGCCGGTGAGGACGCCCGTGTCGGTGACGACGCCCGCGGCCGGTGACGACGCCCGCTGTCGATGACGACACCCGAGGTCGATGACCCGGCGTCGGCCCATGGCTCGGCAACCGGCGGCACCCGGGCTGCCGGGTTGACCGGCCGGGGCGAGGATGGGCTCATGCTGATCGTTCACGTCGACATCGCCGTCGACCCCGGCCGGGTCGACGAGTTCCTCCGCGCCACCATCGAGAACGCCACCGCGTCGATCCAGGAGCCGGGCGTCATCCGGTTCGACGCCATCCAGGACCAGGCCGACCCGGCGCACATCGTGCTGGTCGAGATCTACACCGGCGCCGACGCGGCGGCCGCGCACAAGGAAACCGCGCACTACGCGACGTGGCGGGACGCGGTCGCCGACATGATGGCCCGGCCCCGGGCATCGACCAAGTACTCGGCGGTGTTCCCCGTGGCCGAGGCCGACTGGAGCTCGCAACGATGAGTGGCGGGTTCGAGTTCGCCACCGCCGCACGGATCGTCTTCGGGGCGGGCAAGGCGCTCGAGCTGCCGGCGCTGGTGGACGGTTGGGGTGAGCGGGCCGTGGTGCTCACCGGCTCGCGGCCGGATCGGCACGGCGAGCTGATGGCGGCCCTGTCGATGGACGTGGCGGTCGTCCCGGTCAGCGGCGAGCCGACCGTCGACGGCGCCCGCGCGGCGGTGGCGGCGGCCCGCGAGCACGGCGCGCAGGCGGTGCTGTCGGTCGGTGGTGGCAGTGTCATCGACCTGGGCAAGACGGTGGCCATGCTGCTGGGCAACGGCGGTGACCCGCTGGACTACCTGGAGGTCGTCGGCCTCGGTCACCCGATCACCCGGCCGTCGGTCCCGTTCGCGGCCGTGCCGACCACCGCCGGCACGGGCGCCGAGGTCACCATGAATGCGGTGCTCACCTCACCCGAGCACGGTCGCAAGGCCAGCGTCCGGGCGCGCTCGATGCTGCCCGCCCTGGCCCTGGTCGACCCGTTGCTCACGATCGACTGCCCGCCGGCCGTCACCGCGGCCAGCGGCCTGGACGCACTCACCCAATGCCTGGAACCGCTGGTCTCGCGGAACCGGACGCCGATCACCGACGCGCTGGCCGCGGACGGCCTGCGGCACGCGGCCGCCGGGCTACGCGCCGCGTACGCCGATGGCAGCGACGTCACGGCCCGTACGGCGATGGCCCTGTGCAGCCTGCTCGGCGGGATGTCACTGGCCAACGCGAAGCTCGGCGCGGTGCACGGGTTCGCCGGCGTGATCGGCGGGTTGGTGCCGGTCGCGCACGGCGCGATCTGCGCGGCGCTGCTCGCTCCCGTCACCGCGGCCAACGTGCGGGCGCTGCGGGAGCGTGACCCGGACAGCCCGGCGCTGGCCGCGTACCGGCGGGCCGCCGCCCTGCTCACCGGTGACCCGGCGGCCTCCGTGCAGGACGGTGTCGACTGGATCGAGCAGACCGTGCGGCTGCTCGGCATCCGGGGCCTGGCCGCGGGCGGTCTCGACCCGGCCCTGGTCGACGACGTCGTGGCCAAGACCGCCGGTTCCAGCAGCACCAGGGGCAACCCGCTCGACCTGACCCCGGAGGAGTTGCGACGCGCGCTGGTCGCTGCCCTCTGACCCCGCCGGGTTCGCCGGCCGGTCCGATCAGCCGAGCAGCTTGCCGCCGCGCAGGCTGATCGGCCCCGCCCCGCCGGACAGGACGAAGCGGGCCTCCAGCGCGTAGTCGCCGAGCTCGCGCCGGCGCGCGTCGTCGTCCGGGCCGCGACCCTCGTCGGCGGCCTTGCCAATGCCCTCGGGTGTGCCGCCGGCGTCCAGCGCCGCATCGATGTCGGCGAGGAGCTCCCGCGCCCGCGCCGCAGCCTCGTGGTCGGTCACCGCCCCCGCGACATACGCAGTCAGCAGCTCCCAGGATCGGCGGCCGAGCCGGAACGCCCGCCGGTGGGCGGCGAAGCGGCGGGCCGCGTCGACCCGACCGGCCGGCGGCCCGTCCAGCGCGGCGTCGATCTCGATGGCCAGGTCGTCCGGTCCGACCGCCGGGTCGATGTCGGCCAGTCCCCGCCGGACCAGGTCGTCCACCGCCTTTGCGTCCGCGTCCGGCAGTCCGGCCGTCGCCCGGCCGATCGCCGCCGTCACCGGATCGCCACCGCTCAACGTGCCGCTCACTTCAAGCGCGCCTGCGCGGCAGCCAGGGTGCCGGCATCGACGAGCGCTCGGAACTGCGCCCAGGTGGTGCCCGGTTTCAGGCCACCGGCCACGGCCGTCTGGTACTCGGCGGTCTTGCCCTTGAAGTAGGCGTCCTTCATCTTGTCCAGGCCGGCGTGGCTGTTCATCTTGGTGACCAGGGCGACCTCGGTCGGGTAGGAGTGCTGCTCGATCGCCCGCTCGTGCTTGGTCATGGTCAGCTCGGTGAGCACGGTGGTGGCGCCCTCGCCGAAGCTCGACGTGGGCGAGTACGCCCACGCATCCCAAGCGGAATGCTCCTGGACGTGCAGGGTCTCGTGCACCGTGGTGCCGCTCCAGACGCTGGCCTGGTTGAGGTAGATGTCCGGCTTGACGGTGAAGCCGTTGATCGGCTTGTAGGTTCCGGCCCCGTAAATGCCGTCCCAGGTGGTGCGCATCTGCGCTTCGGTGAGCAGGTGTACCCGGGGCAACTGGATCTTGACGTCGCCACCGAACTCGGCCGACAGCATCGCCTTGGCCCGCAGCGAGCCGACGTACTTGGCCGGCAGCACACCTCGACCGGCCTTGCGCTTGGCCGCGGCCTCCTCGTCGGCGAAGCCTTTGGCCGCGGTGGCGGCGGTGCGGTCGCGGTTGGCCTTCCAGCTCTCCCGGGTGTAACCCAGGCGGGTCGCCGCGGCTCGCTGGGCGTCGGTGAGGAGTCGGTAGGGCAACAGCACGGGGAGCGGGGGCGTCCGGTCCTTCCACAGCTTGGCGGTCCAGCCAAGTGTGGTGAAGTCGGCGCGGCGGGCGGCGGACAGCGACCGCCAGGTTTCACCGGTGCCCAGGCCGGGTGCGGCCGAGGTGGTGGACCGCCCGCCGGTCCGCAGGGCGGTCCAGGTCGCCTCGTCGACGGTCCCGGTACCGCGGGCCGGGCGCAGCCCATGATCGGACTGGAACGATGCGACCGCCGCCTTGGTGCGCGGGCCGAAGTCGCCGTCCTCGATCACGGCGGCACCGGCGCCGTTGAGGGTCTGCTGCAGCATCGTGACCGGCGGGCCCTTGTCACCGGCTTTCAACGGCGGCGACAGCGCCTTGACCAGACCGGCGCCGATCGCCCCGAGACCCTTGCTCAGGTCGTCCAGGACGCTGCGCTGGGCCACGCCCCGGACCCGACCGGCGGGCCGGGACGCCAGCAGTCGGGTCACCGCCGCGTTGCCGGCGGCCCGTTGGAGGTGCAGGACGCCGCCGGGATCGGGCCCGGCCCGATCGGCGGTCCCGGCCCGGGTGGCCGCCCGGCGGGCCGGCTGGGCGGTCCGCAGTGCGACGATGCTGCCCATCCGTCCAGTATGGCGCCGCCGCCGGGCCGGTCGAGGGAATAACCGAGCGGTGCTGCCGGCGCGGGAGGTTCCACCCACCGGATCACGGGTGGCCGCGGTCGACCCGGGGAATAGGGTCAGCGCAGCGTCCCGCCCAGGACGCGACGAGCCCGACGAGTCAGGGAGATGTGTGGCGCGCCGAGCCAAGTCCAGCCTGCCCACGGCCATGCTCAAGGCGATGATGCCCGGCCCGGCGACCACCCGGACGGTGAAGAAGGCCCAGCGCACGACGGTCAAGGCGGCGCGCGCGGCCACCCGGACCGCGATCGCGCCTGGCGGCGGCGCCGCCAAACGGAAGCGGCCGAGCCGTCCGGCCCGGTCGCCGAGCGCGGCCCTACCCGACCTGTGGCAGCCACCCGGCGGCGCCCGGCAGCAACCCGACCCGGCGTCCTTGGGCCGGGGTCGCTGGTTTCAGCAGCGGTTCACCGGGGTCGCGGGCAGCCGCGCCTACCGGGTGTACGTCCCGAAGGGGCTGCGCCGCACCAGCCGGGCGCCGCTGCTGCTGGCCCTGCACGGATGTACCCAGAGCGGGCTGGATTTCGCCGCCGGCACCCGGTTCAACGACCTGGCCGACACCCACCGGTTCATCGTGGTCTACCCGGACCAGGCGAGCACCCACCATGCGCAACGGTGCTGGAACTGGTTCCGGTCCGGCCATCAACTCCGGGCGGCGGGGGAGCCGGCGATCCTGGCCGGGATCGTCCGCCAGGTGGTCCAGGAGAGCTATCGGTGGCGGGCGGACCCCGACCGGATCTATGCGGCGGGCATCTCCGCGGGCGGCGGGATGGCCCTGGTGCTCGCGGCCACCTACCCGGAGCTGTTCGCCGCCGTCGGCGTCCATTCGGCACCGCCGTTCCGTGTCGCGTCGGGGCCGGCCGACGCGCTCGCCGCCATGCAGGGTGCCGGTCAGGCGCCGACCCCCGCCGCGCCGTTGCCGCCGATGATCATCTTCCAGGGCAGTGCCGACTCCACCGTCCGCGCGTCCAATGCCGAACGGATCGCCGCCCAGTGGTTGGAGTCCCAGCCGGCGGGCACCGTCGGCAAGGGGCGGCAGACCCGCAAGGACCCGCCCCGGACGTCGTCCGGCCGAGGACCGCGGCCGCACCGGGTGACCCGGTGGTCGGCGGGCCGCCAAGTGCAACTGGAGCTGTGGGTCGTCGAGGGACTCGGGCACGCCTGGTCCGGTGGGTCGGCCGAGGGTTCGTACAGCGACATCCGGGGCCCGCGCGCGAGCACCCAGATGTGGCGCTTCTTCGACCGGCACGTGTCGAGCACCCCGACCGGTCTGGTCGGGCGATAACCGGCCGGCCGCGACCCGGTCTCGGGTCACCTCGGGTAGCCGCCTGAGCCTGCGGCGTGAGCCGGTCCGGGGGCGGGATCGGCATCCGTCACCCGAACGGGCGAGATCGCCGTCCCGAATAGCGGACGTTGCGGCGACAGCGATGACAGACGGTTGCAACCATCGATTCGATGGCGTACTTGTGACACTATTAGCTCACAATAAATCCGCGTTGATGACGGAGTGTGACGATATTGGACCAGCCCGCACCCGCCGAACGGGTAGACCCGGCGGCGCTCAAGGCCAACTTCGCGGCGGTCGCGATCCATGGTGACGACGTCGCCATGTACTTCTACAACTACCTGTTCCTGACCCACCCCGAGGTCAGGCCGATGTTCCCGCTGGCCATGACGGAGCAACGGGACCGGTTGCTCAGCGCGCTCGTCCGCATCGTCACGCAGGTCGACCGGCTGGCCGAGCTGGAGCCCTACCTGGCCGGTCTTGGCCGGGAGCACCGGAAGTTCGGCACCCTGGCCGGCCACTACCCGGCCGTCGGTGACGCGCTGCTCGCCACGCTGGCCCACTTCACCGGTCCGCGCTGGACCGACGCGCTCGCGGCGAACTGGTCCGCCGCGTACGGCCTGGTCGCCCGGGCCATGGCCGGCGCCGCCGCCGAGGCGGACGCCGCCGAGCCCGCCTGGTACGACGGCGAGATCGTGCAAGTCGACCGGCGCACCTTCGACCTGGCGGTGCTGCGGGTGCAGACCGAAGCGGTGGTCCCGTACCGCGCCGGACAGTCCCTGGCGGTGCAGGCAACGAAGCTGCGCCCGCGGATCTGGCGGCCGTACACGCCGGCCACGATGCCCGGCGGTGACGGGTTCGACCTGCACGTCCGCGCCATCGACGGCGGGTCGCTGTCCACCGCGCTCGTCCGGGCGGCCCGGCCCGGGGATCGCGTGCGGCTGGGTTCGCCCTACGGCCGGATGTTCCTGGACCCCGACGCGTACCGCCCGCTGTTGATGATCGCGGGTGGCACGGGGCTGGCCCCGATGAAGGCGATGCTCGAGCAGCTGGCCGCCGAGGGGGGGCGCCCGACCCATCTGTTCCACGGGGTGCGCACGGGTCGGGAGCTGTACGAGAACGACTGGCTGGGCCGGATGGCGGCCGAGCACCACCAGTGGCTGACCGTCGTCACCGCGACGTCGGACGACGAGCACTGGGGTGGCCCGCGCGGGCGGATCGGTGAGCTGGCGGCCGCCCAGGCCGAATGGGCCGGGCACGACGTTTACGTCTGCGGCTCGCCGGAGATGGTCGAAGGAACGGTGAAAGCGCTGGTCTTCCGGGGGGTTTCGGAGGACCGGATCGTTTTCGAGGAGTTCGGGAAGGCCTGACCGGCCGGCCCGTCCAGCACAGGGGAGGCAATGATGTTGATGGCGGACCCGCAATGGGCCTCGATGCGCCGGGCCGGCCTGGTCGACGCGCAGTGGTTGCAGACGGTGGAACTGCCCGCCGCCCGTGCCTTCTCGCGGGGTTATGACCGGGTCGCGGTTGACGGCCTGCTCGAGGAGTGCGCAGACACGATCGACGATCTGACCGGCGAGCTGCTCTTCGCCTACGACGAGGTGGCGACGCTGCGGCGGCAGGCGCACAACCGGACCGCGCGCCGGGCCGCCCGCCGGGCCCGGGTGCGGACTCAGTCGCCCAGCGCGGCCAGGCGGTCCCGGGCGTCGGCGGCCCACCATTCGTTGCCGCAGCGCTCGGCCAGGTCGACGGCGGCCCGATAGAGGTCGCGGGCCTGCGACGGCCGGCCGAGCAGGGCGGCGAGGTCCCCGAGCACGGTGTCCACCGGCCCCATCACGAAGGATCCGGTGCCACCACCGCCGATCTGTCCCCGGTAGGCGAGCAGCTCCGGCTCGACGGTGGCGGCTTCCACCGGATCCTGCAGCGCGGCGGCCGTCATCCCGCGGAAGGTCAACAGCAGGCTCCGGAAGAAGTTGTTCGGCACCGGCGGGAGGTCGTGCCGGCCGCGGGCGGCCTCCTCCCGCTGCCCGGCCGCCAGCAGGGGCAGCGCGCGCAGGTCCTGGACCAGGGCGTCCGCGGTCGTGTCGATCTGGCCCAGCACATCGACGAGTTCGGCGACCCGATGGTCGGTGACGCGCACCGTGAGCAGGGCGAGCAGTCCGATGCCGTCGGCGTCGAACGCGCCGCTGGCCATCAGCCGTTCGGTGGCCGTCCGGTAGTGGGCCTCGGCGTCGCCCAACCGGCCGGTCAGGTGGGCGATGGTGCCCTCCATCATCGCCTCGAGCGCCGCGGCCTGGCTCCACCGGAACCGGCGAACCAGCTCGGAGATCTGCGCGACGTGCTCGGACATCGCCGTCGCGTCGCCCCGCAGGCAGGCGACCCGGATCAGGCTGTGGTGCCCGATCAGGGCGAAGACGGCCAGGCCGGGGCCGGCGCCGATCTCGACCAGCTCGCAGCCCACCTCGCGGACGCGTTCGACCTCGATCTCGGCGTCGACACTGGCCACCCAGCCGTGCAGGATCAGCCCGATCAGCACCGGGTCACCGATCTCCCGGGCGAGCCGCTCGGCCTCCCGGGCCAACCGTGCGGACCGGTCCCGGTCGGCAACCTCGATGATCAGCGAGTAGAGCAGCCGGCACCGGGTCGGGTTGTCCAGCACCGGGTCGGTGCTGGCCAGGGCACGTTCGATGAGCGCGATCAGCTCGTCGTCGACCGAACCGTAGGGCCGGGTCATCCACGGGGTGGGCAGGTCCTTCGAGGTGATCACGTGGATCAGCAGGTCGTCCCGGCCGCCGGCGTCGGCCAACCGCATCGCCAGCCGACGGGAGGTCAGCGAGTCCATCGTCGCACCGGCGGCCAGTTGCGACCGGCTCAGCCGGGCCAGCAGATCCACCCGTTCGGCCAGGTGCGGATCGGCCCCCGGGCCGGCTCCGGCGCCGGCCGCGGCCCGCGGATCCGGCTTGGTCTGGGCGGCCGGCACCCGGTCCAGGTCGTGCAGGGCCTGGGCGTACAGCTCCGCGGCCGTCTCGTGCGCGAACCGGGTCAGCGCCGTCTCGGCCGCCCGCACGGCGGCATCGACCGCCTTGCGGGCCGTCGCGGTGGCCGCGGCCTGGTGGTAGTGGTACGCCAGCGCAGCCGCGTCGTCGGGGTGCACGGACAGGACGGCGTCGGCGATGCGGCCGTGCCAGCGGCTGCGGCGCAGGCGCGGGGCGTCCTCGTACAACGTGTCCCGGACCAGCACGTGCGCGAACCGCACGCGGCCGGAGTCGGGCTCGGTGAGCAGGCCGGCGAGCACCCCGGCCTCCAGGGCGTCCAGGACGGTGTCCTCGTCGACCTCCGCCGCCTGCACGAGCACGTCGATGTCGACGTCGCGGCCGATCACCGCGGCCAACCGGAGGATCGACACGGTCAGCTCCGGCAGCCGGGCGAACCGGCGGCGGAGCACGTCCCGCACGCCCTCGGGCACCTTGGAGACCGCGACCAGGCCGCCCTCGCTGCCCAGCAGGCGGGCGCTTTCGGCCAGGTAGAACGGGTTGCCGGCGGTGCGGTCGACCAGGGCGGCGACGACCGCCGGGTCGGGCCGGCGACCGGCGATCGAGCCGATCAGCCGTGTCGCCTCGTCGACGTCCAGGCCGCCCAGGCTGAGCCGGACCGGCGGGAGCGCGGCCAACCCGGCGAGCGCGTCACGCAGCCCGTCGCGCACCTCGGCCGGCCGGTAGGCGGCCACCAGCACCAGCGGAACGCCGGTGATCGCGGTGGCCACCGAGTCGAGCAGCGCCAGGGTCTCCGAATCGGCCCGATGCAGGTCGTCCAGAACGACCGCGACCGGATCCGGACCGGCCGCCGCGGTCAGGTACTCGGTGAGCGCCCGGCTCAACAGGAAGCGGCCGAAGGATGCGTCGGACTCGTCCACCGCCCGGGTGTGCTCATCGAGCAGCGGCGCGAGCGCGGTCCGCTGCGGTCCCGGATCGACCTGGCCGGCCAGCGCCCGCACCACCTCCACCCACGCCCACGCCGGTGGCGCCCCGTCCGACTCGGGGCAGCGGCCGATCACCACGCGCCAGCGGTCCGCCCGCAGGTCCCGGACGAACCGCTCGAGCAGGGCGGACTTGCCCGCGCCCGGTTCGCCGGCAATCAGCGCCACCCGACGATCGGACCGCGCACGCGCCTGCCCGGCGGCGGCATGCAGGGTGTTCAATTCCGCGACGCGGCCGATCAGCTCGGTGGGCTCGGCCGGCTCCAGTGCCCCGGGCAGGGGCACCGGCGGGCCGCCGAGCGCGTTCGCCGGGGCCGTGCCGGTCGAGTCGGTGAGGGCGGGCGGAGCGGGCGCGCCGGTCCGGTCGGCCGGACGGGCCGCGCCGGTGGAGGCGGTCGTCACGGCCGCAGCAGCCGGTGGGGACGCGGCCGCGGCGGCCGGGGCGGCCGGGCGGGCGAGGGTGGGCACGACCAGGCGTTGCGCCAGCACGTCGGCCTCGACCTGGGCCAAGGCGGGCCCGGGATCCAGGCCCAGCTCGTCGGCGAGCAGGTCGCGGGCCCGGCGCAGCGCGGCGAGGGCGTCGGCTTGCCGGCCGGTGGCGTACAGGCCCATCGCGAGCAGCCGCCAGCCCTCCTCACGCAGTGGGAACTCGCGGGTCAGCACCTCGGCGGCGACCACCGCTTCGGCGGCGTCACCGTCCCGCAGCAGCGCCTCGCACCAGCGTTCCCGAGCGACCGTGCGCAGGCTCTCCAGCCGCCCGGCCTCGGTCGCCGCCCATTGCTCGCCCTGGAACTCGGCGTACGCGGGGCCGCGCCACAGGTCCAACGCCTCCTGCAGCAGCGCACGGGCGTCGGCTTCCCGACCGGGCTCGCCGGCCCGCCGGATCAGCGATTCGAACCGCCACGCATCGACGGCATCCGGCGGCACCCGAATGGCGTACCCGGGGGGCTCGCTGACCAGGACCTTCGCCGGGGTGCGCGGCGCCCGGCCGGGTTCCAGCACTCGGCGCAGGTGCGAGATGTAAGCCTGCAGCGCACCGATCGCGCGCGGCGGCGCCTCGCCGTGCCACAGGTCCTCGACCAGACGGTCGACCGAGACCACCTGGCCCCGGGCGACGAGTAGCAGTGCCAGCACGCTGCGTTGCCGAGGACCGCCGAGGTCCAGGACGGCGGCTCCTCCCGGATCCCCGGTGGCGTCCAGCGCGCCCAGCACCCGCAACGACAACATGATCCGGCGACTGTAACCGGCCGTCCCGCCGGGCCGGGTGGCCGGGGAACATCCCGCTGGCCAACGCAACCGGGTGGTTCCCGGGCAGTGGGGGCCGCGGGCCTGCAAGTTGTCGCCAAGTGACCTGCAAACCCCGCCGGACAACCTTGGTCGTGGGCGCCGGACCCGGCCCCGTGATGCCGTATCAATCACCTCTTCCGCAGGAGACGACCATGACCGCCACCACCGCCGACCGCCCGGACACCGCCGAGATGGTGTTCGTGCACAACTCCTTCCGCAAGCAGTTCGCCAACCTGCCGGGCCTGATCCGAGCGGTCGTCCCGGGCGACCGGGCGCGGGCCGCGGTGCTCGTCGAGTTCCTCGGCCAGCTGACCACCGCGCTGCACCACCATCACGAGGGCGAGGACGAGCTGATGTGGCCGGTGCTGCTGGAGCGGGCACCGATGGATTCCGCGCTGATCCTGCGCATGGAGGAGCAGCACGAACGGATCTCCGAGCTCTACCGCAGCGCCGAACGGCTGGCCGACTCCTTCACCACGCACGCCGACGCCGGCAGCCGGGACGCCCTCGCCGAGACGTTGACCGAGCTCAACGATGCGCTGGGCGAGCATCTGCACGACGAGGAGGTGCACATCCTGCCCCTCGTGGCCCGGGTGATGACCGTCCCGGAATGGGAGGCCCTGGCCGAACGGGGCCGGGCGGGTATACCGAAGGACAAGCTGCTGGTGTTCCTGGGCTTCCTGCTGGACGCCAACACCCCGGAGCGGGGCCGGGACATGCTGGCCAAGTCGCCGCTGCCGGCGCGGCTGGCCTGGACGCTGCTCGGCCGGCGGGCGTTCCGTCAGGAGTTCCGACGCATCTACGGCGTCGATCCCGAGTGACCGCAGCCGGGGGTCGGAGTCGTTGACCCGATCGGGTCGGTCGTCGCTCTGCGCGATCGGTCGGTTGGTCCGGGTGGGTCTTACCGGGCCCCGTCCGCGCACCGAGGTATCTGCGTCGTCCGACCCGTCCTCTAGATCGCTGGTCGGACGGAGCGACCAAGGCCCGGGCCGGTGTTCTCCTGCTGGGGGGAGTGAACAACGGCCCGGGCCTCGTCCGCCGGCCCGCCCGGCCACGATCGCGGTCCGCTCGTCGAGGCCGCCGATCAGGTGTGGGCCGACCGGTGCGTGGCGGTGATCTCGGTGTAGCGCCGGGCGTTCTCGAGCACCCCGGCTTGTTCGTCGGCGGTGAGTTCGCGCCGCACCTTGCCCGGCACGCCGGCCACCAGCGAGCCCGCCGGGATCTGCGCCCCCTCCAGGACCACGGCGCCGGCCGCGATCATCGAACCCCGGCCGACGACGGCCCCGTTGAGCACCACCGCGCCCATCCCGATCAGGCAGTCGTCCTCGATCGTGCAGCCATGCACCACCGCGGCATGACCGACGCTGACGCCGGAGCCCACCGTGCAGGCGAAGCCCGGGTCGGCGTGCAGCACGACCCCGTCCTGCAGGTTGCTGCCGTCGCCGACGGTGATGCTGCCGGTGTCCCCGCGGACGACGGCGCTGTAGAACACCCCGGTCCGCTCGCCGATCGTCACGTCGCCGATGACGGCGGCCGTCGGCGCGATCCAGGCGGTGCCGGCCACCTGCGGGGTCCGGCCGGCCAGCGGGATCTCGGGCATCCATGACTCCTCAAATGTGGTCGCGTCGGTTCTGGGCGGTCTGGGCGGTCTGGGCGGTCTGGGCGGGTCAGGGGTGGTCGCGGGGAATGGTGACGGTGACCAGCCGGGCCCCGTCGGGCAGGTCCGACCAGGGTCCGGACGCGGTGACGACGGCGAATGCCGAGGTCGGGAACTTCCGGTCGAGCGCCGCCCGCGCCTGCGCGGCCGACCCGGGGCCGGCGAGTTCGTCGGCGAGGTCGGGCAGGCCGGGGGAGTGCCCGACGATCAGCAGGGACGTCACGCCGTCGGGCACGATCCGGATCAGCTCCAGGATCTCGTCGGGTTCGGCGGCGTAGATCTCCGCCCGGTACTCGATGCGGCCGGCGGCGAGGCCGCTGGCGTCGAGGGTCTGCCGGGTGCGGACGGCCGTCGAGCACAGCACCAGGTCGAACCGATCGACGACGGGGCGGATGTGCTCGCCGGCGAACGCGGCCTCCCGCCGGCCCCGGTCGGCCAGCGGGCGGTCGTGATCCGGGACGCCGTCGGGATAGGCGGACTTCCCGTGTCGCAACAGGACCAGGGTGCGGTGGGTCACCGGTCCATCCAACCCCGGACGACCCGGCCGCACATCCCGGGCCGCCCGCGAACTCGTCGACGGCGGCCCGGCGGGTGTCCATCGACGTGGCCGCCCGAGCGGGGCCGCCGGCAGGCAATAGGGTTCCTGCATGGCGACGGGGCAGAGCGAGATCACCCTGCGATTCCTGGCGGCTCCCACGGACGTGGCGACGCTGGGCGGATCCATCCATGGCGGGCGGGTGCTGGAGTGGATCGACAAGTCGGCCTACGCGCTCGCGGTGGGGTGGAGCGGCGGCTACTGCGTCACCGCCTACGTCGGGGACATCCGGTTCGCCCGTCCGATCGAGTCCGGTCAGCTGGTCGAGGTCACCTCCCGGCTGATGCGCACCGGCCGCAGCAGCATGGACGTGCACGTGACGGTGTCCTCGGCAGACCCGCAGGACGGTGTCTACACGGAGGCGACGACCTGCGTCGTGGTGTTCGTCGCGATCGACGGGAACGGCCGGCCGACGGCGGTGCCACCCTGGACGCCGGTCACCGACCTCGATCGGCAGCTGCTCGCCGACGCGCAGGCCAGGGTCACCGTCCGGCGCAACATCGAACGGGCGATGGCGGAGCAGAGCTACACCGACGCGAGCACCGCACCGACGACCACGCTGCGGTTCCTGGCGGCGCCCACGGACGTGAACTGGGGCGGCAAGGCCCACGGCGGGACCGTGATGCGCTGGATCGACGAGGCGGCGTTCGCGGTGGCCGCCCGATGGTGCGGCGGCCCGGCGATCGCCGCCTACTCCGGGGGTGTGCGGTTCTACCGGCCCATCCAGATCGGGCACGTCGTCGAATTGGAGGCACAGTTGCTGCGCACGGGGCGTAGCAGCATGCACATCGCCGTCCACGTGCGCTCCGGCGCGCCGACGACCGGCGAGATGGAGTTGACCACCCACTGTCTGACGATCTTCGTCGCGCTGGACGAGGCGGGGAACGCCAAACCGGTGCCCCGCTGGCGACCGGTCAGCGCGGAGGACAAGGCGCTGGACGCCCACGCGCTGCACCTGGTGGAACTGCGCCGGCAGATCCGGCCGACCGTCCTGGACTGACCGGGCGTCCCGGCGCGCCCGTTCGCGCCGGTCAGGACAGACCGCCACCCAGCTCCGGGTCCGCCGCCAGCGTGTCGCCCCCGGCGGCCCCGGAAGCCGGCAGGGTCTGCAACTGCTCCCGCACGTACCGGGCGACCACCTGGACCACCGCGACCGCCGGCACCGCCAGGAACGCACCGACGATCCCGAACAGGGTGCCGCCCAGCGCGACCACCCCGATGGTCACCGCCGGATGGATCTTCATCGTCCGGCCGACCAGGATCGGCTGCATGACGTTGCCCTCGAGCTGCTGCACGACCAGCACGATGACCAGCACGCCGACGGCGGTCCAGATGCCGTTGGACACCAGCGCCACCAGGACGGCCACCGAGCCGGCGACGAACGCCCCGACGATCGGCACGAAGCCGCCGAAGAACGTCAGGACGGCGATGGGCAGCGCGAACGGAACGCCCAGGATCCACACGCCCAGGCCGATGAAGATGCCGTCGACGGCGGCGACCGCGGCCTGCGACCACACGTACTGCCCGAGCGCCGTCCATACCCGATCGGACAGCTCGGCGAAGTGCCGGCCACCGCTGCGATTGATCCAGGTCTGCAGCCACGGGACGAACGTGGGGCCGTCCTTGAGGATGAAGAAGCACAGGACCAGGGCCAGCACCAGGGTGATGATCGCCGATCCGATCGCCCCCAGGCTGCCGATGACGATCGCCACGACCTCCTGGCTGTTGCTCTGGATTTGCGCGATGCCCTTGTCCACCAGCCCGCCCAGCGCATCCGGTCCGAGGTTGAACGGCGGCCCGGCCAGCCACTGCTGCAGGGTGGTCAGCCCGCCGACGGCCCGGTTGGCCAGATCGCCGGCTTGCGAGGTGACCTGGGGGGCGAGCACGGCGATGAGGCCGCCGAAGATCACCAGCAACCCGACCAGGGCCAGGATGGCGGCCAGCGCGTTGGGCAGCTTGCGCCGCATGAACCGCACCGGCGGCCAGAGGACGGTGGCCAGCAGCAGGCCGAAGAAAATCGGCAGCAGCACGCTCCACAGCTGGCCCAGGATCCAGAACAGGACCCACAGGCCCACGCCGATGATCAGCAGCCGCAGCGTCCACCGCGACCAGTCGGTGACGCCGTGCTTGAGCCCGGCCAGGGCCGGGTCGCTCAGTGCGTGCCGCGGCCGATGGCCGGCCAGATCGTCCCCCGAGCCGCCCCCGGTCGCGCTGTCGGCCCCGGTACCGCCCTCGGCATCGGAACCGCCCCCGGCCTCGGCCGGCGCCCGCTTGCGGCGTCCGAACATGCCACCTCCCAGATGAGCCCCGTCGGGCGATCGACCGGCGGCCGGTCGGCCCGCTCAGCGCCCATCTTTCCCTGACGGTCCGGTGACGAATCGGCACACCGCGCGGGGTTGACGTTCGATGGATGGATGTACTCGGTGGAACTCGTGCTCGAGGGGGCCGCGGGCGCGGCCGTGCGGGCGGACTGGGCGGCGCTGCTCGATGCGGGACTGCCCAGCCAGGCGCGCCACACCGGCGCATCGAATCGCCCGCACGTCACGCTCGCGCTGGCCGCCGCCGCGTCCGCTCAGGTCCGGGACCGGCTCGCGGCCATCGCCGGCGCGCTGCCGCTACCGGTGATCGTCGGGGCCGTCCTGGTGTTCGGGCACGGGCCGTCGGGCGGGGCCGGCCGGGGGCGCCGTCCAGCACTGATCCTGTCCCGCCTGGTGGTGCCGGACGGGGCCCTGCTGACCCTGCAGCGCCGGGTGGCCGCCGCGCTGGATGAGCCGGTCGACCGGCATGGCACCTTCGCGGCCGGCGCCTGGACGCCACACGTCACGCTCGGGCGCCGATTCACCGGCGACCAGGTCGCCTCGGCGCTCGCCGTGGTGGGTGCCGGCTCCACCCCGGGGGTGTTGGCCCGGCTAAGGCTCTGGGACATGTCCGCGCACGAGGAGCACTGGGTCGGGTGATTTATCCGGTGGTGAGGCATCGGTCGAACGCGGGACAGTGATGCGCATGGATGCGCCATCGGCTCGCTTCGGCCCGTGGCTGGGCGGCGCCATCCTGCTCGGCCTGGTGGCGCTGATGGTCGGCGTGGCGGCGGTCCGCGGCACGGTGGTGGCCGGCCGGCCGATGGCCCAGCCCGTGCCGGCACCGCCCGAGCCGGGTGACTGCCTGGTCGAGAACCCGTTCGCCGGCGACGTCGGTTTCTTCTCGCCGGGCGAGCTGCTGCCGTCGTGGCGGACCGGCCGGTGTGCCGGTGCCCGGTACGGAGAGGTGGTGGGGGTCGGCGCGGGGGTGCGCGCGACGGACTCCGCGCAGATCGACTCCTGGGAGCAGTGCTGGAAGGACGCCCACAGGTACCTGGGGCTGCCCGATCCGGCCACCCCGGGTGACCGTCCGTTCCCGGCCGTCAACCTGATGGCGATGGTCATCGGCCCCGACCTCCGGCAGCGCGGGGCGGGTCAGGCGTGGTCGGCCTGCGTCGCTCACCCCTTCCCGCCCGGGCCGGGTGTCGAGGGCACCGTCGACCATTCGCTGCGGGACGCCTGGAGCCGGTCCGCGGATCGCCGGCTGCTGGCCCTGTGCCTGGGCGACGGCCAGCTGTTCTACCCGGTCGATTGCCGCGAGCGGCACGGGGCGGAGCAGATCAGTTCGTGGTCCGGCAGGGATCCGGCCGGGCCCGGGCAGCTCGACGTGGACGCCTGCCGGCAGGGCGCCGTCGTCGCCCTCGGCTCGTCTGCGGCGCTGGACCGCGGCGACCTGGGCGTGCTCGCCCTGCCGACCCGATGGAACGAACGAACCGGCCAGCAGATCACCGGACCGGACGCGGTCACGGCGGGCGAGCCGTACGACATCGCCTGCCTGCTGGTGCCGGCCGATCCCGCCCGGTTGCTCGTGGGTCCGTTGCGCGAGCTCGGCGGCGAGCCGGTGCCGTTCGGCTGACTCCGCTCCGACGCAGGCCGGGCCGAGGCCGACCGGACCGCGGCGCGGACTCGGCGATGGGCCGGTGCCGCTGCGCCGACCCGGGCTGGGCGAATCGCGCCGGCCGACCGCGACGATCAGCGCAGCGCCAGCAGCCCCGCGTACACCGCCATCGAAACCGCGTACAGGGCGCCGATGACGAGGTAGCCGGCGACCTGGGTGCGGATCGGTCCCGGCCGCAGCCACCACCGGAACCGGCGGAACGCCCACGGTGCCAGCCACCAGCCCAGCAGTTGGGTGCTCACCACGTTGCCGATGAACAGGGACAGCCAGAACGGGACGCCGTGGGCGGCGAACAACGGGTCGGCGACGAAGTAGCCCCACCCGAAGACGACCGGGTAGAGCATGAGCAGGACCAGCAGGTTGCTCTTGAAGACCGGATCCGGTGCGGCCGTGGGTGGCTCGCCGGACCAGAACCCGAACCCGTAGCTGGATCGGACCAGTCGCAGATCGCGGTTGAATCGTTCACCGTCGGCCAGCAGGGCGGCCCGTTCGGGTGAGTCCAGCCAGGCGTCCAAGTGCTGGTCCGAGTCGAACGACAGCAGCACCACCCAGTCGTCCTGCACCCCGGGGATGGGCCGTTCCACCTTGTGCCCGACGAACCCGTCGAACCGGGACTCGGCCGCGGCCACCGATCGCTGCCAGGCGAGGAAGTCCTGCTCCAGTGCCGGGTCCACCCGGGCGGAGATCAGGGCCGACCCGACGGCGGAGCGGTCCCGGGTGTGCTCGGTGACCAGGACGTCCCGGGACGACCCGGCTGGGGTGCCAGCGGATGCTCGCGTGGCCCGTCCCGATGAGCTCGACGGCGGCCCGGCCGGCGTCAGGCGGATCTCGTCGTTGCCAAGGAAATGGTGGGCGATCTCGGCGGCCAGGGCGGCCCGGTCCGGGCTCTGCAGCCAGCCGCGGGCGGAGGCCAGGTCACGGAACCGCTGCACGACGACCCAGTCCACCTGCACGGGTGGGTTCGGCGGGATGACCTGCCGATCCAGGAATCCGGGCCAGGTCGCCAGTCGGGCCTGCACTCGCCGTTGCCAGGCCCGGTAGGCGTCGGCGGACGAGTCGGCCAGCCGCCGCTGGACCACCAGGGCCACCACGCCGTCGCTGCCGATCTGCGTGGGCGGCGCCGGGGCGGTCGCCGGGCCGAGCGAGATGCCCACCGAGGTCAGGACTTCCGATAGGCCGGAGCGCCCATCAGCCAGGTCTGGTCGACGGCCCGCTCGTCGCCGACCATCATGATGCCGAACAGCAGCTCGGCGGCCTGGTCCAGGGTTCGCGGGGCCCCGTCGGGGTTCAGCAGGCTCATGTGCCACGGGGTGGCCGGCGGCCCGCCGTTCCAGTCCAGGACGACGAAGTCGGCCTCCTTGCCGACGTCGAAGTTGCCGACCAGGTCGTCGATCGCCAGCGCCTGCGCCCCGCCCAGGGTGATCGAGAAGAACGCGCGTAGCGGGGAGAGCTTGTTGCGCTCGGACTCGGCCAGGTCCTGCGCGCTGGGCACGATGCTGCCGTCGAGCAGCGTGTTGTTCAGCATCCCCACCTTGTAGGCGTCCTCCAGCACGTTGAGCATGCTGAACCGGTTGCCCCCGCCCATGTCGGTGCCGAAGGTCAGCTTGACCCGGTGCTCCGGATCGGTGGCCCGGCCCAGCCGGAACAGGCCGCTGCCCAGGTAGAGGTTCGAGCAGGGGCAGAAGGTGACCGCGCCGCCGCTCGCGGCGAGCCGGCGGAACTGGTCGTCGGTCAGCCAGACCCCATGCCCGCCGGTGAATTTCGGGCCGACCAGGCCGAACTTCTCGTAGACCGCGAGATAGTCACGGCAGTCGCGGTGCTCGGCGACGACGCCGCGGACCTCGGCCGGGTTCTCCGAGATGTGCGTGTGCACCCACAGGTCCGGGTTCTGCTCCTTGAGGCGCTGGCACACCTTGAGCAGCTCGCTGGACGCGCCGAAGGCGAAGCGCGGGGTGATCGCATACAGGTTGCGGCCCTGCCGGTGGAACCGGCCGATCTGCTCGGTGGCCGCCGCCTCGAAGTCGGCGGGGGAGATGGTGAACCAGTCCGGGGCGTTCCGGTCGATCGCGGTGATCCCGGAGATCACCCGCAGGTTCCGCCGGCTCGCCTCGGCGAAAAGTTCCTCGGTGCACACCGGCGCGCTGGACGTGAACGCCTGGATGGTGGTCGTGCCGGAGGCCAGGAGGTTGTCGAAGAAATGCTGCGCGCCGAGGCGGGCGTACTCCCGATCGCCGTACTTGCGCTCCTCCGTGTACACCCACTTCTGCAGCCACGGCAGCAGCTGCTCGCCGTACGCGCCAAGTACCCGGGTCTGCGGGAAGTGGATGTGCCCGTCGACGAAGCCCGGCACGATGATCCGGTCGGCGATGTGCGTCACCGGGACGTCCGGGTGTCGGGAGCGGGTCGGCTGCGTGGAAGCGGGCCGCCTCGTGCTCGGCACCGACGTGCCGCCAGGGATCGTCGACGAAATCCAGGAACGTCCCGCGCACCGCCGTGAGCGTCATGGGCAGCCTCTCTGTGATCGCAACGACGAATCGCCGATCTAGACGCTAGGCATTCAGGTGATCCACGGCTCGAATGCGGGATGAAACCGTTCGATTCAGGCCCCGGATCACTCGTCCGGGTGGTCGGTCCGTGACGATCACATATCACCGCGCCGCCCGTTCGGGCCCGGGCCCGGGGCGACCGGTCATTCCCGGGCGGCCGGCCGGGGCCCGGTGGCTGCCTATTGTGGTCGGGTCATGACTGCCAGCCCGGTGTCGGAGGCCGAGCGCACCGCTGCGCTGGCCGACCTGACCATTGCCGACGAACGCCGCCTGCGGCGTCGGCTGCGAAGTGCCCGGAAGATCGGCGACGACGCCAAGCGCGCCCTGGTGCTCAGCGAGGTCGACGCGCAGCTCGCCGCGGGCGCCGAGCGCCTGGTCCGGCGACGGGCCGCGGTGCCGGCGATCTCGTTCCCGGCCCAGCTGCCGGTCAGCGCGCGGATCGAGGAGCTGGCGCGGGTGATCGACGAGCACCAGGTGGTGATCGTCGCCGGGGAGACCGGCTCGGGCAAGTCCACCCAACTGCCCAAGGTGCTGCTGCAGCTGGGCCGCGGAGTGCGCGGCATGATCGGGCACACCCAGCCCCGGCGGATCGCCGCCCGGGCGCTGGCCGAGCGCATCGCCGACGAGACCGGAACTGCGGTGGGTGGGGCCATCGGGTACTCGATCCGGTTCGGCGACCACACCGGACCGACCACCCTGGTCAAGCTGATGACCGACGGCATCCTGCTCGCCGAGATCGGCCGCGACCGGATGCTGTGGAACTACGACACGATCATCATCGACGAGGCCCACGAACGCAGCCTGAACATCGACTTCCTGCTGGGGTATCTGAAGCAACTGCTGCCGCAGCGGCCGGACCTGAAGCTGATCATCACGTCGGCCACCATCGACCCGGACAAATTCTCCCGGCACTTCGGCGGGGCGCCGGTGGTCGAGGTCTCCGGCCGCACCTTTCCGGTCGAGATCCGGTACCGGCCGTACGGTCTGGATGCGCTGCCGGACATCGACGATCCTGATGCGGTGGACGAGTCGAGCGCCGACTCGGCCGATCAGGCGCAGGCGATCACCGCGGCCGTGGACGAGCTGCTGGCCGCGGGTGGTGGTCGGGACAGCGGTGACATCCTGGTCTTCCTGTCCGGCGAGCGCGAGATCACCGACACCGCCGAGGTGCTCCGCGGGCATCTGGCGAACCGGCGGGGTGCCACCGAGGTGCTCCCGCTGTACGGGCGGCTCTCCTCGGCCGACCAGCACCGGGTGTTCTCCGCGCACACCGGCCGGCGGATCGTGCTGTCCACCAACGTCGCCGAGACCTCGCTGACCGTGCCGGGCATCCGATACGTCATCGACCCCGGCACCGCCCGGATCTCGCGGTACTCGCCGCGCAGCAAGGTGCAGCGGTTGCCCATCGAGCCGATCTCCCAGGCGTCGGCCGGCCAGCGGGCCGGCCGGTGCGGTCGCGTCGCCGACGGCATCTGCATCCGGCTGTACTCCGAACGGGACTTCACCGAGCGGCCCGCCTACACCGATCCGGAGATCGCCCGGACATCGTTGGCCTCGGTCATCCTGCAGATGGCCGCGCTGGAGCTGGGCGACATCGCCGAGTTCCCCTTCCTGGACCCGCCGGACGGGCGGCAGATCACCGACGGCGTGACCGTGCTCACCGAGCTCGGGGCCCTGGACCGGAGCGATCCGGACCGCATCCGGCTCACCCCGACCGGCCGGGAGATGTCCGGCCTGCCGGTCGACCCGCGGCTGGCCCGGATCCTGGTCGAGGGGCAGCGACGCGACTGCCGATCCGAGATGCTCGTCCTGGTGTCCGCGTTGTCGGTGATCGACGTGCGCGAGTACCCGCTCGACGAACGGGACAGGGCGACCGCCGCCCATGCGCGCTTCGTCGACGGCAATTCGGACTTCACCGCCCTGCTGAGCCTGTGGGCCTACCTCGGTGAACAGGCCAAGACACTGTCCGGCAACGCGTTCCGCAAGATGTGCCGGCGGGAATACCTGAACTACCTGCGCATCCGGGAATGGCAGGACCTGCACGCCCAGCTGAGCCAGCTCAGCGAGGGCCGCGGGCGCGGCGGCGATCGCGGCCGGCGCTCCGGACGGAGGTCGGCGCGGCCGGATCCGGGTGCGCCGGTGCCCGTGCGGCGGGACTCGGACGCACCCCCGGGCGGCCGGGGCTCGCTGGCCGTGGAGGTGGACACCGAGCGCGTGCACACCGCGTTGCTGGCCGGCCTGCTCTCGCACATCGGCGTGCGCAAGGAGGGCACCCGGGACTACCAGGGCACCCGGGGGGTGGCATTCGCGATCTGGCCGGGATCGGCGCTCGCCCGGTCGTTGCCGCCGCTGGTGGTGTCCTCGGAGCTGGTCGAGACCAGCCGGCTGTGGGCGCGGATCTGCGCCCGGGTCGAACCGGGTTGGGTCGAGCAGGTCGGTGGGGACCTGCTGCGGCGCAGCTACTCCGAGCCGCGCTGGAACGGCAAGCGGGCGAGTGTGGAGGCGACGGAGAAGGTGATGCTGCTCGGCGTCACGCTGGTTGCCGCGCGCACCGTGCAGTTCGACCGGATCGACCCGGAGCTGTCGCGCGAGCTGTTCATCCGGCATGCGCTGGTGGAACGGGACTGGCATACCCGGCACCGTTTCTTCACCGACAACCAGCGGGCGCTGGAGCAGGTCAACGAATGGGAGGAGCGGGCGCGCCGCCGCGACATCCTGATCGACGACGACACGATGTTCGGCCTCTACGACGCCAGGATCCCGGCCGAGGTCACGTCCGGCCGGCATTTCGATTCCTGGTGGCGCAAGGCGTCCCGCAGCCAACCGGACTTGCTGACATTCACCCCGGACATGCTGATCGCGGCCGGCGCCGACCGGTTCGACGCCGCCGCCTTTCCCGATCGGTTCACCTCCGGCGGGGTGGAGCTCCCGCTGGATTACGTGTTCGAGCCCGGCCGGCCCGATGACGGGGTAACGGTCAGCATTCCGCTGCCGGTGCTGGCCCGGGTCGACCCGGCCGGATTCGAGGCCCAGATCCCCGGCCTGCGCGAGGATCTGGCCGTGGCGCTGATCCGCACGCTGCCCAAGACGCTGCGCCGCAACTTCGTCCCCGCCCCCGACTTCGCGCGCGCCGCGCTGGACCGGATCGACCGGACCGGTCCACTGGCCGCGGAACTGGCCGCCGCATTGACCCGGATGACCGGCGTCGTGGTCCGGGAAGCCGACTTCGAACCGGACAAGGTCCCCGAACACCTGCGGATGAACTTCCGCGTCGTCGACGAACACGGGGCCACCCTGGCCACCGGCCGCGACCTGCCGGCCCTGCAGTCCACGATGCGCGGGGACACCCGGCAGGCGCTCACGCGTGCCACCCGATCGCTGGTCCGCCATGGCCTGACGTCGTTCCCGGCCGAAGGGATCCCCCGGCGGGTGCGCGCGAGGGTGGCCGGGCACGAGGTGACCGGGTACCCCGCGCTGGTCCCTGAAGGTGACGCGGCGGTGGGTATCGCCGTGTTCGACGGCGAGGCCGACCAGGGCCGGGCCATGCGGGCCGGGACGGTCCGGTTGCTGGCGACCGCACAGCTGCCCTCGCTGGCCCGCATCCGGCAGATGCTCAACCGGGACACGCAAATCGCGCTGGCGACCGCGCCGGACACGACGATCACCGCGCTGGTCGCCGACGCCACCCGGGCCGCGGTGGATGCGCTGGTCGAGCGGGCCGGTGGGGTGGCCTGGACCGCGGCCGGCTACGACGCGCTGTCGGCCGGCATCGCGCCGCACGTCCTCGGGGCGGTGCGCGACGTGCTGGTCGCCGCCGGCGCCGTGCTCACCGCCGCCGGTGCTGCCGCGCGCGCCATCGACGCAGCGGAAGGTGGTCCGGGTGCCGCCGCGATCGCCGACCTGACCGCCGACATGCGGGACCAGTGGCGGGCGGCGGTCGCCCCGGGGTTCGTCGTCGCCGCCGGGGCCGCCGGCCTGCCGGACCGGGCCCGGCAGTTGCAGGCCTTGCGGATCCGGGCCGAACGGGTCCGGGAAGCCGCCGGGCGCGACCGGGAACGGCTCGCCGAAATCCGTGAGTTGACCGCCGCTGCGGACCGCGCGATCAATGCGTTGCCGGCCGAGCGGCGCGGCGACGCGGATGTACGGCTGGTGCGGCACCTGCTCGCCGAGTACCGGGTGGCGCTGTTCGCCCAGCCGATGCGCACCGCCGTTCCGGTCTCGGCGAAGCGGATCCGGTCGGCCGTAGACGTACTGACGGCGTGAAGCGAGCTCGGGCCTGCTCCATCCGGGCGGTCACAGTGGGGTGGTGAGGGGGTCCGGATGAGGCGAGTGCCAGTGCTGATCGCGGCGCTGTTGTGCGCCGGGCTGACCGCCTGCGGGGCGGCGAGCGCCGTGCCCGCGCCCACCTCGACCACCGACCGTCCCGCGTCCTCGACCGAGACATCCGCGTCCGATCCGGCCGGGCCGGCGGGCGTGGCGGGGACGGCACCGCTCGCCGATCCATCGGCGGCCGCCGCCGCGGATCCGGCACCGGCCGGCACCGACGCGGGGTCGCTCCCGGCGCCGTTCAGCGATGACGAGACGATGGTCTGGATCCCGGCCGGGGACCACCGGGTGCCGGGCACCCTCGCCCGGCCGGCCGACGCCACCGACCGGCCGGTGCCGGCGGTCCTCATGTTGCATGGCGACCTGAGCAGCCGGGACGAGAACGACGACATGTTCGCGCGACTGGCCGCGGCCCTGGCCGCGCGGGGCATCGCCTCGCTGCGCATCGACTTCGCCGGCACCGGGGACTCCGAGGAGCCGGACCTCGCGCTCGACTACCCGAACATGGTGGCCGACGCCACCGCGTCGCTGGACTACCTGCGGCAGGATCCGACCGGTGACGGGACCGTCGACCCGGACCGGATCGCGATCCTCGGGCTGTCCCGCGGTGGCGGGATCGGGGCCACCGTCACCGGGACGGAGCCCGGCGTCGCCGCGTTCGTCTCCTGGAGCGGGGCGGTCTACAACGGCTACGACGAGGACCCCGACGGGCACCAGATGGCGCGTGATAACGGTTACGTGCCAATCGATTTCGGTGATCGAATCTTCAAGCTGGGGCTGAACTGGTTCGACACCATCGAGGCGTCGCACCCGCTGGACGACATCAGCGGGTACACCGGGCCGGTCCTGGCGGTCGTCGGCTCCGACGACCAGATCGTCGACCCCGAGGTGTCGACGATCTTCCTGCAGACCGTGGCCAGCACCGACACCACGCTGCACGTGGTGGACGGCGCCGACCACGGCTTCACCCTCGACGAGCAGGTCGGCGACGAGGCGATCCAGGTGACCACCGACTGGCTGGTGTCCCGGCTCGGGTCCAACTGAGGGCTCGGCCGGACCGGGTCAGGCCACCGGCGGCGGCTGCTCGTCGTGGCCGGCGGCCTTGTCCACCAGCCCGTGCAGTTTCTCCTCGATCGGGTCGACCTTGTCGTGCCCGACCTTCTCGCCGACGAAATCGCCGGTCTTGGTGATCCCGTCCTTGATGGTGTCCGAATGCTGGGCCAGCAGGTCCTGGGCCTTGTCCTTGAGTTCGTTGAAGTCGACCATGGTGCGTCCTCCCCGGCGGAAACGGTGCGTCGCGTGCGCCTCGAGGTTAGTGGGCGGTCAGCGTAGCCGGTAGGACAGGTGCGGCACGTCGACGATGAAGCCCTCCCGGTCGACCAGCAGGTCATGATGCCCGGACGGTCCCTGGTGACGCAGCCGGGCGCCGTGCTCGGTGATCTCCACGGTCCGGTAGTGGTGCACGACCGGGGCGACATCCAGGTCCGGGAAGTTCACCTCGGCCACCACCACCGACTCCTGGCCCGTCCGGCGGTGCAACCCAAGCCGCCGGACGGCCAACGAGTTGCTGAACACGCTCGCGGTGAGGTCGACGTCGAACGCGAGGTCCAGGTCGGGCATCGGCGGCGACTTGCCGGCGCCGTCCAGCCACGGGCCGCCGGGCGTGCGGGTCATCGACAGCCCGCGTTCCGTGGTGGCCGAATCACTGTGCACGGTGAGCCGTCGGGTCCGGCCGGCGGAGTCGCACAGCACCGAGTAGGACGCCCCGAAACTCGGCTTGCCCACCCGCACCAGGTAGCCCGATGCACGCATGCCCCGTTCGGTCATCACCACGCGCACCGTCTCAAGGCGCCGGCCGTCGTCGGACGACCAGCTGAAGAACCTGGCCGGGCCTTTATCGGCGGTCACGACGCGTACGGTATCCGCTACCCAGGTGATCTTGCGCGATGAACTGCATCTGCCATTCGGGTCGGCCGACCTCGACCGGTGCAGCCCGATGATTCGCGTTTGACGCAGCGAGGGTCGTTCGTTCACCCTCGACGCCCATGGGCCATCTGGAGTTCAGTGCTGTGTCGTTCGCCCTGCCGGACGGTCGACCGCTGCTGTCCGATGTGTCCTTCCGGGTCGGCGGCGGGTCCGAGGCCGGCGGAGTGACGGCGCTGGTCGGGCCCAACGGCACCGGCAAGACGACCCTGCTGCGCCTGGCCGCCGGCATTCTCGCGCCCGACGAGGGCGTCGTCACCGGTTCCGGGTCGCTGGCCGTGATGCCGCAGTTCATCGGCTCCGTCCGGGACGACTCGACGGTGCGCGACCTGCTGCTGTCGGTGTCTCCCGATCCGGTGCGGCAGGCTGCGGCCGCCGTCGACGCGACCGAGTTGCGGATGATGGAGGACGACAGCGACCGGGTCGCGGTGGCCTACGCCCAGGCGCTGGCCGACTGGGCCGACGTGGACGGCTACGGGCACGAGACCGCCTTCGACAAGGCAACTGTCGCTGCTTTGGGAGTGCCGTACGACCGGGCGAAATTCCGGGCGGTGACCAGCCTGTCCGGCGGTGAGCAGAAGCGACTGGTCCTGGAGTTGCTGCTCGGGGGACCGGCCGAGGTGTTGCTGCTGGACGAGCCGGACAACTACCTGGACGTGCCGGGCAAGCAGTGGCTCGAACAGCGGTTGGCCGGCATCACCAAGGCGGTGCTGCTCGTCTCGCACGACCGGGAACTGCTGGTGAACGCCGCTCGCCGCATCGTCACGCTGGAACCGGGCGCGGCGGGGGCCACCGCCTGGGTGCACGGTGGTTCGTTCGCCACGTACCACCAGGCACGGGACGACCGGAACTCCCGGCTGGAGGAGTTGCGCCGGCGATGGGACGAGGAGCACGCCAAGCTCAAGGCGCTGGTGCTGATGTACAAGACCAAGGCGGCGTACAACGACGGCCTGGCCTCCCGGTATCAGGCCGCGCAGACCCGGCTGGCCAAGTTCGAGCTGGCCGGACCGCCGCTGGCGGTGCCGCAGCGGCAACGGGTGTCGATGCGGCTGGCCGGCGGCCGGACGGCGAAGCGGGCCCTGGTGTGCCGCCGGCTGGAGCTCACCGGGTTGATGCGGCCGTTCGATCTGGAGGTGCACTACGGCGACCGGGTCGCCGTGCTGGGATCGAACGGATCGGGCAAGTCGCACTTCCTGCGGCTGCTCGCCGCCGGCGGTTCGGACCCCGACGTGGAGCACCGCCCCGTCTCGGACGAGCCGGTGGAACCGGTCCCGCACACCGGGACGGTCGTGCTGGGTTCCCGGGTGCGCCCCGGCTACTTCCGGCAGACCCACGGGCACACCGAATGGCAGGGGCGCACTCTGCTGGACATCCTGCACCGCGGGGACGAGCACCGGGCCGGGATGGGCCGGGAGCAGGCGGCGCGGGTGCTGGACCGGTACGGGCTGGCGCGGTCCTCCGAGCAGCAGTTCCAGACCCTGTCCGGCGGTCAGCAGGCCCGGTTGCAGATCCTGTTGCTGGAGCTGTCCGGGGCCACGTTGCTGCTGTTGGACGAGCCCACCGACAACCTCGACCTGCACTCGGCCGAGGCCCTCGAACAGGCCCTCGACGCGTTCGACGGCACCGTCGTCGCCGTCACCCACGACCGCGCCTTCGCCCGCACCTTCGACGCCTACCTGATCTTCGACGCGGACGGTCAGGTCCGCCTGTCCGACCAGCCGGACTGGTCCGTCGCCCGGGTCCGCCGCCCCCGCTGACCCCACCCGTGGGGACGTCGGCCCGGCCGAGCACCTGCACGTCGGTACCGACGACGCGTCCCGCCGCCCCTGGTCCCGCGCGGATCGACTACCCGGGCGCGGCTGAAGTAATTGACAACCGTCACTTCCGTCCCATCATCGGGGCGACTTCGTCCGCGCAGGTGTCCGCAGCCGGCCTGCGCGGCTGAAGTGGTTGACAGCCGTCACAGCACTCACATTCGGCGTCAGTTGATCCGCGCCGGAGCAGATGATCCGCCCGGGCCGGGTGCGGGTGCGGGTCGGGTTGACGGGGCCGGCCCGCGGGCGGCGGCGATGATCGCGGCAAACCGTTCGACCTCGGCCGGACCGGTCAGGTGGGGCAGGCTCACGAAAACGGTGTCCACGCCCCGCTCGGCCAGCCTCGTGTACCGGGCGACGTGCGCGTCGGGGGTGCCGGCGTGGTGCGCCGCGGCGTACGCCGTCGCCGCCGCCCGGCCGCGGTGCCGCTCCACCAGGCGCGCCACGTCGTCGGGGTCGGCGCCGACGATGGGCAGGTCGAGCACGGTGATGCGCAGATCGTCGAGCGGGCGCCCGGCCGCAACCGCATGCCTGCGGAACGCGGCGAGCTTGCGGTCGAGGTCGGCGGTGGACGGCAGGTTGCAGCCGTCGCCGAGGGTGGCGGCGATCTTGAGCGTCCGCCGTTCCCCGGCGCCGCCGACGAGGATCGGGATGCTTCCGGGCCGCATGCCTGCGGAACGCGGCGAGCTTGCGGTCGAGGTCGGCGGTGGACGGCAGGTTGCAGCCGTCGCCGAGGGTGGCGGCGATCTTGAGCGTCCGCCGTTCCCCGGCGCCGCCGACGAGGATCGGGATGCTTCCGGGCCTGGGGTAGCAGGTGGTTTCGGCGAAGCGACCGTGCGGCTTGGTGCCCGGCCCCCAGAACGCCCGGAGCACCCCGATGGTCTCCTCGAGGGCGGTGAGCCGAGCCGGCACCGGCGGCAACGAATCCGCACCGAAGGCGGTGCCGGGCAGCCCGTAGGCGGCGTGCTCGCGCGCGAACCACCCCGCGCCGAGCCCGCAGAACACCCGGCCCGGGGCCGCGGCGTCCAGCGTGGCGAGCATCTTGGCCAGCAACGGCGCCGCGCGGAACGTCACCGGAGTCACCAGCGGCCCGAGGTCGATCCGCTCGGTCACCCCGGTCCATGACGGACAGCGCGGCGAACCCGGCCTGCTCGGCGGCTCGCGCGACGCCCCGCAGCCAGCCGCGCGGATCGGTGCCCCACGGGAAGGCCGAGACCTGCAGGCCGAACCGCAGGCTCGGCCGTGCCGGATCGGCCGACGTCGCGGTCGGGGACGCTGCCGGAACGGGGGTCGTCCCGGTGTCGACCGTCCTGATCGCGTCGAAACCGTCCGAGCTGAGCTCGATCTCGGCCGTCCGACGGTGCTGGGCGCGCAGCGCCGGTGCGGGGACCGGCCGGTCGCGCGTCCGGTTGCGAGCCCGGCAGACGTCCAGGGCGGTGGTGAAAACGACGGCGACGCACGCCAGCCCGGCCGCCCGGGCCCGCTCGACCACCGACCGCCGCCGCGGACCGTCCAGCCCGAGGGTGTCGACCACCGTGGTCAATCCGCGGCGCAGGCGGGCCGCGACGACCGCGTCGAGCACCGCGAACGCGTCCACCGAGGCATCCAGGTCGGCCTCCCCGCTGCCCACCATCGCCCGCAACGCGTCCGCCGAGACCACCTCGTTCGCCGCGAAGTGCGTTCGGGCCCAGGTCGTCTTGCCCGATCCGGCCGGACCGATGAGCACCACCAATGTAGGCCGCGGCAGGTCGATCATCGTCCGGCCACGCTGCGCACGAGCGGTCCGGTGCGGTGCCGCACCGGCGTGTCCAGGGCGATCGCGGTGGATGCGCGGACGACGGCAGGATCGCGCACCACGTCGTCGATCACCCGCTGCAGATCGGCGTTGTCCCGGGACACCACCTGCACCAGCAGATCCGCCGCGCCGGTGATGGTGTGCACCTCGATCACCTCGGGGATCGACGCGAGGTGGTCGACGACGGCCCGCCGGCCGCGGCCCTGCGCGATCTCCACGGTGACGAACGCGGTGACCGGGAAGCCGAGAGCGGCGGGGTCGACGGTGGGGGCCAGGTCGGCGATCACCCCGCTGCGCTGCATCCGGTCCAGGCGGGCCTGGATCGTGTTCCGGGCGACACCGATCCGTCGGGCCGCCTCCAGAACGCCGACCCGGGGTTCGGCCGAGAACAGTTCGAGAATCTGCGCGTCCAACCGATCGATCGTCACCGACACCCTCTCTTGGATGAGCATATTGCTCAGTATCTCGCCGATATCAGTCGACAAAGTGCACAAGCTGCTGCCCTGCCCGTCCCGCCCACCCGGTCCCGGCGCGCCGGCGAACCGGATGAGCCCACCGACGAGGCCCTCCGGGATCTGGTCGGACTGGTCGACCATGACGTCGCCGACGACCCGTTCCCGGTGGTCGGGATGGACGCGGTGGTCTTCGTCTGCGGCAATGCCACCCAGTCGGCGCAATACTTCCAGGCAGTCTGGGGCATGGACCTGATCGCCTACCGCGGCCCGGAAACCGGTCACCGGGGCGAGGTCTCGTATGTCCTCAAGTCCGGCTCGGCCCGGTTCGTGCTCACCGGCGGGGTCGCCCCGGACAGCCCGCTGCTCGACGTGCATCGGGCCCACGGCGACGCGGTGGTCGACCTGGCGATGGAGGTCGACGACGTCGACCGGTGCATCGACCAGGCCCGCCGGCAGGGCGCCCGGGTCCTGGTCGAGCCGCACGACGAGACCGATGAGCACGGCACCGTCCGCAGCGCCGCGATCGCCACCTACGGCCACGTCCGGCATTCGCTGATCGAGCGGCACCGGTACACCGGGGCCTACCTGCCCGGCTTCCGCGCCGTGGCGCCGACCGGCCGCCGCAGTGAACCGCGACTGTTCCAGGCCCTGGACCACGCGGTCGGCAACGTCGAACTGGGCCGCATGAACGAATGGGTCGACTTCTACAACCGGGTCATGGGTTTCGTGAACATGGCGGAGTTCGTCGGTGACGACATCGCCACCGAGTACTCGGCCCTGATGAGCAAGGTGGTCGCCAACGGGAATCACCGGGTGAAGTTCCCGCTGAACGAGCCGGCGGTCGGCAAGCGCAAGTCGCAGATCGACGAGTACCTGGAGTTCCACGCGGGTCCCGGCTGCCAGCACCTCGCCCTGGCCACCGGTGACATCCTGCGCACGGTGGACACTCTCCGGGAGCGGGGGGTGCAGTTCCTGGACACCCCGGACGCGTACTACGACGACCCCGAGCTCGCCGCCCGGATCGGGCAGGTGCGGGCGCCGGTCGTCGAGCTCAAGCGGCGCCGGATCCTGGTCGACCGGGACGAGGACGGCTACCTGCTGCAGATCTTCACCAAGCCGCTGGGCGACCGGCCGACGATCTTCTTCGAGATCATCGAGCGGCACGGCTCCCTCGGCTTCGGCAAAGGCAATTTCAAGGCGTTGTTCGAGTCGATCGAGCGGGAGCAGGCGGCCCGCGGGAACCTGTGACCGTGCGATCAGCCGCGAGCCGGCACGACGGCGCCGGTCACCTCGCCGAGGGTCAGCCGGCCGCCGCCGGTCGACGGCGCGGTCGCGGCGATGGTGACGACGTCGGCGTCGGCGAGGAACGTCCGCGACGTGCCGTCGGCCAGGGGCACCGGCCGGGTGCCGTTGACCGACAGTTCCAGCAACGACCCGGCCTGGTCGGGAGCGGGACCGGACACCGTGCCGGACGCCAGCAGGTCTCCCGTGCGCAGGGCCGCACCGTTGCTGGTCAGGTGGGCCAGCAGCTGCGGCCCGGTCCAGTACATCGCCGCGAACGGTGGCCGGCTGACCACGGTGCCGTTGACCGCAACGGTCAGCGACAGGTCCAGGCCCCAGGGCAGCCCGTCCCCGTCGGCCAGGTATCCGAGCAGCCGGTGGCTGCGCGGCGGCGGGGCGACGCGGGCGGCAGCCAGTGCGGCAAGCGGAGTGATCCAGGCGGCGACCGACGTGGCGAACGATTTGCCCAGCATCGGGCCGAGCGGGCGGTACTCCCAGGCCTGGATGTCCCGGGCGCTCCAGTCGTTGAGCAGGCCGACGCCGAACACGTGCCGGGAAAACGCGCCGGCCGGCACCGGAGTGCCCAGCGGCGAGCCGACCCCGACCACGTAGGCGAGCTCCGCCTCCAGGTCCAGCCGCCGGGTCGGTCCGAAGGTCGGTGCGGCGCCGGGCAGCCGGGCCTGCCCGCAGGGTCGGACGACCGGGGTGCCCGAGACGACCACGCTGCCGGCCCGCCCGTGGTAGCCGATCGGCAGGTGCTTCCAGTTGGGCGGCAACGGATCCGCGTCGGGCCGGAACATCCGGCCGACCGCCGTGGCGTGCCACTCGCTGGCGTAGAAGTCGACATAGTCGGCCACCGTCAGCGGCAGGAACATTCGCACGGATTCGACCGGGTACAGGTGCGGCTCGACGGCGCCGCGCCGGGCCGTATCCGTGACGGCCGCGTGGGCCAGTGCCCGGACCGCGGACCAGGTGGCCGGACCGGCGGCCAGCAGCGGATCAAGCGTGCCGGAGCGCAGAACCGTGCCGAGGCCCGGATTGTCGGCCACCGCGGCGAGATCCAGCGCGTACGCACCGATCCGCGCGCCCACCCGGCGGCCGGCCCCGGCGTCGAACACCCCGTACGGCAGATGATCCTCGTCGAAGCCCGAACCGGCGGCGCCGGGCACCCAGGAACCCACGGCGGAACCATAGACCTCAGGAGCGGTGATGGCCCACTACCGTCGCGTCGGTGACGTCCCGGCCAAGCGGCACACCCAGTTCCGGGACGCGAACGGGGACCTGCTGCGGGAGGAACTGATGGGGGAGGAGGGGTTCTCCTCCGACTCCTCGCTGCTCTACCACCGGGGCATCCCGTCGGCGATGGTCGACGCCCGGATCTGGGAGTTGCCCGACCTGGGCACGACGCCGAATCACCCGCTGCTGCCGCGGCACCTGAGGCTGCCCGAACTGTTCGGTGCCGGCGACGGGATCGACGTGGTGACCGGCCGGCGCCTGGTGCTCGGCAACGGCGACGTCCGCATCTCCTACGTGCTGGCGACCGCGCCGAGCCCGTTGTACCGCAACGCGATCGGCGACGAGTGCGTGTTCGTCGAGGCGGGATCGGGGAGCGTGCAGACGGTCTTCGGTGAGCTGCCGGTCGAGACCGGGGACTTCGTGATGATCCCGCGGGCGACCGTGCACCGCTGGTTGCCCGACGGGCCGCTGCGTGCCTACCTCATCGAGGCCAACAGTCACATCGGGCCGCCGCGCAAGTACCTGTCCCGATACGGGCAGCTGCTGGAGCATTCGCCGTACTGCGAACGGGACCTGCACGGCCCGGCCGCGCCCCTGCTCGTCGACGACCCAATTGACACCGCGGTCTACACCAAGCACCGCGGGAACGGGCCGAGCGGCATCGTCGGATCCGTCGTGGTCGGCCCGCACCACCCGTTCGACGTGGTCGGGTGGGACGGCTGCCTCTACCCGTACACATTCAACGTGCGCGACTTCGAGCCGATCACCGGCCGGGTGCACCAGCCGCCCCCCGTGCACCAGGTGTTCGAGGGCAGCAACTTCGTGATCTGCGCGTTCGTGCCGCGCAAGGTGGACTACCACCCGCTGGCCATCCCGGTGCCGTACTACCACTCCAACGTGGACAGCGACGAGATCATGTTCTACGTGGCCGGCGACTACGAGGCCCGCAAGGGCTCCGGGATCGGGCCCGGGTCGGTCAGCGTGCACCCCGGCGGACACTCGCACGGCCCGCAGCGCGGCGCGGTCGAGGCCTCCCTCGGCAAGGACTACTTCGACGAGCTGGCCGTCATGGTCGACACCTTCCGACCGTTGGAACTCGGCGAGGGTGGCCGGGCCTGCGACGACGGTGCCTACGCGTGGACCTGGTCCGGCCGCGGACCCGGCTGACGCAGGCCCGGCCCCGCACCGCACCGCGCCCGCACTGTGTTGATCATGGTGGGGGGTGGTGGCTGGCGTCGACAGCGGTTCAGGCGCGCCGGCGGACCAGCAGGACCGAGTCGTCCAGCGTCGCCTCCTGCCCGTCGGGCCCGGTGGCCGGGCGGGTGCGCACCTCGCTGATCAGCACGTCCCAGCCGTCCGCCAGGGCCAGCGCGGCGAGATCGCCCGCCGGGGTCGGGAAGACCATCGTCGGGTCCCCGGCCATGCCCGACCACGGCGGCGCCGCGGCGTGCGCGACGCTGAGCAGGTGACCGCCGGGGGCCACCAGCCCGGCGGCCCGGCGCAGCACCTGCTCCCGGCCGAAGGCGAGCGGTGACTGCAGGAAGCAGGCCGTGACCAGGTCGAAGGTCTCGTCGGTGCGCCAGGTCTCCAGGTCGACCGTGCGGAACCGGGCCGGCAGCCCGCGTTCGGCGGCGGCGCGGGTGGCCCGGGCGACCGCGGTGGGCGAGATGTCCACGCCGGTGACGGCCCAGCCCCGCTCGGCCAGCCAGATCGCGTCACCACCCTCCCCGCAACCGAGGTCCAGAGCCCGGCCCGGGATCAGGTCGGACACGGTGTCCACCAGCGTCCGGTTGGCCCGGCCCGACCAGATCGCGTCCTTCTCGCCGTACCGGTTCTCCCAGAACTCGGTCGGGTCGTCGGTATCGGGCGCGGCCGCGTGGGCGGTGTGTTGATGCGTCATGCCTCCAGCGTGCCCAGGAGCCGGCCCGACGGCAAGGTTCGTTGCCGGATCGGCAAACATGGTCAGTCCGGGTCGGGGTAGCGGGCGTCGATCCGCAGATCGGGGACGGGTCCGCGCAGGCCGGTGACGTAGCCGCCGGCCGCGCCGACCGCCAGCAGTTGTTCGATCAGGTCGTCGCCGGTCAGCGTCATCGGGGTCAGACCGGCGTTGCGGTCCTCGAATTGGCGACGAGCCGCATGGCCGCCCTCGGTGAGCTTGAGCAGCGAACCGGTGGAGCCCAGCGAGCCTCGGGCCACCCCGATCAGCCCGAGCGCGTCGTCCAGGGCGGCGACCAGCGCCGCCCGGTTGGTCTCGCACATCGCCCGGATCAGCTCGGGTCGGGTGCCGGCGACGCGGGTCCCGTCGGCGAACGACGACGCCGCCAGCGACAGCGCCAGCGCGCCGCCCTGCGCGCCCACCTGCGCCAGCGCCAGGGCCAGCACGTGCGGCAGGTGGGAGATCCGGGCGACCGCGGCGTCGTGCGCGGCGGCTTCCGTCGGTACCACCCGGCTGCCCACGGCCAGGGCCAGGGCGGCGACGGCCGCCCAGTCGGCCAGGTCGGCCTCCTCGGTCAGGCAGGTGACCCAGGCGGCTCCGTCGAACAGGGTCGGGTCGCCCGCCGCCCAGCCGGACGCCGCGGTGCCGGCCATCGGGTGCGAACCGATGTAGCGGGCCTGCGGGGCGAGTCGGGAGACCTGCTCGGCCACTGCCACTTTGACGCTGGCCACGTCGGTGAGCCGGACGGTCGGCGCCTGCTGCGCGACCTCGCGCAGCAGGTCGGCAAAGGCGGTCACCGGGGCGGCGAGCACGACGAGCGCGTCCTGCCGGACGGCCGTCCGCACGGCGTCCGTGAGCGAGTCGGCGACCGCGAGGCCGTCGTCCGCGGCGGCGGCCCGGGTCGCCGGGCTGGGGGACCAGCCGGTCACCGGGAGCAGCGGTTGGGCCGCCCGGGCCAGCGATCCACCGATCAGACCCAGTCCCAGCACGCACACCGCCGGCGGCAGCAACGTCGCGGTTTCGGTGGACGGCGTGCCGGCGTGCATGGCTTCATCATCGTCGGTGGGGGCCCGGCCCGGCCCGGCGACCCCTCGGGGGGACCGCGGCGTGGCCGCCGCGCCGGGAAGGCCGTAACGTTCTCCCGGTGAGCGCTGCCGGGACGACAACGACCGATGGCTTCGGGGTCGCCGTGACCCGCGAGGACACCACGTGGCGCTGCTCGCTGCTCGCACCCGAGCTGCTGGACGACCTGGACGGCGTCATCACGGGGCTGCGCCGGGTGGCCTCCAGCGGCCCGGTGTTCGCCATGCTGGCCGTGGACGACGAGTTCTTCGTCATCGTCCGGCCCATCCCCGGCGGGGCGACGCTGCTGCTGTCCGACGCGACCGCGGGCCTGGATTACGACATCGCCGCGGACGTGCTCGACCTGCTCCAGGTTCAAATGCCCGAGGACGACGAGATCGACGACGACCCGTGGCCGGAAGGCGATCTGGGGTTGCTCGCGGACCTGGGGCTGTCCGAGCAGGAGATGCAGCTGATCGTCGACGACGTGGACCTGTACCCGGACGAGCAGCTGACCATGATCGCCGCCCGCTGCGGGTTCGCCGACGCGTTCGGCAAGATTCTCGAGAAGGTCTGATCGCCCCGCCGATGGGCGGATCATGACGGCCGTGCGGGCCGCCGACGAGGCGCTGCTCCGGCACGCGCTCGACCTGGCCCGACGCGCGCCGGCGACGGGCGACGTGCCGATCGGCGCGCTCGTGCTGGACCCGGCCGGGGGCGTCATCGGCGAGGGCTGGAACCGGCGGGAGGCGACCGGTGACCCGACCGCGCACGCCGAGATCATTGCCGTGCGGGCCGCGGCGGCGACGGCCGGCACCTGGCACCTGGCCGGCTGCACGCTGGCCGTCACGGTCGAACCCTGCACCATGTGCGCCGGAGCGATCGGCCTCGCGCGGATCGACACCGTGGTCTTCGGGTGTTGGGAGCCCAAGACCGGGGCGGCCGGCTCCCTGTGGGACGTGCTGCGGGACCGGCGGCTGACCCACCGGGTGCAGGTCCGCGGAGGCATCCTGGAGGCCGAGTGTGCCGCCCTGCTGCGGGACTTCTTCGCCGGTCACCGGCCGGGACGGGACGGACCGGAACAATGAACGGCATGCAGCTCGGCGTCTACAGCTTCGGCGACATCCATCCCGATCCCGTCACCGGGGAGCGGACCGCCCCGGCCCAGCGGTTGGCGGACCTGTTGGAACGGATCCGGGTGGCCGAGCAGGTCGGGCTCGACTTCTTCGGGATCGGCGAGCATCACCGCCCGGACTACGCGGTGTCGGCGCCGGGCACTGTGCTGGCCGCCGCGGCCGGGCAGACCAGCCGGATCGGGCTGGGCAGCGCGGTCACCGTGCTGTCCACCGAGGACCCGGTGCGGGTCTACCAGCAGTTCGCCACCATCGACCTGATCTCGGCCGGCCGGGTGGAGCTGATGGCCGGGCGTGGCTCGTTCATCGAGTCCTACCCGCTGTTCGGCGCCGAGCTGGCCGACTACGACGCGCTGTACGACGAGAAGATCCAGCTGCTGCTGCAGATCGACGCGGGCAACCCGGTGACCTGGTCCGGGCAGTTCCGCCCGGCTCTGGACAAGGCGGTGATCCTGCCCCGCCCGTATCCCAAGCCGGGCCTGGGCGAGCATCTGCGGATTTCGGTGGCCACCGGCGGCAATCCGGAGTCGTCGGTCCGGGCCGGGATCCTCGGGCTGCCCGTCAACTACGCCATCATCGGTGGCCAGCCGGCCCGGTTCGCCCCGCTCGTGGACCTGTACCGGCGGGCGTTCGCGCAGACCGAACGGCCCGGGGCCACCCAGGAGGTCGGGGTGTCCGGCATGGGTTTCGTGGCCGACGACGGCCGGGCCGCCGAGAAGTTCTTCCCGTACTGGCTGGACTCGATGCGCCGGATCGCCCGCGAGCGCCGGTTCCCGATGCCGGACCGTGCGTCATTCGACGCCCAGGCCGCGCCGGGCGGCGCGTACTTCATCGGCGCCCCCGAGCAGGTGGCGGAGCGGATCGTCGATCTGCACGCGGTGCTGCAGCACGACCGGCAGGGCTTCCAGATGGACCTGTCCAGCGTGCCGCAGGCCGACTCGCTGCGGGCGATCGAGCTGCTCGGCACCCGGGTCGCGCCGCTGGTCCGGGCGGCCGTCGGCTGACCGGTGGCGGCGGGTGCGGGCGAAGACGGACGAACCCCGGTGAGCAGCCAATGGCTCTGCTCGCCGGGGTTCGTCGTCATTGCGCCGTGACGGCGGGGGCTCAGCTCTCCGCGCCCTTGCCGCGCAGGGTGACCCACGCCAGGACTGCGGCCGAGAGCACCAGCACGACGGCGATGGCCGCGGTGAACACCACGCCGCCGTCGAACGCGTGCCGGGCCGAGTCCAGCAGCTGCGTGGCCGCCGGCTCGGGCAGGGTGGCCGCGACCGCGGTCGCCCCGCCGAGCGTTTCGCCGGCGCTGCCGGCCGCGGCGGCGTCCAGCCCGGCCGGCACCACGACGCGGGCTGCGTACACGGCGGACAGGATCCCGCCGAGCACCGCCGTGCCGAGCACCGCGCCCAGCTCGTACGCTGTCTCGGAGATCGCGGACGCCGCGCCGGCCTTGTCGGCCGGCACACTGGACACGATGACGTCGTTGGAGATCGTCTCCGCGGCCCCGATGCCCAGGCTCAGCAGCATGAACGCCGCGCCCAGGCCCCAGGCGGACGGGTCGTCGGCGGTGAACAGGATCGCCACGTAACCGGCGGCACTGATCACCAGACCGCCCGTGACCACGACGCGCGGCGAGAGCACGCGCACCAGCGGCACCACGGCCAGTCCGGCGACGATCGTCACGACCAGGCCGGGCAGCAGGATCAGGCCGGACTGCATCGGGCTGGACCCGAGCACCAGCTGCAGGTGCTGAGCCACGAAGAACAGGAAGCCGACGAGCGCGAACACGGCCAGGCCACGAAGAACAGGAAGCCGACGAGCGCGAACACGGCCAGCAGGTTGGCCAGCACCGCCCCGGTGAAGGCCGACCGGCGGAACAGCCGGACGTCCAGCATCGGGTTGGCCCGGGTCAGCTGCCGGCGGACGAAGGTCGCCCCGGCCAGCAGGCCAAGCACGACCAGGCCCAGCGCGGTGGCCGAGACGCCGTCGTGGGCGATCGACTTGATCGCGTACACCAGCGGCACCATGGTCAGCAGGGACAGCCCGATACTGACGACGTCGACCGCGCCCGGGTTCGGGTCCTTGGACTCCGGCACGAAAATCGGCGCGAGGATCAGCAGCAGCACCAGCACCGGGACGGCCATCAGGAAGGCCGAGCCCCACCAGTAGTGCTCCAGCAGGAACCCGCCGACGATCGGGCCGAGCGCCGCGCCGCCGGAGAACCCGGCGGCCCAGATCGCGATGGCCAGCCGGCGCTGTTGCCGGTCGACGAACAGGTTGCGCAGCAACGACAGCGTCGCCGGCATCAGCATGGCGCCGAAGAAGCCCAGCGCGGCGCGGGCGGCGATCAGCCACTGGGCGCTCGGTGCGTAGGCGGCCAGCGCGCTGACGGCGGCGAAGCCGACGGCGCCGATCAGCAGCAGCCGGCGGCGGCCGACCCGGTCCGCCAGGCTGCCCATCGACACGAGCAGGCCGGCCAGCACCAACGGGTAGATGTCGACCATCCACAGCAGCTGCGTGCCGGTCGGGGCCAGCGCCTGGGAGATGGACGGCAGGGCGAACGACAGCACCGTCGCGTCGACGGCGACCAACAGCACCGGCAGCATCAGGACGGCCAGCGCGATCCATTCGCGGGCGCCCGCGCGCGGGGTTTGCGGTGTGCGGGTATCGAGGGTGACCGGCGCGCCAGACGCCGGGACGGCGCGCGGGTGCAAGGTCGAGGTCATTTCTTCACAGCTCCAGGTTGTTCCTACACTCATTACTATACCGACCAGACGGTACAGTAACAAGACGGGTTGCGTGAGCATTCCCGGATCACACCCGGTCCGGCGGCGCTGAGCGTGTCCCTGTGCCCGCGGAAGGTCCGTCGGTGCGGCGCGACCGGTTGGTCCGCGGGCCGGAGTGCACCGGGCGAGGCGCACCCACCGCGACCGCGCGGGCCGGGACCGTGGGGCGCGACCGTGCGGGCCGGGACGTGCAGGCCGGGACGCGCGGGGCCGCTACCGTTGGTTCGTGCCGCCACCTCCTGCCGCCCGGGATCGGGTGCTCGACGCGTTCGAGCGGCTGCTCGTCGACCGGGGGGAACGGGCCGCGACCCTGGAGGCCGTGGCCCGGGAGGCCGGGGTGTCGAAGGGCGGCCTGATCTACCACTTCCCGTCTCGGGAGGCGATGGTCGAGGGCCTGCTGGACCGGCTGCGGGCCCGGGCCGCACAGGACGACGACCTGATGCGGGCGGCCGGTGAAGGCGTCGTCGCCTACTTCCTGCGGACCTCGCAGAACGCCGACACCCCGTTCGACCGGACCCTCGTCGCCGTCACCCGGCTGCGGTCGCACGCCAGCGCCCGGGAAGCCCTTGCTGGGGTGCAGAGTCAGTGGTACGAGGCGGTGCTGGCCGCTGTGGGGGACCGAACCATCGCGCAGATGGTGATGTTGATGGCCGACGGCCTCTACTACAACGCCTCGGCCCCCGACGCCCTGGCGTCGACCGGCACGCCGCAGTACCAGGCAAACGTGGATGAGATGGTCTCGCTGGTGGCGGTGGCGGAGGGCTCGGGCGGATGAGATGGTCTCGCTGGTGGCGGAGCTGGTGCGGCTGCGGACGGGGTCGGGCGCGCCGGTCGATTGATCCCGCCGGATGTCACACCCGTTCGGGCCGTCTCGTCGCAATGGTGTCGGCGCCGATCCGCGGGGTCGATACCACGGACGGGAGCCCAATCATGAACGCACGAGTCAACTATGTCGCCGAGGCCAACGCCAGCAAGGCGACCCGGCTGCTCATGTCGGCCGGCCGGGCGATCAAGGACCTGCCGGTGCCGGCCGCCACCCAGGAGTTGGTGGCGCTGCGAGTCAGCCAGATCAACGGCTGCGCGGTCTGCATCGACATGCACACCAAGGACGCGGTCGCCAACGGTGAGGACCCGCTGCGGCTCAATCTGGTCGCGGCCTGGTCGGAGGCCACCGTGTTCACCGAGGCCGAGCGGGCCGCGTTGGCCCTGGCTGAAGCAGGGACCCGGGTGGCGGACGGGGGCGGCGGGGTGAGCGACGACGTATGGCGTCGCGCCGCCGAACACTACGACGAGCCTGCGCTGACCGCGCTGGTCATCCTGATCTCGTTCATGAATATGGTGAACCGGTTGAACATCATCACCCGACAACCGGCCGGCAGCTACCGGGCCGGACAGTTCAACTGACATGGACCCAACGGACCTGGACAGGGTCGAAGAGTTCGAACCGCTGCGGCCCCTGCCGTTCTCGATCGCCTACCGGCTGCTGGGCAGCGTCGGCGAGGCCGAGGACGCCGTGCAGGAGACCTGGCTGCGGTTCGCGGCGTCGTCGACCCGACCCGACTCGGTTCAGGCGTACCTGTCGGCGATAGTCACCCGGATCTCGATCGACGTGCTGCGGTCGGCGCGGGTCCGCCGCGAGCAGTACACCGGTCCCTGGTTCCCCGAACCGCTGCTGGACGACCCCTACCAGGACCCGGTGCGGTCGGCGGAGCTGGCCGACTCGGTGTCGATGGCGGCGCTGCTGTTGCTGGAACGGCTCAGCCCGCTCGAACGGGCCGTGTTCGTCCTGCGGGAGGTGTTCGGCTTCGGATTCGCCGAGGTCGCGACGGCGGTCGGCCGGTCGGAGGCGGCCTGCCGGCAGCTCGCGGTGCGGGCCCGGCGACATATGGCCGCCGGCCGGCCCCGGTTCGACACCGAACGCCAGGAGCGGGACGAGCTGGCCGCGCGGTTCTTCGGCGCATTCCGGGAGGGGGATGTCAACGGCCTGCGGGACCTGCTCGCCGCCGACATCCAGTTCGTCGGCGACGGCGGCGGCAAGGCACCCCAACTGGCCCGCGCGGTCACCGGCGTCGACAAGGTCGCCCGGCTGCTGGCTACCATGGCCCCCCTGTTGTCGCAGGTCGGCGTCGGATTCGAACCGCACCAGCTCAACGGCCAACCCGGCGCGATCTTCCGCGACCGGGACGGCCGGCTCCTGCATACGCTCGCTCTCGACGTCCTCGACGGGCAGGTCGTCGCGATTCGCGCGGTCTCAACCCCGACAAACTTGGACACGTCGGGCCGGTCGCCGACGCCTGGGCGATCGACCGGGAAGCGCGGCAGGCCCGGCGGCGGAGTCGATGACGCCGTCGAGGCGGGACGGGACGACCCTCGGAAGCCGGTATAGTTCCCGCCGGTAGCGTGTCCGAGCGGCCGAAGGAGCACGCCTCGAAAGCGTGTGAGGGGGCAACTCCTCCGTGGGTTCAAATCCCACCGCTACCGCCACGACCAGCACAAACGCCGAGCGTCTCCTCCGGGAGAGCTCGGCGTTCGGCTTCTTAGTCTCAGTTCTAGTCTCATTCGCATCAGAGGGGCCTGCGCGGGTCCTCTTGGCAGCCGAGCAGATCTGGTTCCCTTCCGCCAGGCGCACACCCAGTAGGTGAGGGGTCACCTAGAACCTGGAAGATTTCGGGCGTCGCGATGAGCGGCGGTTGCCTCGCTGACTCAGCCGTGCGCTGCATCTCGGCTTTGTCTCATGGCAGGCTGAACATCAACGAGAGCGACGTCGATAGGAAGGCAGCAGATGGTCAGCGACGGTCAGCCCCGATCCCACCTGCTGGGAACCTTCGCCAGGATTGTGACCGAGGAGATGGCTGGCGAGCGGAAGGCCGCGGGCGATCCGAACTGGAAGGGCCGGCTGCTCAGCCAGGTCCTGGAAGAGACCGGAGGCCAATACGAGTATGTCTTGGACATCCCAGATCGCGTCGTGGCTGACCTGAAACTTCACGTCGACGAGGTAGACGACCCGGTAGCCCGTCAGGTCCTCGAAACTGGCAGGCTTGTTGTCCCGTTCGAGAACCTGCACGGACTCGATCCCGCAACGACCCGCGTTGCGCTCGGCTTCGGCTTCGGCGTTCACCCAGCCTAAAGTCGCCTATCGAAACGCGTTCTGGGTCTGCTGCTCACCGTCTCGCAGCTGTACCAGCAGCGGATCCCGCCTACTCGGAAGGGACTAGTTCTGCTCCACTGTGAGGATGGGCGACCCGCGCCCGGCGCCACGCTGCGTCAGGGCGAGCGCCAGATCAGCTCGCCGACGCGGTTCGCGATGTCCCTTTGAATGTGCGCGGTCACGTGCTGGTAGCGCGATGCCATGGCCGAGTGCGACCACCCCATGATCTTCATGACGGCCTGCTCCGGCACGCCCAGGATCAGCAGAACAGTCGCCGCCGTGTGGCGGGCATCATGCAGGCGAGCGTCGCGAACGCCGGACGCCGCGAGCAGCCGCTTCCACTCGGTGTAGTCAGTACGTGGGTTGATCGGAGCACCGGTCGGCGTGGCGAACAGCCAATCGCCCTCCGTCCATAGCTGGGCCGCCACGTCCCGCTCGGCGGCCTGGGCCACGCGATGCTGACGCAGCAACAAGACCAGCTGATCGGGCAGCCCGACGGTCCGGCGCCCGGCTCGCGACTTGGTTTCCGCCGTTTCCGTCCGCTCGGGAATCCGCTGCGGGCACCGCCCGCCGTGTTGCTCGCCGCAGCTCCCGTCACAGCCATGTCGCCACCGTGGACGCAGGCGGGCCCGTCGCACGATCAGGATCCCGGCGTCCAGGTCGACATCCGACCACTTCAGGCCAAGCGCCTCGCCTTGACGCAGGCCCAGCGCCAGGGCGACGGCCCACCGCGCTCCATTCCTGGAGTTCATGGCCGTGCTCAGCAAGTGCTGAACCTCTTCGACCCCGAACGGTTCGACCTCGTGCTCGGTCAGCCGAGGCGCCTTCGCGAGCGACGCCGGATTCTGGACGAGGTGACCGCGCCGAACGGCCTCATTGAGAGCAGTACGAATCGTCCGGTGCGCCTGGTGAGCGGTCGCGGCCGACTTCCCGTTGCGCATCATGCTGACGTAGAGCCGCTCCAGGTGCTCGGGCTGGAGCCGTTCCAGTCGATGCTTGCCGAGCCCCGGGATGAGGTGGACATTGACCGCGACGCGGTAGCCCGCGATCGTGTTCTCGCGCACGAACGGTGCGGAGATGTTCTCCACCCAGTGCGTCAGCCAGCTCGCCACCGTCCAGGAGCTTCCCGCGCGACGGACGGTCCCTTTGTCGCGTTGCCGTTCGAGTTCGCGGACCTTGGCGATGACGGCCGACTGCGTCTTGCGCATGATGTGACGGCGGTCGGGCCGGCCGTCGTCCTTGACACCGATGGTGACGCGGCCGTGCCACTAGCCATCGGTGCCACGGTAGATGCTCGACGTTCCGTTCGGCTTTCGCTCCACGGCGTTACTCCGGTCGCGCCGGCC
>JBGALY010000019.1:0-104816 GCA_044223435.1 Nakamurella sp.
TTGGGGTGGGGAATGGCAACACGCCGCCTCCCGCCTAGGTTCTGGGGCTGTCTGAAGGTCCCGGAACGGTGAGCGGAGAAGCGGCGTGCGCGGAAACAGGGTATGGCATCGGGCGTTGGGCCTGGTGGGCACGATCGTTGAGGACGTCGATGTCGATGATCCGGATCTGGTCGTGGTCCGGGTCCGGCCGGTGAAGAAATCGACGCGTCGGTGCGGACGGTGTCGACGCAGGTCAGCGTGGTACGACCGGGGCGCCGGCCGCCGGCAGTGGCGGACCGTGGACGTGGGTTTGTCCCGGGCGGTGCTGGAGGCTGATGCCCCTCGGGTGTCGTGCCGTGAGCATGGGGTGGTCGTCGCGCATGTGCCGTGGGCCCGGCACGGCGCGGGCCACACCCTGGTGTTCGACCAGACGGTGGCGTGGTTGGCCACCCAGACCTCGAAGACCGCGGCGACCCAGCTGCTGCGGATCAGTTGGCGCACGGTCGGTGCGATCGTGTCCCGGTACTGGGCTGATCACGAACGGTTGCAGGACCGGTTGCGCGGGGTGCGACGCCTCGGGATCGATGAGATCTCCTACAAGCGCGGCCACCGGTATTTGACGGTCGTGGTCGACCACGACACCGGTCACCTGCTGTGGGCGGCACCCGGCCGGGACTCCGCGACGTTGCACCAGTTCTTCGATCTTCTGGGCCCGCAGCGGTGCGCCCTGATCACTCATGTCTCGGCCGACGGTGCCACGTACATCAGCACGGTCGTCAAGCAGCGGTGCCCGAACGCGGTCCGGTGTGCCGATCCGTTCCATGTGGTGGGGTGGGCCACCGACGCGTTGGACAAGCTGCGGCGCGCCGTGATCAGCAAGGCGCGTCGGCAGGCCCGACGGGCCGCGGTGGACCGCATCGCGCACGGTTCGAGCCCGGTCGTCCAGGACGGTGAACCCGGAACTGACCTGGTCAAGGGCATGACCGGGGCCCGGTCGGCGCTGCTGCGCAACCCCGAGGACCTCACCGAGAACCAGCAGGTCAAGCTGGCCTGGATCGCGCTGACCGATCCCGACCTACACCGCGCGTACCTGCTCAAAGAGGGCCTTCGGTTGATCTTCAAACTGCCGATCGAGCGAGCCGCCGCCGCCCTCGAGAACTGGATCACCTGGGCGGGGACCGCCGGCATCGGCCTGTTCAGCAGCCTGGCGAAACGGATCACTCGACATCGAGCCAGCATCCTGGCCGCGATCGAGCACCACATGTCCAACGGCCGCGTCGAGTCCGTCAACGCCAAGATCAGACTGATCACCCGAGTCGCGTTCGGGTTCCGATCTCCCCACTCTCTGATCGCCCTGGCCATGCTCCGCCTGGGCGGGCACCGCCCGACACTCCCAGGCCGCGACTAACCCACGGACAGGGCAGGAGAGCCCATTCGGGGCGAGATGATCCGCGCCGGCGAGAAGATGATCCGCGCGGGTCAGGAGGCCGCCGGCCCGGGCTTGGGCTGCTGAGCGAGCGCAGCGAGCGAGCCATGGGCGCTCGGGCCCGGGTCCGGGCGGCGGTGGACGTCAGGAGGCCGCCGGCCCGGGCTTGGGCTGCTGAGCGAGCGCAGCGAGCGAGCCATGGGCGCTCGGGCCCGGGTCCGGGTGGCGGTGGACGTCAGGAGGCCGCCGGCCCGGGCTTGGGCATGATGAGCCAGGCCAGCAGGTAGGCGAGGACGCCGCCACCGCCGACGAGGGCGAGGACGACCGCGATGATCCGGACGAGGGTCGGGTCGACGTTGAAGTAGGCGGCAATGCCGCCGCAGACACCGCCGATCATCTTGTCGGACGTGGACAGGGTCAGGCGGCGGTAGGGGCGTTCCGGTGTGGTCATGGCATCAGTCTTCATCGGGTCGGACCCGGTCGGATCGGGGATCTACCCGGATCGCCCCCGGTGGCACCCCGGCGTCGGATCAGGGTCGGTAGTCGTCGATGCCCGGCGCCGACTCCGCGACGCTCACCGGCCGCAGACCGGTGGGTGCCGCGGCGTCGGCCACGGAGACCGACGACACCCGGGTGGCCGGAAGCGCGGACTGCACCACCAGACCGGGATCGGACGGGCCGAACAGCGACGCCGTCGGGGCCGGTCCGACGGTGGTGGCCGCGTCCCCGACGCCGGTCCGGGTGAGCGAGCGGTCCGCGCAGGCCTGATCGATCAGCCGCCCCCAGGTGCTCCCGACGGCGTAGCCGTCAAGGGTTCGGGCGCCGGAATCGGTCGACCCGACGGCTGCGGCCAGCGACGAGACTGCGACGGCCGCCGGGTCGTCCGAGCCATAGGCCGGGGCGGGCGTCGCGATGGACAGCCGGCCGGCCGCCGCGGCCACTGTCTCGGCGGTCCATGACCCGGGATCGAACCCGTCCAGCAGCGTCAGCACGGACAGCCCGGGCCGGCCGGCGATCAGCGCGGACACGGTCGGGGCGCCCACCGGCGCGAGGACCACGCCCGACGCCGGCCACGTCCCGGGGGCGGTGCCCGGATCGCGGAGATCCAGCTCGAGCCCGTTCCGGCGCGCCCACCATTGCGCCCCGGCAAGCGCGTTCTGCGCGGTCGCCGATCCGTCGGACAGCACGCCGACGACGTCGCCCGGCCGCAGTGTGCCGGCGGAAAGCAGGTATTGCAGCCCGTTGATGGCCAGGATGTCGGCGGTCGCTCCGGCAACGATCGGTCGGGTCGGGCCCAGTTGCCCGGATGTGCCGGTCGGCGCGACTGCGGGAATCTGGTCCGCCGCCATGGATGCGGCCAGGATTGCGTCGGCGTCGGCGTCGGCGTCGGTGTCGGCGTCGGCGTCGCCGGTGCCGGCCGCGGTGGTGGCGCCGGCGGAGTCGGCTGTGGTGGAGCCGGTGGCGCCGCCGGCCGTGGTGGCCCCGGTTGCCGCCGGGCCGGCCGTGGTTTCCCCGGTTGCCGCCGGGCCGGCGGTGGTTGCCGAGGACGGGGTGGTCCGGCTGGTCGTCACCCCGACCGGGGACCCGACCGGCAGGGTCAGCAGGCCCAGCACCGAGGTGCCGATCGCCCGATACGCGGCGGCCGGATCGACCGGAACCCCGTCGGCGCCGTTGGTGCGGAGGTCGATGGTCCGTCCGCACAGCCCGCCGGTGGTGTTGACCGATCGCTGCCAGAGCCGGACGCCGTCGGTGAAACCGCGGTCCCGCGCCGGGTCGGCGAGCACGCCCAGGGCGATCACCCCGTCGGTGACGCCGGGCCCGGTGACCAGCCCGTCCGGGGTGACCGGCGTGATGGATGCGGCGGTGGTGGTCTGCGCCGTCCCGGTCCGCGGATCCGCGGTACCCGCCGACGGCAACGTGGGGCGGTCCAGCACCGAGGTGCACCCCACCACGCCGACCAGCAGGACGGCCGCGAGCGCCGCCAGCCGCCGGTGGGCACGGCCGGTGCGATCCTTCACCCGGTCAGCCTTGCACGGTCGCTCGGTGGGAAGCAGCCGGGAAGCGGCCGCGAGCGCAGCGCGAAGTTGTCCACATCGCTGTCCGGCGGGCCTCGGACCGGGGATACTTTGCCGGGTGTCCGGGTGATCGGGCTCCGCTACACGACGTAACGATCTTGCGGTCGCGATGCGCTGTTGGATCAACGACTCCCGGCAGTCTGTCGTCGGAACGAGACATCTTGGCCGCTAGGTCGTCGATCCGGTGGCGCTCAGTGATGACTCGGACCCGTTTGGATGGCATCATGTGATCCGGGCGGTCGCCGGGTTTCGCGGATCGGCAGGGCTTCGATTTGGCGGCACGCGATGGGGGATCGGGGAGGCGAACGGTGGGTGATCGCTTGCGCCCGCTCGGCCGCCGTCACCCGATCACCGTCGCCGTCGCCATCGTCTGTTCGCTGCTGGTCGTCGCCGGCGTGGTCGTTGCGTGGCAACGGCCCGGATTCGCCCAGGTGCCGCCGCGACCCGTGGACCGGTCGGTCTGGGTGGTCAACGACTCGCGGTTGTTGGTGGGTCGGGTGAACACCGGCATCGGTGAGCTCGATTCGGCGACGCCACTGCGTGGCGTGTCGACGGTGATCCAGGACCCGGCCGGCGATCCGGCGGATCCGGTGTTGGTGGTCGATACGGACAAGGACGAGATCCAGTTGCTGGACACGGCCACGGTGACCTTCGGTGCGAGGGTCGCGGTTCCCGATGACCCGCGGATTGCGCTGCGGGCCGGGACCATCGCGGTCGCCGACCGCGCCGACGGCCGGCTGTGGGTGGGGACGACCACGGGCGACGGACCCGGCCCGGACCTGTCCTCGGTCGACGCCCGATCCGCGTCGCCGGTGGCCACCATCGGCGCTTTGCCGGTGATCGCCGTCAGCACTGCGGGAACGGTCTTCGCCACCCGGCCCGGAGGGTCGGAGATCGTTCAGGTCGACCCCGGGCCCGATGCGTCGACCGCACCGGTCGCGATCGCACTGGACGGCGCGCCGCTGTCCCTGGGCAACCCGGGGACCGGCAACCCGGGGACCGGTGCTTCGGCCGCCGGCCGGACCGGCGACATCCAGCTCACCGCGATCGGCCATACGCCGGTCGTGCTCGACCGGGCCGACGGGTCGCTGCGGGTCGACGGGCACCGGATCGGCGTGACGCTGCCGGCCGATGCGGTCCTGCAGGAGCCCGGACCGGCCGCCGCCGACGTGCTGATCGCCTCGTCGACGGGGCTCCAGACGGTCGATCTGGCCGACGGGACGGTGCGCTCGGTGGCCGCCGCCGCGGGCCGTCCGGTGCCCCCGGTCGTCGTGGCCGGCTGCCGGTACGCCGCCTGGGTATCCGGTGCGGCGATCACCGGGGCGGCGTCCTGCACGGACGGGGCGGTCGCCACGCCGGCCGGTCTGACCGGTGCGTCGGCGGACCCCACGCTGACGTTGCAGGCGCGAGGGGATGCGGTGGTGCTCACCGATACCGCGTCCGACCGGTCCTGGATCGCCAGCGAGGGGTTCCGCCCGGTGGACAACTGGGACGATGTGGCGCCCGACGAGGGACCCGCGGACCAGACCACCACCGTCGAGGACCCCACGAGTTCCGATGATCTGCCCCAGCTTCCGCCGGATTGCACCGCGGTGCCCGTGGGAGCGCCGAAGGCGGTGGACGACGAGTTCGGGGTGCGGGCGGGCCGGACCACCGTGCTGCGCGTGCTGGACAACGACCCGGGTGTCGACTGCACCAGCGTGATCGTCGAATCGGTCAGCCCGCTGCCGGCCGACGTCGGCACGGTCGCGGTGGTCGGCCACGGGACGGCGGTCCAGATCACCGTCAGCCCGGCCGCCGCCACCGTGCCGAGCATCGAGTACACGGTGGGCAACGGACAGGGCGCCACTGCCACCGCCCGCATCACGGTCGGCGTCGTGCCCGCCGGAAAGACCGCCCCGGCGGAGCGGGTCCGCCGGTCGGCGGCCACCGCCGAGGTCGACGGCACCGTGTCCTACAACGTGCTGGACGACATGGTCTCACCGGTGGGGGACGACCTGTTCCTGATTTCCGCCGCGACCGACACCGCTGACGTGGTGTCGTTCCGGCCGGACGGAACCATCACCTACCGCAACACCGGCGGTGGAGCCGGCACGGACGTATCGGTCGAATTCGTCGTCTCCGACGGTGTCGAGCAGGCCACCGGGACCCTGACCGTGTCGGTCGTGCCGGCCGGCTCGAGCGCGCCGGTGATCTATCCGGCGTACGGACGGACCGTGCTGGGCACCCCCGCCATGGTGGACCTACGACGCAGCGTGGTCAGCGGCTCGCCCGACCCTGTGGTGATCGACGCCGTGCAACCCGAGCTGGGCAGCGAGCCGGCGACCGCGGTCCTGGACCGGCGGACCGGGTCGGTGTCGGTGAGTGCCACCGAACCCGGCAGCTTCTACTTCACCTTCGAGGCCAACGCCGGCGGCCGCGGCACCACCGGGGTACTCCGGGTCGATGTCGCCGGGTCGGCCGACACCGCCGCGCCAGCGGTTCCGATGCTGGACGTCGCGTACCTGCCGGCCGGCGGCGAAACGGTGCTCGATCCCCTCGCGAATGACAGCGATCCGGGGGGTCGAGGGTTGGCGGTCCGTGACGTGCAGGAGACGGCCGGTACGGTGCTGGCCGCCGCCGTCGTCGACCTGCGGCTGGTGCGGATCAGCGCCGCCCGGCCGCTGCGCCGGCCGGTGGAGTTGACGTACACGGTGTTCGATGGTGTCGCCACGCCGTCCGGCCTGATCCGGGTGATCCCGGTGCCGGCACCGCGGCTGGCCCCGCCGCCGCTCACCGCCCCGGTGCAGGCGACGGTCCGTGCGGGTGACGCGGTCACCATCCCGTTCACCTCGTTCACCACCAGCCAGGACGGTTCGCCGGTCGCCGTGACGGTGGATCCCGTCCAGGTCGGCGCGCTGCCCGGGCCGGTGTTCGTCACCGCCGACTCGATCCGGTACCTGGCCCCGGCCGACTCCGCGCCGGGGCAGCTGAGCTTCGGCTACACGGCGTCGTCCGGATCGGCGACCGCGCTGGCGCCGGCCCAGGCGGCGGGCACCGTGGCCATCACCGTCACTGCCGCCGACCCGTCCCGTAACCGGCCCCCCGGCGCCCCATCGCCGGTGACCGCGCGGGTGTTCGCCGGCGGCGCCATCACGGTGTCGGTCCCGCTGGCGGGCATCGATCCGGACGGCGACTGGGTCACCCTGCAGTCGATCGAACAGCCCGAGGCGCCGCTCGGTGAGGTCCGGGTGACCGGTGCGGACACGCTGTCCTACACCGCGTTCGGCACGCCCGGCGTCGACCGGATCCGCTACGTCGCGGCCGATCCGAACGGTGCCACGGCGACCGGCGAGCTGACAGTGCTCGTCGTCGCGCCGACCGACGCGGCCCGGCCGCCGGCCGCGCCGGACCTGACCGCTTCGGTCCGGCCGGGTGGCAGCATCCGGATCGACCCGCTGGCCGCGGTGGTCGACCCGGGTGGTCAGCCGGTGCGGCTGGCCGATCCGGCGTTCACCGTCACCGACGGGTTGGACGTCCAGGTCGAGGACCAGAGCTTCATCCTGACGGCGCCCGCCGAGCCGACGGTGGGCACGTTGCGGTACACCGTGGTCAACGCCAAGGGGCTGACCGCCACCGGAACCGTGCGGGTGACCGTGTCGCCGGACGCACCGATGCCCGACCCCCTGGCCAAGGACGTGTTCGTCCAACCCGCCGACCTGACCGCCGACACCGACACCGTCGACGTCGACCTGCGCGGATCGGTGACCAACCGCGGTGGGCGGTCCGACGAACTCACCCTGTCCGTCGACCCGCTCTCCGCGGGGAACGCCACCCTGGTCGACGGACGCACCATCCGGGTGACCATGTCGTCGGTCCGGCAGATCGTCGCGTACCGCGTGGTCGACGCCAACGGCGGACGGGCCGGGGCGTTCGTCGTGGTGCCGCCGCGCGCCCAGCTGGTGGGACCGCAGCTCCGCGCGGGCGTCGGACCGATCGCCCTGGACGCGGGGCTGAGTGTGGACGTGACGATCGGCGATTACGTGACGGTCGGCGGTGCCGGGCAGAACCCGGTGACGATCGCGCCCGACCCGGCGCCCCGGATCACCCAGGGCAGCGTGGAGCGCACGTCGGCCACGACCTTGACGCTGTCCGCCCCGTCCACCGCGGGCGGATCGGCCGCGGTGTACGTGCCCATCGTCGCCGGCAGCGGCCCACCCGTCGTTCTGAGCATTCCGGTCCGGATCGAGCCACGGCTGGTTCCGCCGCCGAAGCTGGACTCGACGACGGTGCCTGTGGAGGCCGGTACCTCGGCCTCGGTCGACCTCGCCGCGCTGACCACGACCCATGATGACCGGCAGGCGGGCAGCGTCAGCTGGGGGGTCGACCCGGGTGGATCCGGGGTGACCGCCACGGTCCGGGGCAGCACCGTCACCGTCGCCGCGGCGGCCGACGTACCCCGGGGGACCCGGGTCGACCTGCCGATGGATGTGACCGACGGCGACGGGAAGAACGGCCGGGGCACCCTGACCGTCACCGTGACCGGCTCCACCAAGCCGTTGCCCACGGTGGTGGACCAGCTGGTCGGGCAGGGCCGCGGCGGCGCGCCGGTGTCGGTCGACATGCTGACCGGCAGTGACGATCCGGTGGGCCTCGGGTTGACCGTGAGCGGCGTGCGGGTGCTGGACGGCGCCGCAGGCATCGGGTCCGGTCCGACGGTGTCGGGTGGCACGGTCGCGCTCACCCCGGCCGCCGGCTTCGTCGGCGAGATCGTGGTCGCGGCGGATGTCCTTGACGGCACCAAGGACCCCGACCGCCAGGTGACGGCCACCCTGCGGGTGGAGATCCAGGACCGGCCGAGCGCGCCGGGGGTGCCGGCCGCGGTGCCCGGCACCGTGACCGCCCGCAGCGTCCAGCTGCAATGGCAGGCCGCGGACGCCAACGGGGCGCCGGTGCAGGCCTACACGGTGACCGGCGGTGGGATCCGGCAGGATTGTCCGGGTTCGACCAGCTCCTGCGTGATAGGCGGGTTGATCCCGGGCCAGGCCTACGTGTTCGTGGTGACCGCGACCAACTCGGTCGGCGAATCCGCGCCGTCCGCACCGTCGGCGGTGATCATCCCGGACGTCGCCCCTTCGACCCCGGGGCCGCCGGTGGCGCAGTACGTGACCCGCGGCGAGATATCGGTCAGCTGGTCGACGCCGGTCGGTGACTTCACCCCGGTGTCGGTGATGTCGTTGCAGGTGCTGCGGGGCGGCGATGTGGTGCAGGTGATCGACTCCGCCACCAGCCCGACCGTGCTGACCGGCCTCGACGCGGCCGGCAGCTACCGGTTCCAGGTGCGAGCGGCGAACCAGCAGGGCTTTTCCGACTGGTCGGCCCCGAGCGACGCGATGGTGCCGTCCGGGGTGCCGTCCGCGCCGACCGACCTGGGCACGCAGTTCATCTTCGACGCCGGCCGCCGCGGTGTGCAGGTCGGCTGGGGACCGCCCGGTGACGACGGCGGCGAGCCCATCGCGTCCTACCGGCTGACGGTGAACGGCGTCGAGGCCGGGACCGGCGACGGCGGTTGGCGGTCCGCGTTCGTGCCGCTGGACGGCAATGACCAGGTGACCATCGCGGTGACGGCCCGCAACGGACGCGGGGAGGGGCCGCCGGCCACCGGCACGGTCGCCCCGTTCGGCCGACCCGCCCAGGTCACCGGCCTGGCGCTGACCGCCGGCGACTCGTCGCTGGGCGCCTCGTGGAACCCCGCGGACTCGCCCGGTCGGCCGATCGCCGACTACCAGTACCGGGTCGACGGCGGCTCATGGGTGGGGGTGGGGGCGGCCACGTCGACGACCATCGGGTCGCTCGCCAACGGAACGCAGTACCGGGTCGAAGTACGGGCATGCAACGGCGAGTCCGGTTTCTCCGACGACGTCCGGTGCGGCCTGGCCGCCGATCCGAAGTCGGGAACGCCGGCGGGCCCGCTGATCGCCCCCAAGGTCACCGTGGCCGTGCCGGACACGTGGGGCAGCATCGTGCAGGTCGACTGGTCGTTCCCCGGCGGCAACGGGCGTGACGTCGTCTCGCAGAAGGTGACAATCAATGGCACCGACGTCGCGCCGTCGCCCGCCCAGTGGCGCACCGACGTCGGCTACGGCGCCACGGTCACCGCCACCGTGCAGTACTGCGTGGGCAGCGGGCCGGCGCGGGAGTGCAAGGACGCCACCGGCACCGGCTCGACCGCGGACCTGTTCACCGTGGCGACCCAGGCGCTCGCCCCGCTCGCCGGAACCTGCGCCGTGCCGGACCCCTACGACGGTGAGTGGCGGACCGAGGCGACCTGCGCTCCCGGCACCTGGGTCCCGGCGCCCACCGCCGCCGACCTGTTGTGCGTGCGGCCGGGCCCGTCCTATCCGGAGTTCCCGGCCGGAAACCCGGCGCCTCCTCCGTTCCGGTCGGTCAATGTGTGGTACCAGGACAAGAACCGCCTCTGGTACCGCAAGCCCGTGTTCCTCAGCGCCGATTCGAAGATCCCGACATGTTAGAAGGACCCTCCGTGCAGGCACTGCAAACCTCCGGCCCGACCGAGCCCACAGTGCTGGAGGCGGCCGAGGCCGGCCAGTTCGCCGGCCTGTTCGACGCCGTCGTGGGCGCCATCGGCGAGGTCCTGGTGGGCAAGCCGGACGCCATCCGGCTGGCCCTGATCTGCCTGCTGTCCGAGGGGCACCTGCTGCTCGAGGACGTGCCGGGTACCGGCAAGACGACGCTGGCCAAGTCACTCGCGGCAGTGGTCAGCGGGACCACCGCGCGGATCCAGTTCACCCCCGATCTGCTGCCGTCGGACGTGACCGGCGTGACGATCTGGGATCAGTCGGTCGGTGCGTTCGTGTTCCATCCCGGGCCGGTCTTCGCCTCCATCGTGCTCGCCGACGAGATCAACCGGGCCTCGCCGAAGACCCAGTCGGCGCTGCTCGAGGTGATGGAGGAGTCGGCGGTGACCGTCGACGGGGTCACCCGACCGGTCGATTCGCCGTTCATGGTGATCGGCACCCAGAACCCGATCGAACAGGCCGGCACCTACCGGCTGCCCGAGGCGCAACTGGACCGGTTCCAGATCCGCACCTCGGTCGGCCACCCCGATGCGGACGCGGCGGTGGCGATCCTGGCCGCCGTCGGCACCCGGGCCGACCGGCCGGTCGTGCGGCCGATGCTGACCCCGGCGACGGTCAGTGATCTGGTCGACCAGGCGTCGCGGGTGTACGTCGACACCTCGATCCTGCGGTACATCACCCAGCTCGTCGAGGCCACCCGGGTCGCCGACGGGGTGACGCTGGGCGTCTCGCAACGCGGGGCCATCGCGTTGTTGCGCACGTCCCGCACCCTGGCCGCGTCCCGGGGGCGTCACTTCGTCGTGCCGGACGACGTCAAGGCCCTCGCCGAGCCGGTGCTCGCGCACCGGATCTCCATCGACCCGGAGGCCGAATACGGCGGCCTCACCGCGGCTGCGGTGGTGACCGGGGTCCTGCATTCCGTTCCGCCGCCGCGGGGGGCCGGATGACCCGGGCGACCCCGCTGCCCGGGGAGCAGCCGGCGTCGGACCGCGGGAACCCCATCAGCGGCAGCGGCAGCGGCTCGGGCAGCGGCGTCGCCGGCAGCGGCGGCACGGGCGTCGACGGCGGCATGGGCAGCGGTGTCGGCCACCCGGGCGGCGCGGCCGGGTCGGCGTCCGGAGAGAGTCCGGGTGCGGCGGACGACAGGATCCTCCCCGGCGCGGGTGCGGCCGGTGCGGGCCCGGAGCGGGTCGCCGGTCCCGGGCCACGGCTGGCCGGGGCCTGGCGCGCGGTCACCCGGCGCGGCCGGGTCGCCGCCGGGGTGGCCATGGCGGCGGCCGCCCTCGGCTGGTCGACGGGCTGGCGGGAATGGACCGGGCTGGCGGCCGGTCTGGCCGTGGTGCTGATCGTCGCCGTGGGGATGGCGCTGGGCCGGTCCCCGGTCGCGATCGAGCTCGACCTGGCCCGGACCCGGTTCGTGGTCGGCGAACCCGCGGTCGTCCGGGTCGGCGTGCGCAACGTCTCCGCCCGGCGGATGCTGCCGCTGCGCCTGGAGCTGGACGTGGACGGCCTGCCCGCCCAGGTCCGGGTGCCGTCCCTGCCCGGTGGGGCCGGCCATCCGGTGGCGATCCCGTTGCCCACCCACCGGCGAGCGGTGGTCGACCTGGGGCCTGCCCGGGCGGTCCGGGGTGATGCGTTCGGGCTGATCCGCCGGGTCGTGCAGTGGCCGGTGCGCGAGCAGGTGTTCGTGCACCCGCGCACCGTGCGGTTGCCCGACCCGCTCCCCGGCCTGACCCGGGACCTCGAGGGGGAGGAGTCGGCGGTCCGGACCGCCAGCGATCTGTCCTTCCACACCCTGCGCGAGTACGTGCCCGGCGACGACCGGCGGTTCATCCACTGGAAGGCCACCGCCCGCAGCGGGACCCTGCAGGTTCGGGAGTTCCTGCAGACCCAACGCTCGCTGGTCGCGGTGGTGCTGGCCGGGCGGCCGGACGACTTCCGGGCCGACCCGACCGATCTCGCCGTTCCGGGCACGAGCGCGGAGTTCGAGATCGCGGTGAGCTGTGCCGCGTCGATCGTGGCCGAACTGGTCCGTCGGCACCGTGACGTGGTGGTGGACGCCGCCGGTTCGCCCGTGCGGGGAATGAGCGCGGACGGAGTGCTCGATCAGTTCAGCCCGGTGCGCACGGTGCCGGGCAGCTCCGACCTGCTGGCCATGACCCGGCGGGTGGCCCGCCGCCATCCACGGGCGTCCCTGCTCGTGCTGGTGTTCGGGTCCACCGTGGAAGCGGCGCGGCTGCGGGCCGCGGCCCGATTGCGCCCACCGGGCGCGACGGTGCTCGCGGTCCGTGTGCGGGTGCCGGATTCGCCGCATCCGGCGGTGCTCGGCCAGCTGACCGGAGGGGCCGTAGCCACCGTCGAAGACGTCGCGCAGCTGCCGTTCGTGCTGCGCGGGGCGGCGTCATGACTGCGTCGGGTGGCGCCCGGACTGCGGGGGGTGGCGTCAGGACTGCGCGGGGCAGCGCCCGGACTGTGCGGGGCGGCGTCAGGACTGCGCGGGGCGCTGTCATCAGTGCGCGGAGCGGCGCCACGAAGGAGGCCGGCACCTCCGGTGGGCCCTGCCAGCCGCAGCAGCGGACCACGGTGGCGGTGCAGGTGGGTGTGATGGGGCGGCTCCGATGAGTGGGCGGGTACGCGGCCCGCGCCGGGCCCGCAGCGCCGCGGGCACCGGTCGCTGGTGGCGGGCCGCCGATCTCGCGGTGCTGGCCGGGCTGGTCGTGCTCGGCTCGCTCCTGCTGGTGCCGGCGTACGGATCGGCGGCGCCCATGGTGGCGGCAGCGGTCGGCGCGGCGGTTCCGGCCGCGGTGCTCGCCGTTGTGCAGCGGTGGTCGTTGCCCGGCGCTCTGGCGGTCCCGCTGATCCCACTCGGCGTCCTGGTGCTGGGCGCGTTGGTCGTCGCACCGCGGGACCGCACGCTGGCGGTGCTGCCGACGCCCGATGCCGTCGCCGTGCTCGTCCGCGGCTCGATCAACGGGTGGCGGGACCTGTTGACCGTGGCGACGCCGACGGGCGTGACCGGCGCGCTGCTGGTGCCTCCGCTCCTCATCGCGGCCATCGCCATGACGACGGCCGGAGTGCTCGTCGCGACCCGCCGCCCCGCCGTGGCGCTGGCCGGGCCGGCCGGGGCCGCGGTCACGTTCGCCCTCTTCGGCGACGTCGGGGTGGCGCCCGGGATGGTCGTCGTGGTCGGGGCAGGTCTGCTGGTGGGCGGTCTGAGCTGGGTCGTGTGGATCGGCGATCGGGCCGCCCGGCGCGCGGAGCGGGTCGCCGCCGGGCAGCTCGCCCAGGACCGGGTGGCCGGGGCCGACGGCGCACTCGGGCTGCGCCGCGCGGTCGTGGCCGGCACGATCCTGGCGGTCGCCGCGGGTGCGACGGTCGCCGTCGGGCTCGGCGAGCAGGCCGATCGGGCGGCACTGCGCGAGATCGTTCAGGCGCCCGTGGACCCCACCGCCGTCGACAGCCCGCTTTCGCTGTTCCGCGGCTACGTCAAGGATCGGGCCGATGAGGTCCAACTCGTCGTGCAGGGTCTGCCGACCGGGGCGCGGCTGCGGCTGGCCGCGCTGGACGACTACGACGGGCGGCAGTTCCGGCTCAGCGACACGGGAGGGCCGTTCGTCCGGATCGGACCGGAGCGGCCGGCCCCGGCGAACACCGCGCAGGTGCCGGTGACGGTCCGGCTGGAGGACTATCGAGGCCCGTTCCTACCCCTACCCGGCCCGATCATCGCCCTCGACTTCACCGGTCCCCGGGCCGACGACCTCAGCGCCGGTCTGCGGTACTCCGCCGCCTCGGCGACCGGTCTGTTGCCCGGCGGCTGGCAGACGGGAGACGGCTACCACCTGATCGCCGCGGTCCCGGCCCGGCCCGACGCGCAGGTGCTGGCCGCCGCCCGCCCGGCGGCGGTCCCGATGCCGCCCGGACCCCCGGTGCCGGATCTCGTGCGGTCGGCCACGGACCGTTATATCGCCGGGGTCACCACACCGGGGCAGCAGGTGGAGGCGATCCGCGCCGGGCTGGTCGCGGACGGCTTCTTCAGCCACGGCATGACGGGTGAGCCCACCTCTCCGGCCGGTCACGGCCTGGACCGGTTGACGTCGATGGTCGGGGCCGGTCCGATGATCGGGGATCAGGAGCAGTACGCCGCCCTGATGGCCCTGATGGTGCGGTCCATCGGCATTCCCGCGCGGGTCGTCGTCGGGTTCACGCCGTCCGAGCCGGCGGCCGGTGACGTTTCGTTGCGTGGCGGCGACCTCACCGCGTGGGTGGAGGTGCCGTTCGAGGGGTTCGGCTGGGTGGCGTTCGACCCGACGCCGCCGCCGGACAAGCCGCTCACCGATCCCCAGGAGCGGGCGCAGACCGAGCGCCGGGAGGTCGCGGTCGAGGTACCGCCGGCGCTGCCCCAGGTGCTTCCGGACTCGGTGGACAACGAGTCGGCGGACCAGCATCCGGAGGACGCCCCGCCGCCCGAGACGGCCACCGACGACTCGTTCATGCCCGCCCTGCTGGTGACGATGCTCGGGTGGACCCTGCTGGTGGTCGCCCTGTTCGCCGCCCCGATTCTGGCGATCCTGCTGGTCAAGGCCCGGCGACGGCGACGCCGGCTGGCGGCCGCCCGGCCGGCGGACCGGATCACCGGCGGCTGGCAGGAGTTGGTGGACACCGCGGTCGACGCCGGCTACCGGCCGGTGGCCTGGCACACCCGATCCGAGGTGGCCGGCGATCTGGCCGGCGCCGGAGTGCTGCAGCTGGACTGGCTCGCTCCGGCGGCCGACGCCGCCCAGTTCTCGCCCACCCCGATCGACGACGACCGCGCCCGCCGGTACTGGCGGGAGGTGGACGACCGCAGCGCGGAGCTGCTGGGCGGGCTGGGCTTCTGGCGGCGCTGGCGGGCCCGGCTGTCCCTGGCTTCGCTACGCCACCGGAACCGCTGAGCCCACCGCCGGGCCGGCGCAGTGCGGCCTGCGAAACTCTGCCGCCCCCAGGCCGTCGGACGTTCCGCAGGCACCCGTGGTCACGGCGTGTCACCCCGCGCCGGCGGCCCGCGACCGGTGTCGCCGCACCGCCGCCCGGTTCGCACACCGCACCGAGCAGTAGCGCTGCCGGCCGTTGCGGGTCACGTCGACGACCACCGCCGTACACGGATCGCCGGGGAAGTCACCGGCCGCGCACCGGCCCAGCCGATGCATGCCGCGGGTCGTCAGGTGCAGCGCGGTCCCGACGCTGATGACCGCCGCGAGCACGTCCGGCAGCGGACGGTCGTCGGCGCGATAGTGCAGGTGCCAGCCCTCGTTGTCGTGGTCGGTCAGCCGCGGGTAGGCGGCAACCGCAGCCATCTGCGCATTGAGCAGCTCGGCGCGCCGCCTCGGGCCGTCCGCGTCGACGACGGTCAACCACTCGTCGAGCACCCGGCGAGTCCGCGCGTGGTCACCGGTCTCGGTGCGGAAGTCCATGGTCATGCCGAACTCCCGGGTCCGCGCCACGATCGCCGCCCGGTCGGCCGGCCAGTTGTTGGCCAGGTCGGCCGCGAGCAGCACCGCGTACTCCCCGTAAGGGTTGAGATGCATAAGACCATTACAGCATGGTGATGGGCATGAGCATCGACAACCAAGTCCTGACCTACCGGGATCGCTGCCCGGACCGGGTGCACGACCACGCGTGGGAGACCGAGTCGGCCCACCGGACATCGCTCGGCCTGCTGCGCTACGTGCACTGCCACAGCTGCGGCACCCGCCGGGTCGACCTGCAGCCGCACCCGGAACGGCCGCCCGCCGCGCTCAGCGTGGCGGTGCCACCTCCCGTCGTCGCTGATCAACGCCGGGCCGGCGGGCGGGTTCTGCGCGGTTCGGCGCGGAATGATCAGCGAACCGGGGTGGGCTACTGCTTGACGACGGAGATCATGTCCCGCAGGCCGGCGGTGGGCAGGTAGGCCCGGGTGATCGCGATGCCGATCCGGGGCAGGTCGCCCTCGTCCCGGAACGTCATGTACATCGGCTCGAACCGCGGCTGGAACTTGCCCTTGAACGCGTGCAGCGACCGGAACCCGTACACCGGTTCGAGTTGCTCGCCCAGGGTGTCCAGGAACTTCTCGACCGCGGACTCGCCCGCGGCGGTGTCGCCGGCCGACCGGGCCAGCGGCGCGCCGGACAGCGACACGAACTCGGCGCCGTCCGCCTTGAACCACAGGCACGACGAGGCGATCAGGAATTCCATGGTCGCCCGGAACGAGTTGTCCGCCCGACGCATCAGGTCGAGCGTCCAGCCCCGGACGTGGCCCTCGGGCCCGTACACCGGCATCCAGGACGTCACGCCGTGCAGCTTGCCGTCCGCGCCGACGGCCAGGCCCACTCTCACCTCGCGGTCCAAGGCCTCGGTGACGCCGCCCAGGGTGAAGCCCATCTCGGGCAGTTCCTTGTCGCCGAGCCACTGCTGGGACAGTTCCTCGACCTGCCGCACCATCGACCACGGCTCGTCGGCCAGCGTGACCATGCGGAACGTCACGCCCTCCTTGGGTGCCTTGTTCAACGCCGTCCGCACGTCCTGCCACTTCTTGCCCTTGAACTCCAGGGCCGGCAGATCGATCAGGTTGTCCTCGGCCACCTGCGCCGCCGACCAGCCGAGGGCGGTGGTGGCGTCGACGGTGTTGCGGCCACAACTGAAGATGTAGGGAACCAGGGCCGCCTTGTCGCACATGGCCACGAAGTCGTCGATGATGCCGGCCGTGGAGCCGGGCGGGCCGACCGGATCGCCCAGCGCGACCGCGACCCCGGCATGCTTGCGGAACGCCAGGTAGCCCTGCCCGTCGGCGGTGATCATGTGCCGGTTCTCGGGCCAGGTGGTCATCCAGGAAATCGTGTCACCGCCCCACCGGCGCAGCAGTTCCTTCGCCGTGTCCGCGTGGGAGGTGCCGGAGGCCAGCCGCCGTTTGCTGCGCCGCGGCACTCGGAAGGCGCCGCGCCCCCCGATCAGCAGGATCAGGTAGACCAGGTACAGCAGGGATTGGGCGAAGAACTCGGGCAGCCCGCCGTCGATGTCCAGGTCGCCGGCGTCCGGGGCGAAGAACAGGATCACCCCGACGGCCGCCACCAAGAGGGCGAAGACCACGATGAGGCCGCAGAAGATGACGGTGACCCACCACGCCCATCGGTAACCGCGGCGCAGCCCGTTGGCCAGCAGGAGGAACACCACGAGTTCGATGGCGAGCAGCCACCACGACTCGGGGGTGTCCTCCGATTGACCGAACGGGGTCAGCCGGTCCGGTAGGAGGTTGGCCAGCAACGTCAGCGTGGCGATGACCAGCACGCCGATCGCGGCCAGCAGCCGCAGTTCGTGCCGGGTGGGCAGGGCCCGGGCCCGCAGCGCGTGCGGCCCGGCCAGCCGGGTGGAGAACGGCATGCTCAGCGCGACGGCGACGAAGTGTTCGGCGTCGGCCATCTGCCCGACGAACAGCACGGAGAACAGGACGTAGCCCAGGATGGCCAGGCGCATCCGTAGCCGCCACGGCGGGCGCACGGTCGCGCTCGCGACGCTGGCGACCGCCAGCATGCCGGCGGAGAACCCGACGTCGGTCTCGGTGGCCCGCGCCTGCACCCACTCCCAGCCGGTCCCCTTGAAGATCAGGAAGAACAGCGCGGTGAGCAGCACCGCGCCCCATTGGTACAACACGCAGATCACGACGGTGCGCGCGGTGCCCAGGCGCCATTCGGAAAAGCCGGTGATGATCGCGAACGCGCCGGCGACGTAGACGTAGAAGAACGGGTCGAGGGCGAAGAACATGCCCCAGATCAGGGTCAGCCAGCGGCCGTCCTGGAACGCGGGCAGGCCGAACGCGACGTCGTCATAGAACGACTTGTCCTCGATCGAGGTCCACAGCGTGCCGAGCACGATGGCCAGAACCAGCGTGACCACGACGTAGGCGGTGGTGAACGGCAGCCGCTTGAGCAGGCGCAGCCAGGTCGGCTGCGGCCGGCTGGGCCGCGGTCGGCCTGGTCTTCGGCGCGGCCGGGGGCTTGGTCGTCGGCGTGGCCCGGGTGGACGGCGACGACGCAGCATGATTCCGGTCCGGCGCCGGTGGCGCGGCCGCCTCGGTCACCGATGTCGCAACGGCCGGTTCGGGCGGAGCGTCGGTCGATCTCGGAGCGTCGGGGGTCGTCGGCACCGCAGGGGAGCCGGTCTCGTTCGGCGCGCTGCCGCCGTCGGGAGCCATGGTCGGAACGCTATCCTGCCGGCGTGGCCCCCGGGTCGACCCGGGCATGCCCGGGCGAGTGATCGTCGTCCGGACTGTATCGAGACCCGCCCCGTCCCGGGTCCGTCGCCGTCCGACCCGCCGGCGGCCGCCGGTGGTCGCCTCGGGAGCGATGCGATCCGGTCCAGCGCTCCGTGACGCGACGACGCATCGTGAGGCAGGGCCTGCCGGTCCGCCGGAGCGAGCTGTCGTATTGAGTCGCTCCCGTTCGTCGTCGAGGTGAAGGCCCGGATGAATCGGGCCGGAACGGTGAGGAGAGCACATGATCGACCCGACGTCCCGGCGGCCGCGACCGTTTCGTTTCGGCATCGTGGCCCCGTTCATGCCCGACCTGCCGACCTGGCGCGAACGGGTGCGCCGCGTAGCTGGTCACGGGTATTCGACGGTGCTGATGCCCGATTTCCCACGGTTGCAGCCCTCGCCGGCCCCCGCACTGGCCGTGGCGGCCACCGTCGCCGACGTGCGGGTGGGCACGTGGGTCTACGCCGCCCCGTTACGTGCGCCGTGGCTCGCCGCCTGGGAGGCGCACTCCCTCACGGTGCTCACCGAAGGGCGCTTCGAGATGGGCATCGGGGTCGGGCGGCCCGGGATCGAGGACGAGCTGCGCGAGCGCGGGCTGCCCGTGCCGTCCCCCGGTCAGCGGCTGGAGCAGGTGCGCGAGGCCGTCGCCGCGCTGCGCGAACTGGACGGCGAGCAGCTCCGCACCCCGGTGGCGATGGCCGTGATCGGGCCGAAGGCGCGGGCGTTGGCGGCCGAGATCGCGGACACCGTCACCTTCGCGATGGCGCCGGGCGAGCCTCGGGTCACCGTGGTGCAGCGGATACGGGACTTCCGGGCCACGCGCGAGGTCGAGCTCTCGATGCACATCCCGGTGGTCGGGAACTCGGTCTCGGCGTTCATGGCGCCGCCGGATACCGACACCTCCGCCTTGCGCGCGGCCGATTCCCTCGCCTACCTCCCGCCCGACCCGGCCGCGGCCGCCGACGAGCTGCGCCGCCGCCGGGAGGAGACCGGAGTCTCCTACTTCGTGTTCGGCGCCAATGCGGCGGACGGGTTCGCCCCGCTCGTCGCGGAGCTGGCCGGTCGGTAGATCGGCAGGACTGGTCGCCGGGGCCGCGCGATGAGCGGGGCCCGGCGCAGCGGTCAACCCGGAGTGCCCGACCGGGAAGGGATGATCATGGCGGTGCTCGAGGATGTCCGGCGGCTCGGCGACGAGCTGGAGCGGTCCTACCCGGTCTACGTGCGGGACCGGTTGAAGTTCCGGGTGGGATCCATCGTCTACGTGGCTTTCTCGCTCGACGAGCAAGTGATGGGATTCGCGTTCCCGCGGGAGGAACGCGCCGCGCTGGTCGCGAGCGAGCCGCACACGTTCGCCCTGCCCTCGGCGTCGGACCTGCGCTTCAATTGGGTGCACGCCGAGCTGGCGGCGCTGCAGCCATGCGAGGCGCGTGAACTCGTCGTCGACGCCTGGCGCCTGGTCGTTCCGCGGAAGCTCTCGCGGGCCTACGATCTGACCCACCCCGGTGGCCCGGGCTGAGGGATTCCCCCGTGCCGCGGCCGGTGCGGGTCAGCAGGCCAGGAGTTCGATGCTCCACCCGGTGGTCTCGTCGAAGGTGGCCCGGAAGCGGACGCCGTTGACCTTGCCGTCGGTCGGCGGCAGGGTTGGGTCGCCAGAGGGTTCGCTCGACCATTCGACGAGGATGGGGTCGGTGGCGATGAAGCCACCCATCGTGCCGCAGCCCAGGTTGGCCTTATTGATGTACTCGATCCGCAGCAGCACCTCGGCGGCCTCGCGCGAGCCGGGATCCGGTGTGCCGATCAGCGACGCCTCAGCCAGTGCTTGCGCGTCCTGGACATCGCCGGGCATCCGGATTTTCGCCGCGTGGCCGCGGACGAAGCAGTCGGCATTGAGCGAGTCCCGGGGAACCGTCCCCACCTGCAGGCAGTCACCGCCGCGCAGCGCACCGAACCGTGAGACCAGGTCGCTGTAGACGAGCAGGACGGCCTGCTGGGTGGCCGGGTCGAGGCCGGCCGGGATGGCGTCGGCGGCCGGCCACGGCCCGGCGGCGTCCACCAGGTCGATCGTCGACCGGTCGAAGGTCGCGTCCTGCTCCCCGAGCCCGGCGTTGACCGCCACGGCCGCCGCCTTGAGCCGCCCGTCGATCTCGTCGACGGCGGCGAAGAAGGGCGCCAGCGCCAGCGCGGCGGAGCCCGCCGTCGCGCTGTCCGGCTGCCCGTCTGGGCTCGCGTCGGAGCTCCCGCCCGGCTCGTCAACGCCGGTCGTCGGTGGGGTCGACTCGGCGGTCGTCGGTAGGGTCGATGCCGGTGGACTGGTCGTCGGTCCGGGCGACGGCGATGCCGAGGGGGCGGAGGCGGCGGGTGAGCCCGCGGGCACCGGAGTACCCGGTGACGCACCACAGGCAGCCAGCGCGATCACCACGAGAACGCCCAGCACCGCACCGAGGAACCGACGAGAACCACGAACCTTCATGACCGGCGACCTCTCCGTCGAGACCCGACCCATACCGATCATTCGCTCGGGCCGCCGAACCGCCCAGAGGCCTTGGCCCCGGCCGGGACCGCCAGGAGGCCTGAGCGGCAATCCGGTTCCTACGTCGCCGGATTGCCTCCGGCCCCTGGCCGTGGTCGATGGTGGCCTCGCAGGCTCGGCCAACCAGGGATGCCCTGCCGGTGATGATTTCTCCGGCCGGCGGCCGTCACACTCATCATGAACACCATGACCGATGATCTCCGGCCGCTGGACGAGCAGGGCTTCGGTGCCCGGGTCGAGCCGCACCGCCGCGAGCTGCATCTGCATTGCTACCGCCTGCTCGGGTCGTTCGACGAGGCCGAGGACCTCGTCCAGGAGGCGTTCCTGCGCGCGTGGCGCGGGCGCGAGACCTACGCCGGCCGGTCGTCGGTTCGCGCGTGGCTGTACCGGATCGCCACGAACGCATGCCTCGACGCGCTCGACAAACGGCCGCGGCGGCCCCTCGAGAACGGCGAGATCGCCTGGCTGCAGCCGTACCCCGACGAGTTGCTGGCTCAGGTGCCGGACCGGCGGGAGGGCCCGGAGAACGTGGCCCTGGCCCGGGAGACCGTCGAACTGGCGTTCATCGCCGCGATCCAGCACCTCGCGCCGCTGCCGCGGGCGGTCCTGGTGTTGCGTGACGTGCTCGGCTGCTCGGCCAAGCAGACCGCGGGGCTGCTGGAGACGACCGAGGCGTCGGTCAATTCGGCGCTGCAACGGGCGCGCGCCGAGTTGCGCCGGAGCCTGCCCGCGGACCGCGAGGCTTGGACGCACCCGGCCGGCTCGACCTCGGATCAGCGGGACCTGGTGGCCCGCTACGTCGAGTGCAGCGAACGGGTCGACGTCGCTGGTCTGGCCGCCCTCCTGCACGTCGACGTCCGGTTCTCCATGCCGCCCGTGCCCGGCGTCTGGACCGGCCGCGGCGCGGTGGTGCAGAGCTGGGTGGACGGCGGCTTCGGGGCCGACCCGTTCGGCCGGCTGCGATGCGTGCTCACCGCCGCCAACGGCCAGCCCGCCGTCGCGGGGTACGTGCGCAGACCGGGTGACCCGGCCTTCGAACCGTTGGCGATCGACGTGCTGCAGGTGCGGGACGGGATGGTCACCGAGATCATCACGTTCGACCGGTCGGTGTTCGGGCACTTCGGCCTGCCCGCCACCCTCGCGGCGCGGGGGGACCGTTGAACCGGCCCGTCACCGTGACGCCGATCCTGGTCGCCGACCTGTTCGTGGAGGGTGAGCGGATGCCGGTGTACGCCCATCTCATCGATCATCCCGACGCCCGGGTGCTGGTCGACACCGGCATCAAGGAGCTGCACCCGGCGGTGGCCGACATGGACCCGCACCTGCGGCCGTGGACCGACCGGGACGTCGACATCGCCGGCATCGACATGGTCGTCAACACGCACCTGCACTTCGATCACTGCGGAGGCAACCACCTGTTCGCCGGCCGCCCGATCTACGTGCAGCGCCGCGAGCTGGACGACGCGCGCAGTGCGGACGGCTACACGATCCGCGAGTGGGTGGATCCGCCGGGCGTGCGGTACGTGCCCGTTGACGGCGAGTTCGAGTTGCTGCCCGGGGTCCGCCTCGTCCCGGCGCCGGGTCACACCCCCGGCACCCAGGTGGTCGTGGTCGATCCGGTCGGGTCCGGCGGCCGGCCGGTGGTCATCGCCGGCGACGTCGCCGTGTGGTTCGGCGAACTCGACGAGCCGCGCACCGACGGCCAGCGGCGCGTGCTGGCCATGGAACCGGAGCGGGTGTGGTTGGCCCACACCCATGAGCCGTGGCGGCCGCCGGCCGGCTGAACGCGGGGACCGGCGCAGGTCATCGGACGCCGTCGAGGTCAGGTGACCGGCTTCCCGGCGGCGGCCCGGTCCAGGACCGGCCCGACCGGCAACGCCGTGACGAGCTCGGGTGGGAGCTGCGCGATGGGTGCACCGGCCAGGCCGAGGGACTCGAGGGCCCGTTGATCGGCCAGCGGATACCGGATCCCGGAATCGGTGACCAGAAAGACCGTGCTTCCCGTGCTGTCCGGACCGGGCAGCCGGGCGATCAGCGCCGCCTGCCCGGGGCCGAGCCGAACCACACCGGTGCCGCCGCCGGGCGCCGGCTCGGCGGGACCGACGACCAGGTCCGGGGCCGACCCCCCCGAGTAACGGGCGCAGAACTGCTGCTCGCCCGGGGCCGGCTCGACCGGAACCGGCACCGTCGGCGGAGCGGGAGCGGGAGCGGGCGTCGCCGGGTCCGATGACGGGGCCGGGTTCGAGGTCGGGTTCGCGGTCGGATCCGATGTCGGAGGCGCGACCGAGGTTGGTGACCCGGGCCCGGCCGAGGTGCCGCCCGCGGGAGCGCCGGTCGACGGCAACGCCGGTTCGATCAACGGCTTGGGCGCGGCCTCGGTGACCTGGGCCTGGGTGACTTTGAGCGGGGTGGGGTCGCTCCCCGCGTAGGCGCCGGCCAACGCCGGATCCGCCAACAGCAGCTGCACCTGCAGCGGTGTCAACGACGCCAGGCCGCCGCGGGTCATCACGTACGACGCGTTGGTGCGGTCGGCGTAGATGGTGCCCACCGTGGTCGGCTGGCTCGACCCGGGCAGCGGCGGCCCGGATTCGCCCAGGCCGGGAATGTCGGGCGGGGCCAGCGGCCGGCCGGCGGGCAGGGCGGCCACGAACTGCTCGTCCACCAGGAGCGGCTCGGCGTCGTGGTAGCCCAACGCAGGCAACCACTCGTCCGGAATCGGATACGCGTGCCCCGACCAGAGCAGGAAGCTGCGTCCCTGCCCGGTCCGCACCAGCAGGCCCTGATCGCCGTCGAGGGCGGCACCGGCCGCGGTCGATCCCGGCCGGATCTGCGTACCGAGCCGATCGCCGTCCGCCGCCCGGCCGACCGCGCAGACCGACCATGCCGGCCCGACGATTCGGGCCGCGTCGGGCACGGAATCCGGCGCCATCGGGATACCCAGCATCGGCCCGCGGTCGGCCGGGTCGAGGGAGTCGCCGGACACCGTCACCACGTGCAGGCCGGCGCCCAGCAGCAGCTTCGCGGACGCGTAGTTCAGCACCGGGTGCAGCACGCCGTCCAGGTAGACATATCGGGTACCGGTCTGGTCGTCGACGATGAAAGCGCCGGGTTCCTGCCAGGCGGTCGAACCGCCCGGGCGGAGCACCCCGTAGATGCCGGCGACCGCCAGCAGCAGGACCGTGAGCAAGATCCCGCCGTACACCCCCGCGCCGAGCCGGGACAGCGGCGCGTTGGGCGCATCCGGGTCACCGGTGAGCAGCGCGGACCGCATCCGTCGGCTGCGGAACCGCTGGGCCGCGACCTCGTCCCGGGTGTCCACGGTCATGACCGGAGCCCGTCCGTGTTCCCACCGGATGTCACGGGGCTCAGCCACCGAGCCCGCGGACGAAGGCGAAGGCGCCCAGCACGGCGGCGATCAGCGGGATGACGGCGATGGTCAGCAGCAGATCGCCGATCTCAGCCGCCCGCGCCATGGCCGGGCTACGGGGCGCCTGTCGCGCGGCGACCGTTCCCGCGGCCACCGCCGCCCCCACCGCGACCAGGATCACGATGACCACCGGCACCGTCGAGTCCGCCTGCCGCAACAGCCCGATGGCAACCGCGAGCAGGCAGCCCACCCCGCACAGCAGGAGCGGCAGCCGCTGGCCGACGGTGCGGAACAAGCGGGCCCGCAACAGCATCGCCGGCCCGACGACCGCGGCCAACGCCTGCCCGGCCGGCGCGCCGGCCAGGGCCAGCAGGACACCGGCGGCGAGGGTCGGCCAAGCCATCCCGTGCAGGAGCGCGGTCAGCGCACGCACCGCGCGGTGGGTGCGGCTTCGGGAGTCGCCACCGTCAACGGTCCGCCGGGCCGCCGCCGCGAGCTCGTCGGTCGAGGCCGGCAATGGATCCGGCCGGAAGGCGGCGATCCGGAGCGACAGGCTCGGTACGGCCGGCATCAGGCAGACTGCGAGCCCGCAAACCAGGGCGGCGGCGCCGGATGGGCCGAGAGCGAAGGTGGCGGCGATCGTCTCGCCCACGGTCAGCAGGACGGCCGCGGCCGTCACCGCGCCGAACGCGGCGGCATGCGTGCCGGTGGCCACCGACGCGGTGCCGGCCAGCACACCGGCGGTCAGTGTGCCGATGATCCATGGAACCGGGCCCAGTCCGGTCAGCGGGTCCGAACCGGCGACGGCGACGGTGGCCGCGGCCGCTCCGGTCAGCACCGACAGCAGTCCGACCGTCAGCGCGATCCCGCCGTCGTCCCGTCGCCGGGTCACCAACCCGGCGACGACCTGGGCCGCGACGGTCAGGCCGGCCAGCACCACCGCCGGCCCCACCCAGGGCGGCCCGAGGGTGAGCACCGCCAGGACGGCCAGCACCCCGAACGCAGCGCAGCTGCCCAGGGCAACGGCCCGCCCGGCACCGGCCGGCCAGGCCGCGGTGTCCGAGCGCACCGCGTCGGCGACCGCGTCGGCCAGGTCGTCGTGCACCACCGTCGGTTCGGCCGTGTCCGCGCCGGTCAGGAACACGGTGGCGCCGCCGGCAACGCCCTCGTCGAGCAGCGTGGTGGACCCGGGGAGCGGGCGACCGCCCGCCGTGCGCAGGATCCAGCCGCCGTGGGCCAGCGCCTGCTCGCGCAGCGACCGCGGCGCCAACTCCAGGACCGTCTCCAGGACCTCGGCCATCGTCGTGCGGTCCGGCAGCGCCAGGTCGATCCGGGACGACGGAGTCCGCACGCTGACGGTCACGATGCGGCTCACCGGACCGAACGCCGACTCGGGCCGGCCGGGTTCCACCGGTGCCGAGCGGTGACCGGCCACCGTTCCGGTCGGCGTCGGACCGGCCAGGACCGACGGCGTGTGGGGTCGGGCCGCCGGCCGGGACCGGGCGTCGACCCCCGGCGCCCAGGGGCTGGCCGGCGGCTGCCGGGCCGGTGCCCGAGCGTCGGTCGAACCGGCGACCCGGCCGGTCGGCGCTGCCGGCGGGTGCCGGTCGGTCGGCGTTGCCGGCGGGTGCCGGTCGGTCGATGCTGCCGGCGGGTGGCGGTCGGTCGATGCTGCCGGCGGCGCGAAGCCGCTCGGCCGGACGCCGGCGGGATCCATCAGCAGCGGCCGTCGGAGGTCGCCGGATCCGGCGACCGGCCCGCCCATCGGGTCGATCGGCCGGGTCGTCGTGGGCTGCGATGCGGACGTCGGTGCGGTCGTGGCGGGCGACGTCGTGCCGTCGAGCACGGGCGACGGGTCGGTGGCCGGCTTCGGGGCCCCCGGTCGCCCGGGTATCGGTTCGGTCATCGGGCCGGCCGGTCCGCACCGATCGGGGCCGGCTCCAGCACGGTCTGCACGACGAGCTCGCCACCGCGCCGCGGCACCCACAAGCCACGTCCGGGTGGCCGCGACGTCATCTTGTGCCGACCGATGACCGTGCCCTCCGCTTCCGGCCCGGACAGCAGCAGGGCCGGGCTTCCCACGTCCTTCAGTGTGACGTACACCGACTCGTACACCGCTCGGGCGGCTCCCCGCGCCTGCCGCGCGACGATCAGGTGCAGCCCGATGTCGGCGGCGTGGTCCAGCAGCGGCACGAGCGGGCTGAGCGGCGATGCCCCGGCCAACCGTTCGTAGTTGTCCACGATGAGATAGATGTCGGCCGGCGACCCCCACCAGGAGCGGGTGGCGACCTCGTCGGCCGGCATCCCGGGCGGGGGCAACCGGGCGGCCAGCCGCTGCGCGTTGGCGGCGACGATGCCGGCCGCGTCGCGCCCGGTCGCCGCCGACGCGATGAGCTGTTCCGGCCGGAAGGGCAGGTTCTGCAGGCTGCGGTCCGGGTCGAACACGATGAACCTGGCGTCGTCGAGTCCACGGGTGGCGGACAGCTCGCGGATCAGCCGGAGCAGCAGCGTCGAGCGGCCGGACTGTTCCTCGCCGAAGACCAGCAGGTGCTGGTCGGCGACCGGATCCCAGCGGACCGGGTGCAGGTCCTCGTCCAGGCCCAGCACCACCCCGCCGGCGCGGTCGGCCGGCACCGGCAGGTCCACCGGGCGCAGCGTGGCGGGCAGCACCCGCACGCCGGGGGCGCGGCCCGGCCAGCGGCCCTGCGCCAGGTCGATCAGACGCGCGGTGGCCGTCGGGAGGTCAGCGGCGGTGGTGCGGCCGTCGACCCGGGGGACCGCGGTCAGCAGGTGCAGGCCGTCCCGGGTCAACCCCCGCCCGGGCCGGTTCACCGGCACGGTGGCGGCGACCCGGGAGTTGACGTCCGAGTCCAGCGGGTCGCCCAACCGGAGCTCGACCCGGGAGCCCATCAGGTCCTTGAGCGCGGGGCGGATCTCGGGCCAGCGGGTCGCGGTGAGGACCAGATGCACCCCGTAGTTCAGCCCGCGCGCCGCGATCGACATCAGGCGCGTCTCCAACGGTTCGAACGCCTCGCGCACCGCGCCCCACCCGTCGACCACCAGGATCAGGTCGCCGTACCCACCCGGGTCGAGGTCGTCGGTGCGGGCGACGGCCGCCCGCCGGCGCCAATCGGCCACCGACGAGATGCCGGCGGCGGCGAACGCCGCCTCCCGTTCGGCGAGCACCCGCTCGACCATGGAGACCGTCCGCCGGACCAGATCCGGCTGCAGGCGACCGGCCACCGCGCCGACCTGCGGCAGGCCGGCCAGGGCGGACAGGGATCCGCCGCCCAGGTCCAGGCAGTAGATCGACAGCTCGCCCGGACCGTGCGTGAGGGCCAGCGCACCGACCAGGGTGCGCAACGCGGTCGACTTGCCGCTCTGCGGCGCGCCGACGATGGCAACGTGCCCGGCCGCGCCGGACAGGTCGAGCTCCAGGACGCCGCGGGTCTGCTCGAACGGACGATCCACCCAACCGAGCGGGACCTGGCCGAACGTGGCCCCGGCCGGGCGCGGCGATCCGGGCAACAGCAGGTCGAGCGACGGTGGGTCCTGCAGGGGCGGCAGCCACACCTCGTGGGCCGGTACACCCGCCCCGGCCAGCCGGGACACGCCGATCTCCAGGAGGGAGCCGGTGGCACCGGGTGCCACCGCGGCAGTCCCGTCGGCCGGCTTGTGCGTCGAACCTTCCGTCGAGCGGGACGTCGAGGAGTGGTCCGTCGCCTCGGGCGCCCATTCGGCGGTCCCCGCCGACATCAGCCGGAAGACCTGCGGTGCCGGTCGGCCCGTGGCCGTTCGCCCCCGCCGGCGGTCATGGACCGGGCCGGACACGAAGGCGGCCTTGAAGCGCACGAGTTCACTCGTGTCGAACCGCAGGTAACCGTTCCCGGGGGCACTGGGCAACCGGTACGCGTCGTCGGCGCCGAGGACGATGCGGGATTCCGCGGCCGAGAACGTCTTGAGCCCGATCCGGTAGGACAGGTGGGTGTCCAGCCCGCGCAGCCGGCCCTCCTCCAGCCGCTGGGACGCCAGCAGCAGGTGCACCCCCAACGACCGGCCGACCCGCCCGATCGTCATGAAGACGTCCAGGAACTCCGGCTTGACCGTCAGCAACTCGCTGAACTCGTCGACGACGACCAGCAGCGAAGGAACCGGGGGCAGATCGGGCCGGTCGCCGGCGCGCGCCCGGTCGTAGTCGCGCAGCGAGGCGAAGTCGCCGGCGGCGCGGAGCAACTCCATCCGCCGTGCCAGCTCGCCCGCCAGGGCGTCGGACATCCGGTCGACCAGGTCCAGGTGGTCGCTGAGGTTGGTGATCACCGCGGACGTGTGCGGCAGGCCCTCGAGCCGGGTGAAAGTGGCGCCGCCCTTGAAGTCGACGAGCACGAAATTCAGCAGGTCCGGCGGGTGGGTGATGGCCAGCCCGAGGACCAGGGTGCGCAGCAGCTCGGACTTTCCCGAGCCGGTGGCGCCGACCACCAGCCCGTGCGGGCCCATCCCGCCCTCGGCGGCCTCCTTCAGGTCGAGCTCGACCGGTTGGCCGTTGCTGCCGACGCCGATCGCCACCCGCAGCCGGTCCCGGGCCGGCCGGGGCTGCCAGCTGACCGCCGGATCCAGGGTTCGCACGTTCGCCACGCCGAGCAGATCGGCCAGGCCGGTGACCGCGATCACCGGTTCGGTCGGGCCCGTGCCGGGTGGGCGCAGGTCGGTCAGGTGCCGGCAGGTCGCGGCCGCCACCGCCGGCGTCACCTGGTCCGGGACGCCGACATAGCCGGTGCGTTCGTGACCCATCCGATCGACCGTCACGGTCTGCACGTCGGTGTCGGTCACCCGCAGCCGCAGGCTTCGTCCGGCGGGCAGATCGCCGTCACCGCCGATCTGCAGGACGGTCACGCCGAGCAGACCTAGCGGTCCGTCGAGCTGACCGCCGGCCCGCGGCCGGTTCTCGTCGCCGTCCACCAGCACCAGCAGATGGCTGCGATCGGCGAGCGGCCGGGCGCCGGCCTCGGCCCACGGCCGCCCCGCCAGTTCGTCGGCCAGGATGACCTCCAGGGTCGGCAGACTGTCCACGACCGCGAGGGCCGGCGGCCGGGCCGCCGACCCGGCGGGATCGGCGAGGTGCGGTGTCCATTTCAGCCAGTCCCAGAATCGGGCCCGGTCCGGTCCGGACCCGGCCGGCAGGCACACTGCCAACCGCAGCTCGGTCGGCGCGTGCCAGCAGACGGCCTGGAGCAGCAGAGCGGCGGCCATCCGCCGGGCGGCCGACGGATTGCCCTCGAACCGGACCACCGAGAACGACCGCAACGACAACGCCACCGGCAGGGCGGGCACCATGCGATGGATCGACAGCAGGCGCTCCCGGGCGACCGCCGCGACCGGGTCGACGTCGTCGTCGGCGGGCTGCGCCGCGGCCGGCGGCAGGGTCAAGGACAGTTCCTGATCGCCGACCGCAATCCGGGTGGCGGCGAAATCGGGGTCGGTGGGTCGGCGCTCCCACAAGCGGCTGGTGCGGGCCAACGAGGCCAACGCGTCCGGAGCGGGATGGATCCAGGTCAACGCCTGCCGTTGCGCGGCTGCAGCCGCCCGCGCCTGCTCGCGGACCCGGGCCAGGTGGCGGAAGTAGTCGCGCCGGGCGCCGGCGATCTTGCGCGACCGGTCGCCACCGACCCGGATCAGTTGACCGGCCGCCACGGCGATCATCGAGACGCCGAACAGGACGCCCGCCGCGAGATGCAGTCCGGAGCCGCCGGAGGCGAAGATCAGCGCCATCGCGCCGAAGCCGGCCAGCGCCGGCAGCAGGACCAGAACGGCGCCCATGCCGCCGGCCTGCCGGGTCGGCAGGGCCGGCGCCGGCAAAACGTCGGCCTCGCCGACCGTCATGGGCGGCGGTTCCCGGCGTGCGGGCCGGCGGAAAACCGCAGTGGTCACGCTGAACGCTCCCGAAGAGATCCCGCCGACCGGCCGGATCGCCGGCTCGTGGTCGGGCCTGATCGTGCCATGCGACGACGGCGACCGAGCCGAATACGTGGGACCGCGTGGTCGTCGATCGGAGCTGCACCCATGTTGGCGCGCCGTCAGCTGAAGGCGGCGGCGATCCGGCTCTCCGTCGCCAGGAAGTCGGCCGTCGTGGTGCCCAGCGCCCTCGTGATCGCCCCCAGCATCGTCGCCAGGTCGGTCGCCGCCACTTCCCAGCGCTGCTTCTGCACGACATACGCGGCTTGGGCTTCGCCGCTCCAGCTGTGCACCAGCGGCTGCAGATCGCCGGACAGTTGATCCAGCCGGCCCCGTAACCCATTCAATTGATGCGCCAATGACGCCTCCGCCGCCTGCATCGCCGGAAAGCTCAGATGAATAGTTCCGTCCGCTGCCGCCACGAAATTCTCCAATCGAGTGAAGGGTCGCCGAATGACGGCCTGGGTCGGTGACCGGACCACCGATGGCCGCCGGCAAATCAAATGGAATTGGCCAGCGCGGCGTAGTGGTCGACCTCTGCCTGCTCGGTCCGGGTGTAACTGACATCGGCCGCGGCGAGGGTGTCTCGCAACCCTCGAAGTGCGGCATTGATGTCCGCGGCGCGGGTGGCCCAGCGCAGATGGACGTCCGTGAAGGCCGCATTGGACTGTGCCCGCCACGACGCGGCGAGCCCGTCGACCTCGGACTGAATGGAATTGAGAATAGTGGAAACGTCGGCAGTAGCCGTATCCATGGCCGTCAGGCCGCTGCGCATGGCCGCCGGATCGTAGCCGAGCCGCCCGCCGCCGGCGGGTCCGGGAATTGTCACCGGCGCCTCCTTCATCGATGGAACCAATGCGCTGAAGCTACCATCGGAAATGGGCGGTCAAGCGGGGTTGCAGCCACATGTGGATAACTTCGGCAGATCGGTCGGATCGTCACCCGGTCGGGTGGGGTTCGACGACGAGGCGAGCGGCCGGTCGCCCGTCCACGGTCGGCCTCCCGGCACTCCGGCTCAACGCGCCCGGCTCCCCACCACCGAGGCAAGCGCGATCATCGCCTGCTCGATGTGCCCGGTCGAGGCGGCTGCGTAGCCGAGCACCAACCCCGGCGTCCCGGGCCGAACCCGGTGCCAGGACAGCGGCTGCACCTTGACGCCGGCGGCCAGGGCCCGGGTGGCCAGGGTGATGTCGTCCACCGGCCGATCCGTCGGCTCATCGAAGGTGACGGTCAGGTGCAGTCCGGCGGCCGCCCCGTGCACGGTCGCGGCCGGCAGATGACGGCCCAGCGCCGCGATCATGGCGTCTCGTCGCCGCTGATGGCGGCGCCGGACGGTGCGCAGGTGGCGCTCCAGCTGCCCCGACTCCATCAGGTCGGCCAGCACCAGCTGAGCCAGCACCGGATTGCCCAGGTCCGCCTCCTGCTTGGCGGCGACGACGTCGTCCCGCAGCCGGGGCGCGGGGATCAACCAGCCGATGCGCAGCGCCGGCGCGAGGATCTTGGACACGCTACCGGCGTAACAGGTCCGGTCCGGTCGGCCGGCCTGCAGGGCCGAGACGGGTGGCCGGTCGTAGCGGTGCTCGGCGTCGTAGTCGTCCTCGACGATCAGGCCTCCGGCGTCGGCCCAGTCCGCCAGCTCACGACGGCGCCTGCCGGAGAGCACCACCCCCGTCGGGAACTGGTGCGCCGGCGACACCAGCACCGCCCGGGCGCCGGTCGGCCGCAGCCGGTCCACCCGCAGGCCCTCGTCGTCGACCGGCACCGGGACGGTGGCCATGCCCCAGCGCTCCAGCTGTGTCCGGGCCCCGCGCGAACCCGGGTCCTCCACCGCGATCTCAGTGAGCCCGCGCCGGCCGAGCACCCGGCAGATCAAGGCCAAGGCTTGGGCCACCCCGGCGACGATCACGATCTGCTCCGGGTCCGCGGTGATGCCCCGGTAGCGGGCCAGCCAGCCGGCGACGGCCCGGCGGAACGGCGGCGCGCCGGCCGGGTCCCCGTATCCGAAGGACTGCGCGGACAGCCGGCCCAGAACCGCCCGCTCGGCGCGCAACCAGTCCGTGCGCGGGAACGCGCTCAGATCGGGCAGTCCCGGCGACAGGTCGTACCGAGCGGGTTGCGCGCGCAGCGCGGCGAACACATCGGTGCCTGCGTGCGCGTCGAACTCGAAATGGTCCCGGGTGCCCGCCGGTGGGGGTTCGGCCGGCCCTGGCGGTCCGGCGATCGGGGCGGTCCGGGCGATGGCGGTGCCCGCCCGCCCGCCGGTGACCACCACGCCGTCGTCGACGAGTCGTCGATAGGCCTCGGTGACGACGCCGCGGGAGACGCCCAGATCGGCCGCCAGGGTGCGGGTGGCCGGAAGGTGATCGTCCGGCCGTAGCCGCCCGTCCCGGACCGCGGTCCGGATCTGGTCGACGAGCCAACCGGACATCGCTCCGGTTGGGGCCTGCTCGATCCGGAGCCCCAAGAAGTCCGCACCGCTGATGGACCTGTCGGAAGCATCTGGATTGGACCTGTTCACGGGTCCATTATCCGGTCAGGGTGGGGTCGTGACGGAATTGATCGGCCGCGCGCCGAACGTGCGGGCGGTGGCGGCCGGAGCTGCGGGCATGGCGTTGGTGGGCAGCAGCGTCGGGGTGTCCCGGCACCTGGTCGACGCGCCGCTGTTCACCGCGCAGGCCGCGCGCTACGTGTGCGCGGCGGTCGTGCTGGCGGCCCTGTGCGGCGCGACGGGCGTGCGCGTCGTCCGCCCCCGTGGCCGGGACTGGTGCTGGTTGGCCGGGGTGGCGGCGTCCGGACTGGTCGTATTCAACATCGCCGTGGTGCGTGGGGCGGCGCACGCCGAACCGGCGGTGATCGCGGTGGCCGTCGCCTGCGCGCCCGTCTTCCTCGGCGTCGTCGGCCCCATCGCGCAACGTCACCGACCGTCCGGGCCGGTGGTGGCCGCCGCCGTCGTCGTCACCGCGGGGTGCCTGCTCGTCGAAGGCACCGGCTCGACGGACGGCGTCGGGCTCGGCTGGGCCGCCGTCGCGCTGGCCTGCGAGTGCGGCTTCACCCTGCTGGCGTTGCCGGTCCTGGGCCGGCACGGCCCGTGGGGTGTCTCGTTGCATGCCGTATGGCTGGGTGCGGCGATGTTCGCGGTGCTCGGGATGGCGGTGGAGGGCCCGGCGGCCGTGAGCTCGCTGACCGCGACGCAGTGGGCCGCCATCGGCTGGTTGGCGCTGGCCGTCACTGCAGCCGCGTTCGTGCTCTGGTACTCGGCGGTGCGCCGGCTCGGTCCGGGACCGGCCGGGCTGCTCACCGGGATCGCCCCGGTTGCGGCGGCGGTGAGCGGGGCGGTGCTGGGCTCGGCGGTGCCGGGGCCCGGGGTGTGGCTCGGAATGGCCGTGGTGATCGGTGGTCTGGCCGCCGGATTGGCGACGGGCCGGACCCGTCGCCCACCCGGGTTCGCTGATCAAAGCCGGGCCGACCGGCCCGAATTGCCCGATCGGACCCGGCTTTGATCAGCGAGGCACCGTCAGTTGGCGCTGACCTTTCCCGTGGTGTTGTGCGGATCGATGACGAACTTGCGCGCCACCCCGGAGTCGAAGTCCGCGTAGCCCTTCGGTGCCTGGTCCAGGCCGATGACGGTGGCGTTGACCGCGTCGCCGATCTTGACCTTGTCGTGCAGGATCGCGTTCATCAGACCGCGGTGGTACTTCATCACCGGGCACTGACCGGTGGTGAACGACAGCGACTTGGCCCAGCCCAGGCCGAGCCGGATGGACAGCGAGCCGATCTTGGCGGCGTCGTCGACGGCGCCCGGGTCGCCGGTGACGTACAGGCCCGGAATGCCCAGAGCGCCGCCGGCTGCGGTCAGATCCATGACCGAGTTCAGCACCGTCGCCGGAGCCTCGTGGCTGGCGTCCTTGCCGTGCCCGCGAGCCTCGAAACCGACGGCGTCGACGGCACAGTCGACCTCGGGGACGCCGAGGATCTGCTCGATCTGGTCCTTCGGATCGCCCTTGGACACGTCGACCGTCTCGCAGCCGATGGACCTGGCCTTGGCCAACCGGTCCTCGTTGAGATCACCGACGATGACGACGGCCGCGCCGAGCAACTGGGCCGAGACGGCCGCGGCCAGGCCGACCGGGCCGGCACCGGCCACGTACACGGTCGAGCCGGTGGTGGTGCCCGCCGTGTAGGCGCCGTGGTAACCGGTCGGGAAGATGTCCGACAACATCGTCAGATCGAGGATCTTCTCCAGCGCCTGGTCGCGGTCCGGGAACCGCAGCAGGTTCCAGTCGGCGTACGGCACCAGGACGTACTCGGCCTGCCCGCCGACCCAGCCGCCCATGTCGACGTAGCCGTAGGCCGAACCGGGCCGGTCCGGGTTGACGTTCAGGCAGATGCCGGTCTTGCCCTCTTTGCAGTTCTTACAGCGGCCACAGGCGATATTGAAGGGCACCGAACAGATGTCGCCGACCTGGATGAACTCGACGCCGGGGCCGGTCTCGATGACCTCGCCGGTGATCTCGTGCCCCAGCACGAGGCCCTCGGGGGCGGTGGTGCGCCCGCGGACCATGTGCTGATCGGAGCCGCAGATGTTGGTGGTGACGACCTTGAGGATGGCGCCGTGCGGAACCTTCCGGCCGACGTTGAGCGGGTTCACCCCCGGCCCGTCCTTCAACTCGAAGGTGGGGTATTCGATGTCCGAGACGGCGACCTTCATCGGCCCCTGGTAGGTCACTGCGCGATTGCTCGACATGCGGTCTCCTCTTCGTTGAGGTGGGTGCCGGCCCCCAATTGGTCACGGCCGGATCACGCTTGCCTCACCCACCCTAGGCACGTGCCCCGAACGTGCACCTGGCAAACGGATGGTCGTTGTGTGCGAGGGACGTGTGCGCGCCATAACTGACAGTCATCGACCAGGATGAATCGTCATGAACGCAGCGATGCGCGCCGTGCGCTACCACCGGACCGGCGACCGGCCCGGAATCGAGTTGCTACCGGTGCCCGGGTGTCCGGCCGACGGCGCCGTCGTGCGGGTCGAGGCCACGGGGGTCTGCCGGTCCGACTGGCACGCCTGGCGCGGGCACGATCCGGTTCCGCTGCCGCAGGTGCCGGGCCATGAATTCGCCGGGACGGTCGTCGAGATCGGTTCCCGCGTCACCGACGTCGCGGTCGGGGCGCGGGTGACGGCCCCGTTCGTCAACGGCTGCGGCCGCTGTGCCTGGTGTGCGTCCGGGGATGCCGCCGTCTGCCCGGATCAGACGCAGCCCGGCTTCACCCATGCCGGGTCCTACGCCGAGTACGTGGTGGTGCGGGCGGCCGACTTCAACCTGGTGCCGCTGCCCGACGGCGTCGACATGGTGGCCGCCGCCGCCCTGGGCTGCCGGTTCGCCACCGCCTGGCGGGCACTCACCGCGCACGTACCGGTCGGTCCGGGCACGGAGCTCGCGGTGTTCGGCTGCGGCGGGGTCGGCCTGTCCGCGGTGATGATCGCGGTCGCCCTGGGGGCCCGGGTGACGGCGATCGACCTGTCTCCGGACGCGCTGACCCGCGCGTCCGAGTTGGGGGCCGCGGTGACGGTCCGGTCGGCCGATCCGGTTGCGGCGGTGGTGGAGGCGACCGGCGGTGGCGCGCACGTCAGCGTCGACGCGCTCGGTGCCCCGGCCACGGCCGACGCCGCGGTGCGCAGCCTGCGGCGGCGCGGCACCCACGTGCAGGTCGGCCTGATGCTGGGTGACGCCGCCCGGGCCCCGCTGCCCTGGGACCGGGTGATCGCCTGGGAGCTGACGGTGGTCGGCTCCCACGGCATGGCCGCGGTCGACTATCCGGCGATGCTGGCGATGGTCGCCGACGGCCGTGTGCAGCCCGGCGAGCTGGTCGGATCGGTCGTCGACCTGGCGGGTGCGATCGACGCGCTGGTGGCCATGGACAGGCCCGGGGCGGGCGCCGGCATCGTGGTGGCCCGCCCCTGACCGGTATCGCCCGGCTCGACCTCGACTCCGCTGCGCGCCGACTGCCGACGACTCGGGAGACCGCAGATGACGACCGACCAACCATCCGTCCGCCGGCGATCATCACGACGGCGGGCCTGATCGTGCTCGCCGTCGCCGGGCCGGCCAAGTCCCGCGCCCGCGCCCAGGCGCCGGCTTGCCACTTTCGGCCCGTCTGAACCGAATCAGCTGGGCGCAATGTGGCACGTCGGTCGCCGGTCGCCGAGCAGATCGGGCCGCCAGCGAAGCGCTGGTCACCGTCGGCCGGGTCGATCAGGCCGGGACGATCAGGCCGGGTCGATCAGGCCGGGACGAAGCGCAGCCGCTGACCCGGACGCAGCTGCCCGGCCCGGTCGATGTCATCGTCGACGACGACCGCGACCACCGGGTAGCCGCCGGTGAGCGGATGGTCGGCCAGGAACAGCACCGGCTGCCCGCTCGGCGGTACCTGGATCGCCCCGAGAACGAGTCCCTCGCTGGGCAGCTCGCCCGGGCGGGCCCGGGTCAGGGCGGCTCCCTCGCCGCCCGGGCGGTCGAGCCGCAGCCCGACCCGGTTGCTCTGCGGCGACACCTGCCACGACCCGGTGGTCAGCGCCACCGGGTCGGTGAACCAGTCATCGCGGGGTCCGAACAGCACACCCAACACCGGGGTCGCGTCGGCCGGCGGGGCGGCCGCCGGGACCGCGCCGGCGCCCCGGCTCGTTCCCACCGCGAGCCGGGCGCCCGCGGCCAGTGGGGCCGGACCCAGCCCGGCGAGGGTGTCCGTGCTGGCCGAGCCGAGCGTGAGCGGGACGTCGACCCCGCCGGCCACGGCCAGGTAGCTGCGCAATCCGGTGCGGGGTGCCCGCAGCCGCAACGACGCTCCGGCGGCCAGGACCAGCGGGGTGTCGTGAGCGACCGGGGCGCCGCCGACGTCGGCAGCGGCCGGGGCGCCGGTGATCGCCACCGTCACCTCGTGCTCGACCCGGATGACCAGGCCGCCCAGGGTGACCTCGATCGCGGTGGCCCCGGCGGCGTTGCCGACCAGCCGGTTCGCCCGGGCGTGGGCGGCCCGGTCGGCCGGCCCCGACCGCCCGACGCCGTCGGCGGTGTGCCCGAACCGGCCGGCGTCCTGGAGCAGGGCCAGCGGACCCGGCCGCACGACCGTGAGCATCGCGACCGGCCCCGTCGCCGTTGGTCGGGTGGTCATGGGCGGGCTCCGGCGTCCCGGAAGCGGACCCGGCGGCCGGGCCGGATCGCGGCGGGCGGCTCCGCCTCCTCGTCCCACAGCCGCGCGGTGGTGCGTCCGATCAGCTGCCAGCCGCCGGGGGACTCGCGCGGGTAGACCGCGGAGTACTCGCCGGCCAGCGCGACCGACCCGGCGGGCACCCGGGGCCGGGACTGCGGGTGGCGGGCCACCCGCAGCCGGGGGTCGCCGCCGACGAGGTAGGCGAAGCCCGGGGCGAAACCGACGAAGGCGGCCTGCCAGGGGGTTCCGGTGTGGGCCGCGATCACCTCGGCCACTGCCAGCCCGGTGCTCGCGGCGACCTCGGCGAGGTCCGGCCCGTCGTATCGGACCGGGATCACCAGGTCGTCCGGCGCGGTCGCACCGGAGCCCGCGTGCCGGCCGCCGGTTGCTGCGCTGCCGGTTGGTGCACTGCCGGTTGTCGCGCCGTCGGCTGCGGCGAGCACCCGCCGGCCCAGGGCCGCCAGATCGGCGCCGCGGACCGCCCGGACCAGGACGGTCGCCGCGGCTGGGACCAGGTCCTCGACCTCGTCGAGGTCGGCCGCGGCCAGGACTGCGGCGACGGCGATCGTGCCGGCCGGGTCGCCGGTCTCCAGCAGCAGGGCCCGGTCGCCGGCCCGCCGCAGGCGCGGCGTCACCGCCGGGGTCGCGATCGAGGGGCCGGTTTCCGTCATGTCGCGGCCCGGTGAAGGACCGGAATTGCGCCCTCGATCCGCCAGGTGCGCGGCGTCCGGTCCAGGATCACGCGAACGGCCCGAGCGTCACGCCGGCCGCCTCCAGCGCGGCCCGGACCCGCTGGGCCAGTTCGACTGCCCCGGGCCCGTCCCCGTGCACGCAGATACTGTCGGCCGCCACCGCCACGTCCGTGCCGTCTGCCGCGGTGATGACCCCGGTGGTCACCAGCCGCACCATCCGCGCCGCCACCGCCGCCGGGTCGTGCAGCGTGGCGCCCGGTTCGCGCCGGGAGACAAGGGTGCCTTGCGGGGTGTACGCGCGGTCGGCGAACGCCTCCCGCACCGTCCGCAGCCCGGCCGCCTCGGCCAGTCTCAGGAGGGCCGACCCGGGCAGTCCCACCAGGGCCAGCGTCGGATCGACCATCCGCACCGCCTCGACCACCGCCGCGGCCTGCTCGGGGTGGTCCACGACGGCGTTGTAGAGGGCGCCGTGCGGCTTGACGTACCGGACCGCAGCGCCGGCCGCGGCGGCCAGTGCCTGCAGCGCGCCGATCTGGTAGATGACGTCGGCGACCAGGTCGGCCGGTTCGACATCGATGAACCGCCGGCCGAATCCGGCCAGGTCGCGGTAGCCGACCTGAGCGCCGATCGTCACCCCGTGCCGCGCGGCCACCGCGCAGGTCGCCCGGAGCGTCTGCGGATCGCCGGCGTGGAAACCGCAGGCCACGTTCGCACTGGTGATCAACGGCATCAGTGCGGCGTCGTCACCGAGCGTCCAGCGCCCGAACGACTCACCGACGTCGCTGTTCAGGTCGATCACGGGCACGGCCGCTCCTTCCGAGGATGCCGGGCCATCCTACGGACGCCCCGGCCCCCCCGGCCCCACCCTGCCCACGCGGTTCAACGGCGCCGGCGCGGATCATCAAGCGCGAGATGGTGGTCGTGGGACAGGAGCCGACGACGTCAGCCGCGCAGCGGAAGGTGATCCGCGCGGGTCAGGGCGGCGGCCCGCCGGGTGTCAGGCCGGTCGGGGCGGGTCAGCGGTCCGGGGCGGTGGGGGAGGGTGCGGGGGTGCCGCGGTCGCGGGCGGCCAGCGCGGCCATCGCGGCGGCCACCACCACGAAGGCGACCAGGCAGAGGGTGGCCTGGCTGATGAAGCCGAACAGATTGAAGAACTTGGTGGTGCAGACGAAGGACGTCCCGCATTGCTGAATGCCCAGCGGGATGACGTTCCAGTGCACCAGTTGCTGGAACAGCGCCACCGGCAGCCCGATGACCAGGAACGGCACGGTGTACCGCCAGGCGCCGGTGTCCCGGCGGACGATCCCGGTTCCGATGGTGAGAAACAGCGACAGCATCAGCATGCGGTTGAGCCAGCACAGTGACGACGCCTGGTAGCCGACAATCTCGAAGAAGTACACACTCGCGCCGAACGCCGCCAGGGACATGGCGGCGCCGACCCACATTGCAGCGGGAACGGCGGCTTTCGTCGTCCGAGGCGGCGGGGACAGGGTTGCGCTCACGGAGGTGACGCTAATGCGCCCGGAAGACGAACAGCCAGTCCGAAACGAACCCAGGAGAAGGGTCGTTGGACCCTGGACCGACCGGCCGCCGCCCCGGGCCACGGAAACCGTCCACGACCCGCACCGTCCGGACCGAACGGTACGGCGGCGCTCAGACCAGCCACTCGTTGAGCAGCGCCACCGCCATCGCCGGGTCGCCGAAATTTTGCTGCGACGACGTGATGGTGACCGAGGCCGACTTGTTGCCCGGCAGGGAGATGATCTTGGCCGAGTAGTACCCGTCCCGATCGGTGACCTCCTTCCAGCCGACGCCCTCGATGCCGCCCGAATCGAACAGCGAACCCCCGGTCTGGTCCACGTTGTTCCCGGTGGCCATCGCGAACCGCACGAAGGTCTGCCCGTCCGGCACCGGGCCGTTGCCCGGCACATCGCCGACGAGGGTGCAGCTGGCCGGATCCGGGGGATCGGCGGACTGGGTGAGCTCGAGACCGGCCAGGGCCGACAGCCGGTCGATCCGCAGTTCCTTGCACAAGGTGTCGGCGACCCCGACGAAATCGGTGTCGCTGCGTGGGCTGGTCAGGAAGGTGAAGGCGGCCCCGGCGGCGAGCACGATCCCGGCGCCCACCACCCACGGCCAGCGGCGCCGGCGGCCGGGTGCAGCCATGTGACTCCTTGTCGGCTGGGCTGACAATGCGGTTGGTCGATTGTGTCAGGTGCCGCGGGGGACCGGATGGGGGAGACTGCGAGGGTGACCGACCCCCTCCCTCAACTCGAGCCCTTTCCCGACGACTGGCAGACCGCGTTGTGCATCGCGGCCCACCCGGACGATCTGGAGTACGGCACCGCCGGGGCGGTCGCGGCCTGGACCCGGGCCGGCAAGACGGTCACCTACCTGTTGATCACCTCGGGCGAGGCCGGCATCGACGGGTTGTCTCCCGCCGAGTGCGGCCCGCTACGGGAGGCCGAGGAGCGGGCCGGCGCGGCCGAGGTCGGCGTCGAGACCGTCGAGTTCCTCGGCTATCCGGACGGTGTCGTCGAATACGGACTGCCGCTGCGTCGGGACATCGCCCGGGCCATCCGGCGCCGGCGACCGGATGTGGTGGTCACGTCCAACCCCGACCCGCGCCCGGCCTGGGGCGGGATCGACTACGCCGACCACCGGGCGGTCGGCCTGGCCGCGGTCGACGGGGTGCGGGACGCGGGCAATCGCTGGGTCTTTCGGGAGCTGCTGGACGAAGGCCTGGCGCCGTGGAAGGTTCGATACACCGCACTGGGTATGTCGCCGCGCGCGTCGTACGCGGTCGACGTCACCGAGACCATCGAGGCGAGCGTGGCCTCGCTGAACGCCCACCGCCGCTATCTGGAGGGTCTGGGCGACAGCGCCCCGGACGTGGACGGGATGCTGCGCGGGTTCGCGGCGATGCACGCGCCGCGGTTCGGGGGCCGACTGACGGTGGCGTACGAGATCCTCTCCTGAGGCCGCACCTCAGCCGCGCAACGCCCGCACCGCCAGGTCGACGTCGACGTCGGTCGAATACAGGTGGAACGCCACCCGAACCCGGCCGGCTCGCACGCCGAACTGCACCCCCGCGGCCCGCAAGCGGTCGACTGCGGCCGCGTCCGCGGGCACGCTGACGATCGCCGAGTTCGACGCCGGCTGATCCATCTCGGCGAGGAACCGGTTGGCCAGGCCCACGTTGTGCGCACCGATCGCCGTCACCCCGATATCGGTGAGCACGCGCAGAGCCGGCGCGGTGCCGACCCAGCAGTGCCAGGCCGGGGAGATGTCGAACCGGCGGGCGTCGTCGGCGAGACGCAGCGGCAGCCCGTAGTAGGAGTCGTGCACGGACTTGCCGGCAAACCAGTTGGCGGCCAGCGGGGTCAGCCGCGACGCGAAGCCCGGATGGCGGTCGGTCAGGTCGGGGTGCAGCACCAGGAAGCCGGTCCCGCGGGGGCTGCACAACCACTTGTACGCGGTGACGACCAGCACGTCGACGGCGCCCGCGTCGACGGGCAGCCAGCCGGCGGCCTGGGTGGCGTCGACGACCGTCAACGCGCCGACCGCGTGGGCGGCCGCGGAAATGGCGGCGATGTCGGCCACCTCGCCGGTCGCCGATTGCACCGCCGACCACGCGACCACATCCACACCGGCCGTGACGGCCTCCACGAATCGGTCCACCGGCGCCGTGCGCACCCTGATTCCCCGGTCGGCGTGGATGGCCCACGGGAAGACGTTCGAGGTGAACTCGATGTCCGGCACCAGCACCGTGGCACCATCGGCGATCGCGGCACCGACCGGTGCCAACAATTGCGACACCGAAGCGCCGGTTGCAACACTCGCCGGATCGGTCCCGACGAGACCCGCGAACAGGGCCCGGGACTCGTCGACGGTGGCCGACCACCCCTCCCAGCTCGTCCGCCCGATCCGCCAGTCGGACAGGGCCTGCTGCAACGCGTCCCAGGCCGGCCGCGGGGGGAGCCCGAACGACGAGGTGTTCAGGTAACCAGGGTGCGGGTCCCAGAGGGTGGCCGCCCCGTCGAGGTCCGTCATGGCCTCAGGGTACGAAAGTGCTGAGATCCCGCCAGGTCACCCGCCGGCCCCGTCGCATCGGCGCCGGACCCCCGGGTGCCGGGTAACCCAGGCAGACGATCAGGTCCGGCTGCAGCCCGTCGGGCAGCCGCAGCGCCGACGCCACCGCCGCCTTGCTGAACGAGGTCACCGGCCCGGCACCCACGCCCACTGCGCCTCCCGGTGCGACCTCGCAGGCTCGGTCTCGCCGGCGGGGCGCCGCTGCGGAGAGCTCTGGTTCGCTCGGCCCGCCTCGCTCACGATGCGAACCGATTGGTCAGCAACACCGCGAGATCGCGGCACACCTGGTCGAGCCGCGCGACGTATTCCACGCGGCCCGCCTTGGGGACGGCCAGTTCTGGCAGTCCGGTGAGTGGCCCGGCGACGAATTCGGCGGTGGCGTCGGACGAGCGGGCGGCGATGGCCTCGCCGAGGCGACGCGCGGCCGTCAGCAGCCGCAGGGGCCCGTACTCGGCGGCCTCGTCGACCTGGGTCCGGGCACTGGTGACCAGGTAGGCGAGGAGCTCGAGGGCCTCGTCCTCGGTCAGGACACCCGTCACTTCTGCGTCCCGCCCAGGACGTGGGTGAGGGTGGCGAGCAGTTCCGGCACGTCGCCGCGCGGCACCACCGCCTGGATCAGCGTGAAACCGGCCGCGCCGGCCAGTGCCGCCCGCAGTTCGCCGACCGTCTCGACCCGGACCGCCGTTGCGCCGGCTCGGCCGAACGCGGCGGGCAGCGCGGTCCAGTCCCACCGGGCGATGTCGTTGTACGGCTCGTCCGGGCCGTGGATGGCCCGTTCCACGGTGTAACCGTCGTTGTCGACCACGAGAATGACGGCGTTGAGCCCCAACCGCAGCACGGTGGACAGCTCGGTCGCCGTCATCTGAGCCGCGCCGTCGCCGACGAGCAACACGCCCCGCCGCCCGGGTGCCGCGGTGCACGCACCGATCAACGCGGGCAGCGTGTAGCCGATGGAGGCCCACAAGGGCTGCCCCACGAACGTGATGCCGGCCGGGATGGGGTGCGGCGCCATCCCGTAGAACGACGTGCCCTGGTCGGCCAGCACGATGTCGCCGGCCCGCAGCTGATCGGCCACCTCCTGCCACAGGACGGCCTGGCTCAGCGGGCCACCGACCGGGGCCGGCCCGCCCGGGTCGACCGGCGGCGCCGCGACCAGGGTGGTCGCGGGACGGGCCGCGACCAGCGGGGCGAGGCCCGCGATGGCGTCGGCCAGGTCGATCGGGGCGAAGACGGCGGAACCGACGGACGCGGACCGGGCACCCACGTCGATCGTGCGGGATCGGGTGATCCGCTGGGTGAACAAGCCGGAGTTCAGGTCGGTGAACTGCACGCCGGCCAGGATGAGGGCGGCGGCGTCCTCGACCACCCGCCGGGTCGCCTCGGTGCTCCCCGCGGCGCCCGAGTAGGTGCCGGCGAATCCGGGTGCCGACTCGTCGACCAGGCTTTTGGCCCAGGGGGTGACGGCGTGCGGAACCCCGGTGGCCAGCACGTCGCCCAGCGCACCGCCGGCGTCGAAGCGGTGGACGAGCAGCCCGGCGAGGACGCCGATCTCGCTGCGGTCGGCGGCCTCGTCGAGCAGCCGGCGGGCCGCGTCCGTGAAGCCGGCGAGTGCCTCGCGGTCGGTACCGGCCACCGGCGGTGGCAGCGGTGCGGTCGACCGCTCGATCGGTGCCTCGGCCACGTCCGCGGGCACCACCAGGTAGCCCGGCAATCGCTCGTCGCGCACTGCGGCGAGCACCCGGTCGATCTCGGCGATCGCGTTCTCCGCGGTCAGGGTGGCCCGGGCGCAGGTGATGTCGGCGTGCATCGCGGCGAAATGGCCGAACTCGCCGTCACCCAGCGTGTGATGCACCGGCCGGTGCTGGGCCTGCTTGACCAGGGCGGGGGCACCCACGACGTGCACGACCGGAACGTGCTCGGCGTAGCTGCCGGCGATCGCGTTGATCGCGCTGAGCTCGCCGACACCGAAAGTCGTGCACAGTGCGCCTCTTCCGCGCAGGCGGGCGTACCCGTCGGCGGCGTACCCGGCATTGAGCTCGTTGGTGGTTCCCGTCCAGCGCACCGACGGGTGGTGCACGACGTGGTCGAGCAGGCCGAGGCTGTAGTCACCGGGCACCCCGAACACCCGGTCGACGCCGAGCTCGGCCAGCCGGTCGACAAGGTGGTCGGCGACGGTGTAGGTATCCACGCCGGCCAGTCAAACAGACGGCCGGCTGCGCCCGGGGGCGGCTTGTGCAATGGTCGGTCAATGATCGAGAAGCTGGACAACCTGCCACCCGGCGTCATCGGATTCGAGGCGGTCGGCGAGGTGCACGCCGCCGACTACGAGAATGTGCTCATTCCCGCCGTCGACGCGGCCGCCGCATCGGGCGGCGTCCGGCTCGTGTACGTGCTGGGCGACCGGTTCACCGGCTACAGCGTGGGCGCCGGCTTCGAGGACCTGCGCCTGGGCATCGCCCATCTTCATGCCTGGAAGCGCGGCGCTTTCGTCACCGACCACCGGGGGTACGCCGACCTGGTCAAGGCGTTCGCGTGGATGGTGCCGGGACAACTGAGGCTCTTCGGTCTCGGCGAGAGCGAGGAGGCGATCGACTGGGTGGCGCAGGGCTGACCAGAGGGCCGGCTCGATCCTCCGGAGCCCGCGATGTCACCAACGTCGCGCCCGGCCGCCGCTACTCCGGGGAACCGGGAATCGCCGGTCCCAACAGGTCATCGGCATCGACGATCCGGTAGGCGTAGCCCTGCTCGGCCAGGAACCGCTGCCGGTGCGCGGCGTAGTCGGTGTCCAGCGTGTCGCGGGACACGATCGAGTAGAAATGCGCCTGCCGCCCGTCGCCCTTGGGGCGCAGCAACCGGCCCAGCCGTTGCGCCTCCTCCTGCCGGGAACCGAAGGTGCCGGAGACCTGGATGGCGACAGTCGCGTCGGGCAGGTCGATGGAGAAGTTGGCGACCTTGGACACCACCAGCGTCCCGATCTCACCGGAGCGGAACGCGTCGAACAGCCGCTCCCGTTCGGCGGTGCGGGTGGAACCCTGGATGATCGGTGCCTGCAATTCCTCGCCGAGCTCCTCCAATTGGTCGAGGTAGGCGCCGATGACCAGGGTCGGTTCGCCGGGGTGCCGGTCGAGCACGCTGCGCACCACCGGCAGCTTCGTGCGAGCGGTGGAGGCGATCTTGTACCGCTCCTCCGGCTCCGCGGTCGCGTAGACCAGGCGCTCGTGGTCGGTGAGGGTGACCCGGACCTCGGTGCACTCGGCGGGGGCGATCCAGCCCTGGGATTCGATGTCCTTCCAGGGTGCGTCATACCGTTTGGGCCCGATGAGGGAGAACACGTCGCCCTCCCGGCCGTCCTCGCGGACCAGGGTGGCGGTCAACCCGAGGCGGCGCCGGGACTGCAGGTCGGCCGTCATTCGGAACACCGGGGCCGGCAGCAGGTGCACCTCGTCGTAGATGACCAGTCCCCAGTCACGGGAATCGAACAGGTCCAGGTGCCGGTACTGGCCTCCGGACTTGCGGGTCATCACCTGGTAGGTCGCGATCGTGACGGGCCGGATCTCCTTGCGTTCGCCGGAGTACTCGCCGATCTCCTCCTCGGTCAGGCTCGTCCGGTGCAGGAGCTCTCTTTTCCACTGCCGGCCGGCGACCGTGTTGGTGACCAGGATCAGCGTGGTCGCCTGGGCCTTGGCCATCGCGGCCGCCCCGACCAGCGTCTTGCCGGCCCCGCAGGGCAGCACCACCACGCCGGAACCGCCGTCCCAGAATCCGTCGACGGCCTCGGCCTGGTACGAGCGCAGCTCCCAGTCGGCGGTGTCCAGGCTGATCGGGTGGGCCTCCCCGTCGACGTAGCCGGCTTCGTCCTCGGCCGGCCAGCCGACCTTGAGCAGCTGCTGCTTGAGGTGCCCGCGCTGCGACGGGTGCACGACGACCGTGTCCTGGTCGATGCGGGCGCCCAGCATCGGCGAGATCTTCTTGTGCCGCATGATCTCTTCGAGCACCGCCCGGTCGCGGGCGGACAGGATCAGCCCGTGCGCCGGGTGGGTCTGCAGCACCAGCCGGCCGTACCGGCTCATCGTGTCCACCACATCGACCAGCAGCGCCTGTGGCACCGGGAACCGGGACCAGCGGACCAGCGCGTCCACCACCTGCTCGGCGTCGTGCCCGGCGGCCCGCGCGTTCCACAGGGCCAGCGGGGTGATCCGGTAGGTGTGCACGTGCTCGGGGGACCGTTCGAGCTCGGCGAACGGCGCGATGTTGGCGCGCGCGGCCGGGGCGTCCGGGTGGGACACCTCGAGCAGCAGCGTCTTGTCGGACTGGACGATCAGCGGGCCGTCGGTCACGGGCGGTTCCTTCACAACTGGGTTCGGCTCATCCGGCCGCGGTGGGCCGGCCGGACGAGGCACAACCCATCAAGTGTGCCCGAACCGCCGGCCGGCACCGGCTCCCCGCTTCCGCCCCGTCTCGCGCGGATCATCACGTGCCGCGCGGACACCGACGCCGGCGCGGCCGAACTCGTCGACTTTCGTCCCACCCGCCACAATCGGCGCCGGTTGATCCGCGCGGACGGCCGTCACCCCAGCAGGTCCAGCACCCGCTTGGTCTTCGCGATCCGGGTCAGCAATCCGCCGGCCACGCCCGAGACCGCGGCCCAGCCGGTGGCCCGAACCGCCGTCCGCGGGGTGTTGGCGGCCAGGGTGGACAGGCCCCAGCTCGTCGTGGATGCCACCGCCGCGGCACCGCGCCGGCTCGCCGCCACGGCCGCCGTGACACCGGCGGCGGCGCCGCCGACCAGGCCCAGGGACAGGAGACGCCCCCGGCGGGTATCCGGATCGATGTCCAGCACGTTCAGCAGGACGTCCGCGGTGTTGATCGACGCGGCCAGGCTCGTCCAGCCCAGCAGCATCCCGTTGCTGCCGGTGGCCAGCCGGGCCTGCCCGGTCGGCTCGACCCGCTGCAGCGCGACGTGCGCGGCCCCGGCGGCGGCGACGATGCCCCACAGGATCGGCGGGGTCGCCCGGTACCGGCCCGACTGCGCCACCCACTCCCACAGGGCGTTGCCGCCGGCGGCCGCGGCCAGCCACCAGCCGGCCCGCCGGGACGCGGGCGCGGTCCGCTGCGTCGGCAGCGCCTGCACCACCGCGGTCGCCGCGGACCCGGTGAAGATCGGGCCCCACACCCCGAACGCCCAGTCCGGCGGCGTGACGATGCTTTTCGTCCGCTTGCTCACCTCGGCGATCTCCGACTGCCCCAGGAGGGGTCCGATCACCGGGACCACCACCTGCGCGGCCGTCGCGGCCAGCAGGGCGGCGGTGCGGACCCGATCGCCGCCCGTGGCCGGCCGCTGCATCGGTACCACGGTGGACCCGTTCAGTGAACTCACGTCGTCTCCTTCGTCCCCGGACTGTCGGACCAGTGTGCTTGGTTGATCCGGACGAGTACCGCGACCGACCGGCGAACCGATGAGTTCTCCACGGGCCGGTCGTCAAAACCCTCGACACGGGCCGACGGCCACCACGGGAACGGCGAAGGGACCAGGCGATGAGCGCAGCGGAGGCGGTGGGCGCACCCGCCCACCGGCGAGCCACCACCGGCGACTGGGTCGGCCTGTCCGTGCTGGCCCTGGCCTGCCTGATGTATGTCATGGACCTGACCGTCCTCCACCTGGCCCTGCCGCAGATCAGCGAGCAGCTGGCCCCGTCCAGCGCGCAGCTGCTCTGGATCATCGACGTCTACGGGTTCATGGTGGCCGGGGCGCTGGTCACCATGGGCACCCTGGGCGACCGGATCGGCCGCCGGCGGCTGCTGATGATCGGGGCCGCCGCGTTCGGGCTGACCTCGATCCTGGCCGCGTTCTCGACGACGCCGGAGATGCTCATCGTCTCCCGGGCGCTGCTCGGGCTGGCCGGCGCGACCCTGGCGCCGTCCACGCTGTCACTGATCTTCCACATGTTCGCCGACCCCCGGCAGCGCTCGGTCGCGATCGGTGTCTGGATCGGCGCGTTCTCCGCCGGCAGCGCAATCGGGCCGGTGCTCGGCGGCCTGGTCCTCGAGCATTTCTGGTGGGGCGCGGTGTTCCTGCTCGCCCTGCCGGTCATGGTGGCCCTGCTTGTCCTCGCGCCGGTACTGCTGCCCGAATACAAGGATCCGGACGCCGGTCGGCTCGACCTGCTCTCGGTGGGCATGTCGATCGCGGCGGTCCTGGCGGTCATCTTCGGGCTGAAGGAGATCGCCCAGGACGGCGTTTCCTGGCTGCCGATCACGCTGATCGTCGGGGGTCTGGCGGTCGGCTGGATCTGGGTGCGGCGGCAGCGGCGGTTGGCCGACCCGATGATCGACGTCGGCCTGTTCCGGATCTCCTCGTTCCGCACCGCGCTGGCCGTCAACTTCCTGGCCGTGTTCATCTCGGTCGGCTACTTCCTGTTCCTGGCCCAGTACCTGCAGCTGATCCTGGGACTGTCGCCGCTGGAGTCGGGGCTGTGGTCGCTGCCCTCCGCCGCCGGGTTCATCCTCGGGTCGCAACTGGGCCCGCGGATCGTGCGACGCCTCCAGCCGGCCCTGGTGATTGCCGTCGGATTGGGCCTGACCGCGGTCGGGCTGGGTCTGCTCACCCAGATCGGTGTCACGGACGGGCTGTGGGTGATCGTGACGTCATCGGTGATCATCTCGGTCGGGTTGGGGCCGGTGTTCGGGCTGACCACGGAGCTGATCGTGGGCACCGCCCCGCCGGAGAAGGCCGGGGCCGCCTCGGGGATCTCGGAGACGGCGGCCGAGCTGGGTGGCGCTCTGGGCATCGCGATCCTGGGGAGCGTCGGCGTGGCCATCTACCGGTCGCAGCTCGCCGCCGATCTCCCGGCCGGGTTGCCCACCGAGGCGGCGGACGCGGCCAAGGACACGCTGGGCGGGGCGGTGGTGGTCTCCGCGACGTTGCCGCCGGCCGAGGGGGCTTCGGTCTTCGATGCGGCGGCGAACGCGTTCGTCACCGGCCTGCAGGTGGTCAGTGCGGTGGCCACGGTGATCGCCGTGGTGATCGCGGTGGTGTCCTGGTTCGCGCTGCGGCAGCCGCGGTCGGCAACCGTTGATGCCCCGGTGGCCGGCGAGGTCGTTGCTTCCGACCTTGATGCTCCCGCGGTCGGCGCCGGGGCCCGGGTCACCGCACCGATCACCACCGACGCACCGACGGCCCCGGCCGCGCCGTCACCCATCACAGATCCAGCGACGCAGGCCCGTCCGGACGATCGGTTGTGTTGCGCCGACTGCTGATCGCGGTCACGTCTGCGATGGGCGAAACAGACAAATGTGTTGACGCCTAGGTTTGCTAGGCCTAGTGTTCCTAGGTATGAAGGGACAGGCACTCAAGGGGCATCTGGATCTGCTGGTCCTCGCCGTCCTCGCGCCCGGTCCGTTGCACGGTTACGCCGTGATCGACGCCTTGCGCGAGCGCAGTGGTGACGCGTTCGACCTACCCGAAGGCACCGTCTATCCGGTGCTGCATCGGCTGGCCAAGGCCGGGTTGACAGAGAGCGAGTGGACCGAGACCTCGGGCCGCCGGCGGCGTACCTACCGCCTGACCGACGCGGGCCGGGCCGCCCTGGTGCAGGAACGCAGCCAGTGGCAGGAGTTTTCCGACGCGATCGCCGCCGTGCTGAGGGGAGTCCAGCCATGGCCGAACCCGACCTGATCGACCGGTACGTCGCCGATCTCCGGCGCGATATCCGGTGGCGCAGCGACGCCGACGACGTGATCGACGAGGTGCATGACCATCTTCGCGAGACCGCCTCGGCGCTGCGCGCCGCGGGTCTGAGCGAGACGCAGGCCCAGCAGCGGGCCCTGGCCCGCTTCGGCGATCCCGAGATCATTCACCGGGCCTTCGCGGTGACGCCGTCGGGAGTGGTCGCCCTGCCGACGGCCTTCACCCGCGCCGCCGGAGCCGTCGCGTTCCTTGCTGCCCTCTTGTGGATGGTTACTGCCGGGCTGAAGTGGTGGGAGAGCGGACTGTTCGTACCGTGGGCTCACGACCAGTTCGTGCTCTTCTCGATCGCCGTCCTCACGGCCGCCGGGGTGAGTCTGGTCGTTCTCATCGGAATGCTCGCCCGGATCGGTTGGCCGAGTCCCACCGCGGCGATCTCGCTCGGACTGGCCGCCATCGGAATGACGACATTGGCGGTGGCTGCCTGGATGTGGGCGATTCTCGGTCTGTTCCTCGGGGTTGCGTTCCTGCTCACGGTCCAGGCCGTCATCCGGATGCACGAGCGTCTGCGCTGGCTTTCGTGGGCGACCGCCGGCGGGTGGTTCGCCGGATGGATGGTGGCCGCGATGCTCAGCAGCGCAGGGCTCGGGCCGGCAGACGAATGGGGTGATTCGCCGATGGCCGTCGCGATCGGGTTCACGATTGCGGCCCTCGGCATGGCGGTCGGCCTGGTCGGCGTCGGACGGTGGCTGACCACCGAACGGCCCGCGGGCCCGCGGATCGCCACCGCCTGATCGGCCGTCCGGGACGATCGTGGTCAGATCCGGCGGTCCCGCGGAACCTTGCCGCCGGGCAGCCAGTGGCGCACCACCGGGCAAGTGAGCCGGCCCTGCGCCACTGGTCCCGTCCGGTCGGTCACGGGCCGCCCCGCGCGAGGGGTGGCCGGCGTTCCCGCGGCCACGTTCCGCCCGGGGGTGGGTCAGTCGGTGCGGGTTTCGGTGCGGTCGCCGGACCAGAGGGTGTGGTAGGTGCCGGGTTGGTCGGTGCGGTGGTAGGTGTGGGCGCCGAAGTAGTCGCGTTGGCCCTGGATGAGGGCGGCCGGGAGTCGTTCGGAGCGTAGGCCGTCGTAGTAGGCCAGGGCGGCGGCGAAGCCGGGGGTGGGGATGCCGGTGGTGGCGGCGTAGCCGGCGACGCGGCGCCAGGGGTCCTGGGCGGTGGTGATGGCCTGGGTGAAGTACGGGGCCAGCAGCAGCGACGCGGGCAGTTCCACCCCGGCGGTGACATCAAAGGCCTCGGTGATCCGGTTGAGGAATTTCGCCCGGATGATGCAGCCGCCGCGCCAGATCCGGGCGACCGCGCCGACGTTGATGTCCCAGCCGTACTGGTCGGCGCCGGCGTGGATCTCGTCCAGGCCCTGGGCGTAGGCGACGATCTTCGAGGCGTACAGGGCGACCCGGACGTCCTCGATGAACGCGTCGACGTCGGCGGGTGGGGTCGGGGTGGGTCCGGGGAGCCGCCCGGCGGCCGCGGCCCGCTGGGCGGTTTGCGAGGACAGGCCGCGGGCGAACACGGCCTCGGCGATCCCGGAGACCGGCACCCCGAGGTCCAGCGCGGTCTGCACGGTCCAGGTGCCGGTGCCCTTCATGCCGGCCGCGTCGGTCACGATGTCGATGAACGGGGCCCCGGTGGCGGCGTCGACCTGGGCCAACACCTGGGCGGTGATCTCGATCAGGAACGAGTCCAGCTCGCCGGTGTTCCAGTCGGCGAAGATGTCGGCGATGGCGGCGGGTTCCAGGCCGGCGCCGCGGCGCAGCAGGTCGTAGGCCTCGGCGATGAGTTGCATGTCGGCGTACTCGATGCCGTTGTGGACCATCTTGACGAAGTGGCCGGCGCCGTCGGTGCCGATGTGGGTGCAGCAGCGGAGCCGCCGGGCATGATCGACGGGCCGTTCAACGCGCCTTCCTCGCCGCCGGACACCCCGCAGCCCACGAAATGGATACCGCGCTGGGCCAGGGCGGCCTGCCGGCGGCGGGTGTCGGCGAACTGGGCGTTGCCGCCGTCGATGATGATGTCGCCCGGTTCCACCAGGTCGGCGAGTTCGTCGATGACCGCGTCGGTCGGCCCACCCGCCTTGACCATGATCAGGATCTTGCGGGGCGTCGCGAGCGAGGCCACGAAATCCGCCGTCGACTCCGACGGCACGAACGTCCCGTCCCCACCATGATCAGAGATCAACGCCTGCGTCCTGGCGGACGAGCGGTTGTGCACCGCCGTCACGAACCCGTTCCGCGCGAAATTACGGGCCAGGTTCGACCCCATCACCGCCAACCCGGTCACACCGATGTCGGCGAGCGGGGTGGATGCATCAGTCATGACGGCGCCTCCGGGGGTGATCAGCCGGTCGTTCGATGAGGGCAGACCAAGAGCCTTCCGCACGACTGTGAACGCCGCGCTACGGGGTCCGCTCAGCCATTCGCCGAGAGCGCGAGCTTGACCGCGGCGGCGATCCGGGCGCCGTCGGCCCGGCCGGCCGCGCGAGCCTGCACGTCCTTGATGACCAGGCCCATCTGTCGCATGGTCGGGGCGGCGCCCGTGCTGGCGGCGACGGATCCGATGGCGGTCCGGACCAGTTCGGTGACCTCGTCGTCGGTCAGGGCCTGCGGCAGGTACGCGGACAGCACGTCGGCCTCGGCCCGCTCCTTGGCCGCCTGCTCCGCGCGGCCGGCGCCGGCGAACGCCTCGGCGGCCTCACCCCGCTTGCGGACCTCTTTCTGCAGCACCGCGACCACCTCGGCGTCGGACAACTCCTTGGCCTCGGTGCCGGCGACCTCGGCGTTGGTGACGGCGGCGAGCGCCAGCCGCAGGGTCGCGGTGGTCAAGGTGTCCCGGGCCTTCATCGCCACGGTCAGGTCCGATCGCAGCCGCATCTTCAGTTCGCTCACCCCCAGGAGGCTTCCAGGCGCACTCTTGACAGTCAAAGCTAATGCTATTAGCTTTATGGCTATGCCTACTAGCCAAATTTCCGCCGCCCCGCATCTCGTCGATCGCGGCGAGGGTCGCATCGCGTACGAGGTGACCGGCGACGGTCCCCTGGTCGTCGCGGTCCCCGGCATGGGCGACCTGCGGAGCACCTTCCGTCACCTTTCTCCCGCGCTGGTCGACGCGGGGTTCCGGGTCGCGGTCATGGACCTGCGTGGTCATGGCGACAGCGACGCCACGTTCGCGTCCTATGACGACGAGGCCGCCGCGTCGGACGCACTCGCCCTGGTCGAGCATCTGGGTGGACCGGCGATCCTTGTCGGAAACTCGATGGGAGCGGGCGCGGTCACCCTGGTCGCCGCCCGGCGGCCGGACCTGGTCCGCGCGCTGGTGCTGATCGGGCCGTTCGTCCGCAACCCCGAGACCAGCGCACTGCTCCTGCTGATGTTCCGAGCGATGATGGGCGGCCCGTGGGCGACCCGCGTCTGGGCGGGCTACCTGCCGTCGCTCTACCCCGGACGTCGGGACGAGGACTTCGCGTCGCACCGCCGGGCGATCCTCGAATCGATGCGCCGGCCGGGCTACCGGAAAGCCTTCACCGCGACCACCCGCACGACCCACGCACCGGTCGAGGCGGTCCTTGATCAGGTGCGGGTGCCCACCCTGGTCGTCATGGGTGCCAAGGATCGTGACTTCCCCGACCCAGCGGCGGAGGCCACCCTGGTCGCCGACCGGCTGCGCGGCCGATCGCTGCTGATTCCGGACGCCGGGCACTACCCGCACGCCGAATACCCCGAACGAACGACGCCGGCGATCGTCGATTTCGCCCGCGAGGTCACCGGGCAACGGCGTGCCTAGGGTCGGGCTGAGCCGTCCTCAGCTCGCCGAACGCGCCGCGGAGATCGCCGATGCCACCGGGTGGGACCGGCTCACCCTGGCGGACGTCGCGGCCTCGTTCGGGGTGCGCCTGCCCAGCCTGTACAAGCATGTGGGCTCGTTGGCCGAGCTTCGGCGGGACGTCTCGGTGGTGGGTGCCCGGGAACTGCTCGACGCCCTGACCGCCGCCGTGGTCGGCCGGTCGGGGGCGCCGGCTGTGCGGGCGATGGCCGACGCCTACCGCGAATTCGCCGAGCGGCATCCCGGCCGCTACGCCGCATCGGTGGTCGCGCCGGCCCCCGGGGATGAGGAGCACCTGGCGGTGGCCGAGCAGCTGTTCGGGGTGCTGGCGGCGGTGCTCGCGGAGTTCGGTGTCGACGGGAACGACGCCATCCACGCGATCCGGGCGTTGCGGGCCCTGCTGCACGGTTTCGTCGCGCTCGAGGCGGCCGGCGCCTACGCCATGCCGCTGGACCTGGACGAGAGCTACCGGCGGATGGTCGACGGCTTCACCGCCGGCCTCACCCGCTCCCGTCCACGCATCGATCCCGCCCTACCCGCTCGCTGATCCCTGTTGATCATGGGCTTTCCGCCCTTCTGGTGCGGGCCTCGTCTGGGGGTCGGTGCACCAGGGGGGTCAGCCCGGGCGGGGGCCGACCGCCGCGCCGTACACGATGCGCCGGGCCAGCCCGAGCCGCACCGCGACCGCGTCCACCGCGTCCCGGCGGGACTGGCCGGCGGCCACCAGTTCGTCGACCATGGCCGCCAGCTCCGCCGCGTCGGGGGCCGCCCCCGACGGAGCCGGCGCACCGGCCACCACCAGCGTCAACTCGCCCTTCAGCCCGGCGTCGGCCGCCGCGATCAGGTCGGCCAAGGAGCCCCGGATCACCTGCTCGTAAGTCTTGGTCAGCTCCCGGCCCAGCACCGCCGGGCGATCGGCACCGAACGCCCGCCCCATCGCGGCCAGGGTGTCGCCGATCCGATGCACCGACTCGAAGAAGACCAACGTGCGCCGTTCACCGGCCAGTTCGGCCAGCACCCGAGCGCGCTCCCCGGCCTTGCGAGGCAGGAAACCCTCGAAGCAGAAGCGGTCCGACGGCAGGCCGGACAGCGCCAGGGCGGTGATCACCGCGGAGGGGCCGGGCACGCAGGTCACCGGCAGTCCGGCCCCGGCCGCCGCCGCCACCAGCCGATACCCGGGGTCGGACACCGACGGCATGCCGGCGTCCGTCACCAGCACCACGGTCGCACCGTCCCGGATCCGGTCGAGGAGCCCGGGGATGCGCGCTTGCTCGACCGCCTCGTAGTACGACACCACGCTGCCGGACAGCACGACTCCCAGGTCACCGGCCAGCCGACGGAGCCGGCGGGTGTCCTCGGCGGCGATCACGTCCGCACCGGCCAGCGATTCCCGGAGCCGATCGGAGGCGTCGTCGGAGCGGCCCAACGGGGTGCCGGCCAGCACCAGCCGCCCCGCGGTCACAGCCACGACCCGGAACGCCGCACCCGGCCGAACGGTTCCCGGCCCGGCCGGCGGGCGACCCGCGGCCGACCTGCGTTCGCCCGCCGAGCGTCCCTCACACCCGCACACATGCGGCCACCCTACGATCGTCCGCATGTCCGCCCCGCCGTCCCTGGCCGAACCGGTCGCGCCGGACGCGAACCCGCCGGTCCGGCCGGACGACGAGCTCCTTCCCATCCGGACGGATCCGGCCGAGACCGTCGTGGCGATCGGCGACCTTCCGCCGCTGACCAGGCCGGTTCGACGGGCCCGCCGGGTCCTGCCACCCCCACCCACGGACCGGGCCCGCGGCTGGGTCGTGACCGGGATCGTCACCCTCATCGCCGCGATGGTTCGGCTGGTCAACCTGGGCGGCGCCACCGATGGCGGCACCCCGCTGTTCGACGAGAAGTACTACGCCATCCAGGCCTGGGAGATGCTGCGCAACGGCGGCGTCGAGGACAACCAGGCCTTCGGCGTCGTCGTGCATCCCCCGCTGGGCAAGCAGCTGATCTTGATCGGTGAGTGGCTGCTCGGCTACAACGCGACCGGCTGGCGCCTCGCCTCCGCGGTGGCCGGCATCGTGTCGGTCCTCCTGATCATCCGGGTCGCCCGGCGGATGACCGGATCCACGCTGCTCGGCGGGATCGCCGGCGTGCTGCTCATCTGCGACGGCGTCAGCCACGTGCAGTCCCGGTCGGCCCTGCTGGACATCTTCCAGGCCGTGTTCGTGCTGGGCGCGTTCGCCTGCCTGATCGCCGACCGCGACCAGGTCCGGGCCCGGCTGGCGGCCGCGGTGGCCGACGGTTCCATCGCGACGTCGGTCGCCGGCATCGCCCTGGGCGCGCGATGGTGGCGTTTCGGCGCCGGCGTGCTGCTGGGCCTGACGACCGCGGTCAAGTGGTCCGGCGCCTACTGGATCCTGGCCTTCGCGGCGTTGTCGCTCATCTGGGACATCCAGTCGCGGCGCGAGTCCGGCGTTCGCCGGCCGGTCCGGGCCGGGGTCCGCCGGGACCTGTTGCCGACGATCTGGTCGTTGGGCATCGTGCCGGTGCTGGTGTACGTCGGATCGTGGTGGGCCTGGTTCGCGGCCGAGACCGGCTGGCCGCGGCACACCCTCGTCGCCATCACCAGCAACCGATCGGACTGGAAGAGCGGTTTGCTGTACGACCTCGCCGCGGCGTGGCAGAACACGCTGTGGCAGTGGACGTGGAAGATGCTCGACTTCCACGCCCACCTGCTGACCCCCACCGACCCGAGCAAGCGGCACCCCTGGGAATCCAAGCCATGGACCTGGCCGCTGGGCACCCGGCCGGTCCTGTACTACTCCCCCGCGGACGCCCCGTGCCCGGCCGACCCGACCACCGAGTGCGTCCGGCGGATCTTCCTGATCGGCACCCCAGCCCTGTGGTGGATTTCGCTGTTCGTGCTGGTCTGGGCGTTGTGGAAGGCGATCGGTCGGTTGGATTGGCGATACGCGGCGGTGCTGGTCGCCTACGGTGCCGGTTACCTTCCGTGGTTCACCAACCTGGACCGCCAGATGTACTTCTTCTACGCCACGCCGCTGGCCCCGTTCCTGGTCATCGGCATCACCCTGGTGCTCGGCGACATCCTCGGGCCGGCGGCGGTGAACGGGCGACAATGGGTGGAGCGCCGGTACACCTCGATCGCGGTCGTCGCGCTCTATGTGGGGCTGGTCGTCGCGAACTTCATCTGGCTGTGGCCCGTCCTCAACGGCGAACCGATCACCCACGAACGGCTCACCATGGAGACCTGGTTGCCGTCCTGGGGATGATCTTCGCCCATGATCACGGCCGGCCGCCCGGCGGTGTCGCGGTTCGCTGCAATCGTGTTGCGGTTCATGAGGTTTGAACCGTCGACGGGCCGGGTACGGGCCTGATCGACGGGGCCGGACCGGCCCTGACGCGCCACACCGGGCGGGTATAGGGTCGACCCTGGTCGGGCCCACCACGACCGGTGTGGCCGAGTCTGGACACTTGACCAGTCGGAGGAGAACCAATGGGTGTGTACACGCTGCCGGATCTGCCGTACGACTACGGGGCACTCGAGCCTCACATCTCGGGCACGATCATGGAGCTGCACCACAGCAAGCACCACGCCGCGTACGTCGCCGGCGCCAACACCACCCTCGACCAGCTGGCCGAGGCGCGGGACAAGGACGCCTTCGGTCCGCTGAACGGCCTGGAGAAGAGCCTGGCCTTCCATCTGGGCGGGCACATCAACCACTCGGTGTTCTGGCCGAACCTGTCGCCGGACGGTGGCGACAAGCCGGACGGCGAGCTGGGCGCGGCGATCGACGAGTTCTTCGGCTCGTTCGACGGATTCCGCCGGCAGTTCACCGCCAACGCCAACGCGATCCAAGGCTCCGGCTGGTCGATGCTGGTCTGGGACACCCTCGGGCAGCGGCTGAACATCATGCAGCTGTTCGACCAGCAGGGAAACCTGCCGGCCGCCCAGGTGCCGATCGTGCTGCTGGACATGTGGGAGCACGCGTTCTACCTGCAGTACCGCAACGTCAAGGCCGACTACGTCAAGGCCTGGTGGAACATCGTCAACTGGGCCGACGCCACCGCCCGGTTCAATGCCGCCCGGGAGAACACCGGCGGACTGATCATCCTTCCGTCCTGATCCCTGCTTCCCTGATCCCTGCCCATCGGACGGGCCGGTTCCCTCACGGGGGCCGGCCCGTTTCGCGTTCGGCGGGACGGCACCCCGGGCGGCGCTGATCATCGCGTCGAAATCGCGCCCGATATGACCGAAATACCGACGCAAAGATCCGCGCCGCTCGGGTGGGCCGGGCGCGCGTCGGATCAGCGGAGGTCGGCCAGGCGGGCGGCCAACCGAAGCGCGTCGTGCGGGGCATGGGCGTCGCCGTCGTTGTCGAAGTAGACCGACACCTGACGCACCCCGGGCGTGGCCACCCAGCCCCGCACCCGATCCGCCCACCAGCCGATTCCCGCGTCGGAGTACCCGCTGCGGTACAACTCCTGATCGCCGTGCAGCCGGACGTACACCAGGTCCGAGGTCACCTGATCGACCCAGGTGAACCGGCCGGCCGTGTCCGCGACGACCAGCGCGATCCCGTGTCGCCGGCACAGGTCGTAGAACTCCTCGTCGGCGAACGAGTCGTGCCGCACCTCCACCGCGTGCCGCACCGGCACTGCCGGGTCCGCGACCGCCAGCGACGGCTCCTCGCCGAATCGGTCCAGGATCCGCGGCACGCCGCGCTCGGCCAGCGCCGTCGCCGCGCCGACAGTTCGGGGCAACAGCTGGAAGAACGCCGCCATCCGGTCCGGACGGAAGCCCAGCTGGGGCGGCAGCTGCCAGAGCACCGGGCCGAGCTTGCCGCCCAGGTCGAGCAGGCCGGAGGCGAAGAAGGCGGCCAGAGCGTCGTCCACCCCGGCGAGCTTTTTGAGGTGGGTGATGAACCGGCTGCCCTTGACCGCGAACTCGAAGCCGTCGGGGGTGCGATCACGCCACCGGGCGTACGAGGACGGTCGTTGCAGCGAGTAGAACGGGCCGTTGAGCTCGAGGCTGTTGAACGTGTCGGCGACGTATTCGAGTTCGCGTCGCTGGACCAGGCTGATCGGGTAGAACGCGCCCCGCCGCCAGTGCGGGTAGCGCCAGCCGGACAGCCCGATCCGGATCCGCACCCGGTCCGGGCCGGACCCCGTCACGCCTGGCCGAGGGCGGACTCGATCCGCGCGACCTTCCCGGTCAGCTCGCCGGTGTGACCGGGCCGGATGTCGGCCTTGAGCACCAGGCTGACCCGGCTGCCGTACCGGCCGACGACGTCACAACACTGCTTGATCACCGCCAGGCACTCGTCCCAGTCACCCTCCAGGGTGGTGAACATCGAATCCGTGCGGTTGGGCAGGCCGGACTCCCGGACCACCCGGATCGCCTCGGCGACGGCCGCGGAGACCGAGCCGGCGTCGTCCACGCTGCCCAACTCACCCGCGCCTGCCGGGGCGACGGAGAACGCAACCAACATGCCGGTCACGGTATCCCGGCCGGCCCGTCGGGAAACCCTCGCCGGCGCGGTCGCCGGACCGGCCGTCGCCGGCACGTCAACGACGGACGGGTCTGGGCAACGGTCGACGACTTGCCAGCTTTGTCCCTTATTCGACCCGGTTGAGGGTGCGAACCGGCAAGTCGCCGGGCGACCGGACGCGCGCCCCGGTGGGGGCGAAAGCTCAGCCGCCGGCCTGCTCGATGGCCGCAGCGAGCTCGTCCCGGGTCATCGTCGACCGGCCCGGCAGGTCCAACTCCTGGGCCCGCCGGTACAGCGCGGCCCGGGTCGCCACCGGCACGGACCGTGCCGCCGGTGCGCCGCCGCCCGGCGACGAGCTGCGCCGCGGCGCCGGACGGGGCCCCGGGGTGCGGCGGGCCGGCCGGCTCGCCGCCGGTTCCGAGGCCGGCCCAGCAACCGGCTCGGGGGACGGGTCGGCGGCCGGTAGGTTCGCCGCCGCCGGCACCGAGGCCGGCGTGGAGCCGGAGTCCGCGGCCTCGGCCGCGGTGTCGCCCGCGGGCGCGGACGGGGCGGCCGGCGTCCGGGTCAGCGGCGAGGCGTCGGCATCCTGGGCGGGCTGGGGGGCGGGGGCGGCGATGCGGGTTGGCGACACCGGTTCGGCAGGAACCGCGGCCGGCGCCGAGATCGGCACCGCCGACCGGTCGGTCGACGTTGACGCCGCCTTGCTCGACGCCGCCTTGCCCGACGACGCCTTCCCCGACGACACCTTCCCCGACACTGCCTTCGCCGAGCCGGACTTGCCGGACTTGCGCGACCCGGCCTTCGCCTTGGCGGTGCCGGCCTTACCCGACCGGGCGGCAGCCCGGCGGGCGGCCGCCTTCCGCTTGGCCGCCCGTTCGGCCTTCTCCGCCTTCTGCCGGGCGGCCTTCTTGCGGGCCTGCGCCTGCTTCTTGGCCAGCTTCTCCGCCTCGCGGGCCCGCTGCTTGGCCGACTTCTTGGACAGCTCCCGCTTCTTGGCCTTGCCCGCCTTGTCCTTGGTCGCGGACTTCTTCTTCTTGGCCACGGGTCCCTCCTCACGCGCGCGGGCCGGCTCACGCCGCCGGAACCGTTCCTGGAACCTCATCACATCCACCGGTCCCCGGCCAGGCCGACGTGCCGAACGACGGCCGATCACCCGGTCGCGGTCGACCACGGACCCCGAGCGATGGCCCGAGGTGCGACGGTGCGCTCCGGCGGGTCGGCGACCCCCACCGGAGGCCGGGACGATCGCGGTCCGACACAATCTCTGTTCATGCCCTCGCAACATGGCGGTCCTACGGTCCCTGGCATGGCGGATCTGTTCGAGGATTACCCGTTCGGCCGGGCCTGGGACGAGATGTTCGCCGCGCCGGATCAGATCCGGCCGGCCTACGACTCGGTCTTCGCCGCGCTCCAGACAATGGACGCGGCCGATCTCAAGGCCCGCGCCGACATCATGGGGCGCACCTTCCTGGACCAGGGCATCACCTTTGCCCTCGGCGGGGTGGAGCGCCCGTTCCCCCTGGACCTGATCCCGCGAATCGTCACCGCGGCCGAGTGGCAGACGGTCGAGAACGGCGTCCCCCAGCGCATCCGGGCGCTGGAGGCGTTCCTGGCCGACTGCTACGGGCAGGGCCGGATCTTCGCCGACGGGGTGGTCCCCAAGCGGCTGGTCACCACCTCACCGCACTTCCACCGCCAGGTCGTGGGCATGAACGCCCAGGACGGGGCCCGGGTCGTCATCTCCGGCGTCGACCTGATCCGGGATGAGAACGGCGAGTTCCGCGTGCTGGAGGACAACGTCCGGATCCCGTCCGGGGTGTCCTACGTGCTGGAGAACCGGCAGGCGGTCACCCAGGTGCTGTCCGAGGCCGGAGCCGACCAGCTGGTCCGCCCGGTCTCCGAGTACCCCGGCCAGCTGCTGGCCGCGCTGCGGGCCGTCGCGCCCTGGAACGTGACCGATCCGAATGTGGTCGTGCTCACGCCGGGGGTCTACAACTCCGCCTACTTCGAGCACACCCTGCTGGCCCGGGAGATGGGCGTCGAACTGGTCGAGGGTCGCGACCTGATCTGCCGCAACAACCGGGTCTTCCTGCGCACCACCTCGTCGGAGATGCCGGTGCACGTGATCTACCGGCGGGTCGACGACGAATTCCTCGATCCGATGCAGTTCCGGGCCGATTCGTTGCTGGGCTCGCCGGGCCTGGTCAACGCCGCCCGCGCGGGCAACCTGACGATCGCCAACGCGGTCGGCAACGGCGTTGCGGACGACAAGCTGGTCTACACCTACGTGCCGGACATCATCCGGTACTACCTCCATGAGGAACCGATCCTGAAGAACGTGGACACCTACCGGATGGAGGTGCCCGACCATCGGGAGTACGCCCTGGAGCACCTGGCCGAGCTGGTGCTCAAGCCCGTCGACGGCTCCGGCGGCAAGGGGATCGTCATCGGGTCCCGGGCGGACCGGGCGACGCTGCGCAAGGCCCGGGAGACGGTGTTGGAGAACCCGCGGGGCTGGATTGCACAGCGGGAGATCGCGTTGTCCACGGTGCCCACCCTGATCGGCGAGAAGATGCGGCCGCGGCACGTCGACCTGCGGCCCTTCGCGGTGAACAACGGACGCAACGTCTGGGTGCTGCCCGGCGGCCTGACCCGGGTCGCGCTGCCGGAGGGCGAGCTGGTGGTCAATTCCTCGCAGGGCGGCGGCTCGAAGGACACCTGGGTGCTCGGCGGCGGCGCCGAGCTCACCGAGCCGGAGCCGGCGGCCGACCAGACGCAGGTGATGAGCACGCTGGATTTCTCGTTCCAGCCCTCGGTCAGCCCGCCCGAGGAGACCTTCGGCTTCCGGAGCCAGCACGAGCAGCAGCAGCAGCAGGACGGGACGCAGGTCCAGCGGCTGGGCGGCATGGTCCAGTCGCAGACGCTGCCGGGCTCGTCGGACGAACAGGAGCAGGGCCAGTGCTGAGCCGGATCGCCGAGTCGTTGTACTGGCTCGGCCGCCACGTCGAACGGGCCGACTGCACCGCCCGCATCCTGGACACCTACCTGCACCTGCTGCCGGCCGGGTCCTGGCAGGCCGACCATCAGGTCATCCGGTCGCTGCTGGACTCGATGGGCCTGTCCGACGACGAGACCGTCGGGGCCGGCAGCCGGGCCGACTCCGGGCAGCTGGTGCGCGCGCTGGTCTTCGACAGCGATCGACCCTCGTCGGTGGCCGGCGCGTTGACCGCGGCCCGGGACAACGCCCGCGGCGTGCGCGACGCGATCCCGCTGGATGTCTGGGAGTGCCTGAACGTCACCTGGCACGGCCTGCGCACCCGCGAGGCGGGCGGCGCCGGTCCGCACGTGTTCCTGCGCTGGGTCGGTGAGCGCTGCGCCATCGCCAACGGCCTGGTCTCCGAGGTGATGACCCACGACGAGGGCTGGCAGTTCCTGGTCATCGGCCGGTCGCTGGAGCGGGCCGACATGACGATCCGGCTGCTCGCCGCGGCCGAGTCGGAGACCGGTTCGGTCCCGCCCTGGCGGGCACTGGTCAGCGCCTGCGGTGGCTGGGAGCCATACGTGCGCAGTCACGGCGGCAGCATCGGGCAGCTCACCGCCTACGAGTTCGTGCTGCTGGACCGCCAGTTCCCGCGGTCGGTGATCCGCTCGCTGACCACCGCGGAGGCCTGCCTGGCGGAGCTGGAGGCCATCGGCGCCACCCGCTACATGGACCCGCGTCGCGACCCGTCGTCGGCCCGCCGGATCGTCGGCCGCACCCGGACCGGTCTGGACTACCGCACCGGCGCCGAACTGGCCGGCGACCGGGAGCAGATCCTGGCCACACTGCAGCGCACCGTCTACAGCGCGCACACGGCCGTCACCAATTCGTTCTTCCGCCGCGAGGACTCGGTGACCTGGGCGAACATCGGCGCAGAAGGAGGGGCGGCATGAACGCAGGGCGGGCGGCAGGGCTCGATATCAGCGCGAATCATGGATACAGAGGCATAGCTCCCAGGCCTGGCGCGGAGCCTGCGAGCGCCCCGTTGGGAGCGATGGCATGACCGATCGGGTCGACCAGGGTGTCGAGGACACCGCGGATCCGGTGCCGGACCCGTTGGCGCAGTACCAGGCGCAGCCGGCGCCGATGCCGGAGATCTGGCGCCTGCTGATCGTGCATCGCACGGTGCTGACCTACCCGGACACCGTGACCACGTCGTACAACGAGGTCCGGATGCAGCCCAACGACGAACCCGGCCAGGCCGTGTTGTCGGCGCGGCTGGAGATCGACCCGTTCGAGGGCGTGCTGACGTACGTGGACTATTTCGGCACCCGGGTGTCGGCGTTCGACATCCATCGGCCGCACCGGCACCTCGCGGTGACGGCGACCACCACGGTCGAGACGTTCCCACCGGCGGGCAGCTGGCCGGGTGCGGAGGCCGCCGGGTGGGCCGTCGCACCGGCCGCGGACAGCAGCATGAGCTGGGCCGAGCTGGGCGAGTCGGACTGCGAGGACCGGTTCGAGGAATTCCTGACCCCCACCCCGCTGACCGAACTGGACGACGAGCTCTCCGGCATCGCCGCGGAGATCAAGGACGCCTCCGCCGACCCGCGGACGGCGGCCCGCACGGTCTGCGAGTGGGTGCACCGGACCCTGGCCTACGAGGCCGGCGCCACCGGCGTGCACACCTCGGCGGTGGAGGCCTACCTGGCCCGCCGGGGCGTCTGCCAGGACCTGTCGCACCTGGCCATCGGCATGCTCCGCTCGATGGGCGTGCCGACCCGGTACGTCTCCGGATACCTGCACCCGGGCGGCACCGTGGAGATCGGCAAGGCCGTCGTCGGCGAGTCACACGCCTGGATCGAGTGGTTCGACGGGTCGTGGAACCGGTTCGATCCGACCAACCTGACCGCTCCCGGACAGGCCCACGTCGTGGTCGGCCGCGGTCGGGACTACCGCGACGTGCCGCCGGTCAAGGGTGTCTACGCCGGGCCCGAGGCGACCGGCAACGAGGTGACGGTCCGGATGACCCGACTCCGGTGACGTTCATGTGAGGTGTGGTTCACATTCGGGGAGGTTTGCCCGATTGATATGCCTCACCCGCGGGACATTCGTGACGTGCGCCACGTAGGGTCGGAAGTCCAACCGTATGACGTGGCGTGCCGCCACCGGTCCCTCATCCGGCCCCGTCAAGGAGGACGTCCCCCAGATGACCGCAGCCCTGACCGATCGAGCCCAGTCGTTCGGCCACCTGTTCGTCGATCGCATCGAGCAGACCCCGAACCGGGAAGCCTTCCGTTACCTGGTCGGCGGCGCCTGGAGATCGATGTCCTGGGCCCAGACCAAGGTCCGGGTTTTCAACATCGCCGCCGGTCTGGTCGGCCTCGGGGTGCAGCCGCAGCAACGCGTGGCGATCGCCGCGACCACCCGCATCGAGTGGATCCTGGCCGACCTGGGAGTGCTGTGCGCGGGCGCGGCGACCACCACGGTCTACCCGACCACCGCGCGGGAGGACGTCGCGTACATCCTGGGTGACTCCGACTCGGTGGTCCTGATCGCCGAGGACGCCGGCCAGGCGAACAAGGCACTCGATTCCGACCTGCCGGACCTCAAGGCCATCGTGCTGTTCGACGGCACCGCGGCCGACGTCCACCGGCACGAGGGCGTCGAGATCGTCACGCTGGCCGAACTGGAGGAACGGGGCGCGGCGCTGCTGGCCGAGCAGCCGACCGTGGTCGACGACCGGATCGCCGGGTGCGGTCCGGAGGACCTGGCCACCCTGGTCTACACCTCGGGCACGACCGGAAAGCCCAAGGGCGTCCGGCTGGTGCACGACAACTGGGTGTACGAGGGTAAGGCGGTCGCCGCACTCAACATCCTCGGGCCGGACGACGTGCAGTACTTGTGGCTGCCGATGTCCCACGTGCTGGGCAAGGTGCTGTCCGCGGTGCAACTGGAGTTCGGCTTCAGCACGGCGGTCGACGGCGACCTGACCCGCATCGTGGAGAATCTGGCCACGATCAAACCCACGTTCATGGGCGGTGCGCCGCGCATCTTCGAGAAAGTGCGGGCCAAGGTCACCCTGACCGCGCAGGGCGACGGCGGGCTGAAGGCGAAGATCTTCGACTGGGCGATCGGGGTCGGCATCAAGGCGTCCCGGCTCCGGCAGCAGGGCGGGCAGCCCGGGTTCCTGCTCCGGCTGCAACTCAAGATCGCCGACAAGCTGGTGTTCAGCAAGGTGCGGGAGCGGATGGGCGGCCGTATCCGGTTCTTCGTCTCCGGCTCGGCCGCGCTGTCGTCCGAGGTCTGGGAGTGGTTCGACGCGGTCGGCATGAAGATCCTCGAGGGCTACGGGCTGACCGAGACCAGCGCGGCCGCCGCCGTGAACCTGCCGCACGACGCCCGGATCGGCACCGTCGGGCCGCCGTTGCCGGGCACCGAGTTCCGGATCGCCGACGACGGTGAGGTGCTGATCAAGGGTCCGGGAGTGATGCGCGGGTACCACAACCGGCCCGAGGCCACCGCCGAGGTGTTCAGCGACGGGTGGTTCCACTCCGGCGATATCGGTGAGCTCATCGGTGGCTACCTCAAGATCACCGACCGGAAGAAAGACCTGATCAAGACCTCGGGCGGCAAGTACGTGGCGCCGCAGAAGATCGAGGTGATCTTCAGCGCGGAGTGCCCGTACTCCGGGCACATCGTGGTGCACGGGGACGGCCGGCACTTCGCGTCCGCGCTGATCACGCTGGACGACGAGATGATCCAGGAATGGGCGGCCAAGAACGGACTCGGCGGCAAGACCACCGCGGAGCTGGCCAAGGAACCGCAGGTTTACGCGCTGATCGAGGAACACGTGCAGAAACTGAACGGGCAGCTGGAGCGCTGGGAGACGATCAAGAAGTTCATCATCCTGCCGCGGGACCTGACCATCGAGGACGGTGAGCTGACCCCGTCGATGAAGGTCCGGCGAAAGATCGTCGAGCAGAAGTACCTGTCCGAGCTGGACTCGCTCTACAAGTAGGCCGGCGGGGCCGGCACGGGCGGCCCGGGGATGTCCCCGGGCCGCCTTTTGCTTATTCCTGCCTCAGGCCTGTTGGACGTACTGGTCGAACGGCAGCTGGAAGTCCCCGTAGCCGTCCCAGATCTCCAGGTTGGGCCCGACGGTATTGCTGATGATCACCGGGTCACCGGGGATGAAGGTGTCGTAGAACCACTTGGCCGCGTCCGTCGAGACGTTGACGCAGCCGTGCGAGACGTTTTCGTAGCCCTGCGATCCCACCGACCACGGTGCCGCGTGCACGAACTCGCCGGACGAGGAGATCCGGGTCGCCCACTGCACGTTGGTCCGGTACGCCCCCGCCCCGGTCAACCCCCAGGTGCTCGAGTCCATGAGCTTCCAGTCGTACTTCTCGGCGACCACGTGGATGCCGTTGTACGTGGGGTACTTGTTGCTGCCCAGGGAGACCGGCACCTCGTTGATGACGGCGCCGTTCTCCTTGACCACCATCATGTGGGTGTTGTCGTCGATCTCGGCGATCATCGACCGGCCGATGGTGAAGGTCGCCGAGGTGTCCTCCTGCCCGTACAGGCCGTCACCGAGGTCCTTGCCGTAGACGTCGACGGCCACCGCGACGGTGGTGCCGCTCTGCCAGAACTCGGCCGGCCGCCAGCGGACCTCCTGGTCGTCGATCCAGCGGAAGCCCCCGGTCTGCGCCGGCGTCGTGGTGACGGTGATCGCCTGCAGCGCGGCGGCCCGGTCCGGCACGGGCTCGTCGAAGTGGATCGCGATGGGCTGCGCCACGCCGACGGTCATCCCGTCGGACGGGAACGTGTACGCCTTGGTCTTGTTGTTCGGGACGACGGTGGTGAAGCTGCTGGTCGATTCGCTGACGGCGCCGTTGGACGCACTCCGCGCAGAGCTCACCAGGGTGTAGGTGCGGCCGTAACCGAGCTCGGTCTGCGCCGTCCAGGACAGCTTGTCCGCCGCCAACGTGCCCGGCACCTCCTCGCCGGCGGGGTTGGTCATCCGCACCGATTCCAGGGTGCCCTTGGCGACCGTCACCGTCACCGGCGCCAGCGGATCGACCCCGTCGGTGCCATCGGCGGGGTTGGCCGTCACCTCGGCGGGGGGCGGCGGGGGCGGGGGTTGCGAGGACCGGCTCGTCGACGGCACCGGCACCGCCGCGGAATCCGCGGTGGCCGGGGCGCTGGACGCCGGAGGCCCGGCGCTCGATGCCGCCGGGTCGGCGAGCGTGCCGAGCACGGATGAACCGGATGTCCCGGCGGCCGAACAGGCCGACAGGGCCAGCGCCAGGAGAGCCAGCGCCGCTCCGGCCATTCGTGGCCGGGTGAATCGCGTCCCCTTCACCGATCCTCCGCGAGAGTTGCCGTACCCCTGCCCGAACCGAACCATGACGAACACCCCCAGCTTCTGATTCTGCCCAAGGTGTATGACAGCCCCACGACACCCGACCGCGAGTCATGACGAAAGTCACCCATCCGTGACCTCCCGCCGCCGACGCCCCGGTCCCCTCCAGGAGCCGTCCGTAGGGTGGTCGATACCCGGGCATGCGTGGATACCGGGCGGGAAGGACGTCGAGGGCGTGAGTGTTGAGGTTCCCGTTCGAGCCGGGTGGACCGCCGCCGGGCTCGCGACGCTCGGGCTGACCGGTGCGGTCGTCGCGGCGACCCTGGTCGGCGCCCTGCATGTGGTTCCCGACACGGCCGGCATCTCGCCGGTCAGCCGAACGATCAGCGAGTACGGCCTGTCCGACGCCGCCTGGGCGTTCAACCTCGGGGTGGTCGCGCTCGCCCTGGGCTCGCTGGCGATCCTGATCGGCGCGGTGCTGGCCGGGCTGACCCGGGCCACCTCGGCCGGGTTCGCGCTCGGCCTGGCCTGGGTGGTCGCCCTGCTGGTCGTGGTCGTCTTCCCCAAGCACAATTGGGCGGTCGGCCCGAGCGTGAACGGCCAGATTCACCGGGTGGCGAGCCTGATCGCGTTCAGCTGCCTGCCGTTGGCCATCCTGCTGCTCACCCGGCGACGGGCCGCCGGGCCGGGGCTGGCGCCGCGATGGGCGTTCTGGCTCGCTGTCTCGTCGCTGGCCTGGTTCGGGACGCTGATCGGGGCCTGGTTGCTCAGCCCGGTCACCGGCGTCCCCTGGTACCGGGCGCTGCCGATCGGTCTGGTCGAACGGGGTCTGGTGTTGTGTGACGTCGCCGCCCTGGTCGCCATGGGGGTTTGGGTGCTCACCGCCGCGAGACGGACCCGGTTCCACCTCGCGGCCAGCCCGGCGCGGACCGCGCCAGCTCGCTGATCGCCCCCGGGCCGACCCGGCAGCAACCGCCGACCAGTCGGGCGCCGGACGCCACCCACACCGCGGCGTGCTCCGGCCCGAAGGTCGACCGTCCGCCCCACCGACGGGCGGCGGCGTCCCACTGCTCCCCACTGTTGGGATACACCACGGCCGGTTTGCCGGAGCTCTCGGCGGCCAGCGCGACCAGGTCGGCGGCCTGCGCCGACTCGACACAGTTGACGCCGACCGCGACCACCTGGTCGATCTCCGCGGCCATCGCGAACGCCTCGCCGGCCGGTTCTCCCGCCCGGGTCCGCCCCCGATCGCACGTCAGGGAGAGCCAGGCGGGGACGTCCAACCGCTCGATCTCGGTCAGCAGCGCCGCCACCTCGGCGGTGCACGGAATCGTCTCCACCGCCAGCACGTCGGCGCCGGCGTCGGCCAGGATCTCCAGGCGCGGGCGGTGCCACTCCCGCAACTGACGCTCGGTCAACCCGTAATCACCCCGGTATTCGGAACCATCGGCCAGGGCGGCCCCGTACGGCCCGACCGACGCGGCGACCCAGCGCTGGGGGGTGGGCGACCCGTCACTGCTGCGCGATGCCTGCCGGGCGACCTCGACCGACCGGCGCAACGCCTGCTCGGCCTCGGCCGGCCCGACTCCGATCGCCGCGAAGCCGGGCATCGAGGCCTGGTAGCTGGCGGTGATCGCCACCTGGGCGCCGGCCTCGAAGTACTCGCGGTGCGCGGCGCGGATCGCCTCGGGTTCCTCGATCAGCAGGCGGGCCGACCACAGGGCCGAGGAAAGATCGTGACCGTGCGACTCGAGCAGCGTGGCCAGACCGCCGTCCAGCACCACCGGGCCGGCCGCCATCGCCCGGGCCAGCGTGGTCGCCCCTGTCATCGTTTCGCTCCCGGCATCAGCCGATGGTAGAGCGGATCCATCGGCCGGGTTCACGCCGTGGCGAGCCGCGCGACGACCGGATCGGATGCAAAACTGCTCTGCGTGATCACCGCGATCGACCACTTCGGCGAGGCGCCCGGATGGACCCCATGACACCGCGGATTGCCGTCACCGGGGCGACAGGTCACCTGGGTGGCGAGGTGGCCGCGGCGCTTTCCGCCGCCGGCCTCGCCCCCCGGCTGCTGGTGCGGTCTCGAGCGCGCGCCCCCGAGCTGCCGGGCAGCGAGGTACTGGTTGCCGGCTACGCGGACGGTGCCGCGACCCGGGCGGCGCTGCACGGAATGGACACCGTGTTCATGGTCTCCGGGGCCGAGGAGCCGCACCGGCTCGCCGCCCACCGCACCTTCCTCGACGCCGCGGTCGATGCAGGGGTGACCCGCGTGGTCTACACCTCGTTCTTCGCAGCGGCACCGGACGCCACGTTCACCCTCGCCCGTGATCACTGGCACACCGAGCAGCACATCCGCGCCTCGGGCCTGCGGTTCACGTTCCTGCGCGACAACCTGTACGCCGACCAGTTCCTGCTGTTCGCCGGTCCGGACGGGGTCCTGCTCGGTCCGGGGGGTGACGGCCGGGTGTCGGCGGTGGCCCGCCGGGATGTCGCCGATGCCGCGGTCGCCGTCCTGCGGGCCGCCGTCGAGGGCACCGGCGGATCGAATCCATCGGCCGGCTCGCCGCACGACGGCTGCACCTACGACCTGACCGGACCCGAAGCCCTCAGCCTGGCCGAGGTCGCCCGGACGATCACCGTCGGCACCGGCCGTCCGGTGCGGTACCAACCCCAGACGCTGGTCCAGGCCTACGCGTCGCGGGCCGGGTACGGTGCCGCCGACTGGCAGGTGGAGGCCTGGGTGAGCACCTACACCGCCATCGCGGCGGGTGAGTTGTCCGGTGTCAGCGGCGACGTGGAGCTGCTCAGCGGGCATCCGGCGACCACGTTGGCCCAGCTGCTCGGCGCCCGCTGACCGCCCTCGGCGGCCGGTGGCCCTCCGCCCGGGTTGTACGGTCGTGTCTCGGCGGGCACGCCAGGCGGCCCGGGACGTCGGGACGAAGGATCGGTCAATGGGTGCGCTGTGGCACGGGTTCGCGAACATGGGCGCGGTCGAGAAGAACGGCGCGTTCGTCGTCGCTCGCGGTGCGGGCGCCTACGTGTGGGACGCCGCCGGCACGCGCTACCTGGACGCCACCGCCGGGCTCTGGTTCACCAACGTCGGGCATGGCCGGACGGAGATCGCCGCCGCGGTCGCCGACCAGATCGGGCGGGTCGCGGCCTATTCGACGTTCGGCGACTACGCGGTGGACACCACCGTCGCGCTGGCCGATCGGCTGGCCGCGATCGCGCCGGTCGCCGGCAGCAAGGTCTTCTTCACCTCCGGCGGCTCGGACTCGGTCGACACCGCGGTGAAGCTGGCCCGCCGCTACTGGCGGGAGGTCGGCTCGCCGGCCAAGGAGATCGTGGTGGCGCGGCAGAAGGCCTATCACGGCATGCACGTGGCCGGCACCGCACTCGCCGGCATCCCGGGCAACCATGACGGCTACGGCGAGCTGATGGCCGATGTGGCGACGATCGAGTGGGACTCGGGGAAGGCGCTGCTGGAGCTCATCGAACGGGTCGGCGCGGACCGGATCGCCGCCTTCTTCTGCGAGCCGATCATCGGCGCCGGGGGTATCTACCTGCCGCCGGACGGTTACCTGGCCGAGGTCCGGCAGATCTGCCGGGACCACGACATCCTGTTCGTTGCGGACGAGGTGATCACGGGGTTCGGTCGGATCGGCGGCAACTGGTTCGCCTCGACCCGGTTCGACCTGCAGCCGGACATGATGACCACGGCCAAGGGCCTGACCTCGGGGTACGTGCCGATGGGAGCGGTGTTCGTCGCGCCGCGGGTCGCCGAGCCGTTCTTCGACCCGGCCGGTGAGGCCTGGTGGCGGCACGGCTACACCTACATGGGGCACGCCGCCGCGGCCGCCGCGTCGATGGTCAACCTCGACATCATCGAGCGGGAGGGCCTGCTGGATTCGGCGGCCCGACTGGAAACGACGCTGCACGAGAAGTTCGCGCCCCTGGCCGAGCATCGGGCCGTTGCCGAGGTGCGCAGCGGGCTGGGCGCGGTCACCGCGGTGCAGCTGGTGGACGCGGGCGCCGCGCTGGGCCTGGCCCGTGAGCTGCGGGCGCACGGCGTGGCCACCCGGGCGGTCGGCGCCGGCGCCGTCCAGATCTCGCCCGCATTCGTGATGACCGACGAGCAGGTCGACGACCTCGTCTCCGGCTTCCGGGGCGCCCTGGACACCCTCGCCTGACGCCTCCGTCGGCCGCCAGGCCCGGCCCGCCCGCGTCGGTTCGCTGCTCGCCGACCGGGTTCGCTGACCGGACGCCGGACGCCAGCCGGACAAACCGGGCGGCGGGCCAGCACCCCGCTGGTTCGCTGATCAAAGCCGAGCGCCAGCCGGACAAAACGGCCACCCGACGCGGGTTTGATCAGCCCACCCCGGCTCGGCCGGCCGGCATGGGGATCCGGGGCGGGGTCAGCCGCGGTGCAGCAGCCGCTCGAACGGGATCAGGTTGTCGAACGGGTCGGCGTCGCGGCGGCGCCGGGCCTCGACCCGGGACGGCTCCGGTCCCAGGTGGACCCGAGCCGCGCGCTGCACGGCGTCGTCGGCGATCTCATCCTCCAGATCCGGCGCCGCCCCGTGTGCGCGGGCGGGGGGCGGCGGAGTGACCGACGGCGCCGTCGCGGCCACCGCCGCCAGCAACTGGCCGCCGGCCTGCTCGATCCGGCGGTCCAGCGAGCCCGATGCGGAATCGGATCCGAAATCGGCGGTTGCGGCGAACACACCCGTGGCCACCGGCTCCGCCTTGAGATAGGCGAACAACGGGCGCAGCGCGTAGTCCAGCACCAGCGAGTGCCGAGCCGACCCACCCGTCGCGGCCAGCAGCACCGGTTTCCCGACGAAGCCCTGCGGGTCCGCTGCGTCGAAGAACGACTTGAACAGCCCGCTGTAGGAGGCGCTGAACACCGGAGTGACCGCGATCAGCGCGTCGGCGGCATACACCGATTCCAACGCCGACTGCAGGACGGGCGGCGCGAAGCCGGTGACGAACGTGTCGGCGATCGGCCGGGCCAGGCCCCGCAGCGGCACGTCGACGATCTCGACGCGAACGCCGCGACGAGCACCGTCCCGCCGGACCGCCTGAGCCAGGCGGTCCGCCAGCAACTTCGTCGACGACGGCTCGCTCAGCCCCGCCGAGATCACCGCGACGGTATAGACGGTCATGCCGACACCTCCGGGTCCACCTGCCACCTTGTCGCCACCGAAGGTGCCGACAGCCGTGTTGACGATTCGCTCGCACGCTCGCTCATGCCGCCACCTCCGGGCCGACTCGCCGGCTCGTCGACACCGAAGGTGCCGACAGCCGTGTTGACGATTCGCTCGCACGCTCGCTCATGCCGACACCTTCTCCGTTCCCGCGGAGACGGCCTCGGCGGCCGCGCGGACGGCTGCCGCGTCACGGGCCACGACCAGCGCCGCATGGGTCGGGCCGTCCGGCACGTGCGCGGGCCGCAGCGAATCGAACTCGGCGCGCAGCGTCGGCACGATCTCGCCCAGCAGATCGAGCTGCTCCAGCACGGTGGACAGCGGCAGGCCGGCGTGGTCCATCAGGAACAGCTGGCGCTGGTAGTCGCCGAACGACTCCCGGAAGGTCAGCGTCCGGTCGATCACCTGCTGCGGGCTACCGACCGTCAGCGGCGTCATCTCCATGAAGTCCTCCAGCGACGGCCCGTGCCCGTAGACCGGGGCGTTGTCGAAGTAGGGCCGGAACTGACGGATCGCGTCCTGGGAGTTGCGGGCCATGAAGACCTGCCCACCCAGCCCGACGACGGCCTGGTCGGCGGTGCCGTGCCCGTAGTGCTCGAACCGGGTTCGGTACAGCTGGATCAGCCGCTGGAAGTGCGTGGTCGGCCAGAAGATGTGGTTGGCGAAGAAGCCGTCACCGTAATAGGCGGCCTGCTCGGCGATCTCCGGGCTGCGGATGGATCCGTGCCAGACGAACGGCGGCACGTCGTCCAACGGCCGGGGGGTCGAGGTGAAGCCGCGCAGCGGGGTGCGGAACTTCCCCTTCCAGTCCACGACGTCCTCGCGCCAGAGCCGGTGCAGCAGGTCGTAGTTCTCCACGGCCAGCTCGATGCCCTTGGTGATGTCCTGCCCGAACCACGGGTAGACCGGGCCGGTGTTGCCGCGACCCATCATCAGGTCGACCCGGCCGTCGGCCAGGTGCTGCAGCATCGCGAAGTCCTCGGCGATCTTGACCGGGTCGTTGGTGGTGATCAGCGTGGTCGAGGTGGACAGGATGATCTTCTCGGTCTGCGCCGCGACGTAGCCGAGCATGGTGGTCGGCGACGACGGTACGAAGGGCGGGTTGTGGTGCTCGCCGGTGGCGAAAACGTCGAGCCCGACCTCCTCGGCCTTCTTGGCGATCGTCACCATCGCCTTGATGCGCTCGTGCTCGGTGGGCGTCCGCCCGTTGGTGGGGTCGGTGGTGACGTCGCCGACCGTGAAGATGCCGAACTGCATGACCCGCTCCTTCGATGCTGATGTCCCGAACCCTTGTAGTTGAAGGATCAACTAGGTTCTGTCGCCGTCAACGGGTCACGGCCCGGATCTATTCCCTCGCATGGATCAGGTCCGCGGAGCGAACGAACGCGACGTCAGGTCCGGGTCGATGCGGCGACGTGCCGGGGCCGGCGGTCCGCGGCGTCGGCCAGCACGTCGGCGGCCAGCACATCCGGCACCAGCTCACCCTGCCCCCGGTAGGCGTCCAGCACGGCGCGCTGCACGTCGGCGACGGTGACCCCGGGCACGGTGTCCTCGACGGCGCCGACGGTCGCCGGGTTCCAGTCCAGCCCGAGTGCCCGGTACGCGTCGACCAGGACCGAGCGAACGGGCTCGCTGCCGGTCACCATGATCACGGTGCCGAACAGCCAGGCCCCGCGGACCAGCCGCTGCGCGGTGCCGACCAGCTTGTGCCCGCGGCCGTCGTTGATGCTGAACTCCCCGGGGCAGTACTCCCCGGGCACCGGGCCGAGCTGCGCATCGGTGCCCAGCGAGCGGAGCGCGTCGACGAGCAGCTCGCCGAAGCCGATGAACCGGCTGCGGATGCCGCCCCGCGCGTCCTCGTCGACGCCGACGTGGTCCAGGCACAGCGCGCCCCGGTGGTAGGCGGCGGCTCGCCCGCCCGGTCCCCGGCGGACCGGAGTGAAGCCCGCGGCTCGCACAGCGGCGGCGGCCTCGACGATGCCCGGGGTGGCGCAGTCCCGTCCGCTGAACGCGACGGTCGGTGCGGTCCGGTACAGGCGGAGCCGGCCCGGTCCGCCGTCCCGGCCGATGGCGGCCAGCAGGGCGGGCCCGATCGCGGCATCCAGCAGCGGATCGCGTTCCAGCGCCGTCTCGTCCAGCAGCGCGATCGGTCTGCCGTCACCGTTGTCGACCACGGGTGCGATGCTGGCACACTCACCCCGGGTTCGGCCCCGTCCGGGACCGGAAGGATGGCGCGGATGGATCTGCAGGCGGAGATCGCCGACTGGCCGGTCGGCTCGGCGTCGGTGGCGGTGATCGGGCCGCAGGGCGTCATCGACGTCGTGGACGACGGGCAGGCCCACCCGTGGGCGTCGGTGACGAAGGTGCTGACCGCGCTGACGGTGCTGGACGCGAGCGTCGAGGGGGTGGTCAGCCTGGACGACGCGGCCGGGCCACCCGGCGCCACGCTGCGCCATCTGCTGTCCCACGCGTCCGGACTGTCCCCGGACGGCGATCGGGTGATGGCCGCACCGGGCGTCCGGCGGATCTACTCCAACCACGGCATCGATGTCGCCGCTCACCACCTGGAACAGGCCGGTGACCAGCGGTTCCACGACCACCTGGAGGAGCGGGTGCTCAGCCTGCTCGACATGTCCGACACCAGCCTGGTCGGCCCGCCGGCCCACGGTGCGCGCGGGTCGATCGAGGATCTGGCCACCCTGGCCTGGGAGCTGCTCCGGCCCCGGTTGCTGATGCCGGAGGTCGTCCGGCTGGCCTCCACGCTGGCCTACCCGGGCCTGTCGGGCGTGCTGCCCGGCTTCGGCAAGCAACAGCACAACGACTGGGGGCTGGGCTGCGAGATCCGGGCCGACAAGAACCCGCACTGGACCGCGGCGGGAAACTCCCCCGACACGTTCGGGCACTTCGGTCAGTCCGGGTCGTTCATCTGGGTCGATCGCGCGGTCGACCTGGCCTGCGTATCGCTGTCCGACACCGCGTTCGGCCCCTGGGCGGCGGACGTCTGGCCACGGCTGTCCGGGCGGGTGCTCGACGCGTACGCCTGAGGGGTCCCGATGGTCGCACCCTGACCGCACGATCGGACCCGGTCGAGCGGGCCACTCGGCGCCCGACCGGCGGTGTCGGGCCGGCGGTGCGGGCCGGCTCAGTTCTGCGGGAGCGGCCGATCGCCGATTCCGGTGAGGGCCGCCGTCAGCATCCCGCCCCCGTCCACCTGGACCCCGCACGTCATCGCCTGACCGCCGGCGCTGACGTCGGGCGGCACGGTGTTCGGGTCGACCGGAGCGACGCGCACCGCCAGCCTCCCGCCGGCGGTCGGGTCGGTCAGTCCGGTGCGCTGTCGGACCAGATCCGCGCAGGACGCGTCCAGGCCGGCAAGGTCGTCGAACCCGACGACCGCCGTGCCGAGCATCTCGACTGCGTGCGGCCGGTCACACGGCGTCGGCGCCGGATCGAAGCGAGGCGTCGGTTGACAGCGTCCGTAACGATCGGCGGCCGGCCCGAACCCGTCGCGCACCGAGCCCCGATACCTGTCCCGGCCGGTGGTGATCGCGCACGCGATCCAGGTCTGCCCCACGGCGACCTGTTCGGCGTCCGGGCCGAGCAGGATGACCGCGTCCAGGGCGACCGGGTTCCACGGCTGCGAGGTCCAGCCCAGGTAATTGCGGAGCGGCGAACCGCAGGCGTTCGGATCGGGCACCGGCAGGCTGACCGCGACCCCGGCCGGCACCGTCGCCGGACGGTTGTCCACCGACACGATCTCCCCGAAGCGCACCCCGTCGCTGCAGCCATCGGCCGGCGCCGCGGCGACGGCGATCCGGCCGTCGATCGGCGAGCCCGCCGGCGTCGGCGGGGCCGTCAGGCAGTCGCCGACCGCCGGCGGGGCCGGAACGGGCGGGCGGCCGGCCGATCCGGCGATCCGCCGGCCCAGAGCCGCGGGCAGGACGAGCGCCAGGGTCAGACCGACGACCAGGACCAACGCGCCCGCCGCGCGCCGCGGTATCACCCGACCAGTGTCCCCCGGCCGCCCGGCACCGGCCGGGGCGGCGCGATCCACGTGGCAGGCTGTCCCTGCGGAGCCAGGCCGCCGAGGTAGCCATTCGACCCGAGGACATCGCCATCACCGACTCGACCCGGTCGCTGCCCGACGCTCCGGACCGTCCCGACGCGACGTCGGCCGCGGCGATCGTCACCCTGTGCACCTACACCTGGTTCCTGTACGGGATCGGCCCGTCGATTCCGCTGTTCCGGGACGAGCTGGGCGTCTCCAGCTCGGTCGCCGGCCTGCACTCGCTGATGCTGGCCGCCGGCGTCGTGCTCGCCGGGTTCCTCGGCGTCGGCCTGGTCCGCCGCTGGGCCCGGTTCGGCCTGGCCCGGCGGGCCGTCGTGGCGGTGGCCACCGGGATCGTCGTGTTGTGCGCCGGGTCGCTGGTGAAGGGCGCGGAACTGACGATCACCCTGCCGGCGATGCTGTTCATCGGACTGGCCGGGGGCCTCGCGTTGAACGTGTCGACCACGGTCCTGCAGGAGCATCACGGCCGGTCCGGCCCGGCAGTGCTGACGCTGGCGAATGCGGCGGCGGCCGGCGTCGGTCTGATCACCCCGCTGGCCGTGGCCGCCGCCACCGCGTCGGGGCTGACCTGGCGGGCGGCGCTGATCCTGGTGGTTCCCCTCGCGCTGGCCGCGTTCGTGCTGATCGGCCGGCAACGGGCGGTGCCGACCTATGCCGCCCGGCCGGTCGGTGCCGGCCGGTTCTCGGTGCGCGGATTCCCGCGCGCCTACTGGCCGGCGGTCCTGGCGGTGGTGTGTGCGGTCGCCGTGGAGTTCTGCCTGATCACGTGGACCCCGGACCTGCTCGTCCGGCGCACCGGAATGTCACCCGGGACCGCGTCGGGCATGGTGACCGCCGTGGTCGGCGGCATGGCGGTCGGCCGGTTGATCCTGGCTCCGCTGGCCCGCCGGTGGTCGCCGTTGTCCCTGTTCCTGGTCGGGGTGACCATCACCGTGGCCGGGTGGGCACTGGCCTGGTTGTCGGCGTCGGCGGCGCTGTCCGTGGCCGGGTTGCTGATCCTCGGGCTGGGCCTGGGCGGCCAGTACCCGCTCGGGGCGTCCATGACCATCACTGCCTCCGGGGGCCACCCCGACCGGGCGGTGGGTGTGCTGTCCGTCGGCGTCGGCATCGCATCCGGGCTCGGTCCGTTCGGGGTGGCCACGCTGTCCGACGCGGTCGGGGTACAGGCCGCGTTCCTGGTCATCCCGGTCCTCGCCGCCGGAGCCGCCGCCGGTGTGCTGGGTTCGGCCCGGCTGCGGCGCGCCGGTTGAGCCGGGCGCCCCACCGGGGATCGTCCGGTCGGGTGGCCAGCCGGATGCTCTCCGGACATCGCGGCGGCGGGTGAGTGTCGGACCCCTGCGCGACGATGGGGCGGTGTTGTTCGTCGAGCTCGCCACCACCTCCGCCGCCGTCGGCGCCACCCGGTCCCGGTTGGCCAAACGCGCGCTGCTGGCCACCGCGATCCGGAGCGCCGACCCGGACGAGATCGACCTGGTGGTCACCTACCTGTCCGGCTCCCTGCGGCAGCGGCGCACGGGCGTCGGTTGGAGTTCCCTGTCGTCGCTTCCGTCCCCCGCCGCCGAGCCGACGCTGACCGTGCGCGCCGTCGACGACGCGTTCGAGGCGATCGCGGAGATCGGCGGGGCCGGGTCCGCAGCCCTGCGCGCTGCCGCGGTCGAGCAACTGTTCGCCCGGGCGACCCCGGACGAGCAGCGGCTGCTGCGCGGGCTGGTGTTCGACGAGATCCGCCAGGGCGCCTTGGATTCCCTGGTGCAGGACGGGCTGGCCGAGGCCTTCGGGGTGCCGGCCGCCGCAGTGCAACGCGCGTCGATGCTGCTGGGGTCCACCGCCGCAGCGGCCCGGCTGCTCGCCGCCACCGGCCTGGACGGGTTGACCGCGGTCGGCCTGCAGGTCGGCGTGCCGGTGCGGCCGATGTTGGCCGCGGCCGCGCCCGATCCGGCCGCCGCGGTGGAGAAGTCGGGTCTGCCCGCCCTCGTCGACACCAAGCTCGACGGCATCCGCGTGCAGGTGCACCGGGACGGCGAGCAGATCCGGCTGTACACCCGGAGTCTGGACGACATCACGGACCGGCTGCCCGACATCGTCACCCTCGTGGCGTCGCTGCCGGCCCGGCGGCTGGTGCTGGACGGTGAGGTCCTGGCCGTGGACGCCGCCGGCCGGCCGGTGCCGTTCCAGCAGATCGCCGCCCGAACGGCGACCAGGACGGTGACCGAATCCGCAACCGCCGGCCCACCACTGCCGTTGACCCTGTTCTGCTTCGACCTGCTGCACGTGGACGGACGGGACCTGCTGGACGAGCCGCTGGCCGAGCGGGCCGCCGTCATGCAATCCGTGCTGCCGGCCGAGCTGATCGTGCCGCGCTCCGTGGCACCGGACGTGGCCGCGGTGCAGGACGCGTTCGCCGCAGCGGTCCGGGCCGGGTTCGAGGGCGCGGTGGTCAAGAAGCTGCACGCTCCGTACGCCGCCGGGCGGCGGGATTCCGGCTGGATCAAGCTCAAGCCCCGGCACACCTTCGACCTGGCGGTGATCGGGGCCGAGTGGGGGTACGGGCGGCGCACCGGGTGGCTGTCCAACCTGCATCTGGCCGCCCGCGACTCGCGCACCGGCGAGCTGGTGATGCTGGGCAAGACGTTCAAGGGCCTGACCGATGCGATGCTCACCTGGCAGACCGAACAGTTCCTGGCCCGCGAATCCCGGCGCACGAAGACCACGGTGTTCGTCGACCCGCCGCTGATCGCCGAGATCGCGTTCGACGGGGTGCAGGCGTCCACCCGCTACCCCGGGGGCGTCGCCTTGCGGTTCGCCCGCGTGGTGCAGTACCGGGACGACAAGACCGTCGACGAGGTGGACACCCTCGACGCGGTCATCGCGGTGGGATCGCCGGTCCCGGAACCGAAGCCGTCGTGAGGCCGGGAGCTCGGCTACCCGGCCCGGGTCGCCGGCGTCACCGCCGCATGAGCGTCCGCGACGATCTCGGCAATGTCCGCCCAGCCGTCCTCATCCAGTTCGACGTCCAGGTACACCCCGACCCAGCCGCGGCCGCCTACGTAGGGCGGCCGGAAGAACCGGCCCGGGTCCGCCGCCAACCAGCGGGCCTGCGCCCCCTCGGGGGCGGCCGCCCAGAACCCGAACCGGTCGTCGTGGTGGTGATCGGCCAGCGACACGAACTGGCGGGGCCGGCTCGAGCGGCCGGCGAACCAGGACGGCTCGCCGTGCGAAACCCGTTCGGTCGCCCCGGGCAGCGCCAGGCACAGGGCCCGCAGCCGATCCAGCGCCTCGGCGGGCGGCACCGGGGGGACCTCGGGCATAACCCGGACGGTACCCGCGTTCGCTCTGGACAGAACAGCGTCCGGGACGAGTGTGGCAACCTCGTGATGTCCCGACCCGTCGGCCGAGCCACGCCCGGCCGCCGATCATGAACCGCAGGCCGGAAGGACGTCGATGACGTCAGCTCAACCCAGCACCACCGCCCCGTCGGCGCGCATCGCGATCCTGACCGTCGACGACGATCCGAGCGTGTCCCGCGCGGTCGCCCGGGACCTGCGCCGCCGGTACGGCAAGGACTACCGGATCGTCCGGGCCGAGTCCGGCCAGCAGGCGCTGGACACCCTCAAGGAGATGAAGCTGCGCGGCGACCAGGTGGCCGCGATGCTGGCCGATCACCGGATGCCGCAGATGGACGGTATCCAGTTCCTGGAAAAGGCCATGGACATCTACCCGAAGGCCCGGCGCATCCTGCTCACCGCCTACGCCGACACCCAGGCCGCGATCACCGCGATCAACGTCGTCGACCTGGATTACTACCTGCTCAAGCCGTGGGATCCACCGGAGGAGAAGTTCTACCCGGTCATCGACAACGAGCTGGACCAGTGGAAGCGCAGCGACCACACCCCACGTCCGCAGACCAAGCTGGTGACGACCCGCTGGTCGGCGCGGTGCAGCGAGGTCAAGGACTTCCTGGCCCGCAACCAGGTGCCGTTCCGCACCTTCCTGTGCGACGACGCCGAGGGCGAGCGGCTGCTGGCCGCGGCCGGTGTCACCAGCGACCAACTGCCGGTGGTGATCACCGCCGACGGGCAGGTGCTGGTCGAGCCGACCGACTCCGAGCTGGCCGAGCGGGTCGGCCTGACCACGGCCCCGGCCGAGGACTTCTACGACATCATCGTGATCGGCGCCGGTCCGGCCGGTCTGGGCGCCGCGGTCTACGGGGCGTCCGAGGGTCTGCGCACGGTGCTGATCGAGCGGTTGGCCACCGGCGGGCAGGCCGGGCAGAGCTCCCGCATCGAGAACTACCTGGGCTTCCCGGACGGCGTGACCGGGGCGCAGCTGACCGAGCGGGCCCGGCGACAGGCCCTCAAGTTCGGTGCGGAGATGATCACCACCCGGGACGCCTGCGCGGTCGAGGTGAACGGGTCGGCCCGGACGGTGCGCTTCGCCGACGGCGGGAGCGTCGACGCGCACACCGTCATCCTCGCCACGGGGGTGTCGTACCGGAAGCTGGATGCGCCGGGTTTGGACGAGTTCACCGGCCGCGGGGTGTTCTACGGCTCCGCACTGTCCGAGGCCCCCGGCTGCAAGGGCCAGGACGTGTACATCGTCGGTGGGGCCAACTCCGCCGGGCAGGCCGCGGTGTACTTCGCCCGGTACGCCCGGACGGTCACCATGCTGATCCGCGGCGCATCGCTGACCGCGTCCATGTCGCACTACCTGATCAAGCAGATCGACGACATCGAGAACATCACCGTGCGCACCCGCACCGAGGTGGTCGCCGGGCAGGGCTCCGACCATCTTCAGAGCCTGACCCTGCGCAACAACGAGACCGGCGAGACCGAGGACGTGCAGACCGGATCGCTGTTCGTCTTCATCGGCGCCGCGCCGCGCACCGACTGGCTGGACGGTGTCGCCGTTCGCGACGCCCGCGGGTTCGTACTCGCCGGTCCCGATCTGGTCACCGGCGGCGAGCGCCCGACCAACTGGGAGCCCGACCGGGACCCCTACCTGCTCGAGTCCAGCGTGCCCGGCGTGTTCGTCGCGGGCGACGTCCGGGCGAACTCGGTCAAGCGGGTCGCCTCCGCCGTCGGCGAGGGCGCCCTCGCCGTCACCCTGGTCCATCGCTACCTGGAGACACGCTGATGACCCAGCACCTCACCCCCGCCGACGCTCCGCTGCGCTGCAGCCCGGCGGAGCTGCGCACGCTGTTCCTGTTCGAGAAGCTTTCCGACGAGCAGCTGGGCTGGCTGTGCGAGCACGGCTGGATCAAGGCGTTCGACCCCGGCCCGGTCTACACCGAGGGCGACCAGGCCACCTGCTTCTACGTGCTGATCGAGGGCACGGTGGCGCTCTACCGCCGGGTCGGCCCGGACGATGTGGAGACCACCCGTACCTCCCAGCCCGGGGTGTACGCCGGGGCGTGGCGGTCCTACCTCGGGCCCAACGCCCCGGAGACGTACAACAACACCATGCGGGCGGTAACCGCCAGCCGGTTCTTCGTGCTCGACGCGCCGCTGTTCGCCCAGGCGATGCGTGATTGGTTCCCGATGGCCGTCCACCTGCTGGAGGGTCTGTTCTACGGGATCAAGAGCACCAACGACGCGGTCAACCAGCGGGAGCGGTTGCTGGCCCTGGGTTCCCTGTCGGCCGGCCTGACCCACGAGCTGAACAACCCGGCGTCGGCGGCGGTCCGAGCCACCGCCGCCCTGCGCGAGCGGGTCGCCGGCATGCGGCACAAGCTGGCCATCATCGCCTCCGGCAAGAAGCACCCGATCGTCTTCGAGCCACTGGTCGCGCTGCAGGAGGAGGCAGCGGCGCTCGTCGCCAAGGCGCCGACGCTGACCCCCATCGAAGCCGGCGACGCCGAGGACGTGATCGGCGAGTGGCTGGAGGAGCACGAGATCCCCTACGCGTGGGACATCGCCCCCACGTATGTGCAGGCCGGCATCGACGTGCCCTGGCTGGAGAAGGTCGCCGACACGGTGCCCGACGGCACCCTCGACGGCGCGCTCAAGTGGCTGTACTACACGGTCGAGACCGAACTGCTGATGAACGAGATCAGCGACGCGACCACCCGCATCTCCACCCTGGTCGGGGCGGCCAAGCAGTACTCGCAGCTGGATCGGGCACCCTTCCAGACCGTCGACGTCCACGAGCTGCTGGACAGCACGCTGACCATGCTCGGCGCCAAGTTCACCGGGGTGACGGTGGTCAAGGAGTACGACCGCAGCGTCCCCAAGGTCCCCGGCTACCCGGCCGAACTGAATCAGGTCTGGACCAACCTGATCGACAACGCGCTCGACGCGATGGACGGCCACGGCACGCTGACCATCCGGACCACGGCCGACGACGACTGCCTGACCGTCGAGATCGCCGACACCGGACCGGGCATCCCGCCCGAGAACCAGGGCCGCATCTTCGAGCAGTTCTTCACCACCAAGCCGGTCGGCGCGGGAACCGGCCTGGGTCTGGACATCTCCTGGCGGATCGTGGTGAACAAGCACCACGGCGATCTGACCGTGCTGTCCGTGCCCGGCGACACCCGGTTCCGGGTGCGGCTCCCGCTGGCCGGGCCCGACCAGCTGGCCGCGATGGCGGCCGGCTCGGCGGACGAGGTCACCATCGACGGCGGGGCCGATCCGGCTGCGGCCTCGTGACGGACGTGGTGGTGGCCGGCGCCGGCATCGTCGGGCTGGCCACGGCCTATGAACTGACCCGCCGGGGGCACCGGGTGACCGTGCTGGACAAGGAGCGCGGGGTCGCCGCGCACCAGACCGGTCACAACTCGGGCGTCATCCACTCCGGCCTGTATTACGCACCGGGCAGCCTCAAGGCGACCCTGGGCGTGGCCGGGGCGTCGTCCATGCGGGATTTCGCGGCCGAGCACGGCGTCGCCGTGGACATCTGCGGCAAGCTGGTGGTCGCGACCACCCAGGCCCAGGTGCCGGCGCTGCTGCGGTTGCTGGACCGTGGCCGGCGCAACGGGGTGCCGGTGACCGTGATCTCTCCCGAGCAGGCGCGTGAGTACGAGCCGCACGTCCGCTGCGTCGCCGCGCTGCGGGTGGAAACCACCGGCATCGTTGATTTCGTCGGGGTCTGCCAGGTCCTGGTCGCGCTGATCGAACAGGGCGGTGGCCGGGTGCGGCTGGGCACCGAGATCGTCGGCGTGGACGGCCGGTTCGACGGCGTCACCGTGTCGACGACGGGGACCGACGGGGCCGGCGAGATCAGGGCCGAGCAGTTCGTCAACTGCGCCGGCCTGCATTCGGACCGGATCGCCCGGCTGGCCGGGCTCGAACCGGCGGTGCGGATCATCCCCTTCCGCGGCGAGTACTTCGAGCTGGCCCCGGAACAGGAGTACCTGGTGCGCGGGCTGATCTACCCCGTGCCGGACCCGACCCTGCCGTTCCTCGGTGTCCACCTGACCCGGATGATCCGCGGCGGCGTGCACGCCGGGCCCAATGCGGTGCTCGCCCTGGCCCGGGAGGGCTACACCTGGGGTGACGTGCGGCGCCGGGACGTCACCGACAGCCTGGCCTGGCCGGGACTGTGGCAGCTGGGCAAGCGCTACTGGCGCACCGGGATCAGCGAGGTCGCCCGGTCGGTGTCGCACAAGCGATTCCTGGCCTCCCTGCGCGAGCTGGTGCCGGAGCTGCCCGACGGGTGCCTGCGCCCCTCCCACGCCGGTGTCCGGGCCCAGGCATTGCACCGGGACGGGCGGCTGGTCGACGATTTCTACTACGAGCGCGGCATCCGGCAGGTGCACGTGCTCAACGCCCCGTCCCCCGCGGCCACCGCCTCCCTGGAGATCGGCCGGCGAATCGCCGACGAGGTCGAGGCACCGCCGTGACCGACTGCCCCTGCGCCGCCCCGCCCCGACCCCCCTTCACGTGATGTGACCGACGACGACCCGACCGGAAGAAGCCGAACACCCATGACCGAGATCCCCGGCATCGAACCCACTGTCGCGCCCAGCGGAACCGGCTGCGCGGAATGCCTGGCCGGCGACGGGTGGTGGTTCCACCTGCGCCGGTGCGCCCAGTGCGGGCACATCGGCTGCTGCGACAGCTCTCCGGCGCAGCACGCCAGCGCGCATTCGCGGACGTCCGGGCATCCCCTGATCCAGAGTTTCGAACCGGGTGAGGACTGGTTCTGGAGCTACCCGGAGGAGCAGTTCTACACCGGCCCGAACCTGGCCGCTCCGGACAGCCGGCCGGCCGACCAGCCGGTGCCCGGCCCGGCCGGACGGGTGCCCGCCGACTGGCGCCGGAAGTTGCACTGACCACCGGTCTTCGGTTGCCCGGCGCGGCGGACGGGACATAGCCTGCGGGTTCGCCCGCGGCCCGCCGCCGGCGAACCGATGCCAACCGAGGGAAGGAGCCCACGATGGGTCTGGACGATCTGGTCAACCAGGCGAAGGATCTGCTCGGCCAGGGCGAGAAGAAGGCTCAGGACGCCGCGAGCGAGGCCGCCGCGGGCGACCAGCAGGCCGCCGCAGCCGATGCCGGTGCCGCCGCCGGCCTGATCGACAAGGCCAAGGAACTGCTCACCGACGAGCGCATCGACCAGGTCGCCGGGGCGATCAAGGACCGGACACCCGAGAACATCGACACTGTCGTCGACCAGGTCGCGGAGAAGGCCAAGCAGTTCAACGACTGACCGGGCGCGGGCGCCGACCGTCCTGTCGGCGGCGCCGCGGCCCCGTCACTCGACCGAATCGTCCGGCAGTTCGACCTGCAGGGTGACCAGCTCGTGTTCCACCAGCCCGCTCCCGGTCAGGCCGACGAAGTCGCCGGTGCCCGAGCCGGCGACCACCCGGGCCCATAACTCGGTCGGCGAGCCCTCCCCCATCGACGCGCCGTGCTCGAGCACGAAACTGCCGGTCCGCCCGTGCACGGTGCCCACGATCCGCTCCTGGGCCACGTAGGAGGCGCCGCGCTCGCCCCGGGTGGTCACGGCGTGCCCGGTGGCCGTCGCCGTCACGTCCGGTCCGGCGTACGTCTTGGCCAGGACGACCGCGGCCAGGTCGGGGGCACCGGCTTCGGAAGGCGCCGGGTCGGCCGCACCGTCCCAGGTGGTGATGGTGAACGGAAGGGCGAGCGCGAGTTTCATGCGGCCGAGTGTGCCGCAACCCCCTGACACCGCGATGGCATCGGGCCTACTCTGGGACAAACCCGCCGGTGAGGGGAGCGGTGCCCATGCTGACGCTGGCCCGACGCCGCGCGGACGCGGGCGAGAAGCTCGATCCGACCGCCCGGCGGGAGCGGCCGGGTCCACCCGGCACACCCGCTCAGGCCGTCCTCGACCTGCAACGAACCGCCGGAAACCGGGCGGTCGCCGGCCTGCTGGCCGGTCGTCCACCGGTCGCGCAACGATATGAGGTGCAGGACTGCGGATCCGGCGGAGCGCACCCCCGCAGCCAGGTGGACGCCGCGCACGGCCGGGCCCGCACCATGCTCTCCATCGCGGCGATGGAGAGCGCCGATTCGAGTAACGCGACGGTGCGGGCGCTGGCCCGCAAGTACTTCAAGCTGCCGGTTCCCCCGGTGACGAATCGGGAGAAGATCCTGTGGTTCGGCCGGGTCCGCCAGGTGCTGTCCGGCATGTCCAGCGGGCAGGACTCCACCACGTACGAGTGCGAACCGCGGCAGACCTGGAAGGACGGCCTGTGCTCGCCGGGCTCGTTCGCGGTGACGATCCTGAACATCCACCTGTGCCCGAAGTGGTGGTCGTTGACGTCGGTCGATGACCGGGCCTTCGTACTGTTGCACGAATGGGCCCACAAGCACGGACCTTCGGTCAACCAGATCTTCGAGACGTACTGCGATGCAAGTGGTTTCAGCAAGGAGTCGGCCGAGGACCTGGTCGCCGAGCCCGACGCCTACGCGAGCTACATCTTCGAACTGGTCACCGGCGCCGCACCGACGTCGACGGTCTGTTGACCTCGGGAACCACGCCGGGTCGCCTCAGGCGGCCTGCCGACCCGCGGACAGGAAGCCGGTGATCCGGGAACCCAGATCACTGGCCGAGGTCACGATCTCCAGGTGCCCGCCCGGCACCAGAGCCAGGGTCGAATCCGGAATCAGGCCGGCCAGGATCATCGCGTTGGCCGGCGGCACGATGGGGTCGTCCACACCGCCCACCACCAGGGTGCGCTGCTTGATCAGCGGCAGGAACGGCAGGCTGGTCCACCACATGACGGCGGCCAGCTGATGGAACCAGCCCCTCGGGTCAGCGGGCTGATGGGCCGCGGTGAAGGCGGACCGTTTGCGGTCCGCGCCCGGATTGGCCGAGATGAACTCGGCGATCACGGCGGCGTCGGCCGCGTCGGCCAGCTCGCGCGGGATGAGCATCTCGCGGAATGCGTGCGCAGTGCCGGGCACCGACCAGGCCCCCGTGCTGGTGCTGACCAGAATCAGGTTGCGGCAGCGGGAGCCCCGCTGCAAGGCGAACTGCTGGGCCAGCGCACCGCCCCACGAGTAACCCATGAGGTCGACCTCGTCGTGCCCGAGTTCGTCGAGCAGCTCGTCCAGCACCGCGGCCATCTGCGGCAACCCGTACGGGAAGGTCACCGCGGGCGAATCTCCGACCCCGGGCGGGTCGAACCGGATCACCTCGATGGCTGGGTCCAGCGCATCGACCAGGGGATCGAGGATGTGCAGGCTCGCGCCGATCCCGTTGCACATGAGCAGCGGCCGTCCCGACCCGCTGCCGGGTCGGACGTGCACGTTCAGCTCCAGGTCGCCGATCTTCATGGCGATGCTCCAGTCCGGCGCGCGGGCCGGTGGGCCGGGCGAACCACGTTGTGTTCGAGTGACCACCGCATTGTCACACTCCGTTGCCTTGGTCGGCGTCATTCCGATCCTGGGGAGCCACCAGATCCGCTGAATGAGTGACCCTGACCAGCGCAAACACACGAGCGCTCGCCGAGAGTGGGTGGCCATCGTCACGGTGGCATTGCGGCGAGTCACACCCCGCATCCGTCAGCCGTCGCTGCGGTCCCGATCACCCAGGTGGGCCAGGACGGCGGGGTCGGCGGTGGTGAACCGGTCGGCCTCCTCGCCGCCGTCACAGCGGCACAACGACACAATGACGCCGTCCGGCCGGCGGGCCAGCACCTGCCACGTGCCGCCCGCATCCTCCCAGCGGCGCAGCCGGGCCAGGTCGTCGGGCACGGCGAAGTGGTCCATCCCGTGAGCGTACGACCGGCCGACAGGGTCCCGGGCGGGCCGACCGTCGGCCTGGTTGGGTAGGACCCATGAAGACCATCACCCTCGGCGAGGTCGAGGCCCCGAACGTCGTCCTCGGGCTCATGCGGATCGGCGACCTGGACGACGACGAGGTCCGCACGCTGATCGGCGCCGCGCGCGACGCGGGCATCGACTTCTTCGACCACGCCGCCGTCTACGGAGCCGAGTTGCACGGCTGCGAACGACGATTCGCCGAGGCGATGAAACTGACGCCGTCCGAGCGGGCCGCGATCACCCTGCAGACCAAGGCCGGGATCGTGCCGGACGGGCCGTACTTCGACTTCTCCTACGAGCACCTGGTCGCATCGGCCGAACGGTCGTTGCGCGCGCTGGGCACCGATTACCTCGATGTGTTCCTGTTGCACCGGCCGGACGCTCTGGTCGAGCCCGAGGAGGTGGCCCGGGCCTTCGACGAACTCGAGTCGGCCGGCAAGGTCCGGGCGTTCGGGGTGTCCAACCACACCCCACGGCAGATCGATCTGCTCCGGACGGCGGTGCGCCAGCCGCTGGTGGCCAATCAGCTCCAGCTGTCGATCACCCACGCGCCGATCGTGGCGCAGGGCGTCGCCACCAACATGGCCGGATCGGACCAGTCGGTCACCCTGGACGGCGGCGGCATCCTGGACTACTGCCGGACCAACCGGATCACCGTGCAGGCCTGGTCGCCGTTCCAAGCCGGTTTCTTCACGGGCGTGTTCCTCGGCTCCCCGGAGTACCCGGAGCTGAATGCGGTGATCGACCGGCTGGCCGCCGCCTACGACGTCCCGCCGATCGCTGTCGCCACCGCCTGGATCACCCGGCACCCGGCGAACATGCAGGTCGTGCTGGGCACGACGAACGCCGAGCGGGTCGCCGGCGCGGCGCTCGGCTCGGACCTGCCGCTGACCCGGCCGGAGTGGTACGAGCTGTTGCGGGCCGGCGGGTATCAGGTGCCCTGATCCTCGAGCCGGTCGCGGGGAGTCGAACGGCCGGCCGCGGATCCCCGGTGGGTGCGCTGATCATCGCGTCGACAACACGCCCGAAACGCCGGGTTCGGTGACGCGATGATCAGCGCGGCCGGCCCGGGTTCGTCGGGTGGGGCCCGGGTTCGTCGGGGTCAGACCAGGTATGCCCGAAGGACGTCGACCTGCCGGCGGAGCCGGTCGGCGTCATCGGGCCGGCCGTGCGCGGCGTAGGTGCCGGCCTCGGCCAGCCCCTCGTCGACCAGCGCGCGCAGCACGGTGTGCAGATCGTCGAGGGTCAACTCGCGTCGGGCCGCCTCGGCCGAACCGAGCCCCACGCTGGTGCCGGCGACGAACTCGCTGCTGGCCCGCGGCCCGGCGGCCGGCGCCGGCACGGGGACCGCCTCGGCGTTGTCGAACGCCGCGAGCACGGAGCGCAACGTCGCGACGGCCTCCTTGTCGCGGGCCTTCATCGCGGTGGTCAGGTCGGCGCGCAGCCGCGCCCGCAGCCGGTCGGCATCGGTGGTCATGAGCCGATGGTGCCCGACTCCCAGCGTTCCAGGATCTCGTCGATGACGGGCCGGACCCTCACCCGGGCATCGAACCGCGCGATGCCGCCCATCAACAGCTCGTCGTACTCGGTGTCCTCGTGCCGGACCGACGCGACGACGGCCAGCCGGACGGCGTCCGGGTCCAGCGCGCGGCCGGCCGCGCTCCGGCCGATCCGGCCGCTGCTGCGCTCCCCCGCGTGCCGGGCGATCCGGGTTGCCCGGTGCGCCGGGCAGGCGGGGAACTGCGCCCGGATGGCGGCGGCCAGCTCGTCGACGAATGCGGTGTCCTGCCGGTCCCGCCGGATCGCCTCCCGAGTCCGGCGCCGCTCGCGGGCGTCGGCGTCGGCCAGGCACTCCTGCTCGGCCTTTTCGATGGCATCGGGTTCGGCAACGATGCCCTGCCGCTCGTAGCGCCGGCGGTTTCTGCTCCAGCGGACGACGACGGCGGACAGCGTGCTGTGCTTGCGGGCCCGGCGGGTCAGTGCGGTGTCGCCACGGGCCAGAAACTCCAGATGGGCCAGGTCCGCGCAAACCAGGCACAGCGGTCCGGCGTCGTCCATGGTCAGCAGGTCGCCCCGGTCGTGCGCGGTGCCGCAGTCGGCGCAGGTGAAACCGCGGGTGGATTCGATGACCAGCAGGTCCTTGGGCTTGTCCGCCTCGTCCTCGGTGGGCATGGTCGCTACTGTGCCTCCACTGCGAACCGCTTCACAGCACCTCCCGGCAGTTCGCCGACCAGCCTGCCAGCCGCCCGGTCACGCCCCCGGCCGGCGTCCGGCCCGGCCCGCGGCGATCGCGAGCAGATCGGCAACCGGTCCCCGCGGCTGGGCCGGACCCGGCCAGACCGCCCGCAGCTCCCGGCGCACGGTGACGTCCATCGGCACCACGGCCAGCGCCTCGGTGTCGATCATCGACGCGACGGCCAGGGCGGACAGTACCGCCAGACCGGCTCCGCTGGCGACCGCGACCCGGACCGTCGCGTTGCTGCCGGCTTCCTGAACCGGTCGGACCGGCGGCCGTCCGCGCTGCTGCAGCGCATGATCCAGCGCGACCCGGGTGCCGGACCCGGCCTCCCGGGTGACCAGCGGCCAGTCGGCCAGTTCGTCGATCGGCAAGGGCTCGGTGCGGCAGGTCAGCGGATGGCCGGGTGGGACGACCAGCACGAGTTCGTCCTGGCCGACGACCCGATGGTTGAGCCCACCCGGCGCGTCCGGGCCCTCGATGAAGCCGACGTCGCACCGGCCCGCCTGCAGCGCGCCGATCACCTCGGTCGAATTGCAGACCTCGGTGCGGATCCGCAGGTCGGGGTGATCCCGGCGCAGGGCCCCGATCCAGCCGGGCACCAGGTTCTCGGCCACGGTGTGGCTGGCGGCGACCGACAGCGAACCGGGCCCCGCGCCGAGCGCGGTGACGCCGTCGGCCAACCGGCGGGCCGCGTCCAGCAGGTGACGCGACCACTCGACGACGACCAGTCCCTGCGGCGTGAGGGTGGCGCCGGTCGTCGACCGGTGGATCAGCGACAGCCCGAAGCGTCGTTCCAACCGAGCGATCGACCGGCTGACGTTCGGCTGAGCCATTCCGGTCGCCCGGGCCGCGGCAGCCAGGCTGCCGTGATCCGCGACCGCAACCAGCGCCTCGACCGCGGCGAGATCGGGCCACGTAGCCATATCCGCAGGATATCTCCCCGATAGCGGATCGACGGCTACCGCCGATGGGCCCGGCGCAGCACGCTGATGGGCATGACCACCGCACTGCGCCCCCTGACCACGCCCGTCGCGCTGCCCCCGGCCGGACCGGCGTGGTACGGCGCGGTGATGGGGACCGGCATCCTGGCCACCCTCACCCAGACGCTCGCCCCAGGATCCGCGCTGGCCCCGGTGGTGCTGGTCATCGGATGGGCCTTGCTGCTCGGACTGACCGGCGCCCTCCTCGTCCGGTTGGTGCGCTCCCCGGGCACCCTGACCGCCAGTGTGCGGCCGGGGCAGCTGCCGTTGTGGGGCATGGTCGCGATGGGGCTGCTGTCGGTCGGGGCCGCGACCGCCACCGTCCTGCCCGCCTCGCGGCCGGTGCTGGCCGGCGCCGGGGTGCCGATCGATGCGGGGCTGTGGATTCTCGGGACCCTGCTCGGGTTGGCCACCACGATCGGCTTCACCACGGTGCTGGTCCGCGGACGGGCCGGTGCCCCGAGCACGGTCTGGGGTCTGGCGGTCGTCCCGCCGATGGTGTCGGCGACCGTCGGCGCCGGTCTGGTGGGACACCTGCCGCCGACGCTCCAGGTCGCGATGCTGCTGGTCTGCGTGGCCTGTTTCGCCCTGTCGCTGACGCTGGGCGGCGTCATCTTCGCCATCGCCTACCACCACCATTGGCGGGTCGCCGGGTTGCCGATCGCGGCCAGCGCCACGGCCTGGATCCCGCTGGGGGTCGTCGGCCAGTCCACCGCCGCCGCGCAGGTGATGGCCGGGGCGGCCGTTACCTTGCTGCCGGCGCCGGTGGCCGGCGTCGTGCAGCGATTCGCCGACGACTACGGCCTGCTGATGCTCAGCCTCGGGGTGCCCCTGGCCGGCTGGGCCGTCGTCATGACCTTCCGCGGCTTCCGTCGCCGCATGCCGTTCGTCCCCGGCTGGTGGTCGCTGACCTTCCCCATTGGCACCCTGGCCCTGGGCAGCCACCTGCTCGGTGTCGGCACCGGGATGACGGTGTTCCTGGCCGCCGGGGTGGCCTGCTGGCTGACGCTGTGCGGCACCTGGACGCTGTGTGCCGCTGCCAGCATCAGAGCCTTGCTCGGGCGCACTCAGACAATGAGCGGGTCGACCTCGTAGCGCCGGATATCGGTGTCCCGCGTCACCAGGGTCAGACCCGCCACCCTGGCCTGCGCGATCAGTATCCGATCGATCGGATCCCGGTGATGGACGGGCAACCGACCGGCCGCGATCGCGTGCCGATGCGTCACGGGCAGCTCCCGGAACCCCAGCCCGATGATCCGATCGGCCAGGTCGGGCGGGCCTGTGAGCTGTCTGATCCGGACGCTTCCCGCACCCCCGCACCCCGCACCTGCGCACCCGGGCCCGGTCTCGCGTCCGCGAGGCCGGGGTCGATGATGAAGCCGTGCCCACCACCACGGTCCTGCGCGGCGGCCACGTCCTCGACCTCACCTCCGGGATGTGGCGCATCGCCGACGTCCGCGTCGACGACGGAACGGTCACGTCGGTTGGCGCCGGTCTGACCGGGCCTGACGCCGACGAACTGGATGTCACCGGCCGGTTCGTGATGCCGGGCCTGATCGACGGGCACGTGCACGTCACCGCGTTCTCGGCGGAGTTGCGGGACCTGGAGGACACTGCGGGCTCCTACATCACCGCGCACGCCGCCCGGATCATGCGCGCGATGCTGGGCCGCGGCTTCACCACCGTCCGGGACATGGGCGGCGCCGACCAGGGCCTGGCCCGCGCCCAGGCCGAGCGGCTGATCGCCGGGCCGCGGTTGTTCCACTGCGGGCACGCGTTGAGCCAGACCGGCGGGCACGGCGACATGCGGCTACCGGGCGACCGGCGACCGCCGGCCGGCAGCAGCCTCGGTTCGGGAATCAGCATGGTCGCCGACGGGGTCGACGGGGTCCGGCGGGCCGCCCGGGAGGAACTGCGCCGCGGCGCCGACCACATCAAGATCATGGCCTCCGGCGGCGTCGCCTCCCCGACCGACCGGATCGACTCGACGCAGTACTCGGTCGCGGAGATCATCGCGGCGGTCGAGGAGGCCGCGGCGGCCAACCGGTACGTCGGGGCGCACGCCTACACCGCGCGGGCGATCAACCGCGCCGTGCGGGCCGGGGTCCGCAGCATCGAGCACGGGAACCTGCTCGACGGCGAGAGCCTGGCGCTGCTGCGCGAGCACGACGCGTTCCTGGTGCCGACGCTGGTCACCTACTGGGCGCTGCAGCGCGAGGGTCGCGAGCACGGGCTGTCGGCCACCAGCTGGGCCAAGGTCGACGCGGTGCTGCATCGCGGGCTCGAGTCGCTGCGCCTGGCCCATGAGGCGGGCGTGCGGATCGTCTACGGGTCGGACCTGCTCGGCGGAATGCACCGGTACCAGAGCGAAGAGTTCCGGCTGCGCGCGCAGGCGCAGCCGGTGATCGACGTCATCCGGTCCGCCACCACCACGGCCGCCGACCTGCTCGGCCGGTCCGGCACCCTCGGCGTGATCGCGCCCGGCGCGGCGGCCGATCTCCTGGTGCTGGACGCCGATCCGCTCCTCGACGTCGGGGTGCTCGCCGACATCCACGAGCATCTGGAACTGGTCATCCAGGACGGCACCGTCGTGCACCGAAGAACCCCGCTGGGCCGCGATCCGGCCGGCTGATCGGCTCGGGCCGATCGAGGGCGGACATTCGGGCCGTCGGAGCGCCGGGAACGAACCGAACCCCCTCCTGGATACGCCCGCTCGCCCGCGACCCGGGCCGTCCTTCAGACGGTTCAGGCGGCGGGCAGCGCGGATGTCACCCGTCCGTCGACCAGCTCGACGACCTCGTCGAGCCGGGGCAGCTGGGCCAGGTCGTGGGTCACCAGCAGCGTCGCCGTGCCCTGCTCGGCGGTCAGCCGCAGGATCAGCTCGACGACGGCCGCCCCGGACGCCGAGTCCAGCGCACTGGTCGGCTCGTCGACCAGCAGCACCGCCGGCCGGTTGACCAGGGCGCGGGCCAGGTTCACCCGCTGGCGCTGCCCGCCGGAGAGCTGGTGCGGGCGGCGGTCGACGAAGCTCTCCAGACCGACCGCGGCCAGCAGCTCGCGGCCCCGGTCCCGGATCTGCACCCGGCGCCGGCGCGACCCGGGCTCGCCCAGCTCGTTCATCACCTGGATCTGCTCGAGCGCGGTCAGCGACGGCAGCAGGTTGGCCTGCTGGAACATGATGCCGATCCGGGTCCGCCGCAGGTGGGCGGCGTCGGCCAGGGACAGCCCGGCGGCTTCGGTACCGTCGATCCGCACGCGCCCGGAGTCCGGCCGGACCAGGGTCGCGGCGACGGCGAGCAGGCTCGACTTGCCCGACCCGCTCGGCCCGGTGATGCCGGTGACGGTGCCCGGCCGCCCGGTGACGCTGACGTGGTCGAGCGCGGTGACCCGGCCGTCGCCGTCGGGGTAGGTGAGGGTGACGTCGTCGAGGGTGATCATCGGTTGCTCCCGAGGGCGGTGAGGGGGTCGGCGGAGGTGACCGGGCGCAGCGCCAGCACGGCGCCGATCAGCCCGAGGGCGATCAGCAGCGCCGCCGGCAGCAGCGTGGTCAGCGGGGAGAGCAGGAACGGCACGGCGGCGGGCAGGGCCAGTCCGGCGGCGACCACCACGAGCGTGCCCAGGCCGACGCCGACGGCGAGGACGACCGCGGCCTGGCCGAGGCTGTCCTTGCGCAGCGACCCGTTGGCCGCGCCGAGGGCCTTGAGGATGGCCACGTCGCCGCGTCGCTGCATGCCCCAGACCACGAAGAACGCCCCGACGACGACGGCCGAGATGGCGAACAGCAGGCCGATGATCAGGCCGAGCGACCCGATCTCCGACTTGAACGCACCGACCAGCGGCAGCGCCATCAAGGGGCTCGACGACTGGGTGCCGGCGGCAGCGTCGATCGCCGACCAGTCGGCGTCGCCGCGGGCCACCATCACGGTGGCGGCCGCGTTACCGGCGCCGGTCGCGCTGTGGATCCGCTGCCAGTCCGGCAGGGTCAGCCAGACGACCGGGGTGTGCGAGTACCAGGCGCTGGGGGTGACCGCGGCGACCTCGTACGTCCGGCCGGCGAGTTGCACGGCGTCACCGACCCCGGCATCAAGCGCGGCGGCCGCATCGGCGGACAGCGCGACGGTCCCGGTGGTGGTGGGCACCGCCGGGTCGAGCGTGGCCGGGGCGCCGAACAGGGCCACACCGGCGGTCGTGTCACCGTGCGCGGCGCGCAGCTGGCTGATGCCGAGCGGATCGGCGTCCGCGGCCTGCTGCCACTGGGCGACCTGCTCCGCGGACAGCGACGAATCGGCGAAGGACTGTGCCCCCGCGCTGGTGACGATCCGGGTCGCGTCGAGATTCAGGACGGCGGAGACGTTCTGGGCGGCCAGGCCGCCGGTGAGACCGCTCAGGAAGCCGACCAGGACGGTGATGAGGGCGACGACCCCCGCGATGAGGGCGAACCGGCCGCGCGCGGCGCGCAGGTCCCGCCAGGCGACGAACACGTCGATGACTCCTTGCTGATGAGGTGGATGTCCTCCATGCTGTCGGCGCGCGGCCCGCCGGGCATCGCCCGGCCGACCACCTTCGGCGGACCAGGGGGTGGATGGTGGGCTCCGCCTTTCGATGGATTCGCCGGTCAGCCCCGCTCCGATACCGTGGGCGAAATGCCCGCGTCCTCGCTCACGCCCGTCTTCGTGGGGTTGCGCACGGGGCTGCATGTCGTGGTCGTCGGGCTGACCGTCTTCGTGATCGCCCAGGACTGGTCCGGAGAGTCCCGCGCGGCCGTCATCGCCGTGTCCGCCGGCTTTCTGGCCGTCTACGGCATCGGCTTCGCGATCGGCGCGGACCACAACCGGAGCCGGTTCGTCAGCCGCATCTGGGTGGCCGCGCTGTCGGCGCTGTGGATCGCCCTGCTCTGGTTCACCCCGGCGGCGGCATATCTGGCGTTTCCGCTGTTCTTCCTCTATCTGGCGGTGATGCCCGGCTGGCGGGGGCCGTTCACCGTCGCGCTGGCGACCGCCTTCGCCGTCGTCGGTGGTGGGGTGCATGGGGGCTGGACCGTGGGCGGCGTGGTCGGCCCGGTGGTCGGCGCGGCAATGGCCCTGCTCATCGGGGCCGGCTACCGGTCGCTGTTGCGGGAATCCGCCGAACGGGACCGGCTGATGGCCGAACTCGTCGCCACCCGTCACGAGCTTGCCGATCGGGAGCGGGAGGCGGGGGCGGCGCAGGAACGGGAACGGCTGGCCCGGGAGATCCACGACACCCTGGCCCAGGGCCTGTCCAGCATCCAGCTGCTCCTGCAGGCGGCCGAGCGGGCCGACCCGTCCGGCCCGGGCGCGGCCCAGGTCCGGCTGGCCCGGGAGACCACCGCGGACAATCTGGCCGAGGCGCGGGCGCTCGTGCGTGAGCTGACCCCGCCGCCGTTGGCGGGCACCGGGCTGGTCCCGGCGTTGCGCCGGCTGGCCGACACCCAATGGCGACGGCCGGATCTCGCTCTTGACGTGGTCGGTGACGACACGATCGACCTGCCGATGGCGGTGCAGGCGGCTCTGCTGCGGATCGCCCAGGGCACGATGGCCAATGTGCTGCAACACTCGCGGGCGACGCGTGCCACGGTGAGCGTCTCGCGCAGCGGGGGGTGCGTGCGGATGTCTGTGGTCGACAACGGTGTCGGCTTCGACCCGGACGAGGTGCTGACCGGCTCGGGACGGCCGGATTCGTTCGGCCTGGCCGCTGCCCGGGCCCGGGTGGAGCAGCTCGGCGGGTCGCTGCGGCTCGCCTCCGCGCCGGGCCGGGGCGCCTGCGTCACCGTCGAGATCGCCGGGGTACCGGCATGATCCGCATCCTGCTCGTCGACGACCATCCCGTCGTCCGGCTCGGTCTGCGCGCGCTGTTCGACCTGGAGGACGACCTCGCCGTGGTCGGTGAGGCGGCCACGCCCGACGAAGCGGTTGCCGCGGTCGGGCAGCTCCGGCCCGACCTGGTCCTGATGGACCTGCAGCTCGGGCGGGCCGGCAACGGCGCCGACGTCACGCAGACCATCCGCTCCCTGCCCGATCCCCCGCCGGTGCTCATCCTGACGAACTACGACACCGACGGCGACATCATCCGCAGCATCGAGGCCGGGGCCAGCGGCTACCTGCTCAAGGGCGCCCCGCCGGACGAGTTGCTGCTCGCCGTGCGGTCGGCCGCCGCCGGCGAGAGCGCCCTTGCTCCTCCGATCGCCACCCGCCTGCTGGAACGGATGCGCACGCCGCAGACCAGCCTGAGCACCCGGGAGATCGAGGTCCTGGACCGGGTGGCCGCGGGCCGCAGCAACGGCGAGATCGCGCGCGAACTGATCATCACCGAGCAGACCGTCAAGTCGCACCTGGTGCACATCTACACCAAACTCGGCGTCTCCTCCCGCACCGCGGCAGTGTCGCTGGCCCGGGAGCGGGGCATCCTGCGACCCTGATCGGCATCGCACCGGTTCGGGTCGCCCAGGTGGGGTGCGGCCCCGGCGGCCCAGATCGAGTCGCCACATTCTGCCGTCGCCCGCGCCGATCGAGGGCACAACCTGGCAACTCGACGGATCCGGCCGTCAGGGGCCGGTTCGTCGCGACGCTCGGACCGCCGGTGGCCGCCCGTCGACCGCTGGGGTCGGGCGGAGCAACACGACCAGCACCACCGCGAGCCAGATGCCGCTGGCGACAGCCCCGGCGACGACATCGGTCAGGAAATGCATGCCGCGGTACACCCGGGACGCCGCCACCACGACCGGGATGGCCAGGCCCACCACGGCCAGGATCCGGGCGAGCGGACGGTGCGGCACCGTGCGCAGGAGCAGCACGGCCAGGCCGGCGTACAGCGCCACCGCCGCGCCGGTGTGCCCCGACGGGAAGCTCGAGGTGGGCGGGGCCTGGTCAAGACGGACGACCGGCGGTCGATCGCGGTGCACCAGCGCCGTGATGGCCAGGAAGATCAGCAGCTCGCCGACGACGGCGACCACGACGATCACCGACTCGCGCCACCGGCCCAGCCACCAGCGGAGCGCCACAACCGCGACCGCCGCCGCGATGAGCGCAACCAGGGTGTCGGCCATCCGGGTCCCCACGTGGCTGGCCAGGTCCAGCGGCGGCGTTCGCCGGTCCACCACCCACTGCGTCACCGCGGTGTCCAGCCTGGTCAGGGACGGAACGGATCCGTTCACCAGCAGGGTTCCGGTCAACCACAGCAACCCGATGATCGCCAGCGCCGCGATGAGCAGAGGCAGCACGACGCGCCGCACGACCGTCCTGGCGCCGGACCGAACCGGGCGGTCACTGGACGCGGTGCGATCGTCGATGGCCACGGTGCCTCCTGTTGCGCGCTCCCGGGGATCGAGTACCCCGCCGGCAGCCCGCCGGCACGTGCCGGCGACCGGAACCGGGATCGACCTGTGGCCCCCGGCCGGCCGGGCCCGCGGCAGGCCAGACCGGCCAGCCGGTACAACACCGGCGACCCGGCGACGGCGACGTTGAGACTGCCGCCGGTGCCGACCATTGGGATCTCCACGGCGTCGTCGGCGCGGGCCAGACCCTCCGGCGGGAGACCGGCCTGCGCGTGCCCGAGCGGCACGACCGTGCGCTGCCGGGCCGGGTTGACGTCGGCCGGCCGTGCGGCCTCGTCGGCCAACTCGACCGCGATCAGCGCGCTGCCGCCGGCCCGCTGCGCGTCCAACCAGGCGCCCACTCCCCGGCCGACCCATTGCACGCAACTGCGTCGACGCAGTGTGTGTCGCCGCGGGCCAGCGCCTCGGGCACCCACGGCAATCCGGGCACGGCCAGACAGGCGCCGACCGCGTCGCAGGTGCGCAGCAGGGTGCCCAGATTGGCTCCGTGGAGCGGCCACAGAACGCCGGCGATGAGGTGGTCCCAGCAGGAGTGTGAGCGGGTACGGCGCTCACACCGCAGTTCCCGGCGGCTGCGCGGCCGCGGGGCGCTCAACGGGTCGGGACGGCGACCGTCCCTCAGTCAGCGACGCGAGCAGCGGTGCGACCGACGGCGGTACGAACGACATGGGCGAACGGTGCTTGGCGGCGCACCGGGGCCATCGACGAGCGACGTGGTCGGCACCAATGCTGGGGGGCCTCCTGAACAATCCGGCTCCTCCGTCGCCGGATTACCTCCAGGACACCCGTCCCGTGCTCGATGGTGGTCTCGCACGCTCGGCCAACGAGAGGCGTCCACCACGGTGCCCGGAAGCCGGTCGAGCAGCCGTTCGAGCAGCGCGGAGGGCAGGGCTGGGCCGCCGTTGCCGAGTGGGACCTGGCGGCCTCGTCATCGACGGGCACGACCAGGTCCGTCCAGTCGGTCGCGGTGAGCCTGCTGACCACGCCGATGACGAGGTCGCGCCGGGTGGGGACGTGACGTGTTCGACCCGATCACCGCGATCACTGCACCGGTCCCGACCCGCCACTGGAACCACGTCGGGAACGGCTGATCGCGAGCATGTGGGTGACAGTGGACCCTCCGACCGTTGGCGGGAATATGACTCCGCACATTCGATCGATCACGATGCGCTACTTCATGGGACGCTGGTCCCTCCGTTGATGTGTCACGACCGCTCACCGTCGATCGGTGCGACGCCGACCGACCGGAGGCCAGGAAGATGATCGACAGCACAGCGATGAATCTGCGTCCGCGATGGCGGTCCGCCGTCGTTGCCCTCGTCATCGCCGTTGGCACCACGCTGGTGCTGGCGGCCTCACCGGCGGCGGCAGCCACCAGCGGCCGGGCCACCCACTACCAGGCCGTCGCCGGCGGGACGACCAACGGTAACTGCTCGTTTCCTGCTTTGCCGGCGGACCAGCTGTATGTCGCGGTCAGTCCGACCGAGTACGCAAAGGGGGCAGCCTGCGGGACCTACCTGGACGTGACCGGTCCCAAGGGCAATGTCCGCGTCGTCGTGATGGACCAGTGCCCGGAGTGCGCCACCGGCCACATCGACCTGAGCAAGACGGCATTCGCCAAGATCGGAACCCTCAGCGACGGAATTATCCCGGCCACCTACACCACTGTGAAGAACCCGACGGTGCCACCGCTGAGCTTCCGCTTCAAGAATGGCGCCTCGCAATGGTGGTTTGCACTGCAGGTGCTCGACCACGGCAACCGGCTCGCGTCGGTGTCGGTGAAAGTCAACGGGACGTGGAAAGGGGCGACACTCGCCGACTACAACTACTGGATCTACCAGCCCGGCGCAGGCCCCGGCCCGTACACCATCAAGGTCACCGACATCTACGGCCAGCAGACCACCGTCACGGGCATCAAGATGTCGCCGAGCGTGGTGCAGAAGACCTCGGCGCGGCTGTACTAGAACCGGCGGCCACAGCGTGACGGCCTGGACACGGAGCATGCATTCGGCGTCGCGATTACAACGGTGCCGCGGTGAAGGGCGTGTCAGGGGTGACAATCGTGGTAACCGCCTCGGTGACGAGGTCCGCAGGACCGACGTCCTCACCTTTCGTATAGGCCACGACGTCGGTGTTGATCGCGACGACCAGAAAGACCTTGGCGTCGGGCTGGTAGCCCGCGAACGTCTGGTAGCCCGGCATGGAGCCGGAGTGGTGGATCCAGCCGTCGTGCTCGATGAAGCCCCAGCCCGTACCCGAACGTGGGGTCGTCGGTGGGCTGGAAGTCCATTCGGGCCTGTTGTGTCTCGACGGACAGCAGGCTGCCGTTGGCGATCGCCTGGATCCACCGGCCCAGGTCATCGACGGTCGAGACGATGCCGCCGGCCGCCCAGCCCCAGATGGGGTTCCAAGCCGTGGTCTCCACGAAGTTTCCCCCGGTAGTCGTGTAGCCGCGCATGTGCGGCTCGGGGAGCGTGGCGTCGTCCGGCAGGGCCGTCCCGGACAGCCCGACGGGGGCCAGGATTCTGCGGTCGAGATAGTCGGACAGTGATGTGCCGCTGATCTTCTCGATGAGCTGGCCGAGCAGAATCGTGTTCGTGCTGGAGTAGCTGAAACGCTCGCCCGGCTCGAACTGCACCGGCTTGTCGAAGGCGTAGGTGAGTAGCTGATCCGGCTGCCAGCCGACGGACGGGTCGAGCTTGTAGGCGATGCTGAAGTCGGAATCCGCGGCATAGTCCGGTAGGCCGCTGCGCATCCCGGCCAGGTGTCGGATGGTGATCCGGTCCCCGTTGGGCACCCCGGGCAGATGATCGCCGATGGGGTCGTCGAGCGCGAGCTTGCCCTCGTCGACGAGTTGCAGCACCGCGGTGACGGTGAATGTCTTGGTGACGCTGGCAATCCGCGTCGACATTGCCGGATCCATGGCGATCTTGTCGGCGGTGTCGGCCAGTCCGTAGGCGCGAACGAACCGCCCTTCGGGCGCACTGATCGCGACGATCGCACCCGGAACGGAGCCGGCCACCATCGCGTCCTGGATCGCCTTGTCCAGCCCGGCCGAGATCGCCGGCGACAGCGAAGTCGGCGCTGCCTCAGCCGTCGCCCGCACCGGCTCGGAGGGGGTACTCGTGCAGGCGGCGGCCACCAGCGCAGCGATGACCATCATCCCGATGGCGCACCCGTGACGAACCCGGACAAAATGTCCCGACATGGCCGGCCATCTACTCGCCCTGACGCTCGGTGGCGACAACCCTCGCGCGCAGGCCGGCGGCGTGCCGACCGTCAAGTCGGGACCGGCCCCGGACGGCGACCCCAGTTCTTTGTCCCGCGCGTCGCGTGCCGGCTGGCGGATCACACGGCCTCAGCGTGCCTGGGTCTCCCGCAACAAGGCCCCGATTCGAGTGTTCGAATCGGGGCCCTTGACGTGGTGGAGCTGCGGGGAATCGAACCCCGGACCTCTTCGATGCGAACGCGGATATGAGCCGGCTGGTACTGGCGGATCACGCCGTCTTCGCAGGTGGCATTGATGAGCTGCATTGATAGCCGACCAAGGGCGACGTGGACCATGATGCCTTTCGGGTGCGCATCGCCTCGGTGTCGAGGCTTGACAGGCGCCGGAGACGTCCCCGTCACATCGCCTCGGCGGTGACGAGGCTGATGGGTCCGGCTAGCGGCACGTGTCCCGTCGCCCTCCAGCCGGTGGCCGCGAGCCAAGCTGCGCCTTCCGCAACGCTGTAGACATCCCCGTCGTTGACGTGAATCGCGAACTCGCCAGCCATCAGCGCGGCCGCGAGCGGCTGGGTGTGAGACGGGTCGGTCCAGAAGTCGGCGATCAGCAGGCGGTCTCCGGGTTCGGCTGCTGCACGGATCCGCTGCAGGATCGAACGGTTCGTCTCCGGCGTGAAGTAGTGCACCAGGTTAGCCAGCAGGAAGGCATCGAACCCCCTCGGCAGGTCGTCGGCCAGGACGTCACCGACTCGGACGTCGATGCGGTCGGAGTGCCCCGCCGCGCGCAATTGCTCAACCGCGACCCGAGCGACGTCGGCCCGCTCGAGCACCGTCGCGGTGAGGGCCGGGTCGGCCGCCGCCAGGGCGATCGACCAGGAACCGGTGCCGCCGCCGATGTCCAGCACCCGGCTGGCCGCCGGCAGTCCGGCCACTTCAGGCAAGACGCGACAGGCGGCTGCGGTGGCGGCCGCAATGCCGGCCGACATGACAGGCACCAAATCCTCGTCGATCTCGAAGATCTCGCGGGCGGGCCGACCCCGGCCGAGTGCCCCTGCGAGGTCCTCCCACGCGGGGTAGCTCAACCGGTTCCAGAACCGGAGCAAGGGTCGCAGATCGGCCGGGGTCGCCCCGGACAGGAACGTGGCCGCCACCGGGGTATTCGCGTAGCGACCGCCGCGCACCTCCAACAGACCGATCGCGACCATGGCGTCCGCGGCGATGCGTGCCGTGCGTCGTGTGAGTCCGGTCCGGGCGGCGAGTCCGTCGAGATCCACCGGACCCTCACCGAGGGCCTCGAAAACGCCGAGCTCGCTCGCCGCGAAGAGGTGCTTGCTGGCCATAAAGCCCTGCGCGATCTCAAAGATCCGATCGGGCGTCACAACATGCGTACTAGCGATGGGGGCCTGGTGTGTGGTCGTCATACCCTCAGCCTGACCAGCGGGCGCCCCCGGGCGCTATCCCATGATTCTGGGGGGCCCGCGCCACACCCAACAGTCGTACTCTCCAAATGTGGCCGGAGCGCTGATCCCGCGGGTCCGCGCCGACATCCAACGGGTGCGAGCGCGCGGGCTGACGTGGGTGGACTATGGCGCGGCCGTCGCAGGCGTACTCGCTGCCGTCATCCCGTTCGACGCCTACTGCTGCCATACGGTGGACCCCGGGACAATCCTGTTCACCGGCAGCATGAACCGGAACGTGGGCTGCTCCGGCTCATGGCTCGCCCACCACGAATACATCATCGAGGACGTCAACAAAGTGGTCCTTTCTCGCCCACAGTGGCCGGATCGCGGGGGCGACCAGCAACGACACCCACGGCGAACTATCCCGCTCCACCCGACACCGGTCCCAACAGGCCTACGGTTTCGGTGATGAACTGCGCGTCTCCCTCGTCGTCGACGGCATCTACTGGGGCGCCGCGGCCTTCCTTCGGCACGCCGACCAGCCCTGGTTCACCGCGGCCGAACTGCAGACGATGGTCACTTTGGCCCCCTCGATCACGGCCGGCCTGCGCCGCGCAGTTCTGGCGCAGCCGATCTCCAGCCCGGCCGACGGATCCGTCGACTACGGTCCGGGGGTCGTCATCTTCGACGAGCACGGCGAGCCGGAATCGGTCTCGGGTGCCGCCGCACGCTGGATCGGTGAATTGATCGAGGACCCCGCACCGGTCACACCGAGTGAGTCGAAGACAGTGCAGGCGATCGCGGCCCGCGCCCGCGCCATCCCACCCGGAACCGACCCCCTCGAACTGGCCGCCCGAGCCCGGGTCCGCACCCGCTCCGGCACCTGGCTCCTGCTCTACGGCACCAAGCTCAGCGGGGACACCGGAGGACGGACCGCGGTGATCATCCATCCGGCCACCCCACAGGACGTCGCGCCGGTGATCGCTCTCGCCTACGGTCTGACCGAGCGGGAGTGCCAGGTCGCCATGCAATGCGTACAGGGGCGAGTGACCAAGGAGATCGCTCGCGCCCTGTCGCTATCGCCGTACACCGTGCAGGACCACCTCAAATCGATCTTCGACAAGACCGGTGTGCGCAGTCGTGGCGAGCTGGTCGGCCAGATCTTCCTCGACCACTACGCGACCCGGTGGGAGGCCCCGGCGACCGCGACACCCGGGCTGCTCGTGCGCGGCATCTCAACCGACGGAACGCGTAGCCCCTGACTTGCGGTGGAGCCGCCGGCTGATCCGATCACGTTGGCCAGGTGGTGGTGATCCGGAGCCCGCCGGTTGGCGATGCCTCGGCGATGGCGTCGCCGCCGGCGGCGCGGCCGCTTTCGCGGACCAACGCGAGTCCGAGGCCGCTTCCTCCGGGTTTGGCTTGCGAGCCGCGGGTGAACCGTTCGAATACTGCTTCCCGCTCCTCAGCGGCCAATCCCGGGCCGTCGTCGCTCACGGTCAGCCTTACGTGGTTCGCTGCTCGGGTGAGTTGTACGCCGACCTGATGGTTCGC